>NZ_JBEXYE010000008.1:0-223439 GCF_040630785.1 Nocardia sp. NPDC005746
ACACCAGACGGTTCACGATCGCCGAATGCGGCACCGCCACACCCTTCGGGCGACCCGTCGAACCCGACGTGAAGATCACGTACGCGGTGTTCGAATCCCGCAGCGGCGCACGGCGATCGGCGTCGGTGAGCGGCGCGGCCGAGTAGCTGGACAGGTCCAGCTTGTCGATGCGCACCTGCGCGGTGTCGACCGGCAGATCCTCGCCGGAGGTCAGGACGGTCACCGGGTCGGCGGTCTCGAGGATGTACTCGGTGCGCTCGGCCGGGTGGTCCGGGTCCAGCGGCACGTAGGCGGCGCCGGTGACGGCGACCGCGTACATACCGACGACCAGATCCAGCGAGCGGCGCATACCCAGCGCCACGAACGATTCCGCGCCCACGCCACGCTCGACCAGCCAGCGGGCCAGGCGGTGCACGCGCTCGGAGAACTCGGCGTAGGACAGACTCGTCCCCTCGAACGCGACGGCGGTCGCCTCGGGAGTCCGCTCGGCCTGCGCCTCGAACATGGCGACCAGGGTGGCGTTCTCGGCCGCCAAGCGCGGGGAGGCGGAGCGATCGGTGAGCACGGCCTCGACGTCGAAGGCGGTCTCGTTCCAGGTCTCGACGACCTGGGTGCGCTCGGCGGCGTCGACCAGCTCGATATCGCCCACGGCGGCAGCGGGATCGGTGGTGATCGCGGTGAGGACCCGGATCAGGCGGTCCGCGATGCGCTCGACGGTGGCCTCGTCGAACAGGTCGCGCAGGTAGCCCGCGCGGATGCGCAGCCGGGTGTCGAGCTGGGCGATGAGGGTGAGCGGGTAGTGGGTGGCGTCCGCGGCGTCCAGGCCGGTGACGGCCATGCCGTCGATGTCGGCGGCCTGGGACCGGATGCCCTCGGCGTCGACGGGGTAGGACTCGAACACGACCAGGGTGTCGAAGAGTCCGCCGATGCCCGCGGCCGACTGGATGTCGGCCAGGCCCATGTAGTGGTGGTCGAGCAGGTCGGCCTGCTCGCCCTGGGTGCGGGTGAGCAGCGTGCTCGCCGCCTCGGCCGGGTCGAAGGCGACCCGCACCGGCACCGTGTTGATGAACAGACCCACCATGGACTCGACGCCCGAGAGTTGCGCCGGGCGACCGGACACGGTGGTGCCGAACAGCACGTCCTCGCGGCCGGTGAGGCGGCCGAGCAGGACGCCCCAGGCGACCTGGAGCACGGTGTTCGGGGTGACGCCGAGTTCGGCGGCCAGCCCGGTCAGGCGCGCGGTCGCGGCTTCGTCCAGGTCGAAGAAGTACTCGCCGGACAGCGCGGTGATCTCGCGGCCGGTGTCGGGGCGGGTGAGCAGGGTCGGCTCGGAGACGCCGAGCAGCGACTTCTGCCAGGCCGCCAGCGACGCCGAACGATCCTGCTGCGCAACCCATTCCAGGAAGTAGCGGTAGGACCGCACCGGCGGCAGCACCGCGGTGTCGGAGTGCGTGGCGTAGAGCACCAGCAGGTCCTGCATGAGCAGCGGCATGGACCAGCCGTCGAGCAGGATGTGGTGGTTGGCCACGGCCAGCTGGTAGCTGTGGGCGTCGGTGCGCACCAGCGTGTAGCGGATGAGCGGCGGCGCGGTCAGGTCGAAGCGCTGGACGCGGTCCTCGGCGATGATCTCCGCCGCGCGGGCCGCGCGGGCGTCGGCGTCGGCGATATCGGTGAGGTCGTGGTTGGTCCACGCCACCCGCACGCCGTCGATGACGACCTGCACCGGCACGCCGGACGCGTCGTTCACGTAGGCGGTGCGCAGGATCTCGTGACGCTCGATGAGCGCCTGCGCGGCCGACCGCAGCCGGGCGGCATCGACGCGGCCCTCGAGGGTGAGCACCGCCTGCGCGGTGTACACGTCCACCGAGGTAGCGGCCAGCTGGGCGTGGAAGAGCAGACCGGCCTGCAGCGCGGACAGCGGCCACACCTGGTGCAGGGAGCCGTAGCGCTTCTCCCAGCCGTCGATGTCGCGCTGGGTGACGCGGACCAGGCCGAAGTCCGACGGGGTGTGCCCGCCCTTGGCCGAATCGGCGTGCGCGGCAACGGCTTCCAGAGCCGACACCCACAGGGCGGCGAACTCGGCGATCTCCGCGGCGGAGATCAGCGTGCTCGGGTAGCCGATCTGCGCGGTCAGCTGGTCGCCCGCGACGATGGCGTTGATGTCGATCGGGGCCATGGCGGGCATGTCGGCGTCGTAGGAGCCCGCCAGGTCGGCCAGGTCGGCCGCCGGGATCCAGCCGAAGCCGCGCAGCGCCTCGGGCACGTCGCCCTCGTTGACCCGGCCCAGGTAGTTGAAGCTGACCTGGCCCGGCAGCTGCTTGGGCAGCTGGGCGGCGGTGTCGGAGTTCATGTACCGCAGCAGGCCGTAACCGATGCCCTTGTCGGGCACCGCGAGCAGCTGCTCCTTGACCGTCTTGATGGCCCGGCCCATGGCCGCGCCGCCGGTGAGGGCGGCGTCCACATCGATCCCGGACAGGTCGAAGCGCACCGGGAAGATGGCGGTGAACCAGCCGACCGTGCGGGACAGGTCGGCACCGGGCACGACCTCTTCCTCGCGACCGTGGCCTTCCAGGCGGACGAGGGCGGACTTCTCCCCCAGGCCCTTGCCGGCGCGGAACTTGGCCACCGCCAAGGCGAGCGCGGTCAGCAGACCGTCGTTCACGCCGCCGTGGAACAGGGCGGGCACGGTGGTCAGCAGCGAGCGGGTGGCCTCGGCCGACAGCTCGACGCGGTGCTTGACGATGGTCGCGGTGACGTCGACGGCCGGGTCCATGGCGCGCTCGGTGAGCAGCGGGTCCGGGCTCTCGACGACATCGCGCCAGAACGCGAGCTCGGCGACACGCTCCTCGGTGGCGGCCTCCCGCTCGAGGGCGTGCGCCCAGGTGCGCATGCTGGTGGCGGGGGCGACCAGCTCGGGGGTCTGCCCGGCGGACAGCTGGCCCCAGGCGGCGACGAAGTCCGGCACCAGGATTCGCCAGGTGACGCCGTCGACCACCAGGTGGTGACCGGCGACGATCAGGCGTCCGGCGCGGCTGTTGTCCGAGGGCTCCAGCCACACGAACCGGATGACCTGGCCCGCGGCCGGATCCAGCTTGTCGAGCGTGGCATCCAGTGCGGCCGCGGCGATCTCGAACAGCCGCTCGTCGGTGACGGCGGCGTCGAACCCGGTGCGGTCGATCAGCGAATCCGCGTCGATGGTTCCGGGCGCGGCGGTCTCGACGATCCAGTCCGCGTCCGGCACCCGGCGCAGGCGCGCCCGCAGCATGTCGTGGCGGTCGATGACCGCGCCGACAGTGGCGGCGATGCCGGCGCGGTCGATGCCGATCGGCAGCTCCAGCGCCATGGTCTGGTTGAAGCGGCCGAACTCGCCCGGCCGTCCCGCCATGAACCGCACCACCGGGGTCAGCGGCATGACACCCACGCCACCGCCCGGGAGCTCGGTCAGCTGCGGGGCCGAATCGCCCTGGCCGTCCGAGGTTTCGGCGATGGCGGCCAGACCGGACACGGTGCGCTGCTCGAACACGTCGCGCGGCGAGAACACCACGCCGCGCGCCTTGGCCCGCGACACCAGCTGGATGGAGACGATGGAGTCACCGCCGAGCGCGAAGAACGAGTCGTCGATGCCGACCCGCTCCAGACCCAGCACCTCGGCGAACACCTCGGCGATGGTCTGCTCGAGGGCATTGCGCGCGGCCCGGAAGACCACCTCGGTGGCGAAGACCGGCTCGGGCAGCGCCCGGCGGTCCAGCTTGCCGACCGGGGTCAGCGGCACCCGGTCGATGATCATGACCGAGGACGGCACCATGTACGCGGGCAGACGCTGCTCGACGTGCGCCGTCACGGTCGCCACATCGATCGAATGACCCGGCGTGGCAACCACGTACGACACCAGCGAGGTCGCGCCCGCGGCGTTCTTGTGGCCCACGGTGACCGCGAAGTCGACCGTCTCGTGCGAGGCCAGCGCCGCGTCGATCTCACCGAGCTCGATACGGAAACCGCGCACCTTGACCTGGAAGTCGGAGCGGCCCACGTATTCGACCAGGCCGTCCGGGGTCCAGCGCACCACGTCACCGGTGCGGTACATGCGCTCGCCGTCCACGTACGGGTTGGCGACGAAACGGTCAGCGGTCAGGCCCGGCCGCGCGTGGTAGCCGCGCGCCAGCTGGATGCCCGACAGGTACAGCTCACCCGCGACACCCACCGGCACCGGGCGCAGGCGGTTGTCGAGGATCAGCGACTGCATGCCCCGGATGGGACCGCCGATGGTGACCAGGTCACCCGGCACCAGCGCGTCGCTGATGTTGGTCATGATGGTGGTCTCGGTCGGGCCGTAACCATTGTGGAAGGCACGCATCGTGCCGTCCGCCAACGGAACCGCCCACTTCTCGACCAGATCGGCGGGCACCGCTTCACCACCGGCGACCAGCACGCGCAGCGAGTCCAGGCCCGCCGGTCCGAAGGTGGACAGCGCGGCCGGGGTGATGAACGCGTGGGTGGCCCGCTCGCGGCGGATCAGCTCGGCGAGCTCCTCGCCGCCGTAGGTGCCCGGCGGGACGACCACCAGGGTGCCGCCCTTGCCGATGGCGAGCAGGAATTCCAGCATCGACGCGTCGAACGAGGGCGACGCGAAATGCAGTGCGCGCGAGGAGGAGTCGAGCGCGTAGCGCTCGGCCTGCTCGACGGTGAAGTTGGCCAGACCGGCGTGGGTGACCACGACGCCCTTGGGCACACCGGTGGAACCGGAGGTGTAGATGACGTAGGCCGGGTGCTCCGGGCGCAGCGGACGCACCCGCTCGGCGGCGTCGATCGCGGTGTCCGCGAACGCGTTCAGATCCAGATCGTCCAGCACCAGCCACTCGACCGAGTCCGGCATGTCCGCGCGCACCGACGCCACGGTGAGGCCGACCGGCGAACCGGAGTCGGTGACCATGTGGGCGATGCGGTCGGCCGGGTAGTTGGGGTCCACCGGCACGAACGCCGCACCGGTCTTGGACACCGCCCATTCGGCGAAGTAGGAGTCGTCCGATCGCGGGACGGCGACGGCGACCAGGTCCTCGGCGCCGATGCCGCGCTCGATGAGCAAGCGCGCCAGGCGGTTCGAGCGGGCATCCAGCTCGCCGTAGGACAGACTCCGGCCCTCGAACACCACCGCGGGCGCGGCGGGGTCGATGGCGACGGCGTCGGCGATCAGCTCGGGCAGGGTGCGCGCCGGGACGGCGGGCAGGCCGAACCGGGCCACCAGATCGGCGCGCTCGCCGGAGTCCAGGATGTCGATCGCGCCGACACCGATCTCCGGGTTCGCGGCGACGGCCTCGAGCACCCGCACCCAGCGCTGCGCGAACCCGGCCGCGGTGGCCGCGTCGAACAGATCGGTGGCGTAGGTCAGGGCCAGGGCCATGCCGGAGTCCTGCTCCGACAGCGTGAACTGCAGGTCGAAGCGGGAGATGTTCTCGTCGAGATCCAGCGTGGAGACCGTGAGGCCCGGCAGTTCGATGCCGGCGCGGTCCAGGTTCTGGAAGGCCAGCATGACCTGGAACAGCGGGTTGCGGGCCTGCGAGCGCTCGGGCGCCAGCAGTTCCACCAGCCGCTCGAACGGCACGTCGGCATTGCCGAAGGCGTCGAGGTCGGTGTGGCGCACGCGGTCCAGCAGGTCGGTGAACGACTCGCCGGGCTCGATGCCGGTGCGCAGCACCAGGGTGTTGACGAACATGCCGACCAGGTCGTCGAGCGCGGCCTCACCGCGACCGGCGACCGGGGTGCCGACCGCGATGTCGTCGCCGCCGGACAGGCGGGCCAGCAGCACCGCGAGGGCGGTGTGCATCACCATGAACAGCGACGAACCACGCTGGCGGGCAACGTCTTCCAGCGCCGCGATCAGCTCGGGCGACAGCGTCCGCTGCAGGGTCGCGCCGCGGTGCGAGGCGATGGCCGGCCGCGGGCGGTCGGTGGGCAGGGCCAGCTCGTCGGGCACGCCGCCGAGCACGCGCTGCCAGTAGGCGACCTGGCGGGCCATGATCGAGGACGAATCCTCTTCCGAGCCCAGCACTTCGCGCTGCCACAGCGCGAAGTCGGCGTACTGCACGGCCAGCGGGGCCCAGCCGGGCACCGCGCCCTGGGTGCGCGCGGTGTAGGCGACCATGACGTCGCGGGCCAGCGGGGACATGGAGAAGCCGTCACCGGCGATGTGGTGCACGACCACCACGAGCACGTGCTCGGTGGCGTCCTCGCCGCCCGCACGGAACAGGCGGGCGCGCAGCGGAACCTGCTCGGCCACATTGAAGCCCAGCGTGGCGAACGCGGTCACGGTGGCGGTCAGATCTGCGGGCGCGACCGTGACCGGCCGCAGATCGAGGGCGATCTCCTCGGCCGGGACGACCACCTGCGTCGGGGTGCCGCCGTGCTCGGGGTACTTGGTGCGCAGCGACTCGTGGCGGCGAACCACGTCGGCGACCGCGAGTTCCAGTGCGGCGGTGTCGAGTTCACCGGTGAGGCGGATTGCCAGCGGCAGGTTGTAGGCCGCCGACGAGGTGTCGTACTGGTTCAGGAACCACATGCGCTGCTGCGCGAACGACAGCGGCACCGGCTCGCCGGGAATCCGGGTGCGGGCGGTCAGCTTGGCGCGCGAGGCGCCGTCGGCATGCGATTCGATGCGGGCCGCGAGGGCCTCGACCGTGGTCGCCTCGAACAGGGTGCGCACCGCGACCGTCGTGTCGAGGGCCGCGCCGATGCGCGACACGACACGGGTGGCGATCAGCGAGTTGCCGCCCAGATCGAAGAAGTCGTCGTCCAGGCCGACCCGCTCCAGGCCGAGGACCTCGGCGAAGACGGCGGCGACCGTCTCCTGGGTCGGGGTCTCCGGCGCGCGGAAGGCGCGGGCCTGCGCGGCGGGGGCCGGCAGGGCGCGACGGTCCAGCTTGCCGTTGACGGTCAGCGGGATCCGGTCCAGCACCACGATCGCGGACGGGACCATGTAGGACGGCAGCAGTTCGGCCGCGCCGTCGCGGACGGCGTCCACGGCGGGCGCGACACCGTCCTGCGGCACCACGTAGGCGACGATGCGCTGATCGCCCGGCTGGTCCTCGCGCACGATGACCGCGGTCTGCGCGACCCCGGCCTGCGCCAGCACCGCGGACTCGATCTCACCGAGCTCGATGCGGAAACCGCGGACCTTGACCTGATCGTCGGCGCGGCCCAGGTATTCGAGCTCGCCGAAGCGGTTCCAGCGGGCCACGTCACCGGAGCGGTACAGGCGGGTGCCCGGCGCGCCGAAGGGGCTGGCCACGAAACGGGCCGCGGACAGGTCCGGGCGGCCCAGGTAGCCGCGCGCCAATTGGGCGCCGGCGACGTACATCTCACCCGCGACGCCGACCGGCACCGGGTGCAGGCGATCGTCGAGGACGTACACGCGCAGACCGGCGATGGCCCGGCCGACCACCGAACCGGTGGCGGCGGCGATGGTGTCGGCGTCGAGCACCCGCACCGACACGTGGACCGTGGTCTCGGTGATGCCGTACATGTTCACCAGGTACGGGGTGGAATCCCCGTGGCGGGCAACCCAATCCGAGAGGCGACGCAGCTCGAGGGCCTCACCGCCGAAGACGACGTAGCGCAGGGCCAGGTCCTGCTGGTCGCCGGCGGTGGCCGCGATGCGGTCGGCCTCGGCCAGCTGGTAGAACGCCGACGGCGTCTGGTTGAGGACGGTGACCTGCTCGCGGCGCAGCAGTTCCAGGAACTGCTCCGGGGAGCGCGACACGTAGTAGTCGACCACGACGAGCTTGCCGCCGTAGAGCAGCGGGCCCCACAGCTCCCACACCGAGAAGTCGAAGGCGTAGGAGTGGAACAGCGTCCACACGTCGTCGGGTCCGAAGCCGAACTCGCGATCGGTGTTCGCCATCAGGCGCACCACATTGCGGTGCGCGACCGCGACGCCCTTGGGGCGGCCGGTCGAACCGGAGGTGTAGATGACGTAGGCGACGTGGTCCGGGTGCAGCGCCGAACGGCGGTCGGCATCGGTGACGGGGCCGTCGGCCGCGTCCACGATGTTCCCGGCCTCCAGCGAGAAGCCGTCCAGGAGAACGGTGTTCAGCTCGGCCGGGAGTTCGACCTGCACGGTCGAGTCGGTGATCACGCTGGTGGGCTTCGCGTCCGAGAGCACGAAGGCGATGCGGTCGGCCGGGTAGGACGGATCGATCGGCACGTAACCCGCACCGGTCTTGATCACGGCCAGCAGCGCCACGACCAGGTCCGCGGAACGCGGCAGCAGCACCGCGACCAGCGACTCCGGACCGGCGCCCTCCCCGATCAGCCTGCGCGCCAGCACGTTCGCGCGGCGATCCAGCTCGAAGTAGGTGAGCTCCTCGTCGCCGAACCGCACCGCGACCCGCTCCGGGTGGGCGGCCACGGCCAGGTCGAACAGGCCCGAGATGGTGGCCTCGGACGCGGCGAACGGGCTCGCCAGCGCTTCGAGGGGGTTGGGCAGGCGCTCGGCGGCCCCGCCCAGCGCGGCCAGCGCGGCGGCCTCGGGCGCGATGCCCGAGATGCCCTCGGCGACGGCGAGTTCGGCCTCGGCGACCGCGGCGCGCGCGGTCTCGGCCAGCTCCACGATGTCGTCGCCCGCGGAGACCCAGTACTCGGCCACGTCGTGGCGTTCGCCCTCGCCCAGCAGGTCGATGTCACCGATCAGCGCCGACGGGTCCTCGGCGACGGCGCGCAGGATGCGAACCAGGCGCTCGGCGAAGGAGATGACGGTCTCGGCGTCGAACAGATCGGTGGCGTAGTTCCAGGACAGACCCAGCGACCCGTCGGCGCGCTCGCTCACCGTGAGCTGCACGTCGAACTTGGCGGTGCCCGGATCGAATTCGACGACGTCGAGGGCCAGGTCGGGCAGCTCGACGGCGGCCGCGTCCTTGGCGCTCGCGGCCTCGAAGGTCAGCGCCACCTGGAACAGCGGGTGGTGCGCCTGCGAGCGGACCGGGCTGAGCACGTCCACCAGCCGCTCGAACGGCACGTCGGCGTGCGCGAAGGCGGCCAGGTCGGTGCGGCGCACCTGCGCGAGCAGATCGCGGAAGGCCGCGTCCGGCCGCACCTCGCTGCGCAGCACCAGGGTGTTGACGAACATGCCGACCACGTCGTCGAGGGCGCGTTCACCGCGGCCCGCGATCGGGGTGCCGATGGCGATGTCGGTGGACCGCGACAGGCGCGCGGACCAGGCCGCGAGCGCCGCGTGGACCAGCATGAACAGGGTGACGTCGTGTTCGCGGGCCACGCCGGTGAGGGCGCGGTGCAGGTCGGCGTCGATGGAGAAGTCGTGCACGCCACCGGCATTGGTGGCGACCTCGGGCCGCGGCCGGTCGGCGGGCAGCTCCAGCTGCTCGGGCAGGTCGGCCAGCTGGGTGGTCCAGTAGCCGATCTGCTGGGCGGCGATCGACTCGGGATCGGTCTCCGCGCCGAGGATCTCGCGCTGCCACAGCGTGTAGTCGGCGTACTGCACCGGCAGCGGCGACCAGGCCGGGGCCTCGCCGGCCGCGCGGGACAGGTAGGCGGCGACCACATCGCGCAGCAGCGGCCGCAGCGACGCGCCGTCGGCGCTGATGTGGTGCAGCACCAGCACGACCACGTGCTCGGTCTCGCTGAGGCTCAGCACCGTGGCGCGGAACGGCAGTTCGCGGGTGACGTCGAAGAAGACGCTCGCCAGCTGGGTGATGCGCGCGGTCAGGTCGGCCGCGGTGACGGACTCGGTCCGCACCTCGAAGTCGATCTCGGACAGCGGCAGGATGCGCTGGTAGCCGTCGCCCTCGATCTCGGGGTAGACGGTGCGCAGCGACTCGTGCCGGGCCAGCACGTCGCCCAGCGCGGCGGTGAAGGCAGCCGCGTCGATGGCGCCGGTGAGCTTCAGCGCCACCGGGATGTTGTTGACCGCGGTGCGGTTGTCGAAGCGGTTCAGGAACCACATGCGCTGCTGCGCCAGCGACAGCGGCACCAGCTCCGGGCGCTCCTGGGCGACCAGGGCCGCCCGGGCGCCGGTGCCGACGCGCGATTCCAGCTGTGCGGCGAGGGAGGCCACGGTGGAGGCCTCGAACAGCGCGCGCAGCGGGATGTCGGCGTCCAGCGCCGCGGACAGGCGGGCGATCACCTGGGTGGCGATCAGCGAGTTGCCGCCGAGCTCGAAGAAGTCGTCGTCCAGGCCGACCCGGTCCAGGCCGAGCACATCGGCGATGACGCCGGCGACCGTCTGCTGCACCGGGGTGGCCGGGGCGCGGAAGGTCTTGGCGGCGAAGGTCGGCGCGGGCAGCTGCTTGCGGTCCAGCTTGCCGGAGGCGTTGAGCGGGAAGGCGTCCAGCACCATGAAGGCGGCCGGGACCATGTAGGCCGGAAGCTGTTCGGAGAGCACGTCCTTCACGGCGTCGAGGTCGAGGTGACCGTCGGCGGCGATCAGGTAGGCGACCAGCTGATCGCCGGTGCGCTCGTCGTGGCGGACCACGACCACGGCCTGCGCGACCGCGGGCAGCGCGGTGAGCGCGGACTCGATCTCGCCGAGCTCGATGCGCAGACCGCGCAGCTTCACCTGGAAGTCGGTGCGGCCCAGGTATTCCAGCTCACCGTGGCCGGTCCAGGTGACGAGGTCACCGGTGCGGTACATGCGCGCACCGTCCCCGAAGGGGTTGGCCACGAAGCGGTCCGCGGTCAGGTCGGGGCGGGCCACATAGCCGGTGGCCAGCTGGTCACCCGCGAGATAGAGCTCACCCGCGACACCCACCGGAACCGGGTTGAGGCGCGAATCCAGCACGTACACCTGGGTGTTGAACACCGGCGCGCCGATCGGCACCGAGGCGACGTCGGCGTCGACGACCTCGTGGAAGGTCACGTCGACCGCGGCCTCGGTGGGGCCGTACAGGTTGTGCAGGCGCGCGCCGGTCAGCCGGCGCAGCTTCTGCGCGGTCGGCGCGGGCAGGCCCTCACCGGAGGCGAAGACGTTGGTGAGGCTGACACAGTCGGCGGCGGCCGGCTCGGCCACGAAGACCGCCAGCATGGACGGCACGAAGTGGGTGACCGTCACGCCCTCGCGGACGATGATCTCGGCCAGGTAGGCCGGGTCGCGGTGGCCGTCCGGCTTGGCGACCACCAGGCGCGCGCCGACCTGCAAGGGCCAGAAGAACTCCCACACCGACACGTCGAAGGTGGCCGGGGTCTTCTGCAGCACCACGTCGTAGGCGGCCAGGCCGTACTGGGCGTGCATCCACACCAGGCGGTTGACGATGGCCGCGTGGCTCACCGCCACACCCTTGGGGCGGCCGGTGGAGCCGGACGTGAAGATCACGTAGGCGGTGTTGCCCGGGCGCAGCGGCGAGCGGCGCTCGGCATCGGTGACCGGGCCGTCGTCGAACGCCGACAGGTCCAGCTCGTCGATCCGAACCTGGCGGGCCTCGATGCCTTCCGCTCCACCTCCCAGCGCTTGGTCGTCACCGGAGGTGAGCACGCAGACCGGCTGCGCGGTATCGAGGATGTACTGGGTGCGCTCGGCCGGGTGATCCGGGTCCAGCGGCACGTACGCGCCACCGGCGACGGCCACGGCGTACATGCCCGCGACCAGGTCGATGGAGCGGCGCATGCCCAGCGCCACAAAGGATTCCGGTCCGACGCCCTCCGCGATGAGCCAGCGCGCCAGCTTGCGCACCCGGGCCGCGAACTCGGCGTAGGACAGACTTGTCCCCTCGAACGTGACAGCCGTCGCGTCCGGAGTCAGCGCGACCTGCGCCTCGAACAGCGACACCAGCGTCGCCGCCGCGCCCTCTTCGATCTCCGGCAGCGCGGTGTCCAGCTCGAACGCGGTCTCGTTCCAGCCGACCAGCAGCTGACGGCGCTCGGTCTCGCTCAACAGCTCGACATCGCCGACCAGCCGGGCCGGATCCGTGGCCACGGCGGTCAGCATGGCGACGAAGCGCTGCGCGAACACGTTGGCGTAGGCGGCGTCGAAAAGATCTGTCGCGTAGACGAGTTCGGCGTCCATGGCAGAGTCGCCGTCGACGACTTCGCTCAGCGTCATCTGCAGATCGAACTTGGCCGACTGCTGATCGATGGCCAGCTCGGCGACGCTCAGGCCCGGTAGCTCCAGCGAGGCACGCCCCAGGTTCTGGAACGACAGCATCACCTGGAACAGCGGGTGGCGCGCCTGCGAGCGGGCCGGGTTGAGCACCTCGACCAGGCGCTCGAACGGCACGTCCGCGTGGGCGAAGGCCTGCAGGTCGCGCTCGCGCACGGACTTCAGCAGGTCGGTGAAGCTCGCGCCGGTGTCCACCGGCGACCGCAGCACCAGGGTGTTGACGAACATGCCGACCAGGTCGTCGAGCGCCTGCTCGCCACGGCCCGCGACCGGGATGCCGACCGCGATGTCGTCGGTGCCGCTCAGGCGGGCCAGCAGCGCGGCGAAGGCGCTGTGCACCACCATGAACAGGGTCGTGCCATGGGCCTGTGCCACCCGGTTCAGTCCGGCGATGAGCTCGCCCGGCACCTGGAACCGGTGGGTGCCCGCGTCGTAGGAGGCCACGGCCGGGCGCGGGGTGGTGGACAGGCGCAGCTCGTCCGGCAGGCCGGACAGGGTGTCACGCCAGTAGTCGAGCTGCTCGGTGATGAGCGAGCGCGGGTCCTCTTCCGAGCCCAGGGTCTCGCGCTGCCACAGCGCGTAATCCGCGTACTGCACCGGCAGTTCGGTCCAGCCCGGGGTCTCGCCCTGGCTGCGCGCGATGTAGGCGGTCATCAGGTCGCGGACCAGCGGCGTCATGGAGAAGCCGTCGGCGGCGATGTGGTGGGCCACCAGGACCAGCACGTGCTCGTCGGCCGCGAGGCGGTAGGCGCGCAAGCGCACCGCGGTCTCGGTGGTGACGTCGAAGCCCTGCGCCGCGAACGCGTAGACCGCGGCGAACAGCTCGCCCTCGGTCACGTCCAGGACATCCAGCTCCGGAATGGCGCGGCCGGTGGGCAGCACCTTCTGGTAGGCGACGCCCTCGTGCGACGGATACAGGGTGCGCAGCGACTCGTGGCGCGCCATCACGTCGGCGATCGCGCCGCGCATGGCGTCGAGATCCAGTGCGCCGGTGAGCCGTACGGCCGCCGGGATGTTGTTGGCCGCCGATTCGGGATCGAACCGGTTGAGGAACCACATGCGCTGCTGCGCGAGCGACAGCGGCGGGTACTCGGGGCGGGTGCGGACCGTGAGCGCCTGGCGCACACCGGTTCCCGCGTGCGACTCCACCCGCGCGGCCAGCGCGGCCACGGTCGGGGCCTCGAACAGCACGCGCACGCCGATCTCGGCGTTCAGCGCGGCCGACAGGCGGGCGACCACCTGGGTGGCGACCAGCGAGTTGCCGCCCAGTTCGAAGAAGTCGTCGTCCACGCCGACGCGCTCGGGGCCGTTCTCCGTTCCGGAGATGCCGAGCAGGTCGGCGAAGATCTGCGCGATGATCTCCTCGATCGGGGTCGAGGGGGCGCGGAACCGCTTGGCCTCGAACACCGGCGCGGGCAGCGCCTTGCGGTCCAGCTTGCCGGAGGCGTTGACCGGGAAGGCGTCCAGCACCACGAGCGCGGCCGGAACCATGTAGGCGGGCAGCGAGGCGCTCAGCGCGGCCTTCACGCCGTCGACGTCGACCGCGGCGCCGGGCTCGCGGACCACGTAACCCACGAGCTGGTCGCCCGCGTGCGCGTCGGTGCGGACCACCACGACGGACTGAGCGATGGTCGGCTGCGCCAGCAGCGCCGCCTCGATCTCGCCCAGCTCGATGCGCAGACCGCGCAGCTTCACCTGGAAGTCGGTGCGGCCCAGGTAGTTCAGTTCACCGGCGGCGGTCCAGGAGACCAGGTCGCCGGTGCGGTACATGCGGTCGCCGGAGACGAACGGGTTGGCCACGAAGCGGTCCGCGGACAGGTCCGGGCGGCCCAGGTAACCGCGCGCGAGCTGATCGCCCGCGAGGTAGAGCTCACCCGCGACACCCGGCGCGACCGGGTGCAGACGGGCGTCGAGCACGTAGGTCTCGGTGTTCCACACCGGGCGGCCGATCGGCACGAACACGGTGTCGGCGTCCACGACCTCGTGGTAGGTGACGTCGACGGCCGCCTCGGTCGGGCCGTACAGGTTGTGCAGACGCGCGCCGGTCAGCTCGCGCAGCTTCTGCGCGGTCGGCGCGGGCAGCGCCTCACCGGAGGCGAACACCTGCCGCAGGCTGTATCCGATTTGCCCCTCCGCTTCGCTCCGGGGCTGGTTCGGGGCGCTGGAAGTCTCGTTCTTCCCTCCCTCCGCTCCTCCGCTTCGCTCCCCCGCTCCACTCAGTCCAGAACGAGACGCGCCCCGAACCTCCGAGGATTGAGCGTCCAGTGCCGACACGAACACCGATAGCATCGACGGCACGAAATGCGCGGTGGTGATGCGCTGTTCGGCGATGATCTGCGCCAGGTAGACCGGGTCGCGGTGGCCGTCCGGCTTGGCGACCACCAGCCGAGCGCCGGTCTGCAACGGCCAGAAGAACTCCCACACCGACACGTCGAACGTGGCCGGGGTCTTCTGCAATACCGCGTCGTTCGCGTCGATCGGGTACTCGTGCTGCATCCACAGCAGGCGGTTCACGATCGCGCCGTGCTCGACGGCCACACCCTTGGGGCGGCCGGTCGAACCGGAGGTGAAGATGACGTAGGCCGTGTGCTCGGGCCGGATCGCCTGTCCCCGTTCGGCATCCGTGATCGGAGCGTCGGAGTAGGCGTCCAGGTTCAGGCTGTCGACCTCCAGCACCGGCACATTGCGGCCGGTCACGAAATCGTCGCGGCCGGTGGTCAGGATGGCGACCGGCCGCGCGGTGTCGAGCACGTAGTCGATGCGCTCCATCGGCTGGTCCGGGTCCAGCGGCACGTACGCGCCACCGGCCTCCAGCACGGCGTACATGGCGACGACCAGATCCAGCGAACGCCGGATCGCCAGGGCCACCGGCGATTCCGCGGTGACGCCCTGCGCGATGAGCTTGCGGGCCAGCTTGTGCACCCGCGCCGAGAACTCGGCGTAGGACAGACCTGTCCCCTCGAATTCCACGGCAGGCGCATCGGGGCTGGTCAGAGCCTGGGCCTCGAACAGCGAGACCAGCGTGGCGGCCTCGCCCTCGGGCAGTGCGGGCAGCACCGAGGCCAGGTTGAACGCGGTGTCGTTCCAGCCGTCCAGCACCTGGTCGCGCTCACCGGCGACCAGCAGGTCGATATCGCCGAGCGGCCGATCCGGGTGCGCCACCACGGCTTCCAGGATCAGATCCAGTCGCCGCGCGAACGCCTCGATGGTGGGCTCGTCGAACAGGTCCAGCGCGTAGGAGATCTCGGCCGACATGCCGGCGTGCTCGCCGTGGTCGTCCTGCGCCTCCTGCAGGGTCAGCTGCAGGTCGAACTTGGCCAGGCGGGCGTCGTAGTCGATGCCGTTGACCGAGAGGCCCGGCAGTTCGAGGCTGGCCTGCCGGGTGTTCTGGAAGGTCAGCATGACCTGGAACAGCGGGTGGCGGGCCTGCGAACGGGCCGGGTTGATGACCTCGACCAGACGCTCGAACGGCACGTCCGCGTGCGCGAAGGCGTGCAGGTCGGTGTCGCGGGAGCGGGCCAGCAGGTCGGCGAAGGTCTCCGAGCCGTCCACCTCGGTGCGCAGCACCAGGGTGTTGACGAACATGCCGATCAGGTCGTCGAGGGCGGCCTCACCACGGCCGTGCACCGGGGTGCCGATCGCGATGTCGGAGGTGCCCGACAGACGGGCCAGCAGCACCGCCAGAGCCGAGTGCATGACCATGAACAGCGAGGCGTTGTGCCGGCGGCCCAGATCCACCAGCGCCTGCTGGGTTTCGGCGGAGATGGCGAACGGGTAGGTGCCACCCTGGTAGCTGGCCACGGCCGGACGCTGCCGGTCGGAGGGCAGCACCAGCTCGTCGGGCAGGTCGGCCAGGGCCTCGGTCCAGTAGCGGATCTGCTTGGAGATCAGCGCGTCCGGATCGTCCTCGGAGCCGAGCACCTCGCGCTGCCACAGCGCGTAATCGGCGTACTGCACCGGCAGTTCCGCCCAGGCCGGGGCCTCCCACGAGGTGCGGGCCGCGTAGGCGACCATCACGTCGCGGGCCAGCGGGCCCATGGACCAGCCGTCGGCGCTGATGTGGTGGACCACCATGCCGAGGATGTACTCGGTGTCGCTGATCTCGAAAAGCGCCGCGTGCAAAGGCACTTCGCCGGTGACGTCGAAGGCCATGGTGGCCAGCTCGACCAGGTGGTCGATCAGGTTGGACTCGGTGACCGGCACCGGGGTCAGGTCCGGCACGATCTGCGCGGCGTCGAGCACCCGCTGCACCGGGCCGTGCGCGGTCTCCGGGAAGACGGTGCGCAGCGACTCGTGCCGGTCGATGACGTCGATGACCGCGACCTGCAGGGCCGCGATGTCCAGCTCACCGGAGAGCCGGATGGCGACCGGGATGTTGTTGACCGCCGAGGCGGTGTCGAAGCGGTTGAGGAACCACATGCGCTGCTGCGCGAGGGAAAGCGGAACCTCGTTCGGGCGTTCGCGCGCCACCAGGGCCTTGCGGCCGCCGTCGCCGACATGCGATTCCACGCGGGCCGCGAGGGCCTCCACGGTGGCCGCCTCGAACAGCATGCGCACCGGCACGCGGGTGTCGAGGGCGGTCCCCAGGCGGGTCGCCACCTGGGTCGCGATCAGCGAGTTGCCGCCCAGCTCGAAGAAGTCGTCATCGACGCCGACGCGGGCGATGCCCAGCACCTCGCCGAAGATCTGGGCGATGATCTCCTCGATCGGCGTTGTCGGAGCGCGGAATTCGCGCACCTCGAACCGCGGCGTCGGCAGCGCCTTGCGATCCAGCTTGCCGGAGGCGTTGAGCGGGAACGCGTCGAGCACCATGATCGAGCCCGGCACCATGTACGCGGGCAGGGTGCGCTGCAACGAGGTCTTGACCCCGTCCAGGTCCACCGGGCCGCCGGCCACGATGTAGGCGACCAGCTGATCGCCGGCCACGGTGTCGATGACCAGCACCACGGCCTGCTGCACCTTGGGGTGGTCCAGCAGCGCGGTCTCGATCTCGCCGAGCTCGATGCGCTGACCGCGGAACTTCACCTGGAAGTCGGTGCGGCCGATGTATTCGAGAATGCCGTAGCCGATTCCGCCCGCGGGCGCGGAGCCTGCGGGGCGCCCATGGTTCCAGCGCACCAGGTCGCCGGTGCGGTAAAGGCGCGAACCCGGCTCGCCGTAGGGGTTGGCGACGAAACGCTCGGCCGACAGGTCCGGGCGGCCGAAGTAGCCGCGCGCCACCTGCACGCCGCCGAGGTACAGCTCACCCGGGACGCCCGCGGGCACCGGGCGCAGGCCCTCGTCGAGCACATAGGTCTGCGCGTTCCACACCGGGCGGCCGATCGGCACCGAGGTGACCACCGGCGCGTCGATGGCGGCGGCGGTGGCGTGCACGGTGAACTCGGTCGGGCCGTACAGGTTGTGCACGGCCGCGGTGGAGAAGCGGCGGAACGCGGTCACCGTGGCCGGCGGCAGCGCCTCACCGGCGACCAGAACCGCACGCAGGGACAGGCATTCGGACGCCGAGGCCGTGGAGGCGAACACGCTCAGCATGGACGGCACGAACGAGGTCATGGTGACCCGGTGGCGTCCGATGACCTCCGAGAGGTACATCGGGTCGCGGTGGCCGTCCGGCGCGGCGATGACCTGCTGCGCGCCGACCGCCAGCGAACCGAACAGCTCCCACACCGACACGTCGAAGGTGACCGGCGTCTTCTGCAGGATCACATCGGTGTCGTCGATGCGGTATTCGGCGGTGATCCAGGCGATCTGGTTGAGCACCGCGGCGTGCGGGATGGCCACGCCCTTGGGGCGGCCGGTCGAGCCGGAGGTGAACAGCACGTAGGCGGCATTGTCCGGGCGCAGCGGCGCGAGCCGGTCCGCGTCGGTGACCGGGGCGTCGCTGTAATCCTCGAGGTCGAGCGAATCCAGCTGCAGCACCGGGCAATCCGCGGATTCCACGGCGTCGTCGACGGTGGTGAGCAACACCACCGGCTCGGCGGTGCGCAGCACGTAGTCGGTGCGCTCGGCCGGGTGGTCGGGATCGATCGGCACGTAGCCGCCGCCCGCGGTGAGGGTGGCGTAGATGGCGACCAGCATGTCCACCGAGCGGCGAATACCCACCGCCACCAGGGACTCCGGGCCGACGCCGGTGTCGACGAGCTTGCGCGCCAGGCGGTTCACCCGGGCGGAGAACTCGGCGTAGGTCAGCTCCTCGGCGGGGCCGAACATGCTGCCGCTGCGCTCGCCCGGATCGAAGATCAGGGCGGTGGCGTTCGGCCGGATCCGGACCTGCTGCTCGAACAGGTCGAGAACCGTTGCCGCGCCACGCAGTTCGCGAGCGGTGTGGTTCCAGGCGTGCAGGACGGTCTCGCGCTCACCGGCGTCGAGGACGTCGATATCGCGGACCACGGTGTCCGGGGCGGCGACGGCGGTCTCGAGAACGCGCAGATAGCGCTGCCCGAACTCGGCGACGGTCGACGCGTCGAACAGGTCGGTGGCGTAGGACAGGATCACCGACAGCCCGCCGGGGTCGCCGCCCAGACCGCGCTGCTCGGTCAGCGTCCACTGCAGGTCGAACTTGGCGATGTCGACCTCGAGCTCGTCCGCGGAGACGGTGAGGCCGGGCAGCTCCATGGAGCCGTGCGACATCTCCTGGAACGACAGCATGACCTGGAACAGCGGGTGCCGGGCCTGTGAACGGGTCGGGTTGAGCACCTCGACCAGTCGCTCGAACGGGACATCGGTATTGGCGAAGGCCGCCAGGTCGGTCTCCCGGGTGCGGGCCAGGAAGTCGGTGAAGCGTTCCGCCCCATCCACTTCCGAGCGCAGCACCAGGGTGTTGACGAACATGCCGATCAGGTCGTCGAGCGCCTGCTCACCGCGACCGGCGACCGGGGTGCCGATGGCGATGTCGCTGGTGCCCGACAGGCGGGCCAGCAGCACGGCCAGCGCGCTGTGCATGACCATGAACAGCGAGACGCCCTGGGCGCGAGCCAATCCCGCGAGCCGGACGTGCAGTTCGGCCGGGATCTCGAAGGTGACGCGGGAGCCGTGGAAGCTCTGCACCGGCGGCCGCGGCCGATCGGCGGGCAGGTCCAGCTGATCCGGCAGCCCGGCCAGCGCCGTGCGCCAGTAATCGTTCTGACGCGCGGCCATGGAGTCGGCGTCGGATTCCGAGCCGAGCAGCTCCCGCTGCCAGAGGCTGAAGTCCTGGTACTGCACCGGCAGCGGCGCCCACGCGGGCTCCTGACCGGCGACCCGGGCCAGGTAGGCCGCGGTCATGTCGCGCGAGAGCGGACCGAAGGAGAAACCGTCGGCGGCGATGTGGTGCACCACGAACGCGACCGCGAGATCCAGTTCGCCGTCGTCGGCGACGGCATGGCGGCCGGTCTCGGCGCCGGCGGCGACCCGGTACACGCGTACCCGGATCGGCAGCTGGGTGGAGACGTCGAAGCCCGCGGACGCGAACTGCGCCAGCGCGGAGGGCAATTCGGCCGCGGCGAGGTCGTGCACCTCGATGCCGAGATCCACCTCGTCCATGGGCAGCACCTGCTGGAAGCCGCCGTCGCCGGACTCGGGGAAGACGGTGCGCAGCGACTCCTGGCGCGCCACCACGTCGGTCAGCGCCAGCTGCAGCGCGTCGATGTCGACCTGCCCGCGCAACCGCACCACGAACGGCAGGTTGTAGGTCGGGACGTTCGGGTCGAACTGGTTGAGGAACCACATGCGCTGCTGCGCCAGCGACAGCGGCACCCGTTCCGGACGCTCCCGCGCCACCAGCGGCGGCCGCGAGACATCCGCGGGCCCAGCGGCTTCCACGCGCGCGGCCAGCCCGGCCACGGTCGGGGTCTCGAACAGCGCGCGCACACCCAGGCGGGTGCTGAACGCGGCCGAGATGCGGGCCACCACCTGGGTGGCGACCAGCGAGTTGCCGCCCAGATCGAAGAAGTTGTCGTCCACGCCGACCCGGTCGTGACCGAGCACATCGGCGAACACGCCCGCCACGATCTCCTCGGCGGCGGTGCGCGGGGCGCGGTATCCGGCGGCGCCGGCGCTGAACACCGGCTCCGGCAGGCCCTTGCGGTCCAGCTTGCCGGATGTGTTGAGCGGGAACGCCTCCAGCACCATGATCGAGGCCGGGACCATGTAGGTCGGCAGCTTCTCGGCGGCGAAACGGGTCAGCTCGGCCGGATCGACGCTCTGGCCCGGGACCGGCACCACATAGGCGACCAGCTGCTGACCGGTGGCGGTGTCCATCACCAGCACGGCGGCCTGGCTGACCGACGGGTGGGCCAGCAGGTCGGTCTCGATCTCGCCGAGCTCGATGCGCTGACCGCGGAACTTCACCTGGAAGTCGGTGCGGCCGATGTACTCCAGCGCACCGGAACCGTTCCAGCGCACCAGGTCACCGGTGCGGTACATGCGCTCGCCGGTGAGCGACAACGGATTCGCGACGAAGCGGTCCGAGGTCAGATCCGGGCGACCCTTGTAGCCGCGCGCCAGCTGGCGGCCCGCCAGATAGAGCTCACCCGCGGCGCCGATGGCGGCCGGTCGCAGATGCGAATCCAGTACGTAGACTTCGACATTCCACTCGGGCACACCGATCGGCACCGTGACGGTGTCGGCGGCGGTGTTCTCCCAGTAGGTGACCGAGACCGCGGCCTCGGTCGGGCCGTACAGGTTGTGCAGGCCGGCCGAGGTGATCTCGCGGAAGCCCGCGCCGGTCTCCGGCGGCAGCGCCTCACCGATCACGAAAACGTACTTCAGCGTGGCGCACTGGGCACGGGTGGCGTGCGCGACGAACACCGTCAGCATGGACGGCACGAAGTCGGTGACCGTGACGCCGTGGCGCTCGATCATCTCCGCCACGTACAGCGGATCGCGGTGACCGTCCGGGGTCGCCACGATCAGCTTCGCGCCGACCAGCAGCGGCATGAAGTAGCCCCACAACGACACGTCGAAGGTGGTGGCCGTCTTCTGCAGGTACACATCGTCTTCGGTCATCGGATACTCGTCGAGCATCCACAGTTCCTGGTTGACGATGGCGTGGTGGGTGACCGCGACGCCCTTGGGGCGGCCGGTCGAACCCGAGGTGTAGATGACGTAGGCGGTGTTGTCCGGGCGCAGCGGCGCGCGGCGGTCCGCGTCGGTCACCGGCTCGGCGGAGTACGCCGACACGTCGAGGGTGTCGATCTCCAAGCGCCGCACGGACTCCGGCAGCTCGAGCTCGTCGCGGGCTGTGGTCAGCACGCAGACCGGTGCCGCGGACTCCAGGATGTAGGCGGTGCGGTCGGCCGGGTGGTCCGGGTCGATCGGCACGTACGCGCCACCGGCGCGCAGCACCGCGTGCATGCCCACGACCAGCTCCAGCGAACGCCGCATGCCCAGGGCCACCAGAGATTCCGGGCCGACGCCGTCCTCGATCAGGAAGCGGGCCAGGCGGTTGACCCGCTCACCGAACTCGGCGTAGGTGAGCCGCTCGCCCTCGAACTCGACGGCCACATTGTCCGGGGTCAGCGGAATCTGCTTGTCCAGCAACGCCGGCAGCGTGGTGACCGGCACCTCGTGCGCGGCGGAGTTCCACTCCACCAGGGTGCGGGTGCGCTCGGCCGCGGTGGTGATGGGCAGGCCCCACACCGGCTGCTCCGCCTCCGCCGTCAGGAAGCGGTCGAAGAACTCCAGGAAACGCGCGTGGTGACTGCGGGTCTCGTGGTCGGAGTACAGGTTGGGGTTGGTCTCGAAGTCGATGTGGTTCCGGGTGCCCTTCACCGACTGGTAGAAGTTGACGCCCAGGTCCTCGATGGAACCGGTGGACAGCACGCTGTACTCACCGGTGATGTCGCCGAGCACGACCTCGTTGTGGAACAACATGATGTTGACCCACGGACCGAAGAACTGCGAACCGACCTCGCCACCGGAGAAGTCACCGGCAGCGCCCGAGTCACGGCTCGCCATGGTGCTGTCGCGCTTGATGTCCTCGGCGCGGTAGCGCTGGTGACGCAGGGCGCCCGAGACGGCCACCGTCACCTGCGCGAGCAGATCGGTCACCGTCGAGTCGTGGCCGACCTTCAGGCGCAGCGGCACGATGTTCGAGGCCGCGCCACCGGAGCGGCGCATGATCGCGGTGGTGCGCGCGGTCACCGGGAGGCTGAGGACGACGTCCTGGGTGCCGGTCCACTGCGCGAGGTAGGCGGCGAAACCGGCGATCAGCAGTCCCGCGGGCGAGGACTCGTGGCGGGCCACGGCCTGATCCAGCAGCGAGGTCTGATCCTCGGTGAGCGCGGCCGTGGCGATCCGGTTGATCGCCGCCGGCGGCGCGGAACGTCCGGCCAGGCTGGTGCCGTCCTCGACCCCGGCGATCCGCTCGGCCCAGTACTCCTTGTCGGACTGGAAGCGGCTCGAGTCGCGGTAGGCGAACTCCTGCTCGACCAGGGTGGGCAGGTCGGTCAGCTTGTGCGGCGGGGGTTCGACGCCCTTGACGAACGCGGTGTAGACCTCGGCGACCCGGGTCATGTAGGTCACCGCGCCGAGACCGTCCAGCACGATGTGGTGGATGCGCGCATACCAGTAGAAATGGCCGTCGGCCAGTTTCAGCATGCAGGTGCGGATGAGGCGGTCGCGGGTGAGCTCCAGGGGCGCGCTGTAGTCGGCGCGCATCCAGGCGTGGGCGGCGGTGGCCGGATCGGCCTCGGCGCTCAGATCGACGTGGTAGATGGTGCGGTCCAGCGAGTGGTCCACCATCTGCATGGGCTCGCCGTCACGCTCGACGATGCGCAGGAAGCCGGAACCGAACTCCTCCGAGCCGCGCACCATGGCGGCCTCGAGCAGCGCCATGTCGAGTTCCCCGCGCAGCTCCACGAACTGGGCGATATTGATCGGAACCTGCGGGTCCAGATGCTGGGAATACCAGATGCCGAGCTGCGCCGGCGACAGCGGGAAAAGTTCGCCCGATCCCGGTGCGATTTCGCTGCCAGCTTCGCCGATGCCGCCGAAATCCAGCCGGTCCAACCCAAACCTCGCTTCCGGAACACCACGACCGCAGCGTTCCCCGCCGAAAAACCCGAACGGGACGCCACCGCTGCTGTGAGCGTGGCGTCCGGCGTTCGGGGCTTACTTCACCGTATTGAGACTCCCTGGGAGGTATCCCCCCAGCTGGCCGATCTTGTTACATGGGCGCGACCACACCCGCCGGCCATTGCCGGGTCGAAGACGCAATCTTGGTGACGGACACTCGGTCCAATCTACCGTCAGCGCGCAAGCCACAAACAGAAAGGGTCATAGCCGTCGGCTATCGTCCCTTTTCGCTGTTTCACCCTGTGATATGCGACCTATCGCGACCAGGGTCGTACAAGTGGGACTGGGCACAATCGATACTTTCGGCCAGCGCCGGACCCACCAGGATGACCGCCGCCTGCCGCAATCCGGCCGCCTCCACTCGATCCGCGATATCGGTCAGGGTGCCCCGGAGAATTCGCTGCTCGGGCTGGGTCGCGCGGTAGACCACGGCCACGGGGCAGGCACTGCCGTAGTCGGCGGTCAGCTCCTGCGCCAGGGTGCGGATCCGGGTGATGGCCAGGTGCAGCACCAGCGTGGCCCGGGTGCGGGCGAAGTTGGCCAGCGCCTCCGAATCGGGCATAGCCGTCGAGCGCGCGTGTGTCCGAGTCAACACCACCGACTGCACCTGTTCGGGCACAGTCAGTTCCGCCCCGAGCAAGGCCGCGGCGGCCGCGTACGCGGGCACCCCGGGCGTCACGTCCCAGGGTATCCCCAGCACATCGAGGCGTCGCTTCTGTTCGGTGAGGGCCGAATAGATGGAGGGGTCGCCCGAGCACAGCCGCGCGACATCCTTGCCCTCGGCGTGCGCCCGCGCGCAGTGCGCCACGATCTCGTCCAGATCCAGCTTCTGCGTATCGATCAGCTCGGCGTCGGGCGCGCAGTACGCCAGCACTTCCGGGTCCAGATACGTCCCCGCGTACAGGCACACCGGGGACCGGCGCAGCAGTTCGACCGCACGCACGGTCAGCAGATCCGCCGCCCCGGGCCCGGCCCCGATGAAGTGCACTGTCATCGGGCGAGTCTCGCACACCCGCTCAGGCGAACCGTCCGACCGCCACCAGCACCGCCACCACGAACAGCACCACGTTCGACAGCGACCGCCCGTACTCCCCGCGCCGCACGTGGGTCACGAACCCGCCGACCATCACCAGGGCCAGCCCCACCGCGGCGACCGGCGTCAGCACCTTCGCGATCCCGGTGGCCCACGGCAGCACCACCCCCAGGCCGCCCAGGATCTCCACGATCCCGATCCCCCGCACCGCGTTCCGCGACAGGTCGTCCACCCACGGCATCCCGCCGCGCAGTTTGTCCTTCTCGATCGCCGCCTTCGCGACGCCCCCGAGCACGAACGACGCCGCGAGCACGATCTGCCCGATCCACAGCCAGGTGTTCATTGGTCCTTCTCCTTGTCGTACATCCAGCTCGCGGCAACGGAATCCGCGACCCGGTCGATCAGCGCCCGATCCCCCTGCCCACCGAGCATGGTGAGCCAGAGGAAGACCGGTCCCGCGAATTGCGCGTGCGCCCAATCCAAGTCGGGCACCCCGGACAGATCCCCGCGTTCGACCGCCCGCTCGGCGACCGCCCGGATGAGCTCACGCTCGGGCAGCAGGCAGACGTCCTCGAACACGGTCTGCAGGGCTCCGTCGCGCATCAGATCCGCCATGAGCTCGGGCAGCACCGCCCGCACCCGCGGATTGCCCATGCGCTCGACGAAGTCGGCCGCGACCTCGTGCAGATCACCGCGCAGACTGCCGGTATCGCGGTACTCGCGCGGCCGCAGGTCCCCGATCAGATGATGCAGTGCGAGTGCGGCTTTGGACGGCCAGCGTCGATACAGCGCCGCCTTGCCCACCCCGGCCCGCGTCGCCACGTCCTGCACGCGCAGTCCGGCGTAACCCACCTCGGCGAGCAGGGCGACGGTCGCCTCGCGAACGGCCAGATCGGTCTCGGCCGACAGCGGCCGGCCCGGCCGCGGACCCTCGGATACGGAACTCACGGTTCCGAATTTAACATACAACGGAACTCATGGTTCCGAAATCGGTGATCAGCCGCTGACCTGGAAGTCGGTGAGGACCTTCGTCGGGAAGAGCCGGACGACGAGCTCCCCGGGGACGCCGTTCCGCTTCCCGAACTCCTCGGCCCGGTCCGCGCCCATATACCGGGCGGCGATATCGGTGGCCGTGCGGATCAGCTCGTCCCGATCCTCCGAGACCTCGGCCACGCCCTGCACCTGGACGAAGGAGTACGGGGGTGCGGCCACATCCACGCAGAGGGTGACGCGGCCGTCGCGCAGGATGGACCGACCCTTGGCCGTGTCCTTGCCGGTATTGAAGACGATGTGGTCATCCTCGACGATGAACCAGATCGGGGCGACCAGGGGTCGGCCGTCGGCGGCCACGAAGGCCAGCTTGCCGGTGCGGGTGCCTTCGGTGAGGAAATCGCGGACGCGCTGATCGGACAGTGAGGCCATGGGCGACACGGTACGACCTCAGATGGCTCCGCGCTCTCGAGCCCTGGCCACGGCGGAGGTTCGGGATTTCACGCCGAGCTTCGAATAGATGTGGACCAGGTGGGATTTGACGGTGGTCTCGGAGAGGAAGAGGCGTTTGCCGATCTCGCGGTTGGAATGGCCGTCGGCGACCAGGCGCAGGACTTCGATCTCGCGGGGGCTCAGGGTGGTGTCGGGTTTGCGGACCCGCGTCATGAGGCGGGAGGCGACCGACGGGGAGAGGACGCTCTCGCCTTCGGCGGCGGAGCGCACGGCCGCGAGGAGTTCGGCGGGTGGGGTGTCCTTGAGGATGTAGCCGACCGCGCCCGCCTCGATGGCGCCGAGAATGTCGGCGTCGGTGTCATAGTTGGTGACCACCAGGACGTTCGGCGGGTTCGCGAGGCCGCGCAGGGCGGCGGTGGCGTCGGCGCCGGACTTGCCGGGGCCGAAGCGGAGGTCCATCAGGACCAGGTCGACCTGGGTGGTGGAGCAGAAGGCCACCGAATCCTCGGCGGTGGCGACCTCCCCCACGACTTCGATGTCGTCGGAATCGGTTTCGGCGACGCTGGAGTCGAGGAGGGCGCGCAGGCCCGCGCGGACGATGGCGTGATCGTCGGCGAGGAGGATGCGGATCATTGGTCCTCCAGGGGGAAGTAGACGGTGACCGCGGTGTGGCCGGGTTCGGATTCGACATCCATGGTGCCGCCCTGCTGCTCCACGCGATTGCGCATGGCGTTCAAACCGAAGCTGCCCGACGGGGATTCGGCCAGTACGGCCGGATCGATGCCCACCCCGTCATCGACCACGTCGAGGTGCACGGCGTCATCGCCGTAGGTGAGGGTGACCCGCATCCGCTGAGCCTGCGCGTGCCGCACCACATTCGACACCGCGCCCTGCGCGATGCGGACCAGCGCGGCCTCGATCGGCATGGGCAGCGCCTGCGGATCGCCCTCGACGAGAACCTGCGCGTCCAGTCCGGGCGCGGCGGCCCGCTCCGCGATCCGGTTGAGCGCGCCCGCGAGGGACTGACCCTCCAGCGCGGCCGGCGTGAGTTCGGCGATGAGATGGCGGGTTTCGACGAGACTGTCGGCGGCGGTCTCCCGGGCCAGCCGAATCCGTTCCAGCGCCGGATGATCGGGGGCGGCCCGCTCGACGGCGTGCAGCAGCAGTTGAATACTGCTGAGCCCCTGCGCGACGGTGTCGTGGATCTCCTGCGCGAGCCGCTCGCGTTCGGCCATCTTGCCCGCGGTGCGTTCCTGTTCGGCGAGAGTCTCTCGGGTGGCGAGCAATTCGTCGATGAGCCGCTGCCGTTCCGCGGCCTCCCGGAACAGGGCTTCGTAGCCGAGCCCGATGGCGACCGCGACCAGCGCGCCCAGCAGCGGGCCGATCACACCGGCGACCGTCCACCCGCGGTGCGCGGCGAACCCGACGACGGCGACCACGGTCGCCGCGATCACCGCCACCACGCCCCAATAGCGCGGCAGCAGATGCAGATAGAGGAAGAAGAGACCGAAGACCAGGTAGACGGCCAGCGGGGCGACGAGCACCAGGGCCAGCCAGAGCAGTGTCAGCGCGGCGAGCCAGATCCGCGCTCCCACCAGGTTCCGGCGGAACCGGCCCCCGGTGAAGTAGACGCCGAGGAAGACCCCGGCCAGCACGACCACCAGCACCTGATGGGCCCCGGAGACGACCTCCTGCACCGCCACCACCACGGTCAACGCCACGACCAGCACGTGCAGCCCGAGCTGCAGTGCGGAGAAGACGGGAGTCAGGGGGGACCGGTGCACGCGACCAGCTTATGCCGGGCAATTACCCCGGCATCCATCGAAAGTAGGAAACGCCGCCGTGCCGTTGGCGGACCGGGATTCGTTCGGCGGCGCGATGGCGGGACGGGCTTTCCCGACGAGGGTGTAAGTATGTTCGTCGCATTCAGAGATCTGCGGGCGGCCCGCGGCCGCTTCCTCCTGATAACCCTGGTGGTCACGCTGGTCGCGCTGCTGGTCAGCTTTCTCAGCGGTCTCACGGCCGGTCTGGCGCACCAGAACATCTCCGCCATCGAATCGCTGAAGACCGACACCGTCGTCTTCTCCGACACCGGCTCCTCCCCCTCCTTCGACGCCTCCACGCTGAGCACCGAACAGGTGCAGACCTGGGAGCGCGCGGGCGGCACCGTCGACCCGATCGGCATCAGCCGCACCCGCGCCACCGTCAACGGCGCGTCCCCGACCCAGGTAGCGCTGTTCGGCGTCCAGGGCACCCCCTTCGGCAAGCGCACAGCTACCGAGCCGGGCACGGTGATCCTGTCCAAGGCGGCCGCGAAGAACCTCGACGCGAAGACCGGTGACACGGTCGAGCTGGGCTCGGCGCGCTACAGCGTGGCGGGCGTGACCGACGACGACTGGTACGCGCACACCCCGGTGGTGTGGATGACCCTGTCGGACTGGCAGGCGCTGAACCCGCATTCGGGCGCGGCCACCATCCTCGCGGTCTCGGGGGTGAGTGAGCAGAAGGCCCTCGACGCAAGCGCCCACACCACCACGACGAGCAGCAAGGACTCGCTGTCGGCCATGGCCTCCTACCAGGCCGAGAACGGCTCGCTGACGCTGATGACCGTCATGCTGTTCGCCATCTCGGCGCTCGTGATCGGCGCGTTCTTCACGGTGTGGACCGTGCAGCGGCAGCCCGATATCGCGACCCTGAAGGCCTTGGGCGCGACCACCGGATCGCTGATCCGGGATGCCCTGAGCCAGGCCCTGATCGTGCTGCTGCTCGGCGTCGGCGTGGGTGTGGGAATCACCGTCGTGGCCGGACTGTTCATGGGCGGCGCGGTGCCGTTCATCCTCAGCGCGAGCACCACGCTGTTCCCGGCGGCCGCCCTGATCGCGCTCGGCCTGCTCGGCGCCGCGTTCGCGCTGCGCTTCCTCGTCACCACCGATCCGCTGACCGCGCTCAACCAGGCCCGCTGATGACCACAATCCCTTTGCCTCCCAGGAGCATCGCGATGACCAACACACTGACCGTCTCCGACCTCACCCTCACCTTCCCGGACGGCGCGGAGCGCATCACCGCGCTCGACCGCGTGAACCTGCGCGTGGGCGGCGGCGAGATCGCCGCCATCACCGGGCCGTCGGGATCCGGCAAGTCCACGCTGCTGGCCACGGTGTCGACGCTGCTGCGCCCGGAATCGGGGCGCGTAGAACTCGACACCGCCTCCGGGACCGTGAATCTCGCGGAGCTGAGCCGTCGGGATGCGGCGACGATGCGGCGGAATTCGATCGGGATCGTGTTCCAGCAGTCCAATCTGATTCCCGCGCTGACCACGATCGAGCAGCTCGAGGCCATGGTGCACCTGGGGCAGAGTTGGTTCGTTTCGCCCGGCAAGCGGCGTGAAGTTCGCGCGCGGGCGCGGGATCTGCTGCACGCGGTGGGGTTGAGCGGCCACGAGAACAAGCGGCCGGCTCAGCTTTCCGGTGGGCAGCGGCAGCGGGTCAATATCGCGCGGGCGCTGATGAATGATCCGTCGTTGCTGGTGATCGACGAACCGACCAGTGCGCTGGATCAGGAACGTGGGGCCGCGATCATCGATCTGATCGTCGGGATCGTGCGCGAGCACGGTGCGGCCACTCTGCTCGTCACGCACGATCTTTCGCATCTGGATCAGATGGACAGCGTCTACCAGATGGTGGATGGCGTTCTTACACAGCAGAAATCGGCGATTGCCGCCTGAATTGCCCAGGGATACCGGACGGGGTCGCCACGACTGCGTCCGGTATCCAGCTTTCGGTCCGGCGTCGTGCGCTCTTCAGCTCTTGCCGTCGACCGCACGCGCCGCACGGTCACGAATCTTCCGCATCTCTTCCACCAGCTCGGCCGGACCGTGCACCGTGATCTCGACCCCCAACTGCAGCAAGCGATGCGCCACCCACTCCGGCAGATCATCGCGCCGCATGTCCAGCGCACAAGCCTCCGGCCCCCGTTCGACGATATCGCCCGGCCCCTCCCCCAGCCGACCGATCACGGCCGAGGCCGGAGCGGCGATATCTACCTGGAAGTGCAAGGACGATGTCCCCCAGTCGGTTCGATCGCCGATGATGTAGGCGGCGGGGTCTGCCGCGGGAAGCTCCCGGGGCAAGAACCGAGCCCCGGTGGCGAGCACTCGACCGACCCGGTCGGCTCGAAAACTCCGCCAATCGCCGCGGTCGAGGTCGAACCCGACCAGGTACCAGCGGTGCCTGTACGGCACGAGGCCGACCGGTTCGACATGGCGACGGGTCTCGGCGCCATTCGCCGCCTCGTACCCGAAACGGACGCGTTCGGTGTTGGAGATCGCCGCCGCCAGTGCGGTGAGTAGTTCCGGGTCCACGATATTCGCTCCCGCGCCCGGGGCGATGGTGGCGACACCCAGCACCCGCACTCGGCGACGCAGCTTGGCGGGCAGGACCTGTTCGAGTTTGGCGAGCGCACGGACCGAGGCCTCCTCGATTCCGGCGATGGCGGATCCCGCGGCGCCACGCAGGCCGACGGCGACGGCCACGGCCTCGTCGTCGTCGAGGAGCAGCGGCGGCATGGCGGCACCGGCCACCAGGCGATAGCCGCCGGTCGCCCCCATGGTGGCCTCGACCGGGTAGCCGAGGTCGCGGAGCCGGTCGATATCGCGGCGCACCGTGCGGTCGGTGACGCCCAGGCGGTCCGCCAGTTCGCTGCCGGGCCATTCGCGCGGGGTCTGCAGCAGGGACAGCAAACGGAGCAGCCGGGCCGACGTATCGCTCATGAATCCCATCCTGCGCTCCAAATAGGACAAGAATAGTCCTACATGCTTCGTAGCCTGGTCATCGAACCGCTGACCGAAGACCAAGGGGAGCCACGATGACCAGCGCCGATATCCGTCCGTTCCGCATCGCCGTACCGCAGTCCGAGCTCGACGACCTCCACGACCGCCTGGCCCGGGCCCGGTGGAGCGGGCAGCTACCGGGGCCGGGCCGGGAGCGTGGTGTGCCGGTGGATTATCTGCGCGAGCTGGCCGAGTACTGGCGCACCGAATTCGATTGGCGTGCACAGGAAGCGGCACTCAATGAGTTTCCGCAGTTCCGGACCGAGATCGATGGGCTGGATGTGCATTTCCTGCATGTGCGTTCCGAGGATCCGGAGGCCGTGCCGCTGATCCTCACGCACGGGTGGCCGAACAGCTTCGTGGAGTTCACGAAAACCATTCCGCTGCTGACGAATCCCCGGGCGCACGGCATGGAATCGGCGCAGGCGTTCCACGTGGTGATTCCGTCGGTACCCGGGTTCGGGTTCTCCGAGGGGCCGCGTGAGCCGGGGATGAAGCCGCGCCAGGTCGCCCGCATGTGGGTGGAGCTGATGGCGCGGCTCGGTTACCACCGGTACGGCGCGCAGGGCGGGGATCTGGGCGCGTACGTGGCGCAGGAGATGGCGATCGCCGACCCGGATCATCTGATCGGCGTGCACATCGACGGCGGTATCGGGATGCCGACCGCGGCGGATGTGCCCACCATGACGGCCGAGGAGCGCGCCGAATGGGATCTCATGCAGAAGTGGCAGTCCGGGGTGAACCACCACGTGCTGTTGCGGCAGGCGCCGCAGACCTTCGCGCACGGGTGGACCGATTCGCCGGTCGGGCTGCTGGGCTGGCTGGTGCACAAGTTCACCGAGTTCTCGCCACTGGCGGAACACCTCGAGGAGGCGGTGGACCGCGACCAGCTGCTGGCCAACGCGAGCGTTTTCTGGTTCACCAACACCGCCGCCACCTCGTCGTGGCCCATGTACAACGGCCTCGGCGACGACGGATTCACTTGGCCGGCGGGCCAGAAATTGGTCCCGATCGGCGTGTATTCCGGCGGGTCGCCGCTCATGCGCCGCCTCGCGGAACGGGACAACACCATCGCGTACTGGCCCGAGGGCAATACCGGTAACCATTTCCTCGCCATGGACGTGCCCCGGGCGCACACGGCCGATATCCAGACCTTTTTCGACCTCGTGTCACGGCAGCGTTAGCGGACCGGACGGTCCCGAAAGACGTAGGGTGCTCGTCATGGCGAGGACCAAGGAGTTCGACCCCGGCACCGCCTTGCACCGCGCGCTCGAATTGTTCTGGGAGCAGGGCTACGAGGCGACGTCGATGGCGGATCTGGTTGAGCATCTTGGGATTGCCAAGGCGAGCATCTACGGCACCTTCGGCGGTAAGCGCGACCTCTATCTGAAGGCCCTGCGGCGCTACCTCGAGACCACCGATCCGGCCATCATGGCGGAGCTGTCGCAGCCGGGTCCGGTACTGCCCGCGGTGCGCGGTCTGGTCGAGCGGTTCGTGCGTGAAGCCTCCAGTCCCGATTCATATCTGGGTTGCATGGTGGTGAACAGCGCGGTCGAACGGGCTCGCACCGACGAGGCGGTGGCGCGGCTGGTGGAGTCGAGCTGGGCGCACCTGGAAACGACGCTGACTTCGGCGTTGCTGCGGGCTCGCGCGCAGGGGGAACTGGCCGCGGATTCGGATCCGCGTTCACTTGCCCGATTCCTCCTGGTCTTCCTCCAGGGTGTCCGAGTTCTCGAGCGAACACCGGATTCCGCTGCGCGCCTGCGTGATGCCGCGCGGACGGCTGTATCCCTGCTCGGCTGAACGGATTTCCGATTCATCCACAGTTTTCACGACCCGTCGGATTCGAGACTGATCGTTCCACATAGGACAGGCTCACCGATTGATCTCCGGTTATGGCGAGGTTCCCCTAGCGGAATGGCAGTGGGCTGTTGAACCGGCAGACACGTCCCTGTCATCTGCGCTGACTACTGTGCTTGGAATTCGCAGGTAGCGGTATTAGGAGCAGTAGCGATGAGGGACACACTGCCATCCAAGAACCAAGTCCTTCAGGCTTGCCGTGGGACAGGTTTTCCCGGACATCCACTATTGCGCGCCGCGCACGATCTGACCGGACTTCACGAGCGCCTGCTCAGTGCCCGGCCGGAGCAGCTCACCGAACTCGATACGCGCCGTTCGAATTTGGTGCACGAGATCGACTGCTGGGTGACAGCGCAATTGCCGCCGTCGCACGGCGCGGCCCGCGTGCACACCGAGACGCTCGGCGCGGTCATCGACCGGCTGGCCAGGCTCACCGCCGCCGCCTACGCCGCCTTGGCGCGCGAATCCGGCCGGGATCTCACCGTGGCCTGGGAACATCTGGCCGAATTGGCCGTCGGCTACGAGGATTTGGCGTCGGAGGTGTGCACCGGGCGGCGACGCCTGCCCGGTGCACACTGAGAAGCGCCGCGCATCCCGCGGGCTTCCGGTTATCCGCGCGGCTTCTGGGCGGCGTACCAATCGAGGAGCTCGGGCACGTCGACGGCGGTGGGGGCCACCACGGTGGCGGCTTCCGCGCCCTGGAAGAGCTTCTTGATCGGCACTTCCAGCTTCTTGCCGGTGCGGGTGTGCGGAATGCCGGGGGCGGCGATGATTTCGTCGGGGACATGCCGCGGGGACACCTCCGCGCGAATGGTCGCATTGATCCGGCCGCGCAATTCGTCGGTCAATTCGACGCCGGGGGCGAGCACCACGAACAATGGCATCCAATAGCCGCCGTCCGGTTGTTCCGCACCGATGACCAGCGCTTCGGCGATCTCCGGAATGCGTTCCACCGCCTGGTAGATGTCGGCGCTGCCCATGCGGATGCCCTGCCGGTTCAGGGTGGAATCCGAGCGCCCGTGCACGACGATGCTGCCGTGGCCGGTGATGGTGATCCAGTCACCGTGCCGCCAGACGCCGGGGAACATCTCGAAGTACGCGTCGCGGTAGCGGGAGCCGTCGGCGTCGTTCCAGAACGACACCGGCATGGACGGCATCGGCTTGGTGATGACCAGCTCACCGACCTCGTCCCGAACCGGATTGCCCTGTTCGTCCCAGGCGTCCAAAGCCACGCCGAGATACGGGGCCGACAGTTCGCCCGGCCACACCGGCACGGTGCGGACGCCGCCGATGAACGCCGACACCACGTCGGTGCCGCCGCTGATCGAGGCCACCGGCACCCGCTCGCCGACATTGTCGCGCAGCCACAGTGAGGACGACGGCGGTAGCGACGAGCCGGTGATGCCGACCAGCCGCAGCGCGGACAGGTCGTGGTCGACGCGCGGCACCGATCCGGCCTTCGCGCAGGCCAGCACATAGCCGGGGCTGGTGCCGAGGACGGTGGCACGGGTGCGGGCGGCCAGCCGCCACAGCGCGTCCGGGGTGGGCGCGGCCGGGCTGCCGTCGTAGCAGACGATGGTGGCGCCGACCAGCAGTCCGGCGACCTGGAAGTTCCACATCATCCAGCTGGGGCTGGTGTACCAGAAGAACGTGTCCTCGGGCCCGATATCGGATTGCAGGGCAACGGCTTTCAGATGCTCCAGCAGCACGCCGCCGTGTCCGTGCACGATGCCCTTGGGCTTGCCGGTGGTGCCCGAGGAGTACAGCACCCACAGCGGGTGCGCGAAGTCCACGGCTTCGATGTCGAGGTCGACCTCCGCGTCACCCGGATCGACGTTCTCCCAGGCGATCGCGTCCGGCACGGCCGCGCCGATGCGCGACACCACGACGGTCCCGGCCAGCGAGGGCAGGCCCGCGCGCAGCGCCGCGATATCGGCGGTCTTGTCGTGCACCTTGCCGCCGAAGCGGTACCCGTCGGCCGTGACCAGTACCTTCGGCTCGAGCTGGCCGAGCCGGTCGAGGGCGGCCTGCGCGGAATAGTCCTGGCCGCAAGCGCTCCAGATGGCTCCGATGGCGGCCGTGGCCAGGAACGCGATGACGGCTTCGGCGATGTTCGGCAGGTATCCGGCGACCCGGTCGCCTGGGCCGACGCCCAGTGCGCGCAGGGTGCGCGCGAATGCGGCGGCGGTGGCGACCAGCGCGGCCCAGGAGATCTCGGTGATCTCACCGGTCTCGTCGACCGACAGGATCGCGGGCCGGTCGTCACGGACCTGCCGCAGCACCTGCTCGACATAGTTCAACCGCGCCCCCGGGAACCACCGCGCGCCCGGCATCTCCACGGAGCCGAGCACATCGCCGGCCCGTTCGCCGAGGTCGAAGTAGTCCCAGAGCGCGCCCCAGAACCCTTCCAGGTCGTCGATCGACCACTGCCACAACGCCTGATAATCCGGGAAGGACCGTCCCGTGCGCTTCTCGACGAACAGCGCGAAGCTGGTCACCTGGGCCTCGGCGAGATCGTCGTCGCTCGGCACCCACTGTGGTTCCACCGCCATACCTCCTACGACGCGTATCCCGCGCTGCCGGCCGCGTCGGCCCGCTGCACGATGCGCTCGGCGTGCCGGATGACCGGCATATCCACCATGCGCCCTTCGAAGGTGAAGACACCCCGATGGTTGGGTGCTTCCACCAAAAGCCTTTGCGCCCAGTCGACCTCCGTGGCGGCGGGCGCGTAGGCGGTCCGGATGACCGGCAGCTGACTGGGGTGGATGGCCACCTTGGCGTCGAAGCCGATGGCCACCGCGTCCGCGGACTCGGCGGCCAGCCCGGTCAGATCCGGAATGTCGAGGTACACCGAGTCCAGCGCGAACTTGCCGTACGCCTTGGCCGCCAGCAGCGACTGCGACCGCACGTGCCGGGCCACATCGCGATAGCCGCCGTGCGCGTGCCGGCTGGAATTGCCGCCGAGCGCGGCGACCAGGTCCTCCGCGCCCCACATGACGCCGATGGCATTGCGCACCATGACCGCCCGCCCGACGGCGAGCGCGCCCAGCGGGGATTCGATGAGCGCGATCACCTCGTAGTCGACGAGCCGCGTGATCTGCTCGGCCGATTCGCATTTGGGCAGCATGATGCGGCGGTATTCGGTGCGCACCAGAGCGTCCAGATCGAGCATGTGCTCGAGGGTGCCCGCGGCGTTGACCCGGACGACGGTGCGCTGCGGGTCCAGCGGGTTGGCGATCAGCGCCTCACGAGCGGACGCCTTGTCGGCCTCGGCGACGCCGTCCTCGAGGTCGATGATGACGACGTCGGCGGCGGCCAGGGCCTTGCCGTACCGCTCGGGCCGGTCCGCCGGGCAGAAAAGCCAAGCGGGACCGGGCATTTCCCAACTCATGCGGGTTCTCCCGGTGTGCTGGACATTGGATTCCGTCTGACGAGGGTCTTGCGGACGGCGGTGGCCACGATGTCACCGTGCTGATTGCGTCCCGTGTGCGCGAAGGTCACGATGCCCTCGCCCGGACGGCTCTTGGATTCCCGCAGATCGGTCACCACGGTCTCCGCGTACAGCGTGTCCCCGTGGAAGAGCGGCTTGGGAAAGGCGATGTCGGAGAAGCCGAGGTTGGCCACGATGGTGCCCTGGGTCAGCTGCGCGACCGACAGGCCCACCAGCGTGGACAGCGTGAACATGGAGTTCACCAGGCGCTGATGGAACGGCGGCAGCGCATCGGAGAACGCCGCGTCCAGGTGCAGGGCCTGGGTGTTCATGGTCAGCGTCGTGAACAGCACATTGTCGGCCTCGGTAATGGTTCGACCCGGCCGGTGCTCATAGACGACACCGATCTCGAACTCGTCGAACCACAAGCCGCGCTGGACGACCCGCTTCACCTCGACTGTCTCCGATGGACGCTCGCTGCGCTCGCTCACAGGCCGAGCTCCCGACCGATCAGCATCAACTGCACCTCCGTGGTGCCCTCACCGATTTCCAGGATCTTGCTGTCGCGATAGTGCCGGGCCACAGCATATTCGTTCATGAACCCGTAGCCGCCGAAGATCTGCGTGGCGTCGCGGGCATTGTCCATGGCGGCCTCGCTGGCGACCAGCTTGGCGATGGCGGCCTGCTTCTTGAACGGCTTGCCGGACAGCATGAGCGCGGCCGCGTCGTAGTAGGCGGTGCGGGCCATGTGGGCGCGCGCCTCCATGCGGGCGATCTTGAAGGCGATGGCCTGGTTGCTGCCGATCGGGCGGCCGAAGGCCTCGCGCTCCTTGGCGTAGCGGACGCTCTCGTCCACGCAGCCCTGGGCCGCGCCGACCGACAGCGCGGCGATGGCGATCCGGCCCTCGTCGAGGATGCGCAGGAAGTTGGCGTAGCCGCGGCCGCGCTCGCCGAGCAGGTTCTCGGCGGGCACCCGGACGTCGACGAAGCTGAGCGGGTGGGTGTCGGAGGCGTTCCAGCCGACCTTGTTGTAGGCGGGTTCGGCGGTGAAGCCCGGGGTGTCGGCGGGAACGATGATCGTGGAGATCTCCTTCTTGCCGTCCACTCCCCCGGTGACCGCGGTGACCGTCACCAGCCGGGTGATGTCGGTGCCCGAGTTGGTGATGAACTGCTTGGAGCCGTTGATGATCCAGCTGTCGCCGTCGAGCACCGCGGTGGTGCGGGTGCCGCCCGCGTCGCTGCCCGCGCCGGGCTCGGTCAGGCCGAAGGCGCCCAGTGCGCGCCCGCTGGCCAGCAGCGGCAGCCACTCCGCCTTCTGCTTGTCGTTGCCGAAGCGGTAGATCGGCATGGCGCCCAGCGAGACACCGGCCTCCAGGGTGATGGCGACGCTCTGGTCGACCTTGCCGAGCTCCTCCAGCGCCAGGCAGAGCGCGAAGTAGTCGCCGCCCATGCCGCCGAACTCCTCGGGGAAGGGCAGGCCGAACAGGCCCATGTCGGCCATGCCGGAGACGACCTCGTACGGGAAGCTGTGCTCGGCGTCGTGCTTGGCGGCGACCGGGGCAACCACCTGGTTGGCGAAGTCGCGGACGGTGAGGGCGAGTTCGCGGTACTCGTCCGGAAGCGTTCCGGTGGACAGGAAATCGGTCATGACTGGGTGTTCTCCTCGGCGATGATGCGAGCCAGCGGCTGTTCGAGTTTCACCTGCGCGCCCGGCTCGACCAGCATTTCGACGCGGCCGGCGATGGGGGCGGTGAGGGTGTGCTCCATCTTCATGGCCTCTACGACCACGATGGGGGCGCCCGCCGCGACGACATCGCCGTCGGCGGCGGGGGTGGCGATGACCGAGCCCGGCATGGGGCTCTGGATCTCGGCGTCGCCGACGTGGGCGTCGCCGCCGCGGACATCGGCCTCGGCGACCTCGCGCAGCAGGGCGGTGCCGGAGCGGTCGGCGACCCAGAGGTGCCCGGGCGCGGTGGCGACCCGGTAGCGGCCGCGCAGACCGTCGATGGCGAGGGTGAGCGTGTCCCCGTCGGAATCGACGGTGAGGGTGCGCCGCTCGCCGTCCTCGATCCAGGTGGTGGCCCGGTCCGGGGTGCCGGAGAAGAACACGTGCGCGGTGCGGTCGCCGCCGATCAGGCGGATGCCGAAGGGCGCATGCGCGCCGACCCGCCAGCCGGTGGGCAGTTGCCACGGATCCACCGGACCGTCCGGCCAGTGCCGCAGCCACAGCCGCGCGGCGGCCGCGATGAACTGCTCGTCGGTGACGGCGGCGGGGACGAAGTCGGCGGCGCGGCGATCGAGCAGGCCGGTGTCGAGCTGTCCGGCGAGGACCTCCGGATCGGCGAGCAGGAAGCGCGCGAAATCGGTGTTGGTGCGCACGCCGAGGATCTGGGTGTCCCGCAGGGCCGCATCGAGTGTGGCGATGGCCGCGCCACGATCAGCGGCGTGGGCGATGACCTTCGACAGCATCGGGTCGTAGTCCGAGCCGACCACGGTGCCGGCGCGCAGGCCCGAATCCACCCGCACCCCCGGGCCTTCCGGCTCGGACAGGGCGAGCACGGTGCCGCCGGTGGGCAGGAAGTCGCGGCCCGGATCCTCGGCGTACACGCGCGCCTCGATGGCGTGCCCGGTCAGGCGCACGTCCTCCTGCGCGGCGGCCAGCTTCTGCCCGGCCGCGATCCGCACCTGGCATTCCACCAGGTCGACTCCGGTGACCAGCTCGGTGACCGGATGTTCCACCTGGAGCCGGGTATTCATTTCCATGAAGAAGAACTCGTCCGGCGTGTCCGCGGAGACGATGAACTCGACCGTGCCCGCGCCGACGTAGTCGACACTGCGCGCGGTGTTGCAGGCGGCCGCGCCGATACGCGCCCGGGTCTGCGCGTCCAGCAGCGGCGAGGGCGCTTCCTCGATCACCTTCTGGTGGCGGCGCTGCAGGCTGCATTCGCGTTCGCCCAGGTGCAGCACGTGACCGAACTGGTCGGCCAGGATCTGCACCTCGATGTGGCGGGGCTTGGTGACGAAGCGTTCCAGGAACAGGGTGTCGTCGCCGAAGGCGGCGCCGGCCTCGCGACGGGCGCTGACCAGGGCGGCGGGCAGATCGGCCGGGTCGTCGACGCGGCGCATGCCCTTGCCGCCGCCACCGGCGGACGGCTTGACCAGTACCGGATAGCCGATCTCGGTCGCGGCGTCGATCAATTCGGCGTCGGTGAGGCCGGGCTTGGCGATGCCGGGCACCACGGGCACGCCGTATTCGGCGACCGCGTTCTTGGCGGTGATCTTGTCGCCCATGATCTCGATGGCGCGGGCGGACGGGCCCAGGAAGGCGATGCCCGCGGCGTCGAGCGCGGCCGCGAAGGCCGAGTTCTCCGACAGGAAGCCGTATCCCGGGTGCACGGCCTGCGCGCCGGAACGCACGGCGGCGGCGACCACCTTGTCGATGTTCAGGTAGGACTCGCGGGCGGCCGCCGGGCCGAGGCGCACCGCGGTGTCGGCCTCGCGCACGTGGCGGGCATCGGCGTCGGCGTCGCTGTAGACGGCGACCGATCGGATTCCCATGTCGCGCAGGGTGCGAATGACCCGGACCGCGATCTCGCCGCGATTGGCGACGAGGACGGTATCGAACACTACGGGCTGAGCTTTGTTCATCAAGGTCATCACATCCGGAAGACGCCGTAGGAGACGGGCTCGAGCGGGGCCTGCGCGCAGGCCGAGAGGGCCAGGCCGACAACGGTTCTGGTGTCGGCCGGGTCGATGACGCCATCGTCCCAGAGGCGGGCGGTGGAGTAATACGGATTGCCCTGGGCCTCGTACTGCTCGCGGATCGGGGCCTTGAACTTCTCCAGGTCCGCTTCCGACTGGTCGCCGCGCACGGTCGCCAGCACCGAGGCCGCCTGCTCGCCGCCCATGACCGAGATGCGGGCGTTGGGCCACATCCACAGGAAGCGCGGCGAATACGCGCGCCCGCACATGGAGTAGTTGCCCGCGCCGTAGGAGCCGCCGATCACGACGGTCAGCTTCGGCACCCGGGCGCACGCCACCGCGGTCACCATCTTCGCGCCGTGCTTGGCGATGCCGCCCGCCTCGTAGTCGCGCCCGACCATGAAGCCGGTGATGTTCTGCAGGAACAGCAGCGGGATCTTGCGCTTGTCGCACAGTTCGATGAAATGCGCGCCCTTCATGGCGGATTCGGCGAACAGCACGCCGTTGTTGGCGACGATGCCGACCGGGTGGCCGTGGATCCGGGCGAAGCCGGTGACCAGGGTCTTGCCGTATTCGGCCTTGAATTCCTGGAACGCGCCGCCGTCGATCATGCGGGTGATGACCTCGCGCACGTCGTAGGGGGTGCGCAGGTCCACCGGCACCACGTCGTACAGCTCGTCCTGCGGCGCGATCGGGTCCACGGTTGGCGCGACATCCCACGGCGTCGGCGTCTTCGGGCCCAGCGTGGCCACGATATTGCGCACGATCCGCAGCGCGTCCTGATCGCTCTCGGCCAGGTGGTCGGTGACGCCGGAGGTGCGCGAGTGCAGGTCGCCGCCGCCCAGCTCCTCGGCGGTGACGACCTCGCCGGTGGCCGCCTTCACCAGCGGCGGGCCGCCCAGGAAGATGGTGCCCTGATTGCGCACGATGACGGTCTCGTCGCTCATGGCGGGGACGTACGCGCCGCCCGCGGTGCACGAGCCCATGACCGCGGAGATCTGCGCGATCCCCTTGGCGCTCATAGTGGCCTGGTTGAAGAAGATGCGGCCGAAGTGCTCACGGTCGGGGAACACCTCGTCCTGCCGCGGCAGGTACGCACCGCCGGAGTCGACCAGGTAGACGCACGGCAGATTGTTCTGGAGGGCGACTTCCTGGGCGCGCAGGTGCTTCTTGACCGACATCGGGTAGTAGGTGCCGCCCTTGACCGTCGCGTCGTTGGCGAGGATCACGCACTCGCGCCCGGAGACCCGGCCGATGCCGCCGATCATGCCCGCGCCCGGGCACTCGTCGTCGTACATGCCGTTGGCCGCCAGCGGCGACAACTCCAGGAACGGGCTGCCGGTGTCGAGCAGCTGGTCCACGCGCTGGCGCGGCAGCAGCTTGCCGCGCGCCAGGTGCCGTTCCCGCGACTTCTCCGGCCCGCCCAGCGAGCTCACGGCCAGCCGCTCCCGCAACTCGTCGACCAACGCCAGGTGCGCGGCCCGGTTCCCGGTCCGCGTCTGTTCGGTCAGCGTCATTCGCTCCGCCTCCCCGATCGGCCGATCCGGCCCATTCGGTTAGTCACCAATAACTGGAAAATAAGATAATCTTCATTAACTGAGTTGTCCAGCACCGGCGAAAGGAGCCACGGTGAACAGTGCGACGGAACCCGTGGGGCTGACCCGGCGCGAGCAGCTCAAGGCGCAGCGTCGGGAACAGCTGCTGGAGGCGGGTGCGCGGCTGATCGCGGACCGCGGCTTCCTCGGCATGCGGCTCGACGATCTGGGCGCGGCAGCCGGGATCAGCGGGCCCGCGGTGTACCGGCACTTCCCCAACAAGGAGGCGCTGCTGGTCGAGCTGCTGGTCGGGATCAGTCAGCGGCTGCTGGACGGCGGCCGCGCCGTGGCGCAGGCCGCGCGTTCAGCGCGCGAGGCGCTCGACGGCCTCGTGGATTTCCACCTCGACTTCGCCCTCGGCGAGCCCGAACTCATCCGCATCCAGGACCGGGACCTGGAGAACCTGCCGGAGTCCGCCCGCCGCCAAGTGCGACGTACCCAGCGACAGTACGTCGAGGTGTGGGTGGCGGTGCTGCGCGAACTGCGCCCCGACCTACCCGAGCAGGCCGCCCGCGTCCAGGCCCACGCAACCTTCGGCCTGATCAACTCAACCCCCCACAGCGCCCCAGCCAGCGCCACCAAGGCCCGCCCAATCCTGCGCCGCATGGCCCTCGCCGCCCTGAGCTGAGCACTCGAAACATGACCCTGACGTAGCGGTTCGAGTCCCCTTAACTCCACAAACAACGAAGCCGCAGGTCAACTCTTGCGGCTTCGTCGCATGTGCGGTCATGCGCGAATGCTGCGCCCAACGCCTCGCCCTCGCGGCGCACCGCTTCCTTGCCGTCGAGGTCGAACCCGAAGTGGCCGAATGGTTGCGGTCACTATCGGACCGCGACTTCGGTCGTGTCGACACCTACGTCGGGATGCTCGCCGAGAATGCTGAGACGTTGGGTGAACCGTGGTCCCGCAACCTTGGCGACGGGGTACGGGAACTCCGATTTCACCTGCATCCCAGAGAGATGCGCATTACCTACTGGTTGGCACCGGACCGCAGGGTTGTGCTGTTGACGGTCTTCCGGAAGACCCGGATGCGGGAGACTGCGGAGGTGGACCGGGCAAAGGCGCTGCGGAAGATGCGCGAAAGCGAGCATGAGCATGCCCGAAACAGCTTCGATCGAAAGGTAGACGGAGATGGCTGAGCACACATCGATGAACGAGCTACGAAACTCGAGGGTCGACCGACCGGAGTTCGATTCCGACGAGTACGACGCCGGGCGTCAGGAAGCACGGCTGGCGATCGAATTCGCCAATGCCATCCGTGAGCGACGCCTCGAACTCGGGCTTTCGCAGACGCAACTGGCGCAGCGGGCCGGGCTGCGTCAGCCCGAGGTGTCCCGGTTGGAATCCGGTGGCGGCACACCCACTATCGGCATGTTGGAACGGTTGGCTCACGCGCTGGAACTGCGGTTTGTCGCGCGGTTCGAGAAGAACGATGCCGCATGATCGTCGACGATCATGGGTGAGGGCGAAACGGTCGTTGGCTCATCGGTGCCCGCCCGTCGTGGCGCGGCGGGCACCGACCGCGCGGATCGCGATGTCCGGCCCTCGACCAGCACCGCACGGTTCGTATGCTGGTCCGTCAGGTCCACTCATATGGATCCGCAGGTTGGAATGCCTGCGGATTCTGTCTTGTGCAACAGCATCCAAACCGCGTAGTGGTTGGCTGCCAACCTGCTCAGGCGGAGCGCCAGGCCGGCAAGGCCTTCGGCAAGCGAACCGTATGTGCCCAGCTTATCGCCCGGTGCGGGCCTTCCGGTTTCGCCGCCAACAGTTTTCAGTTCTTCGATGCGCCGCTGATCCGGTTCTGAGCGGCAGCGAGGCGGGCGGCGAACTCCGGCGACTCCAGCGAGGCGAGCTGCGGGACCACCTCGGTGCTGACCGCTTCGGCGTGGGTGGGCAGGGCACGGGTGGCGCGCATGGTGCGCTTGGTGGTGATGAGCAGCTCGCGCGGGACTTCCGCTGTCGCGGAGGCGTATTCGACGGCGGCGGCGACCAGGGCGGCGTGGTCGCCGTCGACGACCCGGTGCACCAGTCCGGCCGCCGCCGCGTCGTGCGCGTCGAGCACCTCACCGAACAGCGTCATGGCCGTCGCCTGCTGCGGGCCCACCGCGCGCTGCAGCATCCAGGTCATGCCGCCGCCGGGGTGGATGCCCAGGCGCAGGAAGCGAGCGTCGAAGCGGGCGTTGGGATTCGCGAAGCGCAGGTCCGCGGCCAGGGCCAGGTTCAGGCCCGCCCCCACGGCCTGCCCGCCGACGGCGGCGATGGTCGGCAGTGTGCAGCGCGCCACCGCCAGGAAGCCTTCGTAGATGGCCCGCAGGCCCTCTTCCTTCGCCTCGCCCAGCGCGGTCAGGTTGGCGCCCGCGCAGAAGGCGGGGGGCGTGCCGGTGACCACCAGGGCGTGCACCGATGTATCGGCCTCGGCGTCCGCCACCGCGTCCGCGAGATCGGCGGATAGATCCAGCGTCAACGCATTCCGCTTGTCGGGGTCGTGCACCGTCACCAGCGCCACGGAGCCCAGACGCTCCACCTTGATCTCGGCCATGGCCCCAGATGGTAACGGCGCGCGGGGCGCCGCGTTCACGCACCGCGCAGTTCGCGCGCGGCGGTCCGCAGCACCATGTCGAAGCTGAGGCTCACCACCGGGGCCGACAGGAAGGTCCACAGCGACGCGAGCACGGGCGCGGCGACCTCGAAGGTCGTCGACCAGCGCACCAGCGTGCCGCCCTCGACCGGCTCGCAGCTGATCCAACCCTCTTGATGCCGCAGGCGCGGAACGGATTTCAGCCCGCGATACCGCATCAGCCGGGGCGGATCGTATTCGGTGATCTCCTGGGTGAGCCGCATGAGCGGGGTCACCACCAGCCGCACCGCTCCCACGCCGTTGCCCGCGGTATTACCGGGACGGACCAGCGTGACGCGGCGGACGAACGGAACCCGTTGATAATTCGCGACATCGGTGAGCCAGTCGAAGACATCCGCGGGCGGGGCGGCGATGGTGCGTTCGACGTCAACCGTGCGCATCCCGGCAGACTACCGAGATCGGCGGCGGGACGTCGGCCGAAAGGCCTGGTGATTACCATTGCGATATGACCGTCGAGGAGCAGCCGCAGCGCGTGATCCGCCGCCGCCCGAAGAATCGGCGCGCGCAGATCGCCGCCACTTCGGCCGCCGCCTTCGGATCACTCGGCTACCACGGCGTGAGCATGGAGGACATCGCCACCCGGCTCGGTATCTCCTCGGCCGCCCTGTACCGGCACTATCCGAGCAAGTACGCGCTGTTCCGGGAGGAATTGCTCCGCCTGTCGCGGCTCACCGCCGAGGCGGCGACGCTGCCCGACGAGTCCGAGGGCCTGTCCCCGCGCGCCCGGCTGAACCGGGTGCTGGATCGGATGATCGCCGAGACCATCGCCAATCGCGCCACCGTCACCCTGGTGCGCTGGGAGCGCCGCTATCTCGACGACACCGATCGGCAGATCCTGGAGGAGCAGTTCATCGTGGCACTGACCACGTTGCGCGCGCTCATCGCGGACGTGCGGCCCGAACTCGACGGGCACGACCGCGCGGTGCGGGCGGTGTCGATGCTCAGCGTCATCTCCAGCATCGGCGACCACCACGCCACCCTGCCCGCGAAATCGCTGACGGCCCTGCTGCATTCGGCCTGCGACGCCATCCTCGACACCGAGCTGCCGCCGGAGGGCACCGCGGCGGAGCCCCCGCGGGCGGTGGAGATCCCGCGCAGTTTCAAGCACGAGCTGCTGTTGAAGAAGGCGGTGGAGCTGTTCCACCAGCGCGGCTATCCCAATGTGAGCGTGGAGGACATCGCGGCGGCGGCCGATCTGTCGGCGGCCTCGGCGGTGTACCGGTACTACCGCAGCAAGGGCGACCTGCTGGCCGCCGCGTTCCGCCGGGCGGCGGACCGGGTGTCCGGGGCGATCGGCCCGGCGGTGGCGACCTCGTCGACTCCGGCCGAGGCGCTGCGCAAACTGGTGGATCTGTATGTCGCGGGATCGTTCGCCGAGCGCGAGCTGACCTTCGTGTACTACGCCGAGTTCGGCCATGTCTCGGCCGAGGAGCGCACGATGCTGCGCAATGTGCAGCGGCTCATCGTGGCCGAGTGGGTGCGGCTGCTGGTGGCGGTGCGCCCGGAACTGTCCGAGAGCGAGGCGCGCATCCTGGTGCAGGCCGGATTCGGTCTGGTGGTGGATCTGGGGCGGGAGTTCGGCGGTCACGCGTCGATCTGCCCGCCGCCCAGGGTGATCCGGCTGATGGAGGTCACCCTGTTCGGCGCGGACGCACCGCAGCGCTGAGCCTTCTGACGCCGGAGCGCTAGGCCTTCAGCGCGGTCAGTGGGACGAACGGCGCGTAGTCGCAGACGTGCCCGTTGTCCCACTCCCACAGCGAGACCGGGTCCACGGCCACGCCGCTCTGCAGGATGAGCCGCCAGCCGCCGTCCTCCCGCTGCCAGATATCGCCGTCCCGGTCCCAGTAGAGACCGATCACGTGTGGTTCCAGGGGCTCAGGCCGGCTCATATCTCCCTCTCATAGCTAATCTTCAGCGATTGCGCGAGTTCGGGCGCTCCGGGACTCTTTCGTGGTGAGCGTTATTTATGTTCTGAGCAAATATATTTGCCAATCGTTCGCTCACCCACGAAGCTGCGTGCGCGAGTCGAATTCGCTTCACCGAATTCCCGCGGACCGCCGGTATCGTGCACAGCGCATGGTCGGGGAGGACTGCACGACGAGGGCCGAAAGGCGTTGTTGCCCATGAGAATCATCAGCACTGTCGCGGTAGCGCTGAGCGCCGCCGTCCTGTGGTCGGCCGCGCCCGCGCAGGCCGCGCCGGAAACCGGGTCCGCGGATCGGCCGCTGCCGGTCGGGGACACCATCGAACCGGTCATCGACTGCGGGCCGACGGCGGCGCATCCATATCCCGTGGTGGTACTGCCCGGCGGGGACGGCACCACGGATCAGACCGCCGCGCAGTGGGAGACCATGGTCGGCGCACTGCGCGGGGCCGGATATTGCGCGCTGCTGTTCCAGGGCGGTGTGGTGAACGGGAAGCGATGGAACGGCGATATGCCTGCCGAGGCAGGGCAGATCGCGGATTTCATCGGGAAGGTGCGGGAGACCACCGGGGCCGAGAAGGTCGAGATCGTGGCCCACTCGGCGGGGACCATCGTGTCGAACTATTACCTGAAGCTGCTGGGTGGAGCGCCGACGGTGAGCCACGCCGTGTTCATCACGCCCGAGGTGCGCGGCTGCGACGGCGCGGGCGTCCTCGGCATCCCGAATCCGCCCATCACCCCCGTGCAACTGCTGCACGAGCTGCCCGTGCTGAGCACCCTGCTGGCGGCGGCCTCGCCGGAGCTGGCCACGGCCCTGCAGATGACACCGGATTCGCCGGTGTACAAGGCGATTTTCGACACTCGGGTCATCCAGCCCGGGGTCACCTATGCGGTGATCGCGACGCGCCGGGATCAGCTCGCCACGCCCGCGCCGCTGTGCTCGACCCTCGACGAACCGGGCGTCGAGAACGCGGTCTACGAGGACCTGTTCCCGGACGCGGCGCCGGTGGACCATTCCCTGATCCGATCCAGCGCCGAGACCGCGGGCTGGGTCCTGGACCGATTGCGGCGCTGAGCCCCGGGGGGCCGCCAGGACGGATTGTCCTGGCGGCCTTCACACACCTGCCCGAAAGCTGCTACGTAGTCGCCGGCGGCCAGGTGAAGGAGGAGCCGGTGCCCAGCGACTTCGCCAGGAAGCTGAGAAAGTCGTTCACAGCACTACCGCTGAACATGCACGCCTCCTAGACGACCGGAGTCGGGGTAGTGGTGCCGCCACCCGGCTGGGTGACCGAGGTCGAGGAGCCGGAGCCGACCACCTTGGCAATTGCGATGAGCAGGTCGGTCATACCGCTGCCAGTGTAGAAATCCATCGCGATTTCCTTTCGAGAATTTCGTGTGTCCGGCGCGAATTACTTCGCGCTGTGCTTCTTGAGCTTCGGGCCCTTGGGGTTGTAGCTCGCGGTGGAACCGGCACCCAGGAACTTCAGAACCTGGGAGACGACGGCGCCGATGTCGACCGAGGGCGCGGTGCCCGGATCCGGAGGAGTGGTGGTCATGGTGATTCCCTTTCTTTCACGACGCGGACAGACCCCCTCGATGTGTGTTTGTTCTCGGGACCGCCGCACGGGGTCGTTCGACCCCGGGTCTGTGGATGCGGAACTCGGTATTCCGCGGGTCTACTCGGGTTCGACCGCCATGGCCTGAACCAGCGACGCCGGTCGCATGTCGGTCCAGTGTGCCTCGACATAGTCCAGGCAGCTCTGCCGCAGGGCCGGACCGTGCGCGGCGGTCCAGCCGCCGGGGATGGCGGCGAACACCGGCCACAGCGAGTGCTGGGCCTCCTCGTTGACGAGCACGTAGAACTGGGCATTCTCGTCATCGAATGGATTGCTCATGGTGGATCAGCCTTTCTCACCTGGGAATTCAGTGCCACAGTGCGTTCAGCGACCGCGCGATGAGCGCGAGCGCCGTCGGCGATGTCATCTGCCAATGGGTTTCGGGTACCGCGTGATCGCGCACCGCGCCGTCGACGGCGGCGGTCCACCCGGCGGCGCCGGCGGCGGCCGGTTCCTCCAGGGCTGCGGTGAAATACGTGAGGTCGCCGTGGAAACGGCCGGGGCGGTAGGCCTGGGCCAGCTCCATCGAGCGCAGGCTCGACGCGAGGATGCGGGCGATCCGGTCCTCGCCGAGCGAGGCCGGACTCCAGCCGTCGCCCTGATCCGGCAGCGCGACCACGCGGGCCGCGAGGTCGGCGGGCGTGGTGACGGCCTCGAGATCCAGGTCGCCGGCGCGGTCACCGAGCAGGCTGCCCAGCAGTTCCCGCACCTCGGCCAGGGCGGCGTCGGTGGACACCGGCCCGGCCCCGGCCGGAGCCAGGTGGCTGTCGAGCATGGCCAGTGTGGCGACCTGCTCGCCCTCGCCCTGCAGTCGCACCGCGACCGCGTGGGCGAGGACACCGCCGAGCGACCAGCCGAGCAGGTGGTACGGCCCGGACGGCTGCACCGCCCGGATCGCGGCCACGTATTCGGCGGCCCAGTCCTCGATCGAATCCGGCAGCACGCCATCGGCTTTCAGGGCCGGTGACTGCAGACCGTAGATCGGGCGGTCGGCGTCCAGGTGGGCGGCCAGGCCCGCGAAGGACCAGGAGATGCCGCCGACCGGGTGGATGCAGAACAGCGGTTCCGCGCTGCCCTCGCGGCGCAGCGGCAGCAGCACGTCCAGCGCGGCCTCCGGATCGGCGCCGCTCGCCGCGTCCAGTTCCCGGGCCAGCTCGCCCGGGGTGAACGCGGTGAACAGCAGCAGCACCGGGACCGTGGTGCCGAGCAGTTCGCCCAGTCGCGACGCCAGCCGGGCCGCGACCAGCGAGGTGCCGCCGAGCTCGAAGAAGCTGTCGTCCAGGCCGACCCGCTCGACGCCGAGCACCTCGGCGAAGGCGGCGCACACGGTGGTCTCCAGCTCCGTTGCCGGAGCCCGGAATTCGCGGGCGGCGAACTCGGGAGCCGGGAGCGCCCGGCGGTCGAGCTTGCCGGAGGTGTTGAGCGGCAGGGCGTCCAGGGTCACGAAGGCCGAGGGCACCATGTACGAGGGCAGACGCTGCGCCAGTGCGCGGCGCACGGCGTCGGTATCCGGGGCGCCGGAGCCCGCGGGCACCAGGTAGGCGACCAGGTGCTCGCCGCCGCTGTCCTGTCCCGGCCAGACCACGACCACGGCCTGGTCGATCTCGGGCAGCGCGGTCAGCGCCGTCTCGACCTCGCCGAGCTCGATGCGCAGACCGCGCAGCTTCACCTGGAAGTCGGTGCGACCCAGGTACTCCAGCTCACCGTCACGGTTCCACTTGACCAGGTCACCGGTGCGGTACATACGCTCCGACGTCCCGAACGGGTTGGCCACGAAACGATCCGCGGTCAGGTCGGGGCGTTCCACGTACCCGGTGGCGAGCTGGTCACCGGCCAGGTAGAGCTCACCGGCGACACCCGCCGGAACCGGCCGCAGGCGCGAATCGAGCACGTACACCTGGGTGTTGAACACCGGACGACCGATCGGCACGGTGTCCACGTCGGCGTCCACGACCCGGTGGTAGGTGACGTCGACCGCGGCCTCGGTGGGGCCGTACAGGTTGTGCAGCTCCGCGCCCGTGAGCGCCCGCAGCCGCTGGGCCACGCCACCCGGCAGCGCCTCACCGGAGGCAAACACCTGACGCAGGCTGTGTCCGATCTGCCCCTCCGCTTCGCTCCGGGGCGGGTTGCTGCTCTCCAGCTCCGTGACGAAGGCGGCCAGCATCGAGGGCACGAAGTGGGCGGTGGTGACGCCCTCGGCGTCGATGACGCGGGCCAGGTAGGCCGGGTCGCGGTGGCCTTCGGGGGCGGCCACGACGAGGCGCGCGCCGACCTGCAAGGGCCAGAAGAACTCCCACACCGACACGTCGAAGGTGGCGGGCGTCTTCTGCAGCACCACGTCCGCGGCGGTGAGCCGGTACTCGGACTGCATCCACACCAGGCGGTTGACGATCGCCTGGTGCGACACCGCCACACCCTTGGGGCGACCGGTGGAGCCGGAGGTGAAGATGACGTACGCGGTGTTCCCCGCGACCAGGCCGTGCCGGCGTTCCCGCGCGGTGATCGGCTCGGACTGGTAGCCGCCGAGCTCGAGCCGGTCGAGTCGCACGGCCGGAATCGCCTCGTCCAGTTCGAGATCCGCGGCGGTCAGCACCAGGACGGGCCGCGCGGTGTCGAGGATGTGGGCGATCCGCTCCCCCGGCTGGGCCGGGTCGACGGGCACGTAGGCGGCGCCGGTCTTGAGCACCGCGTAGATGGCCACGACCAGGTCGGCGGAGCGCGGCAGCGCCAGGGCCACGGTGTCGTGGGCGCCGACGCCGTGCTCGATCAGGAAGCGCGCCAGGCGGTTCACCCGCGCGTCCAGGTCGGCGTAGGTGAGCGCCAGGCCCTCGGCCACCAGGGCGATGTTCCAGGGGTTGGCGGCCACCGCCGCGTCGAACAGCGAGACCAGGGTGGGTTCGGGTTCGACCCCGAAGACCGCCGCCGAGTCGTTCCACTCCTCGAGGATGAGCGTGCGCTCGTCCGCGTCGAGGAGGTCGATGTCACCGGTCCGCACCGACGCGTCGGCGATGACCGCGTCGAGCACCCGCTGGAAGCGGCGCACGAACGACTCCACGGTGGCGGCGTCGAAGAGGGCGGTCGCGTAGGTCATGGTGGCGGTCAGTCCGGCGGGAGTTCCGTCGGCGTCGTAGCTGTCCACGATCACCAGGTGCAGGTCGAACTGCGTGACGTCGCTGTCGAATTCGACGGCGGCGACGGTGAGACCGTCCAGGTCGAAGGCGGCCGGACGCTGGTTGTTGAAGGAGAAGCCGACCTGCACCAGCGGGTGGCGCGCGGTCGAGCGCTCCGGCTTGAGCACCTCGACCAGGCGCTCGAACGGCACGTCCGGGTTGCCGAAGGCGGCGACGTCGTCGGTCCTGACCCGGCGCAGCAGCGCGTCGAAGCCCTCGGCCGGGTCGACGCCGGTGCGCAGCACCAGCGTATTGACGAACATGCCGACCAGGTTGTCGAGCGCGGCGTCCTCGCGGCCCGCGATCGGGGTGCCGACCGCGATGTCGGCCGACCCGGTGAGCCGCGACAGCAGGGTCGCGAACGCGGCGTGCACCGTCATGAACAGGGTGGCCCCGTTCGCGCGGCCCAGATCGGTGAGCGCGGTGTGGGTTTCGGCGTCGACGGTGAAGTCGACGCGACGACCCGCGGTCTCCAGCACCACCGGGCGTGGCCGGTCGGTGGGCAGCTCGAGCTGCGGCGGCAGCCCGGCCAGGCGTTCGGTCCAGAAGCCCAGCTGACGGGAGATCAGCGAGTCCGGATCGTCCTCGGCGCCCAGCAGATCGCGCTGCCAGACCGCGAAGTCCGAGTACTGCACCGGCAGCGGCGTCCACGCCGGGACGACGCCGGACTTGCGGGCCGCGTAGGCGGTCATGACATCCCCGGCCAGCGGGGCCAGCGAGGCGCCGTCACCGGCGATGTGGTGCATGACCACCACGAACACGTGGTCCTCGGGGGCCAGCTCGTACAGCGCGGCCCGCAGCGGCACCGACGCGGTGACGTCGAAGCCCTGACCGATCAGCTCGGTGACCGCCGCGACGACGGTCTCCTCGGTGGCCGGAATCGCTGCCAGCGCCGGCAGTTCCGCGACCGCGGTGGCGGGCAGCACCACCTGCACCGGACCGGTCACCGTCTCCGGGTAGACCGTGCGCAGCACCTCGTGCCGGACCACCACGTCGGCGATCGCGGCCTGCAGCGCCGCCACCTCCAGGGGTCCGGTCAGGCGGATCGGGAGCGGGATGTTGTAGGCGGTCGAATCCGGATCCAGGCGATTGAGGAACCAGATGCGCTGCTGGGCAGGCGAAACCGGCGCGGGGCCGACCGCCGTGCGGGGCAGCAGCGGCGGGCGGACCGCGGCGTTCCGGTCGGCCGCGACCGCGGCGGCGGCCAGCGCCTCCAGGTTCGGCGCCTCGAACACCGCGCGCACGGGCACCTGTGCGCCGAACGCGGCGGACAGCCGCACGGCCACCTGGGTGGCGGTCAGCGAGTTGCCGCCGAGGGCGAAGAACTCGTCGGCCAGGCCGACCCGCTCCGCGTCCTCGATGCCCAGCACCTCGGCCACGATGCCGGCCACGGTGCGCTCGGCGTCGGTGCGCGGGGCGACGAACTCGGCGGTGCGGAGTTCGGGCTTGGGCAGGGCGCGGCGGTCCAGTTTGCCGTTGACGGTCAACGGGATTCCGTCCACCACCACGAAGGCCGACGGGATCATGTAGGACGGCAGCCGCTCGGCGGCCCCGTCGCGGACGGCATCCACGGCGGGCGTGATGCCGTCCTCCGGCACCAGGTAGGCCACGATGCGCTGATCGCCCGGCTGGTCCTCGCGCACGATGACCGCCGCCTGCGCGACGCCCGGCTGTGCGAGCACGGCCGCTTCGATCTCGCCGAGTTCGATGCGGAAGCCGCGCACCTGGACCTGATCATCGGCGCGGCCCAGGTATTCGAGTTCACCGTCGCGGTTCCAGCGGGCCACGTCACCGGAGCGGTAGAGCCGCTCGCCCGGCGCGCCGAAGGGGCTGGCCACGAAGCGGGCCGCGGACAGGTCCGGGCGGTTCATGTAGCCGCGCGCCAGCTGCGCACCGGCCACGTAGAGCTCGCCGGAGACACCGACCGGTACCGGGTGCAGTCGTTCGTCGAGGACGTAGGTGCGCAGCCCGCGGATGGCCTCGCCGATCACCGAACCGGTCGCGGCGGCGATGGTTCCGGCGTCCAGGGACCGGTGGGTGACGTGCACCGTGGTCTCGGTGATGCCGTAGATGTTCACCAGTCGCGGCTCGGCGCCGCCGCGGCGGGCGACCCAATCCGAGAGGCGGCGCAGTTCCAGGGCCTCACCGGCGAGGATCAGGTATCGCAGCGACAAGTCGTGCGCGGTGCCGGCCGCCGCCGCGAGGCGGTCCGCCTCGTCGAGCTGGTAGAAGGCCGAGGGGGTCTGGTTGAGCACGGTGACCCGCTCCCGGCTGAGCAGTTCGAGGAACTGCTCCGGGGAGCGCGAGAGCAGGAAGTCGACCACCACGACCTTGCCGCCGTGGAAGAGCGGGCCCCACAGCTCCCACACCGAGAAGTCGAAGGCGTAGGAGTGGAACAGAACCCACACATCGTCCTGGCTGAACTCGAACTCGGGAACGATGTTCTCCATGAGCTGCACCACGTTCCGGTGCGTCACGCCGACGCCCTTGGGGCGGCCGGTGGAGCCGGAGGTGTAGAGCACGTAGGCCAGGTTGTCCGGGTGCAGCGGGGCGGGACGGTCGGCATCGGTGACCGGCGTGCCCGGGAATTCCTCCGAATCCTCGTCCAGGCGAATGATGTTCAGCGCGGCGGTCGCGGCGCCTCCCAGCGCTTGTTCGACGCCGACGGTGGAGTCGGTGATGACGCTGGTCGGCTTCGCGTGCTCGAGCACGTAGCCGATGCGGTCGGCCGGGTAGGCCGGGTCCAGCGGCACGTAGCCCGCACCGGCCTTGAGCACGGCCAGCAGGGCGACGACCAGCTCCGCGGTGCGCGGCAGCAGCACCGCGACCAGGGATTCCGGGCCCGCGCCGTGGCTGATCAGCCTGCGCGCCAGCATGTTCGCGCGCCGATCCAGTTCGGCGTAGGTGAGCTGCTCGTCGCCGAAACCGACGGCGATCCGCTCGGGGTGGCGTGCCACCGCGTTCTCGAACAGGCTCGTGATGGTGTCGCCGGTCTCGCCGATGCCCGCGCCCGGACCGCTCCACAGCTCGAGCACATTGCGGCGCTCGGCCGCCTCCATCAGCTCGATGTCACCGATCGGCGGGGTCACGTCGGCGGCCACGGCGCGCAGCACGTGGTCCAGGCGGTCGGCGAAGGACGCGATGGTCTCGGCGTCGAAAAGATCGGTGGCGTAGTTCCATTCGATGGCCAGCCGCCCGTCGGCGTCCGGCTCGTCGGAGACGGTGACCTGGAGGTCGAAGCGGGACACCGGGGCCTCGTAGTCGACGCCGGCCAGGGTCAGGCCGGGCGCCGAGTAGGTCGGGGTGTCCAGGTTCATGTACGCCAGGGCCACGGTGAACAGCGGGTTCCGCGCCTGGGTGCGGGACACCCCGAGCGCGTCCACGACCTGATCGAAGGGCACGGTCGCGTGGTCGAACGCGGCCAGGTCGGCGTCGCGGGTCTGCGCCAGCAGCGCGTCGAAACCGCGGTCGAGTTCCGGCTGGGTGCGCAGTACCAGGGTGTTGACGAACATGCCGACCAGGTCGTCGAGGGCGGCATTGCCGCGGCCCTCGATCGGGGTGCCGATGGCGATGTCGGTGCCGGCCGACAGGCGGGCCAGCAGCAGCGCCAGCGCGGCGTGCCACACCATGAACGGGGTGACGTTGTGCGCCTCCGCGATTCGCTTGATCGCGGCGGCCAGGTCGCCGTCCACCGTGGTGTGCAGGTACGCGCCGCGGCCGGACGCCGCCTCCGGGCGGGGCCGGTCGGTGGGCAGGGACAGTTCCTCAGGCAGGTCGCGCAGCGTCTCGGTCCAGAACGCGAGCTCGCGGTCCCCGATGAGCTCGAGGGTGGCCCGCTGCCAGAGCGCGAAATCGGCGTACTGCACGGGCAGGTCGGTCCACTCCGGCGCGTGTCCGGCCGCCCGGGAGAGGTACGCGGTGACGGTGTCGCGCAGCAGCGGGTTCATCGACTGGCCGTCGCCCGCGATGTGGTGCTGCACCACGGCGAGAACGTGGCTGTCCTCGGATTCGCGCAGCAGCGCGGCGCGGATCGGCACGGTGGTGGTGACGTCGAATCCGGTGTTCGCGAAGGCCGCGATCCAGGCCGGGTCGGCGGCGTTCTCGCCGGTGTGGATCTCGAGCGGGAGCGGCGCGGTCTCGGCAGGCAGGACCAGCTGGTAGCCGACGCCGTCCGCGTCCGACGGGTAGATGGTGCGCAGCGCCTCGTGGCGGGTGACCACGTCGCCGAAGGCCGCCAGCAGGACGCTGGTGTCGATCTCGCCGGTGATCCGGACCGCCGAGGGCAGGTTGTAGGCCGCGGATTCCGGGTCCAGCCGGTTGAGCAGCCACATGCGGGTCTGCACCGGGGACAACGGGATTCGCTCCGGCCGGACCATGCGCCGCAGCGGCAGGCCGGTGCCCGCCGCGGTGGCCAGCGCGGCCAGGCCCGCGACCGTCGGGGCCTCGAACAGCTGACGCACACTGAGTTCCACGCCGAGGGCCGCGTTGGCGCGGGCGATCAGGCGCATGCCGAGCAGCGAGTTACCGCCGCGGGCGAAGAAGTCGTCGTCCGCGCCGAGGGTGACGCCGCCGAGCAGATCTCCGGCGAGGGCGGCCAGGGTGGCCTCCGCGCCGGGCGCGGGCTCCCGGAAGGCGACCGTGGTCGCGGTGAACTCGATAGCGGGCAGAGCCGCACGGTCGAGCTTGCCGACGGTGGTGAGCGGCATCGCGTCCAGTACCGCCACGTGGGCGGGCACCATGTAGGAGGGCAGCTGGGTGCGGGCATGGGCCAGCACCGCCTCGGCGTCGAGCTGCTCGCCGGAGACGTAGCCGACCAGGCAGTCCGCCCCGGTGGTGTCCTTGGCCAGCAGCACCACCGCGTTGGCCACGCCGGGCGCGGACAGCAGGGCGGCCTCGATCTCGCCGAGCTCGATGCGCTGACCGCGCAGCTTGATCTGGAAGTCGTTGCGGCCCATGTAGACCAGGTCGCCGGCGCGGTTCCAGCGCACCAGGTCGCCGGTGCGGTACATCCGCGCGCCGGGCACGCCGAACGGGTCGGCCACGAACCGGTCGGCGGTCAGCGCGCCGCGGCCCTGATAGCCGCGGGCCAGCTGGGCGCCGGCCAGATAGAGCTCGCCGATGACGCCCATCGGCACCGGGCGCATGCGGGCGTCGAGCACGTAGGCGCGGGTGTTCCAGTTCGGGCGGCCGATGGCGACCTCGAAATCCGGGTCGGCGTCGGAGAACTCGTGGTAGATGGTCGAGATCGCGGCCTCGGTCGGACCGTAGGCATTGTGCACCGAACCGCCGACCAGCTCACGCAGCCGGCCGAGCAGCTCGACGGGCAGCGCCTCACCACCGGTGTGCAGGTGGCGGAACGACTTCAGGGCGTCGCCGTGGCCCTCGGCGATCAGCGCGGCCAGCACCGACGGCACGTGTTCGGCGATGGTGACGCCGAATTCGCGCATCAGGTCGGCCAGGTAGTCCAGGTCCAGCGGGCCCGGGCGCGGAATCACCAGGGGCGCACCGACCATGGCGGGCAGGAAGCACTCCCACACCGAGACGTCGAAGGCCAGCGGCGCCCGCTGCATGATGCTGTCGTCGCGGGTGACGCCGTAGCGCTCCTCGAGCCAGCGCAGCTGGTTCATGATGGCGCGGTGGCTGGTGGCCACGCCCTTGGGCAGGCCGGTGGAGCCGGAGGTGTACAGCACGTAGGCGAGGTTGTCCGGGTGCAGGACGCCGAGCCGGTCCGCGTCGGTGATCGGTGCGTCCGAGAACTCTTCCAGCGCACCGGATTCCGCCAGCTCGGCGAGGTCGAGCACGCGCACGCCCGCGAGTTCGGGCAGCGCGGCCCCGCCGAGGGTCAGCACCAGGGTGCTGCTCGACGTGCCGAGCACATGCGCGATGCGGTCGGCCGGGTGGGACGGGTCGACCGGCACGTAGGCGGCGCCGGCGGCCACCACCGCGAACAGCGCGACCACCATGTCGACGGACCGCTGGGCGGTGACGCCGACGATCGCGTCCGGGCCGACGCCCTGCGCGATCAGCAGGCGGCCCAGGCGATTCACACGCCGGGCCAGGTCCGCGTAGCCGACCCGCTCGCCCTCGAAGACGAGCGCGTCCACGTCGGGATCCAGCGCGGCCCGCGCGTCGAGCAGCTCGGCCAGGGTCTCGACCGGCAGCGGCCGGATGGTGGCATTGCGATCCACCAGCAGCGCACCGCGTTCGGCGCGCGACATGATCTCCACGTCACCGGCGGCGACGCGGGGATCGGCGAGCAGCGCCCGCAGCACGCGTTCGAAGGTCTCCTGGAAGCCACCGATGGTGGCGGCGTCGAAGAGGTCGGTGGCGTAGGTGATGTAGACGTCGATGCCGCCGGGCGCGCCGTCGGCGCCGGTGGTCTCGGCCAGCGTCCAGTCCAGGTCGAACTGGGTGGCGGTGGCGTCCACGGTGAGCGCCTCGATGGCCAGACGGTTCAGCTTGATGCTGGGCCGGGCGTGGTTCTGCAGGGTCAGCGTCACCTGGGCCAGCGGCGCGTGCGCCTGGGAGCGCACCGGATTCACCGCTTCGACCAGCATCTCGAACGGCACCACGGCGTGGTCGAAGGCGGTCAGGTCGGTGTCGCGAACCTGGGTGAGCAGCTCGGCCAGGGCGGCGTCCGGGCGCACCTCGGTGCGCAGCACCAGGGTGTTGACGAACATGCCGACCAGGTCGTCGAGGGCCTCGTCGCCGCGGCCCGCGACCGGGGTGCCGATCACGATGTCGGCGGTGCCGGACAGGCGGGCCAGCGTCACCGACAGCGCGGTGTGCAGCACCATGAACGGGGTGACCCGGCGCTCGGCCGCGAAAGCCAGGACGGCCGAATGCAATTCGGCGTCGAAGCGGCCGCTGAAGCCCGCGCCGCGACCGCTGGCCACGGCGGGCCGGGGACGGTCGGTGGGCAGGGGCAGCACGTCCGGGACGCCGTGCAGGCGGCGGGTCCAGTGCGTGAGCTGCTGGGCCAGCACCGATTCGGAGTCCTCGGGACCGCCCAGGGCGGCGCGCTGCCACAGCGCGAAGTCGGCGTACTGCACCGGCAGCGGCGCCAGGTTGGGGACCTCACCGGCGCAGCGGGCCACGTAGGCGGTGGCGATGTCTCGGGTGAGCGGGCCGAAGGACCAGCCGTCGGCGGCGATGTGATGCACCACCAGGACCAGCAGGTGGACGCCCGGCTCGTCGGTGAGTTCGAGCAGCCGGATGCGGAACGGCACCTCGGCGGTCACGTCGAAGGCGGTACGCGCCACCGATTCCACCAGTCCGGGCAAGTCGGCGGAGGTGACGGGCTCGGGGACCAGGTCGATCAGGCGGGTGCCGGTGGGCAGGATGAGCTGGCCGGCCTGGCCGTCGTGCTCGGGGTAGATGGTGCGCAGGGTCTCGTGGCGGTCCACGACGTCGGCGACCGCGGCACGCAGCGCCTCGACATTGAGCGCGCCGGTGAGGCGCAGCGCGAACGGAATGGTGTAGCCGTCGCGGATGTCGAAGCGGTTGAGGAACCACAGCCGCTGCTGGGCGATGGACAGCGGGATGTGGTCGCCGCGTTCCTGCGCGACCACGGGCGGCAGCTCGACCAGCGTCTCGGCGTCGGCCGCGCGGATCTTGGCGGCCAGGCCCGCGACGGTCGCGTCCTCGAACACCGCGCGCAGCGGAATCCGCACGCCCGCGGCCTTGCCCAAGCGCGCCACCAGCTGGGTGGCGATGAGCGAGTTGCCGCCGAGCGAGAAGAAATCGTCGTCCGCGCCGACTCGCGCGGCGCCGAGCAGCGAGGCGAAGACCTCCGCGACGATCCGCTCCTCGGGGCCGGTGGCCGCACGGAAGGCGGTGGTGGCGGCGGCCGGGGCGGGCAGCGCGCCGCGGTCCAGCTTGCCGGAGCTGTTGACCGGGAAGGACTCCAGGGCCATCAGGACGGCGGGCACCATGTAGACCGGTAGTCGCTGCGCCAGTTCGGCTTTCAGCGCGGCCACCGAGATCTCCGCGCCCGGGGCGGGCACCACATAGCCGACCAGCTGCGCGTCGGCGCCGGAGCCGTGCACCACGACCACGGACTGGGCGACCCCGGGGTGCGCGGTCAGCGCGGCCTCGATCTCCCCCAGCTCGATGCGCAGACCGCGCAGCTTCACCTGGAAGTCGGTGCGACCCAGATACTCCAGCTCACCGTCACGGTTCCACTTGACCAGGTCACCCGTGCGGTACATACGCTCCGACGCACCGAACGGATTGGCCACGAAACGATCCGCGGTCAGGCCCGGGCGGGCCACGTAACCGACCGCCAGCTGGTCACCGGCGAGGTACAGCTCGCCCGCGACGCCCACCGGGACGGGGCGCAGCCGCGCGTCCAGCACGTAGAGCTCGGTGTTGAAGGTCGGGCGGCCGATCGGCACGGCGTCCACGTCGGCATCGGTGACCTGGTGGTAGGCCACCTCGACCGCGGCCTCGGTCGGGCCGTAGAGGTTGTGCAGTTCCGCGCCGGTCAGCTCGCGCAGCGTGTGCGCGGGCTTCGAGGACAGCGCCTCACCGGAGGCGAAGACGATCCGCAGCGAGGTGCACCGCGCGGCGGCCTCCTCGGCGACGAAGACGGTCATCATGGACGGCACGAAGTGCGCGGCCGTGATGCCCTCGCGAGCGATGAGTTCGGCGAGGTACACCGGATCGCTGTGGCCCTCGGGCTTGGCGATCACCAGGCGCGCACCGATCTGCAAGGGCAGGAAGAACTCCGGGACCGACACGTCGAAGGTCATCGGGGTCTTCTGCAGCACCACGTCGGCGGCGGTCAGGCCGTGCGCCGACCGGCCCCAGACCAGGCGGTTGACGATCGCGGCGTGGCTGACCGCGACGCCCTTGGGGCGGCCGGTGGAGCCGGAGGTGAAGATGACGTAGGCGGTGTTGGAATCCCGCAGCGGGGCAATGCGATCCGCGTCGGTGATCGGCGCGTCGGCGATGCCGGTCAGGTCGAGCAGGTCGATGCGCACCTGGGCGGTGTCGAGCGGCAGATCCGCACCGCAGGTCAGCACGGTCACCGGGTCGGCGGTCTCGAGGATGTACTCGAGGCGCTCGGCCGGGTGGTCGGGGTCCAGCGGCAGGTAGCCCGCGCCGGCGGCGGACACCGCGTACATGCCGATCACCAGGTCCAGCGAGCGGCGCATGCCCAGTGCGACCAGGGATTCCGGTCCGACGCCCTCGCTGATCAGCCAGCGTGCGAGCCGGCGGACCCGGCTCGCGAACTCGGCGTAGGACAGACTCGTCCCCTCGAAGGTGAGCGCGACGCTGTCGGGGGTGCGCGCGACCTGCTCCTCGAACAACGAGATCAGCGTCTTGGCGTCCGCGGCGGCGGCCGGGGTCAGGCCCAGCGCGGCGTCCACGTCGAAGGCGGTGGCGTTCCAGCCCCGCACGACGAGTTCCCGCTCGGCGTCGCCGAGCAGGTCGATGTCGCCGACCAGGATGGAGGCGTCGGCGGCCACGGCGGCCAGCAGGCGGCCGAACTGCTCGGTGAGCGAGGCCGCGGTGGCGGCGTCGAACATCTCGGTGGCGTAGCGCAGGTTGCCGGTCAGCCCGGCCTCGTCGCCGAGTTCGCCGACCACCAGGTGCAGGTCGAATTTGACGGTGGGGTCGTCGATCTCGACCGGGGTGACGGCCAGTTCGGGCAGTTCGAAGGTGCCGGCGCCGCCGCTCATGCGGGCGTCGTTGAACGACAGCATGACCTGGGCCAGCGGCGGCGCGCCGGTGGTGCGGTCCACGGCCAGCGCGTCCACGATGCGCTCGAAGGGCAGCTCGGCGTGGCCGAAGGCGGCCAGGTCGGCGGTGCGCACCGTGCCCAGCAGATCGGTGAAGGGCCGGTCGGCCTCGACCTGGGTGCGCAGCACCAGGGTGTTGACGAACATGCCGATCAGGGCGTCGAGTTCGCGTTCGCCACGGCCACCGATCGGGGAGGCGACCGGGATGTCGGCGGTGCCGGAGGTGCGGGCCAGCAGGGCCGCGAAGGCGGCGTGCACGACCATGAACAGGGTGACGCCGTGGGCGCGGGCCAGCTCGCGCAGTCCGGCGGCGACGGTCTCGTCGACCGAGAACGGCACGGCGGCACCGGCATTGGTGGCGACAGCGGGGCGGGGGCGGTCGGCCGGGAGGCTCAGCTGCGGCGGCAGGCCCGCCAGGGTCTCGCGCCAGAACTCGATCTGCTGGTGGGCGACGGTGCCGGGTTCGGCGGCGTCGCCGAGCAGTTCGTGCTGCCACAGGGCGTAGTCGGCGTACTGCACGGCCAGCGGTTCGAAGCCGGGCTCCTGCCCCGCGGTCCGGGCCAGGTAGGCGCGCATCAGGTCGCCGATGAGCGGCTGCAGCGACAGCGCGTCGGCGGCGATGTGGTGCACGACCACGGCCAGCACGTACTCGGTGTCCCGCGCGGCCTCGTCGGCGATCACGCTGTGCTCATCGACGATGAAAAGACCGATGCGCGACGGCAGTTCGGTGGTGACGTCGAAACCGGCGGACGCGAAGGCGGTGATCGCCCCGGCCATCTCGGCCGCGCTGACGGGCACCGGGCTCAGGCTCAGGCCGATGTCGTCGATATCCAGGATGTGCTGGTACGGACCGGCTTCCGAGTCCGGGTAGCTGGTGCGCAGCGACTCGTGGCGGGCCAGCACGTCCAAGGTGGCCTGCTCGAGGGCGGCGATGTCCAGGTTGCCGCGCAGGCGCAGCACGATCGGCAGGTTGTAGACGCTGTGCTCGCCGTCCTCGGCCTCGATGCGGTTGAGGAACCACAGACGCTGCTGGGCGGGCGAGAGCGGAATGCGCTCCGCTCCACCTCCCTGCGCTCGGCGCGGGCGCGCGGCCAGCGCCGGCCGGGCGGCATCGGGGTTGGCGGCGACCAGCGCGGCGGCCAGGCCCTCGACGGTGGAGAACTCGAACAGCAGGCGCACCGCCACCCGGGAGCCGAGCTCGGCGCCGATTCGGGAGGTGACCCGGGCGGCGTCCAGAGAGCTGCCGCCCAGGGCGAAGAAATCGTCGTCGAGGCCGACGCGCTCGACCGTCAGCACCTCGGCGAACACCGCCGCCACCAGGCGCTGGGCCGGGTCGACAGGCTCGCGGAAAGCCTTGGCGCGCAGTTCCGGAACGGGCAGCGCCTTGCGGTCCAGCTTGCCGCTGGAGTTGAGCGGCAGTTCGGGCAGCGCCATCAGGGCGGTGGGCACCATGTAGGGCGGCAGCACCCGGGTCAGGCCCTCGCGCAGGGTCTCCGGGTCCAGCTCGACGCCCGGGGCGGGCACCACGTAACCGGCCAGGAAATCGCCGGAGTCGGCGCCGACCAGGCGCACCGCGGCCTGGGCCACCTCGGGGGCCAGCAGCAGGGCGCTCTCGATCTCGGCCAGTTCGATGCGCTGGCCGCGGAACTTGATCTGGAAGTCGAGGCGCTCGAGGTAGACCAGCTCGCCGTCCTCGGTCCACTTCACCAGGTCGCCGGTGCGGTACATGCGCTCGCCCGGCCGCCCGAAGGGGTTGGCCACGAAGCGATCCGAGGTGAGGTCGAAGCGGCTGTGGTAGCCGCGGGCCAGCTGGGTGCCGGCCAGGTACAGCTCGCCGGGCACGCCGATGGCGACCGGGTGCAGGCGCGAATCCAGCACGAACACCTGGGAGTTCCACTCCGGCTCGCCGATCGGGACGGCGAGGGTGTCGGAGCGGTGCGCCTCCCGGAAGGTGATGGACACCGCGGCCTCGGTGGGGCCGTACAGGTTGTGCACACCGGCATCGCTGACCGCCCAGAAGGCGGTCACGGTCTCGGGCGGCAGCGCCTCGCCGATGACGAAGATGTCGCGCAGCGAGTCGAGTTCGCCCGCCTCGGCGTGCGCGGCGAACACCGACAGCATGGACGGCACGAAATCGGTCAGCGTGACCTGGTGCCGGGCAATGGTTTCCGCGATGTAGCGGGGGTCGCGGTGGCCGTCGGGGGTGGCGACCACCAGGGTCGCGCCGGCGCGCAGCGGCAGGAAGTAGCCCCACAGCGAGACGTCGAAGGTGGTGGCGGTCTTCTGCAGGTAGACATCCTGCGCGCGGACGCCGTACTCGGCCTGCATCCAGGCCAGCTGGTTGGCGATGGCGCGGTGGGTGACCGCGACACCCTTGGGCTTGCCGGTGGAGCCGGAGGTGAACAGCACGTAGGCGGGGTGGTCGGGGTGCAGGACCCCGTGCCGCTCCTTGTCGCCGATCTTGGCGGCGGAGTAGTCCTCGAGGCTCAGCTCGTCGAGGTGGTGCAGGGGCACATCGATGGTCTCGGGCAGCGTGAAACCGTCACGGCGGGTGGTGAGCACCGAGTGCGGGCCCGCGGTGGCCAGGATGTGGCCGATCCGCTCGGCCGGGTGCGCGGGATCGACCGGCACGTAGGCGCCGCCCGCGCGCAGCACGGCGTACATGGCCACGACCAGTTCCACCGAGCGCGCCATGGCCAGCACGACCAGTGATTCCGGGCCGACGCCGGCGGCGATGAGGTGCCGCGCCAGGCGGTTGGCCCGCTCGGAGAACTCGGTGTAGGTCAGTTCGGTGTCGCCGAAGACCAGGGCGCGGGCCTTCGGGCTGCGCGCGACCTGCGCGTCGAAACCCTGGTGCAGGAACAGATCCGGGACGCGCGAGCCGGTGGCGTTCCAGCTGGAGGTGACGTAGTCGTACTCCCCGGCGTCGAGCAGTTCGATATCGCCGACGGCGACCATGGCGTCCGCGGTGGCGGCGGCCAGCAGCCGGCTGAACTTGGCGGCCAGCTCGCGCACCGTGTGGTCGTCGAAAAGGTCGGTGGCGTAGGTGTATTCGACCCGGTAGCCGTCACCGGCGGTGTTCACGGTGAGCTGCAGGTCGAACTTGGCGATGCCCGGATCGAAGTCCAGTTCCTCGGCCGTGAGGCCGGGCAGCCCGGCGGTCAGCTCGCCCAGGTTCTGCATGAACAGGGCCACCTGGAACAGCGGGTGGCGGTTACGGGCGCGCGGCGGGTTGAGCACCTCGACCAGGCGCTCGAACGGCACGTCGCGGTGGGCGAAGGCGCGCAGATCCCGGTCGCGCACATGGGCGATGAGATCGCCGAAGGAGTCCGCGCCGCGCACCTCGGTGCGCAGCACCAGGGTGTTGACGAACATGCCGACCAGGTCGTCGAGGGCCTGATCGCCGCGCCCGGCCACCGGGGTGCCGATGGCGATGTCGGTGGTGTTGGACAGCCGGGCCAGCACGGCGGCCAGCGCCGCGTGCAGCACCATGAACGGGGTGGCGCGGTGCGCGGCGGCCAGCTTGTCCACCGCGGCCCGCAGGTCGGCGTCGAGCACGGTCTCGAAGGTCGCGCCGCGGCCGCTGGAGGCGGCGGGCCGGGGGCGGTCGGCGGGCAGGTCCAGCTGGGCGGGCAGATCGGCGAGTTCGTCGGCCCAGAAGGCGATCTGGCGGGCGGACACCGAATCCGGATCGGACTCGTCGCCCATCCAGGCGCGCTGCCACAACGCGTAGTCGGCGTACTGCACGGCCAGCGGCGCGAACTGCGGGCGCTGCCCGGCCTGGCGGGCCACATAGGCCATCACCAGGTCGCGCACCAGCGGGCCGATGGAGGCGCCATCGGCGGCGATGTGGTGGGCTACCACGACCAGGGTGTGGTCGCCGGGGCCCGAGCGCAGCAGCCGGGCGCGCAGCGGCACCTCGGCGGTGACGTCGAAACCCTGTGCGGCCAAACCGAGTACGGTGCCGACCAGCTGGTCCTCGGGCACGTCGCGCGGGGTCAGGTCGACCGCGGCGGCGGGCAGCACCATCTGGGCCGGGCCCTGCTCGGCGGCCGGGTAGTAGGTGCGCAGCGACTCGTGCCGCTCCACCACGTCGGCGAACGCGGCCGCCAGCGCCGCGGTGTCGAGGTCGCCGCGCAGCCGCAGCGCGAACGGCATGTTGTCCACCGCGGCCGGATCGAATTCGTCGGCGGCCGGATCGTATTCGCTGCGCGCGTAGTGGTTGAGGAACCACATGCGCTGCTGGGCGGGCGAGAGCGGGATGTGGTCCGGGCGCGGGCCCGCGGTCAGCGGCGGCCGGGCCGGTCCGGCGTTGTCGCCCAGCGCGGCTAGCGCGGACACCGTCGGCCGCTCGAAGAAGTCGCGCACGTCCACGGTGACGCCGAGGGTCTCGCGGATGCGGGCGATGGCGCGGGTGGCGATCAGCGAGTTGCCGCCGATGGCGAAGAAGTCGTCGTCCGCGCCGACCACCTCGAGGTCGAGCAGGTCGGCGAAGATGGCCGCGACCGCCTCCTCGGCGGCGGTCTCCGGCGCGCGGTAGGCGGTGACGGCGTCGGCGAAGTCCGGTTCGGGCAGCGCGCGGCGGTCCACCTTGCCGTTCACGTTCAGCGGCAGCTGCGCCATCGGCACCAGCAACGACGGCACCATGTACTCGGGCACGTGCGTGCGCACGGTGGAAAGCACGGCCGCGCTGTCGATCTCGTGACCGTCGGCGGCCACCACGTAGCCGACCAGGTTCTGCTCGCCGTTGGCGCGGGTGTGCATGAGCACGGCCGCCTGCGCGACGGCGGCGTCGCGGCGCAGCGCGGTCTCGACCTCGCCCAGCTCGATGCGCAGGCCGCGCATCTTCACCTGGAAGTCGCTGCGGCCCACGTACTCCAGCTCGTCGGGGCCGTTGTCGGGGTTGGACACCCAGCGCACCAGGTCGCCGGTGCGGTACATGCGGTCGCCGGAGGGGCCCTCCGGGTTGGCCACGAAGCGCTCGGCGGTCAGGCCGGAGCGACCGGCGTAGCCGCGGGCCAGCTGCGGGCCGGCGATGTAGAGCTCGCCGACCACGCCGACCGGCACCGGACGCAGATCCCCGTCCAGGACCAGCACTTCCACGTCGTCGCCGGGGCTGCCGATCGGGATGGAGTCGACGTCGGCGGCGGTGACCTCGTGCGAGGTGGCCAGCACGGTGGACTCGGTCGGGCCGTACACGTCGAAGAGGGTCGCGCCACTGACGCTGCGGAAGTCAGCGGCGGTTCCGACGGGGACGGTCTCGCCACCGGTGAGCAGGTAGCGCAGCGAGTCGGGCATCTCCTCGCCGCTGCGCATCACCTCGCCCACCAGCGCGGCCAGCATGGAGGTCACGAAGAACGCGGTGGTGACCCGGGATTCGCGGATCACGTGCACCAGGTAGGCCGGGTCCAGGTGGCCGTCGGGCCGGGTCATCGCGATCCGGGCGCCGGTGGTCAAGGGCCAGAAGATCTCCCACACCGAGGCGTCGAACGTGGTGGAGGTCTTGAACAGCAGGGCGTCCTGGTCGGTGAGCCGGAACTGCCGCTGCTGCCAGCGCAGGAAGGCGATCACCGCGCGGTGCGGAATGGCCACGCCCTTGGGGCGGCCGGTGGAGCCGGAGGTGAAGATGACGTAGGCCAGGTTGTCCGGGCCCGGCTGGGGCAGCTCCGGGTCGTCGGCCGGAGACAGCAGCCGGTCGCCGTTGATGCCCAGTTCCCGTGCGTTGTCCTCGAATTCGTCGATGCGCAGCACCGGGGCGGCGATCTCGAAGGGCGGGTGGTCGGCGGTGGTGGTGAGCACCACCGCGGGCTTGGCCACCTCGAGCACGTAGGAGGTGCGCTCGGCCGGGTGGTCCGGATCGATCGGCACGTACGCGCCGCCCGCCTCCAGGATGGCGAACATGCCGACCAGCAGTTCGAAGGAGCGGCGCACCGCCAGGCCCACCAGCACGTCCGGGCCGACGCCCAGGGTGCGCAGGTGGCGCGCGAGAACGGTGACGCGGGTGGCGAATTCGGCGTAGGTGAGGGTCTCGCCGTCGTAGTCCATGGCGATGGCGTCCGGCGTGCGCTGGACCTGCGCGCGGAACTGGGTGCTGAGCGTCTCGACCGGGGCCAGCTTGGGGTCCAGGACATCGGAGGCCGCGAGCACGGCGTCGTCGACCAGGGCCTCGAGCGCCGCGGTCAGGCCGCCCGCCTCGCCGTCCATGAGGCCGGGCAGCTGGCCGGAGACCACCACCTGGATCAGCGCCTCGGGCTCGAGCGCGCCGCCCATGGCCTCGCTCAGCATGGCGATCTCGGCGGCCAGGACACCGTAGGCGACGGTGTCGCCCGCGTAGCGCAGCGCGACGCGGTCGGCGTCCAGCTCGGCCACGACGGCGATCAGACATGGTAGGTCGCCCACACCGTAGGCCCGGCGCAAGGCCGTGACCCGTCCGGTCCGGTTGGTGGCGATCGACTCTGCGTAGTGCATCAGAGGCTTCCTTCCGACGTGCTTTCCGTGCTGAGGACCAGGGCCTGCGCGTCCGCGGTGAGCGTGCTCAGGACCTGACGGAGTCCGGCCGCGCCGAGGGCGGCCAGAATGCCGGGCACCAGCCCGGCGAGTGCCACGTTGACCAGCGCCTCCGGTTTCGCGGCGGCGCCCATGGCGCGGGCGGTGACGGCGATCTTCTCGGCGAGATCCCGGTACGTCACCGTGTGCTCGCCGTGCGTGACGGCGACCGCTGCGGGAGCGGCGGCCGCGGCGGCGGCGATCAGGGTGGGTAGGTCGGCCGCGGCAGAGGTGGAGGAATTCTGCTGCGGCGCGACCGCTTCGGCCTTCGGCGCACCGGTGCCGGGGCGGCGGTTGCGCTCCGCCTCGGTCCGGATGTCGATGGCGCGCAACGACACGTCCGGATTCGCGACGACGGTGTCGAGGACCGACCGCAGGCGCTGAGCCAGCAGACGCACGGAGTCGGCCTCGAAAATGTCGGTCGCGTACCCGAATCGCATGTCCAGACCGGTGACCTTCCCGGCCGCGTCGTGCTGCTCGATGCCGGTGAGCTGGAGGTCGAACTTGGCCTCGATCAGCTCGGGCTCGAGCGCCGCCACGGTCAGCCCGGGCAGTTCGACCGACACCGGCGCCATGTTCTGGAAGGCGAAAGCCACCTGGAACAACGGGTTCACCGAGGCCGAACGGCCTCGGCCGGCGGCGGCCAGCACGGCCTCCACCACCCGCTCGAACGGGACGTCACCGTGGTCGAACGCGGCCAGATCGCGATCGCGCACCCGCTTCAGCAGGTCGGTGAAGGTCAGCTTGCCGTCCACCTCGGTGCGCAGCACCACGGTGTTGACGAACATGCCGATCAGGTCGTCCAGTGCCCGCTCACCGCGACCGGCGACGGGAACGCCGATCGAGATGTCGCGCTGGCCGGACAGTTTGGCCAGCAACACGGTGAAAGCTGCGTGCACGACCCCGAACAGGGTGGCGCCGTGCGCGCGGGCCAGGGCCGACAGTCGTTCGACGGTGTCGGAGTCCACCGCGAAATCGATCGTCTTGCCCAGCATTTCCCGCCGGGCCGGCCGGGGCCGGTCGGTGGGCAGCTCCAACTGGTCCGGGGCGGAGGACAGTTCGTCCACCCAGAAGGCCAGCTGGCGCGAGAGCAGGCTCTGCGGATCGGCGTCGGAGCCGAGCACAGTGCGCTGCCAGGCGGCGAAATCGCCGTACTGGACCTCGAGCGGGGTCCAGGCGGGAGCGGCGCCGGACGTACGGGAGGTGTACGCCAGCACCAGGTCCCGGGTCATGGGCAGCACCGAGTAGCCGTCGGCGCTGATGTGGTGCAGCACCACCATGAGGACGTGCTCGTCCGGAGCCAGTTCGAACAGCACGACCCGCACCGGCGGGGCCACGGTCACATCGAAGCCCGCCGCGGCCACCTCGACGAGCGTGGCCTGAAGGTTGGTCTCCGACACCGGAACCGGGGTCAGCTCGCCGTCGAGCTCGCCGACCTCGAGCACCACCTGCACGGCCTCGCCGTCCACCTCGGGGTAGCGGGTGCGCAGGATCTCGTGGCGCTCCAGCACATCCCGCAGGGCCGCCGTCAGCGCGGCCCGGTCGAGGTGTCCGGAGAGCCGGATGGCGGTCGGCACGTTGTAGGCGCCCGACTCCGGGTGCAGGCGGTTGAGCACCCACATCCGCTGCTGCGCCAGCGACAGCGGGGCCGGGCCCGGGTCGGTGCGGCGCACCAGCGGCGGCAGCGCGTCGGCGTGGTCGGCGGTGGCGATCCAGGTCGCCAGGCCGTCCACGGTCGGCGCCTCGAACAGGGCCGAGACCGGCACCCGCACACCGAGATCCGCGCCGAGCCGGGCGGCCAGGCGGGTCGCCATCAGCGAGTTGCCGCCGAGGGCGAAGAAGTCGGTGTCCAGGCCGATGAGGATGTCCTCGGCCGCGCCGATCACCTCGGCGAAGCCCGCCGCGACCGCCTGCTCGACGGCCGTGGTCGGCTCGCGGTAGGCGGCCACCGCGAAGACCGGCTCCGGCAGCTGGGCCCGGTCCACCTTGCCGTTGGCGTTCAGCGGCAGGGCGTCCAGGACCATCAGCGCGACCGGGACCATGTACTTCGGCAGCTCGGCGCCCAGGGCGGCGCGCAGCGCGGCCGACACCTCGTCGCGGCTCTCGGCGGCGGTGCCGGGCACCGCGGCGTAGGCGACCAGGCGCGACCCCGCGTCACCCGCGGTGCGGGCGACGGCGACCGCGGCGGTGACGCCGGGCTGGCGGCGCAGCGCGGTCTCCACCTCGCCGAGCTCGATCCGGAAACCGCCGATCTTGACCTGGAAGTCGGCGCGATCGATGTACTCGAGCGCCCCGTCCTCGCGCCAGCGGACGATATCGCCGGTGCGGTACATGCGGCCACCCGCGAACGGGTCGGCCACGAAGCGGTCGGCGGTCAGGGCCGGGCGGCCGAAGTAGCCGCGGGCCAGCTGCGCACCCGACAGGTACAGCTCGCCGGGCACGCCGACCGGGACCGGGGAGAGCCGGGCGTCGAGCACGTACACGCGGCTGTTCCAGGCCGGCGAGCCGATCGGCACGGCCTGCCGGTGGCGCTCGGTCACCTCGAAGGCGGTGATCGAGACGGCCGCCTCGGTCGGACCGTACAGGTTGAACAGCACTGCGCCGGAGTCGTTCCCAGCGTGGTGGTCCAGGAACTCGGCGGCCGTGGCGGCGGGCAGCGCCTCGCCGATGGCCAGCACCGCGCGCACCGACCCGGGCAGCGGGCCGCCGGCCAGCAGCATGCCCAGCAGGGAGGGCACCGGGTGCAGGACGGTGACGCCGTGGCCCTCGATCAGGGCGCGCAGGCGGTCCGGATCGCGCTCCTCGCCCGCGGCCGAGACCAGCAGGCTGCCGCCGGTGGTCAGGGTGGACCAGAACTCCCACACCGACAGGTCGAAGGTGGCGGGGGTCTTCAGCAGCGCGCGGTCGCCCGCGCCCAGCTCGAAGGTGGCCCGCAGCCAGCGCAACTGGTTGACGATGGCCGCGTGCGGCACCGCGACGCCCTTGGGCAGGCCGGTCGAGCCGGAGGTGAAGATGACATACGCCGGGTGCTGTTCGCGCAGCGGGCGCACCCGCTCGGCGTCGGTGACCGGGGCGGCGGACAGCGCGGACAGGTCGAGCCGGTCCACCTCGAACACCGGCACCTCGGTGGGGAACGGCACGCCGTCGGCCGAGGTGGTGAGAACCACTGCGGGAGCGGCGGTCTCGACGATGTAGGCGATGCGATCGGCCGGGTGGTCGGGGTCGATCGGCACGTACGCGCCGCCCGCCTTCACCACCGCGTACATGGCGACCACCAGGTCGATACCGCGGCGCATGGCCAGCACCACACCGGTCTCGGGTCCGACGCCCGCGGCGATCAGGCGACGCGCCAGGCGGTTCACCCGGGCGTCGAATTCGCCGTAGGTGAGCGAGGTTCCGGCGTCGTCCAGCAGCGCGACCGCGCCGGGGGCGGCGGCCGCCTGCTCGTCCACCAGGTCGGCCAGGGTGGCCGGGGTCAGCTGGCGCGCGGTGGCGTTCCAGTCGTGCAGGATGCGCTGACGCAGGCCCGCGCCCAGCAGGTCGACATCGCCGATGGCCGTCTCCGGCTGCGCCACCACGGTTTCCAGCACCCGGGCCAGCGCGGCGGTGAAGCGCTGCGCGGTGGCCTCGGTGAACAGGTCGTGGGCGTAGCCGAGGGTCAGCTCCAGTCCGGCGGGCGCGCCGGACTCGGCGTAGTGGTCCACCGCGAACAGGTGCAGATCGAATTGCGCGACGTGGGTGTCGAATTCGACCTCCGACACGGTCAGGCCGGGCAGCTCGAGGTTGGCACGCTCATGGTTCTGGAAGGACAGGCCCACCTGGACCAGCGGGTGCCGGGCGGTGGACCGGGCCGGGTTGAGCACCTCGACCAGTCGCTCGAACGGCACGTCGGCATTGCCGAAGGCGGCGATGTCGCCCGTGCGGACCCGGGCCAGCAGATCGGTGAACGGCTCGGCGCCATCGGTTCCGGTGCGCAGCACCAGGGTGTTGACGAACATGCCGATCACGTCGTCGAGGGCGGCGTCGCCGCGGCCCGCGATCGGAGTGCCGACCGCGATGTCGGAGGTGCCCGACAGCCGCGACAGCAGGGCGGCCCAGGCCGCGTGCACCACCATGAACAGCGTCGCGCCGTGGCGGCGGCCCAGTTCGGTCAGGCCGGCGTGCAGCTCGGCGTCCAGCGGGAGCCGGATGTAGCTGCCGCGCAGGCTCTGTCGCGCCGGACGCGGGTGGTCGGCGGGCAGGTCCAGCTGGTCGGGCAGCCCGGCCAGGGTCTCGCGCCAGTAGGCGAGCTGGCCCGCGGCCACCGACTCCGGATCGTTCTCCGAGCCCAGCAGCGCGCGCTGCCACAGCGCGTAGTCGGCGTACTGCACGACCAGCGGCGTCCAGGACGGCTTGGCGCCGGCCAGGCAGGCGTTGTAGGCGATCATCAGGTCGCGCACGAACGGCACCACCGAGGAGCCGTCGGCCGAGATGTGGTGCAGCACACCGGCGAGCACGTGGTCACCGGTCGGCACGCCGTCCGCGTCCACGATGCGCAGCAGCAGCACCCGCACCGGCACGTCCACCGTCACGTCGAAGGTGGTCATGGCGAATTCGGTGACCTTGCCGACCAGTTCGGCCTCAGTGAGGTCGACCGGCTTGAGCTCCGCGACCACGTCCGCGGCCGGCAGGATCACCTGCGCGGGGCCCGCGGCCAGCTCCGGGTAGACGGTGCGCAGGGTCTCGTGGCGTTCGATCACCGCCGCGAACGCGGCCTCCAGCGCCGGGGCGTCCAGTTCGCCGGTCAGGCGCAGCGCCACCGGGATGTTGTAGGCCGTCGACGAGCGGTCGAAGCGGTTCAGGAACCACATGCGCTGCTGGGCGGGCGAGAGCGGCAGGTGCTCGGGACGGGCGCCCGCGGCCAGCACCGGGCGCTTCGGGCCGTCGGCCTCGGCCTGCACCCGCGCGGCCAGCGCGGTCACGGTCGGGGCCTCGAACAGCGCGCGCACGCCGACGGTGGTGTCGAACAGCGCGCCGATGCGGGCGACCGCCTTGGCCGCGAGCAGCGAGCTGCCGCCCAGCGCGAAGAAGTCGTCGTCCGCGCCGACCCGCTCGATGCCCAGCAGGTCCGCGTACACGTTGGCGATGAGTTCCTCGGCCACGGTGGCGGGCTGGCGGTACTCGGTGCCCTCGAAGACCGGTGCGGGCAGCGCCGCGCGGTCCAGTTTGCCGTTGACGGTCAACGGGATCCGGTCCACGACCACCAGGGCCGCCGGAACCATGTGCTCGGGCAGTTCGCGGGCGACGGCGGTGCGCAGCTCGGTGGTGGACACCACCGAGCCCGCCGCCGGCACCACGTAGCCGATGATGCGGGAGACATCCGCCGCCTCGTCGTGGCGCACGATGACCGCGGCCTCACGGACCCGCGAATCCAGCAGCAGCGCCGCCTCGATCTCGCCCAGCTCCACGCGGAAGCCGTGCAGGTTCACCTGCTGGTCGATGCGGCCCAGGTACTCCAGATCGCCGGTGGGGGTCCAGCGCGCCAGATCGCCGGTGCGGTAGGCGGATTCGCCGGGTGCGCCGTACGGGTCGGCCACGAAGCGGCCGGAGGTGAGCGCCGGGCGCTCGAGGTAGCCGCGCGCCAGCTGACCGCCGGAGACGTAGATCTCGCCGGGGACGCCGACCGGGACCGGACGCAGCCGCGAATCCAGCACGCGCACGGTCAGACCCGGCAGCGCGCCGCCGATCACGCTGGCCGCACCGGTGTCCGGGGTGATCGGGCGGTAGGACACGTGCACCGTGGTCTCGGTGATGCCGTACATATTGATCAGGGCCGGGCCCTGCGGGTGCCGGGCGAACCAGCCCGAGAGCCGCTGCGGCTCCAGCGCTTCACCGCCGAAGATCACATAACGCAGCGCGAGCTCGGAGTCGCTCTCGGCGTCGGCGGTGATCAGCTGGTAGAACGCCGACGGGGTCTGGTTCAGCACGGTCACGCCCGCGGTGGACAGCAGTTCCCGGAACTGCTGCGGCGACCGCGAGGTGAAATAGTCGACCACCACCACGCTGCCGCCGTACAGCAGCGCGCCCCACAGCTCCCACACCGAGAAGTCGAAGGCGTAGGAGTGGAACATGGTCCACACGTCGGCGGGCCCGAAACCGTAATGGCCCTGGGCATTGTCGAACAGCCGGATCACATTGCGGTGCGGGATCACCACGCCCTTGGGGCGGCCGGTGGAGCCCGAGGTGTAGATGACGTAGGCGATGTCGGCCGGGCGCAGCGGGGCGCGCCGGTCGCGGTCGGTGACCGGGGCGGCGTCGTAACCGTCCAGGTCGATGGTGTCGAGGCAGACCACCGGGCCGCCGAACCAGCCGGCGGGCAGCTGGGCCGCGCCGCTGCTGATCGCGCACACCGGGCGGGCGTCGTCGATCACGTACTCGATGCGGTCGGCCGGGTAGTTGGGGTCGATCGGCAGGTAGCCGCCGCCCGCCTTGACCACGGCCAGCAGCGCCACCGCCAGCTCCTCGGTGCGCGGCAGGGCCACGGCCACCAGGGATTCCGGGCCGACACCGGCCGCGATCAGGCAGCGGGCCAGGCGGTTGGAGCGCGCGTCGAGCTCGGCGTAGCTGAGCGTGACGTCGCCGGAACGCACCGCCGGGGCGGCCGGGTCGATGGCCGCCGCGGTCGCGAAACGGTCCGCCAGCGTGGTGAATTCGGCGATATCGGGTCCGGTGCCGGCCCACTCGTGGAGGACGCGAGCGCTCTCCTCGATGGTCAGCAGCGGGATGTCGCCGACCACCACGGTGTCGTCGGTGGCCACCGACGCCAGCACCCGGTCGAAGCGACCGGCCAGGGCGGCGATGGTGTCGGCGTCGAACAGCTCACTGGCGTAGCTGATCTCGATGTCCATGCCGTTCGGGCGGCCGTCCGGGCCGTGCTGCTCGAGCACGGTGAACTGGAGATCGAACTTCGACACCCCGGCGTCCAGAGCCTCCGGGCGCACGGTCAGCTCCGGCAGCTCCACCGCGGGCAGCGCGTAATTGTGGAACGTCAGCGCCACCTGGAACAGCGGGTGACGGGCCTGCGAGCGGGCCGGGGACAGCACCTCGACCAGGCGCTCGAAGGGCACCTCGGCGTGCGAGAGGGCCGCGATGTCGTCGGCGCGCACCGCGTTCAGCACGGTGTCGAAGCCGGCGCGCGGGTCGATCTCGCTGCGCAGCACCAGGGTGTTGACGAACATGCCGACCAGGGCGTCGAGCTGCTGCTCGCCGCGGCCCGCGACCGGGGTGCCGATCGCGATGTCGGTGCTGCCCGAGATCCGGGCCAGCAACACGGCCAGCGCCGCGTGCACGGTGCTGAACAGGGTGGTGTCGTGGGCGCGCGCCAGATCCACCAGGCCGCCGTGCAATTCGGCGTCCACGCGCATGCGGTGGGTGCCGCCGCGCAGCGACGCCACCGCCGGACGCGGGCGGTCCACGGGCAGCTCCAGCTGTTCGGGCAGCCCGGACAGGCGCTGCTTCCAGAACGCCAGCTGCCGGTGCGCGAGCGAGGCCGGATCGGTCTCGTCACCCCGGCGCTCGGCCTGCCACAGGGTGTAGTCGGCGTACTGCACCGGCAGCGGGGCCCAGGCGGGCGCCACACCGGCGCGGTGGGCCTGGTACGCGGTCATGAAGTCCGCGGCCAGCGGGCCCATCGAGAAACCGTCCGAGCTGATGTGGTGGACCACCAGCACCAGCACGTGATCGGTCGGCGACAGGCTGAAAACGGCCGCGCGCACCGGGGTTTCGACGGTCAGGTCGAACGGGCGGGCGACGACCTCGGCCACCCGGGCGGTCAGTTCGTCCGCGGTGATCGGCGCGGTGACCAGCCGGGCATCGCCCTCGGCCAGCACCCGCTGCACGGGACCGTCCGGGCCGTCGGGGTAGACGGTGCGCAGGGTCTCGTGGCGCGCCACCACATCCCGCAGTGCGGCGTGCAGCGCGGCCGCGGCCAGCGGGCCGGTCACCCGCAGCACCATGGGGATGTTGTCCGCCGCCGCGCCGGGGCCGACCCCGGTCGCGCCGGCGTGGTAGCGGTTGAGGAACCACATGCGGCGCTGCGCGTCCGACAGCGGCACCAGCGCCGGGCGCGGGCGCGCGGTCAGCGGCACCAGCGTGCCGCTGCCCGAACGGGATTCGGCGACCGCGGCCAGCCCGGCGACGCTCGGGGCGTCGAACAGGTCGCGCACCGACAGTTCGGCGTCCAGCGCCGCGCCGACCCGGGCCACCACGCGGGCGGCCAGCAGCGAGCTGCCGCCGAGCGCGAAGAAGTCGTCGTTCGCGCCGATCCGGTCGACGCCGAGCAGGTCCGCGAAGACCCCGGCCACCACGTCCTCGGCCACGGTCTCGGGCGCGCGGTAGGCCGCGGTCTCGAAGACCGGGGCGGGCAGCGCGGCGCGATCCAGCTTGCCGGAGGCATTGACCGGGAAGGCGTCCAGCACCACGAACGCGGCCGGAACCATGTACGCGGGCAGCAGGCCGCCCAGCGCCGCCTTGACCGCGTCCAGGTCGATGGCGTGGCCGGGCTCGCGCTGCAGGTAGCCCGCGAGCTGATCGCCCGCGCGTTCGTCCGAGCGCACCAGCACGACCGCCTGGTTGACGCCCGGCTGCGCCAGCAGCGCGGCCTCGATCTCACCCAGTTCGATGCGCAGGCCGCGCAGCTTCACCTGGAAGTCGGTGCGGCCCAGGTAGATCAGCTCGCCCTCGGCGGTCCAGGTGACCAGGTCACCGGTGCGGTACATGCGCGCGCCGTTGCCGAAGGGGTTGGCCACGAAGCGATCCGCGGACAGATCCGGACGGCCCAGGTAGCCGCGGGCCAGCTGATCGCCCGCGAGGTACAGCTCACCGGCGACGCCGGGCGCGACCGGGTTCAGGCGGCCGTCCAGCACATAGGTCTGGGTGTTCCAGACCGGACGGCCCATGGGCACGAACGCGACATCGGTGTCGGCGACCTCGTGGTGGGTGACCTCGACCGCGGCCTCGGTGGGGCCGTACAGGTTGTGCACGCGCGCGCCGGTCAGCTCGCGCATGCGGGCGGCGGTGCCGACGGGCAGGCCCTCACCGGAGGCGAACACCTGGCGCAGGCCGGTGCAGTGGGCGGCGGCCGGCTCGGTCACGAAGACCGCCATCATGGACGGCACGAAGTGCGCGTGGGTGATGCCCGCGCGAATGATCAACTCGGCCAGGTACTTCGGGTCGCGGTGGCCGTCGGGGGCGGCCACCACCAGCTTGGCGCCGATCTGCAAGGGCCAGAAGAACTCCCACACCGACACGTCGAAGGTGAAGGGGGTCTTCTGCAGCACCACGTCGTCGGCGGTCAGCCGGTAGCGGTCCTGACCCCACACCAGGCGGTTCACCACGGCGGCGTGCGAGACCGCGACACCCTTGGGGCGGCCGGTGGAACCGGAAGTGAAGATGACGTAGCAGGCGTTCGACTCCCGCAGCGGCGCGAGACGATCGGCGTCGGTCAGCGGGGTCGCGGCGTACCCGGCCAGGTCGACGGTGTCGACGGCCAGCACCGGGATGTCGCGGGTGGTGGTGAAACCGTCGCGGTCGGTGGTCAGCACGAGCACCGGGCCCGCCGCGTCCAGCACGTAGCCGGTGCGCTGCTCGGGCTGATCCGGGTCGACGGGGACGTACGCGCCGCCGGCGGCCAGGATCGCGTACATGCCGACCAGCAGATCGTGGGAGCGGCGGATCGCCAGCGCCACCCGGGATTCCGGGCCGACGCCGCACTCGACCAGCTTGCGGGCCAGGCGGTGCACGCGGCCGGAGAACTCGCCGTAGGACAGAGTTGTAGCCGGTTGGGAGGTATCGGCGTGCCCGAATTCGACGGCCGGGGCGTTCGGGCAGGTCAGAGCCCGCGACTCGAACAGGGCGACCAGGGTCGCGGGGGTGGTCTCGCCCCACGCGCCGACCGGCAGCGCCGAGCGGATGTCGTGGGCGGTGTCGTTCCAGCCGGTCAGCACCTGGGCGCGCTCGGCGTCGGTGAGCAGGTCGATATCGCCGACCGGGCGGTCCGGGGTGGCGGTGACCGCGTCCAGCACCACGTCCAGGCGACGGGCGAAGGCCGCGACGGTGGCCTCGTCGAAAATGTCGGTGGCGTAGGTGAACACGGCGTCCAGCCTGCCCGCCGCACGATCCTCGACCAGCGACAGCTGCAGATCGAACTTGGCGATGCCCGGGTCCAGCTCGACCCGCGAAGCGGTCAGGCCGTTCAGCTCGAGGCTGGTCTGCGTGGTGTTCTGCAGATCCAGGGCCACCTGGAACAACGGGTGGCGGGCCTGCGAGCGCATCGGACTGAGCACCTCGACCAGGCGCTCGAACGGGACGTCCGCGTGCGCGAAGGCGCGCAGATCGGTCTCACGCACCTGGGCCAGCAGCTCCCGGAACGAACGGTCCGGGGCCACCTCGGTGCGCAGCACCAGGGTGTTGACGAACATGCCGACCAGATCGTCGAGCGCCTGCTCGCCGCGGCCGGCGACCACCGACCCGATCGAGATGTCCGCGGTGCCGGACAGTTTCGCCAGCAGCGTGGCGTAGGCCGCGTGCAGCGCCATGAACAGGGTGGCGCGATCGGCCTCGGCCAGCTCGCGCAGGCGGGCGTGCCGCTCGGCGGAGATGGCGAAGCGGTACTGCGCGCCGTGGCGGGTCGCCACGGCCGGTCGCGGCCGGTCGCCGGGCAGCTCCAGAGTGTCGGGCTGCCCGGACAATTCGGCGCGCCAGAAGCGAACCTGGTCCGCCAGCAGGGATTCCGGGTCGTCCTCGGCGCCCAGCAGGTCACGCTGCCACAGCGTGTAGTCGGCGTACTGGACCGGCAGCGGCGTCCACGCCGGGGCCGCGCCCGTGGTGCGGGACGCGTAGGCCAGCATGAGATCCCGGGTCAGCGGCGCGATGGACCAGCCGTCGGCGGCGATGTGGTGCACGGCGAGCACCAGCACGTGGGTCTCGGGCGCCACCCCCAGCAGGGTGAGCCGGGCCGGAGCCTGCTCGTCCACGGCGAACGGCAGCACCGCGAGCTCGAAGATCCGGTTCTCCAGATCCTCGGCACGCACCTGCTCCGAAACCAGTGCGACACCGGACTGCTCGACCGGCAGCACCAGCTGACGGCCCACGCCGTCCACGGCCGGGTACACGGTGCGCAGCGTCTCGTGCCGCGCGACCACATCGGTGACCGCGGCGGCCAGCGCGTCGGCGTCCAGCGGGCCGTCCAGGCGGATGGCCGCGACCAGGTTGTCGGCGATCGAGCTGTTGTCGAAGCGGTTCAGGAACCACATGCGCTGCTGCGCGTAGGACAGCGGCACCACCTCGGGCCGCTCCCCCGCCACCAGCGGCGCGCGGCCGCCGGTACCGGCCAGGTCGGCCAGCCGGGACGCCAGCTCGGCGACGCTGGACGCCTCGAACAGCAGGCGCACCGGGACCGTGGTGTCCAGGGCCGCGCCGAGGCGGGCCACCACCTGGGTGGCGATCAGCGAGTTGCCGCCGAGCTCGAAGAAGTCGTCGTCCGCGCCGACACCGGCGGCGGGCGCGTCGGCCTCGACGACCGAATCCAGGTGCGCCACCGGAGCATTCGAGCCCAGCGCGGAGTCGGCGACGGCCACGGCCGCGGTGAGGGCCGCGTCCGCCGGAGTGACGTCGGCGGCGGGCGCGAGGCCCAGCACCTCGGCGAAGACCTCGGCCACCAGCAGTTCGATCGGCGTCGCGGGGGCGCGGAATTCGCGGGCCGCGAAGACCGGGGCGGGCAGCGCGCGGTAGTCGAGCTTGCCGTTGACGGTCATCGGCATGGCGTCGAGCACCATGAAGGCCGACGGAATCATGTACGCCGTCAGGCGATCCGCCAGCGCGGTCTTGATCTCGGCCACGTCCACGCCGCCGGCGGCCGCCACCAGGTAGGCCACCAGCTGGTCGCCGCGCACCGCGTCGTGGTGCAGGACCACCACGGCCCGGCGCACCTGCGGCAGCGCCGCCAGCGCGGCCTCGATCTCGCCGAGTTCGATGCGGAAGCCGCGCAGCTTCACCTGGGAGTCGTTGCGGCCCAGGTACTCCACCTGGCCGTCGGCGGTCCAGCGCACCAGGTCGCCGGTGCGGTACATGCGTTCACCGGGCGCCCACGGGCAGGCCACGAACCGGCTCACGGTGAGCTCCGCGCGATTGCGGTAGCCGCGGGTGACCGGCAGGCCGCCCAGGTACAGCTCGCCGATCGCGCCGACCGGCACCGGCCGCAGCCGCTGATCCAGGATCCACTCGCGCGCACCCGGCACCAGGTGGCCGATGGTGACGGTCTCGCCCGCCGCCAGCGCGCCGGTGATGTTCACGACCACGGTGGCCTCGGTGGGGCCGTAGGCGTTGATCATGTCGCGCCCGGCCTCGGCCCAGCGCCGCACCATCTCCGGCGACAGCGCCTCGCCGCCGACCGCGACGTGGCGCAGGGTGGGGACGTCGGCCGGATCGATGGTGCTCGCGCCCGAGGGCGTCATGAAGACGTGGGTGACCCCGTGCGCCCGAATGACTTCCGCCAGCTCGTCGCCGATGTGCGCGCCGGTCGGGGCGACCACCAGGGTGGCGGCCGACCGCAGGGCCAGCAGCAGCTCGCCGACCGAGACGTCGAACGAGGAGCTGGTCACGTGCAGCACCCGCGCCTCGGCGGAACCGCTGAAGCGCTCGTACTGCGCCTCGGACAGACCCGCCAGACCCGAGTGGGTGACCACGACGCCCTTGGGCAGACCGGTCGAACCGGAGGTGTAGATGGAGTACACGACATTGGCGGCGCGCAGCGGCCGCACCCGGTCGGCGTCGGTGATCGGATCGGCCGGGAAGGCCGTGCGGGCGCTGGTGAATTCGGCGTCGTCGAGCAGCAGCCAGGGCAGCGTGTCCGGCAGCGCGTCGCGCACCGGCGCCACGGTCAGGCCGAGCACCGCGCCCGCGTCGCGCACGATGTACTCGATGCGGTCGGCCGGGAAGGCGGGGTCCACCGGCACCCAGGCGGCGCCGGTCTTGGCGATGGCCCACACGGCGACGATGTACTCGATCGACCGCGGCAGGCTCACGGCCACCAGCTGCTCCGGGCCCAGGCCGCGCTCGATCAGCAGGCGCGCCAAGCGATTCGAGAGGGCGTCCAGTTCGGTGTAGGTGAACTGGACATCGCGCTCGATCAGGGCGATCCGGTCCGGGGCCGACACCACGGCCGCGGCCATGATCTCCGGCAGCAGGCGGACCGCGTCCACGGCTCCGCCGGAACGGGTTGTCAGATCGGCGTATTCGGCCTCGGACAGCAGCGGCAGCGCGTTCACGACCACGGCGGGATCGATGGTGATCGCCTCGAGCAGGCGCACATAGCGGCGCGCGAAGACCTCGATGGTGGCGGGATCGTAGAGATCCACCGCGAATTCGAACTCCGCGTGGATCCCCGCCGGTGCCGGACCTTCCCCGGGACCGGCACCGGCGAAGCTTTCGGTGACCGCGACCGACAGGTCGAATTTGGTCACCTCGGTGTCCAGGGTACTCGTCGTGGCAAGCAATCCGGGCAGTTCGAGGCTGATGTCTCCGGCGGCGGTGAACGACAGGGCCACCTGGAACAGCGGATGCCGGGCCGCCGAGCGCACCGGATTCAGGGTCTCGACGAGCTGTTCGAAGGGGACGTCGGCGTGCGCGAACGCGGCAAGATCGATGTCGCGGACCCGGTGTGCGAGGTCGCGGAAGCTGAGCTCGCCGTCGATCTCGGTGCGCAGCGGCAGCGTGTTGACGAACATGCCGATCAGGTCGTCGAGTTCGCGCGCGCCGCGGCCGCCGACCGGGGTGCCGATGACGATGTCCGATTCGCCGGAAAGGCGGGACAGCAGCACCGCCAGCGCGGTGTGCATCAGCATGAAGGTCGAGATGCCCTCGGCCCGAGCCGTTTCCGAAATGGCGGCGTGCAACTCCGCGGTGAGCTCGATGTCGAGCTTGCCGCCGCGGCCGGTGGCGATGGCGGGACGGGGACGGTCGGCCGGGAGCTCGAGCACGTCCGGCACGCCCGACAGGGTGCCGCGCCAGAAGTCCAGCTGCCGGGAGAGCAGCGACTCCGGGTCGTCGGCCGCGCCGAGCCGATCCCGCTGCCACAGCGTGTAATCGGCGTACTGCACCGCGAGCGGCTCCCAGGCGGGCGCCTGGCCGCCGGTGCGGGCCAGGTAGGCGGTGATCAGGTCGCGAGCCAGGATGGGCAGCGAGAGGCCGTCGGCGGCGATGTGGTGCAGCACGATGGCGACCGCGTACTCGGGGACGTCGAGGTCCGCGGCGTCGACCAGTACCGGACCGCCCAGTCCGCAATCGGAGGCGACGGCGCCGGTAACGGTGAACAGTCGTGCACGGAACGGGATCTCGCGCTCCAGGTCGAAACCCTGGGCGGCGAAGGCCCGCAGGCGGGCGTCCAGTTCGTCGGCGTCACAGGACTCCTGCGCCACCGGCTCGGTCGCCACCGCCACCGGCAGCACCTGCTGCTGCGCGAAACCCGCCGTGGTGGTGGGGAACACGGTGCGCAGCACCTCGTGGCGGCCCAGCACGTCGGCCAGCGCGGCCCGCATGACCTCCGGATCGGCCTCGCCGCGCAGGCGCACCACGAACGGCATGTTGTAGCCGGCGCTCGCGGTGTCGAAACGGTTCAGGAACCAGATGCGCTGCTGCGCCGGGGACAGCGGCAGCGCCTCCGGCCGGTCGCGGCGCACCAGGGCGACCGCGCTGCCGGACTCGGCGTCGGCGTCCACGAACTGGGCGTCGATCACGGCGGCCAGCTCGGCCACGCCGGTGGCGGAGAACATCTCGCGCACCGTGAGGTGGCAGCCCAGCTCGGCGTTCAGCCGCGACGCCACCTGGGTGGCGATCAGGCTGTTGCCGCCCAGGGCGAAGAAGTCGTCGGTGCGGCCGACCTGGTCGGTGCCCAGCACCTCGGCGAACATGGCGGCGACAGCCCGCTCGGTCACCGTCACCGGCGCCTCGTGCACCACCGCGACCCGGACCGGATCCGGCAGCGCGGCCCGGTCCAGCTTGCCGGAAGCGTTGACCGGCAACGCCTCCAGCAGCACGAACGCGCTCGGCACCATGTAGGCGGGCAGCGCCCGCGCGGCCGCGGCCTTGAGCTTGATCGCGTCCACCTCGTCGGTCGCGACCGCGTAGGCGACCAGCTGGTCGTCGCGCACGATCACCACCGCGCGGGACACGCCCTCGACATCGCCGAGCACGGTCTCGATCTCGCCCAGCTCGATGCGCAGGCCACGCACCTTCACCTGGAAGTCGGTGCGCCCCAGGTACTCGATCTCACCCAGCTCGGTCCAGCAGACCAGATCACCGGTGCGGTACATGAGTTCACCCGGGGCCGCGAACGGGTCGGCGACGAACCGCTCCGCCGTCAGACCCGGACGCGCCATGTAGCCCCGGGCGAGCTGAACCCCCGACAGATACAGCTCACCCGGAGTCCCCATGGGGACCGGCCGCAGGCGTGCGTCGAGCACGTACAGCCGGGTATTGAACACCGGCGCGCCGATCGGCACGGCGGTGGTATCCGCGGCGGTCACCTCGTGCGAGGTGACCTCGACCGCAGCTTCGGTGGGGCCATAGAGATTGTGGAGCGGGGCGCCGGTCAGGGCGCGCAGCCGCTGCGCGATGGGGCCCGGCAGCGCCTCGCCCGAGGCGAACAGCTGCCGGATCCGCAGCGGCGGTTCACCCGCGGCCGCGGCGGCCTCCAGCTCGGCCACGAACGGATCCATCATCGACGGCACGAAATGCACCACCGTGACGCCGAATTCGGCGATCACCGCGCGCAGGTAGGCCGGATCGCGGTGGCCGTCGGGCTGGGCCAGCACCAGGGTCGCGCCGATCTGCAGCGCGAAGAACAGCTCCGGCACCGAGACGTCGAAGGTCATCGGCGTCTTCTGCAGCATCACGTCCGAGGCGGACAGCGCGAAGGTCTCACGCATCCAGACCATGCGGTTGACGATGGAGCGGTGGCTCACCGCCACGCCCTTGGGGCGGCCGGTGGAACCCGAGGTGAAGATGACGTAGGCGGTGTTCGCCGGACGCAACGGGGACAGCCGGTCCACATCGGTCACCGTGTCGGCCGAGAACTCGGCCAGCGCGGCCTCGGTCAGCTCGGCGATGTCCAGCACGGCGGCGTCGGTGGCGGGACGGTCCGCGGCGGTGGTCAGCACCAGCGCGGGCGCGGCGGTGTCCAGGATGTGCGCGATCCGGTCGGCCGGGTGATCGGGGTCCAGCGGCACGTAGGCGCCACCGGCGGCCTGCACCGCGTACACCGCGACCAGCAGCTCCGGCGAACGGCGCAGGTGCAGCGCGACCAGCGACTCCGGGCCGATGCCGCGCGAGATCAGGTAACGGGCAAGCCGATTCACCCGTCCGGCGAACTCGGCGTAGGTGAGATCGCAGGCGGGGGTCCCGCCGAAACGCACCGCGAGCGACTGCGGCGTCCGGGCGGCCTGCGCCTCGAACATCGACACCAGGGTCGCCTCGGGGTCCACGGTGAACGCGGTGTCGTTCCACTCGCGCAGCACCACCTCGCGCTCCCGCTCGGTGATGACCTCGACCGCGGACAGCGGGGCCGCCGGGTCCAGCTCCACCAGCCGCTCGACGAACGCCACGAAACGCTCGATGTGGCGGTCGATCTCGTCGGCCGTGTACAGGTTCGGGTTCACCTCGAGGTCCAGGCGCACCCGGTCGTTCTCGCCGTAGAAGGCGTTGAGGCTCATGTCCTCGACCGGGCTGGTGGACAGCAGGTTCAGCCGGCCCTGGATATCGCCGAAGTCCAGCTGCGGGTGGAACAGCATGATGTTGACCATCGGGCCGTACAGCGCCCGCGAGGCCGGAGCGCCCTGCAGTTCGGCCGCGTCCCGGCGGATGTCCTCGTGCCGGTAGCGCTGGTGGCGCAGCGCGCCGGAGATCTCCAGGCGAGCCGCGGTGAGCAGCTCCAGCCAGGAGGTGTCCGGCCCGGCCGCCATCCGCAGCGGCACGATGTTGGACAGCATGCCGGTCGAGCGGCGCATGACCGCGGTGGTGCGGGCGGTGACCGGCAGGCTCAGCACGGCCTCGTCCTGGCCGGTCAGCTTGGCCAGGTAGGCTGCGAAGGCGGCGATGATCACGCCCGCCAGACCCGAATCATGCTGCGCGCCACACTCTTCCATGCGGCGGACCAGGTCCTCCGGCAGCACCACGCCGCGGCGCAGGTTGTCCGAGCGCGGCGGGGCGGTGCGGCCCTTGAGCGACATGGTGCCGTCCAGGCCCGCGGTGCGCTCCTGCCAGTAGGCGCGGTCGGTGCGGAAGCGGCTGCTCTCGCGGTAGGCCAGTTCGGATTCGACCAGCTCGCGCAGCGTGCCGACCTTCACCGTCTCCGGCTCCAGGCCGCTCTGCAGCGCGGTGTAGCGACGGGCCGTCCACTGCATGGTGTTCAGGGCGGCGTAGCCGTCGCCCACGATGTGGTGACCGACGAAGAACCAGAACCAGCGCTGGTCGGCGACCCGGATCAGGGTGGGCGAGAACAGCTTGCCGGTGAGCAGGTCGATCGGCTCGAGGATCTGGACCTGCATCCACTCGTGCGCGGCGGCGATGGGATCGGCTTCCGAGCGCAGGTCCATCAGCTCGGTGTTGTGCCCCGCGGTCGGGTCGATGTACTGGTGGGGCTGTCCGTCGATCTCGGTGAAACGCAGCTGGGAGGAGCGCCAGATCGGGACGCCGTCCTCGACGACGCGCAGCAGCAGGTCGACGTCGAAGTCACCCTCGATGTCGACGTACTGGACCAGGTTGAGGGGCACTTCGGGAGCCAGCAGCTGGGCGTACCACAGCCCGATCTGCGCGGGTCCGAGCGGGAACGGCGCAGACAATTCAGTCGACGTCGGAACTTCACTCGGTCCGAGACCACTCGAGTCCGTACCCTGCACCAGAGCCTCCCTTGTCATGGCGAATTGCTATGTCGACCAACGGTTTCGGGGCATCACGAAATAGACCTGAGTGCGCTCGGCTGACGAGAGCGCACCAGGCCGCGAGTTATCGCATCGCCCTGGGTTTTTCGACGAATGCGCGGCGAATCCGCGCGTGATCCAACTAGTGCTCGAAGCGGCCGGGCTTACTGGCTCGCCGGCCGGGATGCGGTTGCCTCCGGGTCACCGCATCCGGACTGTCCTACTGCCGATCTCCTCCAACTGTCACCTGCATCACAGGGATGCCGTTCATGCATGTGGACACTAGGCGTTTACACAATAAAAAGGAACTTTTTCCTGAAAAAAAGTTGGACGAGCGTCTAGTTGGCAGCCGATCCGGCGCGAAGATCGCGATGAATGTGGGTCAGACCACATAACAAGGCGGCGGTGTGACCGACCGCACTTTCGGATGTGGAGATTAGGAGTCGAAACGTTGCAACTGCGTTGCATCGGCGCCCAAGCGCCGATCCAGCACCCGGATCTTGGCCTCGATCTGCGCATACAGCGGAGACTCACGGTCCACGGTGGCCCGATAGGCCGCCCACGCCGCCGCGTCGTCGCGTCCTTCGGCGCCCGCGGTCCACCGACTCAAGACCGAAGCGTCGCCGGAACGTAATACAGCCGTTCTCAAGCGCACCCGCAATTCATCGCGAATGTCTATAACTCCCGGAGCGGTCGAACGCGGCAACACCGGGCCCGCGTACAGCCGCACGGCGGCGTCCACATCCCCGGAATCCAGGGCGGCGCGCAGCGCCTCCACATCCGTGGCGATCGGCACGCGCAACCGGTACGGGCGCGAGCCGAAGACGTTCGAACCGACCACCGAGCGCAGCCGCGACATGGCGGCGCGAATCGTGGCGTTGTCCAGATCGGCGTCATCGAGCAGCAGGGCCAGGTGATCGGCCGACAACCCCTCGGAATGTTCGGCGAGCAGCAACAGGATCTCGGCGTGCCGCTGCGACAATGGGACCCGCTCCCCCGCCACGGTGAGCTGCGGCTGCCCGAGTCCGAGCACCTCCAGGCCCAGGCGCTCCGGCGCGGGCGCGTCGGCGTGCGAACGCCGATCCTGACCCGAACGCACGGCGGCCAGCAGCAGATCCATCTCCGCGGCCGTGGCCGCCGCCTTCACCAGGGCCAGGATCTCCGGGCGCGCCACCCGCACACCGCCGGCGATCATCAGCACGCCGACCAGGCGGCCGTCCGGATCGTGCACCGGCGCAGCCGCTCCCGTGATCTGGTGCATGCGGTGCAGGAAATGCTCGGGGCCGTGGATCCAGGCCGCGCGGCCGGTGCGCACCACCAGGCCCACCGCATTGGTGCCGACCCGGCGCTCGCTCAGGTCATTGCCCTCGCGCAATCCCGCCTCGGCGGCCGGCTGCACCCGGTCGGCATTGCCGTGCACCGAGAGCACGCGGCCGAACTGGTCTGCCACCACCACGATCAAACCGGTACTGGTCGCGTCCCGCAGCAACAGCTTGTCCACCAGCGGCATCACCGCGGCGATCGGATGCGCGTCGCGATAGCGCTCGAGGTCCGCGCCGCGCAGGCCGCGACCGTCCCCATCGTCCATCGGGTCCACGCCGCCGCGCACGCTGCGCAGCCACGATTCCAGGACCATGGGACGTAACAGGCCGGGCAGTTGCCCCAGCTGTTCTCCACCCAGGCTGAGATATCCGTGAGCCTGGGCGGCATATGTTTCGAGCGCACCGAGTTGACTGCCCGGTTCGGCGCCGTGGTTAGGGTTTCCCCCACCCGCAAGATTGCTGACCATTTGCCTTTCTTTCCGCACCCAAAGGGTACCGGCGGACCTGAGAGCCCAAGGCGGAAGCAGGACGTTTGTCCGACAGGTCACACAGCAACCGTGCCCTAAGGAAATGTGAGCTACGCAGCATCTTGTTAAACACGCCGTGTTCAGTCACTCCGCGCGATCCGCGCGTCGCGAGGGACTTGCCGAGGTTGCGGTGGCGCCGCTGACCGGATCACGACCGCGCACCCCGCCCCGAAATCCTTGCGGCGGCCAGGTTTTCGGTTAACACGGTTCACCGAATGTACCGCCCCGGCTCGGGCACTGTGCGAGGGTGGGTGGGGTGGAGGACATCGACCTGACCGATCTCGACCGCTTCGCGCACGGCTTCCCGCACGCGGTCTTCGACCGGCTGCGAGCCGACGCGCCGGTCCGGTGGCATCCGCCCACCCCGCACACCCCCGACGGGGAAGGGTTCTGGGTGGTCAGCCGGTACGCCGACATCGTTGCCGTAGCCGGGGATTCGGTCACCTATTCCTCCGAGAGCGGCGGGGAACGGCGCGGCGGCGGCACCCTCATCGAGGATTTGCCCGTGGACTGGGCCGTCGGCGTGCTGCTCAACATGATGGACGACCCCCGGCACGCGGGCGTGCGGAAACTGCTCATGCCCAGCGTCGCGCCGCGCACCCTGAAACTCATCGAGGACGACCTACGGCGACGCGCCGCCGACCTGGTCGACGCGGCACTGGCCAAGGGCGAGTGCGACTTTCTGCTCGACCTCGCCGCCGAACTGCCGCTGCAGGCCGTCGCCCAACTGCTCGGAGCGCCGCAGGAGGACCGGCACCGGCTCTTCGGCTGGGCCAACGTCGCCCTGGACTACGACGATCGCGACCTCGGCGAGGCCACCGCGCGCACCCAGCGGGCCGTCGCCGAAACCCGGGCCTACGGGCGGGAACTGCTCGCCGCCAAGACCGCCGCACCCGCCGACGACCTGCTCTCCCTGGCCGCGCACGCCACCATCGACGGGCAGCCGCTCACCGATATGGAGAAGGCCATGCTGTTCAGCCTGCTCATCGCGGCGGGCAGCGAAACCACCCGCAACTCCATCGCTGTCGGGATGCTGGCGCTCATCGAACGGCCCGAGGTCTGGCGCAGCCTGCGCGAGGACCGGTCCCAACTGGACGGGGCCGTCGACGAAATGCTGCGGTGGGCCTCCTCCACCTCCTACAACCGGCGCACCGCCACCCGCGACACCGAACTCGGCGGTCAGCGCATCAAGGCCGGGGACAAGGTCACCCTGTGGTGGACCTCCGCGAACCGGGACGAGGCCGTATTCACCGACCCGCACACCTTCGACATCACCCGGCGACCCAACCCGCACCTCGCCTTCGGACGCGGCGGGCACTTCTGCCTCGGATCCAACCTGGCCCGGATGGAGATGCGGGTGGTGTTCGACGCACTGCTCGACCGGGTCGAGATCGCCGAACTCACCGGGACCGTCGAATTCACGCGCAGCAACAAGCACACCGGCGTCCGGCACATGCCGGTGCGGCTGCGTCCGCGCGGGGAGGAGGAGTAGATGAGCATCTCGGAGGACTACGTGCGGGCGGTCAACGCCGCCGACGAGCCCGCGCTGCTGGCGCTCTTCGCGCCCGGGGCCGAACTGCGCAATCCGCGAGGCGTTTTCACCGGTCACGACGAAATCGCCGGATTCTATCGGGATGTCGTGTTCGCGGGCCGGGCGCGGACCGAGATCACGCGGGTAATCCCGGGCCCGGCAGTCGAAGTCGCACAGCTCGAGGCGACCAGCCCGCTCGGCAAGCCCGGCAACCGCACCTACGCGATCGACGTCTTCGGTCTCGGCCCTGACGGGCGCATCACCACATTGGAGATCTACTACCGCTGATCAACTGGACGGGAGCGTCGGTTTCAGCGCCGCCGCGCTGCGGGTGCGGGCCGCGCCCCACCACACGCCCGTCCCGTAGGCCACATCGTCCAGCCGCCGGCAGAACACGTAGCGGATCGGATCCAGGCTGCCGGGCTCCCGATGGGTGAACCAGTCCGCCAAGCCCTCCGCCATGGCCAGGGTGATCGCGATGTGCCGGATCCGGCGCGAGCACAACATGCCCAGCAGGGTCACCGGCCAATAGTGCCGGCACATGGCCGACGCCAGCCGCCACACCGCACCGCCGAAACCGCGCGTCATATAGATGGCGGCCACCCGGGTCGGATTGTCGAGCCCGGCGAACACCCGGCGTAATCGAACCAGGGTCGCGCCCAGGGTCAGCACCCCGCCGAAGATGCCCCAGCCCGACGCGGTGCTCAGCAGGCCCGCCGACACCGCCGTCCAGATCGGTAGCGACAGCGGCGCGGCCATCCCCTTGTGCCGGTGCGCCAGTGGCGCCACACCCGTCCCATGGGTGACCTTGTGGGCGAACCACTTTCGCAGCGACACCGGATTGCTGTGCGCCACCCGGGCCGCGGGCTCGTAGCGCAGCCGCCAGCCCGCGCGGTCCAGCCGCCAGCACAGGTCGACATCGCCGCCCGCGCCCATGGACTCGTCGAAACCGCCCTCGCCCAGCACGGCCAGCCGGCGCACCAGCACCGCCGAACTCGGCACGTACGGCACCGGGCCGTGCGCCTGCACCGCCGACTCGCGGCGGCCGCGATGCACCGAACCGCGGGTGTGCTCGTAGCGGGCCAGCACCGTGGAATCGGGATCCATGGCCAGGATGCGCGGGGCCACCAGCGCCACCTTGGGATCGCTGAAGTGGCCCAGCATGACCTCCAGCCAGCCGGTCCGCGGCACCACCTCCGGATCCAGGAAGGCCACGAATTCGGTTGACGCGGACCGTAATCCGAAATTGCGTGCCGCGGCCGCGCCGTGCCGGCGATCGCGGCGCAGCACGGTGATCCGGCATCGGCTGCGCGCCTCCGGAATCCGCACCGGCTGATCCGAACCGTCGTCCACCACGATCACCGTGTGTCCGCGCAGCGCCGACAACAGCCGCGACAGCTCGGGAGTGTTGTTGTGCACCGGCACGATCACGGTGACGTCCTCCAGCGACGGCAGCAGCCGCGGGCGCGGATTCGCGACACCGGAATCGAGAAGACGTCTGGCAACCCGCGCCGACGCCGGGTCGGTCACCTCGAGGTACCCGTCACCGATCAAGGCCGCAGCTTCCGGAGCGAGCCGTAGCAACCTTGTCGGCGTGCCGCCGACCAGTAGCCGTCCACCGGAATAAGTGCGCACCTTGGGATCGATTCGCACCCCGAAACCATCGGGAAGGCGATCATGGCGCATTCCCGAATGCTAAGTCAGCACACCACTGGCAATGATGATTGCCACGCGGTGTTATCTGCCCTCCGCTTCGCTACGGGCGGGTTCGCGGCCCCCTGGTCCCGATTCTTCCCTCCTCCGCTCCTCCGCTTCGCTCCCCCGCTCCAAGGCGGAGGTCTATCGAGCCGCAGTCCAGAATCGGGGCGGCCGCGAACACTGGGGCGACATTCCGCAAGGGAGGAGGCGTATTCGGTGTCTCGCGCATCTGGTGGTAGCTCGACGGGTGCGGTCGTGGGCGCTCTACACTGCCGAGAGGAAAATCGGCAGTTGAACAGGTAGGGGACGGGTATCCGTGCCCGTGGTGGTCGAGGCGGTATGGGAGTCGGGCGCATGCAGACAGGCGGGGGCGGTAACACCCTCTCGGAATCCGAGATCGTCGAGGCCGCCCTGCGGGTGGTCCGGCAGGACGGCGTGGAGAAGCTGTCCATGCGACGACTCTCCCGCGAACTCGGAGTTTCGCCGATGGCCCCCTATTACTACGTCGCCGACAAGCGGGAGCTACTCGACTTGGTGGCGACCGCGGCGCTGACCGGCGTCCGCAAGCCGCCACCCGAATTCGGCACGTGGCAAATGCGTTTGCGGGATCTCATCGACCAGATCGACGAGAAATTGCGCAAGCACCCGGGTCTCGGCGACGTCCTGATCGAGCAGATGCTCGGCAAACAGCTCGACCTGATCGCGGCCGTGATGGAAATCCTCTTCGACGCCGGTTTCGACGAGCGCAATGTGCTCTCCGCCTACGCCACCATCCACACCTATCTGTTCGGTCGTTCCAAGGTGAACCCGCGCGACCGCTCGTCGCTGCTGGACCGGGTGCTGCCCGAGGCGGTGGAACGCGCCACCAAACACTTGGCGGATCTGCGCGGCAAGTTCTCCTACGACTTCTCGATGGACGTGCTGATCGCCGGTCTGGAAGCTCAGCTTGTCCGGCAGCGCGACAGCCACGTATAGTCAAACTAGAACACGTTCTAGTTTGGGTAGACTGCTCCGGCTGACCATCACTGCCGGGTTCGAGAGGACACTATGACCACCGTCGACGTACCGCACAGCTCGCGATCGGCCGTGCTGCGGGTCTCCGCGGTCATCAACGAGACGGCCGACTCCTGCTCGCTGGTCTTCGACGTGCCCGAGGAACTCAGCGAGCGCTTCGCCTACACGCCGGGCCAGTTCCTGACCCTGCGCATCCCCAGCGACCTGACCGGGTCCGTGGCCCGCTGCTACTCGCTGGCCAGCTCGCCGCACACCGACGACAAGCCGAAGGTGACCATCAAGCGCACCGTCGACGGCTACGCGTCGAACTGGGTGTGCGACAACGTGAAAGCCGGCGACTCCATCGAGGTGCTGCCGCCGTCCGGCGTCTTCACCCCCAAGAACCTCGACGAGGACCTGCTGCTGTTCGCGGCCGGCAGCGGCATCACCCCGGTGATGTCCATCCTCAAGTCTGCGCTCTCCCGCGGCAACGGCCGCATCGTGGTGGTCTACGCCAACCGCGACCACGAGTCGGTCATCTTCGCCAACGAACTGCGCGAGCTCGCCGACAAGAACCCGCAGCGGGTCGTCGTCATCCATTGGCTCGAAGCCCTCCAGGGCCTGCCGACCGCCGACGCCTTCGCCGCCCTGGTCTCGCCCTACACCGCCTACGAGGCGTTCATGTGCGGCCCCAAGCCGTTCATGGACCGGGTCCACGACGCCCTCGGCCAGCTCGGCGTGCCGCGCAACCGCACCCACGCCGAGGTCTTCAACTCGCTCTCCGGCGACCCGTTCGCCGAGGTCGCCCCGGTCGAGATCAGCGCCGAGGAGGCCGCCGACGCCGCCAGCGTCGAGGTCGAACTCGACGGCGAGACCCACGAGATGACCTGGCCGCGCAGCCAGACCCTGGTCGACATCATGCTCTCCAAGGGCCTGGACGTGCCCTACTCCTGCCTCGAGGGCGAATGCGGTTCCTGCGCCTGCACCGTCCTGGAGGGCGAGGTGGAGATGGAGAACGCGGAGATCCTCGACCCCGAGGACATCGCCAACGGCTACATCCTGGGCTGCCAGGCCCGGCCGGTGACGGACCGCCTGAAGATCCAGTTCTGAGACAACCAACTCTCGGAACCCTCGAGGGCTCGCCCCCGAACCGCCGAAACGAGTCGGCCGCCGCGTGATTCACGCGGCGGCCGATTTCCATTGCGCCCGAAGGGCTGTGTTCGCAGGGCTCAGTACGCCGAGAAGACGTTGTCGATCGAGCCGTAGCGGTGCGCCGCGTAATTGCAGGCGGCCGTGATGTTGGCGACCGGATCGTAGATGTCCCACGAGGTGCCGTCGACGTGGTACGCCTGGAAGGTCGGATCGATCACCTGGAGCAGACCCTTGGAGGGGATGCCCGCGGCGGCGTTCGAGTCGTAGAGGTTGATGGCCTGCGGGTTACCGCCGGACTCCCGCTGGATATTGCGGAAGATGCCGTCGTAGCTGCCCGGGATGCCGTGCTGGTTCAGCACGTACAGGGCATTGCGGATCCAGCCGTCGAGGTCGTTGGTGAAGGCGGGGGGCAGTACCTGGTTCAGGGGCGCGGGCAGGCCCTGCACGGCCGCGCGGACCTGGTCCTGCTGCGCCGCCGGGAGCGACGCGTTCAGGCCGACGGCCTGCTGCTGCACCTGCTGGGCGGTGGCCTGGAACTCGGGCGGCACACCGTTGACGACGTCCGCGGAGGCGGCGCCGGCGGTGATCACGGCCGACGCGGCGAGCGCGATGGCGGCCAGGCCGGTGACGGTTTTGACGGGCTGAGCGAAGAGTTTATGCATGGCGATTCTCACTGGCGCAGCGCTGACCACGGCGGGTCCCCCTTGGGGGCCTGCCGACGCACTGCATGGATTGTGATGTGCAAGGTGGCGGAACGGGATTCGGGAGATTTCCCAGCTATCACCGTTCGTTCACGCTCTCGCCGAAGTGCGGCGGTCTCCGCGTGTGGGGCTCCAACTCGTTTCGAGCTGGTATCGGTCGTCATCGACTGATCACAGAGTGGTCTCGATAAATGAATGTAAACTTAACTCAAGGTGAACAATCGGTGCGAATCCATCGAGCAATGCGTCACAGCAACCCGGCAGCGTGGGCTACGCCGCGGCGGTCACCGCTGGGCGCGGTAGTGCGCCCGCTGCTCCGGGGTGAGGTGCTCGGTCGCGTAACTCAACGCCGTGCGGCCCATCGCCGCCGCGTGCGCGTCCAGAAACCCGGTGAGAATCTCCGGATCCACCCGCTTGCCGATCTCGCGCAGCATCCAGCCCACCGCCTTCTGGATCAGATCACGGCGGTCGTCCAGCAGGCGCTCACACAATTCCAGCGTCGTGGCGGTATCGCCCTGTTTGATGAACGCGAACGTGGTCAGCAACGCCACCCGCCGCTCCCACAGCGAATCCCCCGCCGCGAATTTCTCGAGCAGATCGCGCGGGCGCTCCAGCAACCACGGACCCAGAATGAACTCCGCCGAGGCGTCCACCAGATCCCAGTTGTTCACCCGGCCCCGGCGCACCGCCGCCAGATACAACTCGACAATCTCGCGCTGCCGCGCCGCATCACCCCCGCGCTTGCGCGACGCCTTCGCCATCTCGCCATTCAGAATCACCAGCGCCGCCAGCCGATGCTCGTGCACCGGACTGTCCAGCAGAGCGTCGATCTCCGAAAGCGGCATTCCGGCAAACCGTTTCACCGCCTTCCGGGTCTGCGGAACCCGGACGCCGATGAATACATCCCCTTCGCCGTACTCGCCCGGCCCGGTCTTGAAAAAGCGCTGCAGATGCACCGCGGCGGCCGGATCGGCGAGCGCCGCCAAATCCGCTCGCACCGCGTCGGCGGTCAATCCATTCGACGCCGCATCGGTACCACTCATCGCGCCTCCCGAGTCAGTGATCCGAGGCCCTCTCGAACGAATCCTAAAGTGACGCCTGGTCCCATAACGGTCCGGGTAACCCGCCGGGGACGTCCTCGAGCTTTACCGTGTTTCCGCCGCGGCTCGTAAGAGGACCTCGCCAAAATTTCGCATGTGGTCCGCCCCTCCGTACCAGGCGGCGACCAATTCCACGGCCGCCGAACGGGTCCGGTGCGCGGCGTCGGCCAGCTGCGCGATATCCGCCTCGCCGGATTCGACGGCGGTGGCGGCCACGTCCAGATCGTGGCTGGCGACCAGCAGGCGCATGATGTGGTGCAGATCGATGGCGGCGTCGCTGGTGCGGAACTCGGCGGCGGCCTTCGACTCCGGTGTGGCGGCCGCCGACACGGGCGCGATGACCGTCGACTCCGTCGCGATCACCGTCGACTCGGTCGCGATGGGCGTCGGCTCCGCCAGTGCGTGCATCGGCTCGGGCAACGCGGCCACAGGCTCGGGCAACGCGGCCACAGGCTCGGACAGCGCGGCGACAGGCTCGGACAGCGCGGCGATGGGCTCGGGCACGCTCGAAACCTGGTGCTCGACAACGGGTTCCGGTGCGGCGCGACGACGCGAGGGGGCGCCCGCCGGGCGGGTGGACTCGCGGGGCGCCTCGTGCACGCTCTCCCGCAGGGACGCGGCGACCGCCTCCATGCTCGCCAGGCCGGCCGGGGCCTCCAGGCTCTCGAGGCGGGCCGGAGCCTCCAGTCGCTCCGGGATTTCCAGGCGCTCAGGGGTTTCCAGCCGCTCCGGGATCTCGTATCGGACAGGCTCAGGGTCCGGCGCGTAGCGGCGCGACACCGGAGCCTCGAATTCGACGGCGGGGCTCGCGCCGAAGGCGCTGTCTCGCGGTTCGGCCGGCAGGGCGAAGGACTGAACCTCGGGGGCGGGACGCAGACCCAGCGTGTCGCTGTCCATGGCGGACGGCGCCGCGAAAGGCTCACTCTCCGGGGCGGAACGGGTGAACTGCCCGCTGTCGGCGGGACGAGTCAGCGGACCGCTGTCATCGATCGAGCGGGCGAACGGCGAACCGTTGGTGGCGGGACGCGTTCCGAACGGCTCACCGTTGACCGGGACCGCGAACGGCTCACTGTCGGTGGTGATGCGGGCCGAGAACGGCTCGTCCGCGGCCAGCCGGGCGGCCACGGCCTCCGGGTCCGAGGTGCGCTGCGGCAGTTCGGGGGTGCGCTGCGGCAGTTCCGGAGCGCGCTGCGGCAACTCCGGCGCCCGCTGGGTCAGGTCGAAATTGCGCTGCGGCTGGTCGGCGGAGCGCTGTGGTAGATCGGGCGCGATCCGGCGCGACAGGGCCTCCGATTCCGGTGTGCCGCGCAGGGTTACGGGCGCCGACGACCACTGCACCTGCTGGTCGTGGCCGTTCCGACTCAGCCCGTCGTGCCCGTTGCGGGACAGACTGTCGTGACCGTTGCGGCTCAGACCGTCGTGTCCGTTGTGGGAAAACCCGGCGTGCCCGCCGGTATCGATGCCGGTCAGCACCGGGTTCGGCGAGGTACCCGGCGCGTCCGGGTGGGTGAGGCGGTAACCCGGCTGACGCGCGGAACGCGAATCCCCCGGGCCGGTGGTGAAATCGGCATCCATGGCCGCCATTCTTACCGGGCGGTGGCAGCGGGTGCGAGTCGGGCTACGGTCCGGCCGTATGCCCGGTCACCACGAAACCGGCTCACGACCAACGGTATTGGGGCATTGACGCATGCGCCGACCGGCGGCGCTCCGGCTCAGCAGGTGGTCGGAGCCGGTTCGCCGCGCAACCGGGCGTCCACCCAGTCCAGCGCCGCGGGCAGGCCCAGCACCGCCGCGGACAGGTGCTCCGGCGACGAGTTCAGATTGACGTCGACCGCCACCCCCGCCGCGCAGTAGCGGCGGTCGGTGTTCACGATGGCGTCCACCGGGATCAGCGGATCGGTCGGCGAATGCCATTCGAAGATCGGCGTATTCGGCACACCGTCGTACAGCTCCAGGCTGTTCTCCTGCAGCACCGACAACACCGTCGGATCGTCGATCATCGAGGTGCTGGCCGCGAACTCGCGCGCGTTGTGGCCCGCGCCGATGGCCATGATCTCGTTGGTGCAGCCATTGGCCATGGCATTGCGGGCGGACAGGCCCGCGGCGTTCATCTGGGTGCTGATCGGCAGCCGGTCCGGATACTCCCGCTCCAGGCCGATGGCGGCCGCCATGGCCAGCCCGAACGCCGGATGCGACTGGAAGCCCAGCTGGCGCACCATCTTCTCCAGGTTCATCGGCACGCCGCCGGTGGCCGCACCCGCGATATCCAGTTCCGGCGCGTAGCGCGGGGCCAGCGCCGCCGCCCACGCGGTCGCCATGCCGCCGCCGGAGTATCCGGCCATCGCGACCCGGCTCTCGCCCAAGCCCAGTTCCGGCGTCCGCTTGGCCGCGCGAATCCCGTCCAGGGTGATCTGCCCGCCCAATTTGGCCGCGCCGTAGGCGAAATTCGGGCCCAGGTGGTCCGGCAGCGCCACCGACCAGCCCCGCCGCAGCGCCACGTTCAGGGCGACGGCTTCCTTCACATACAGATTCGGATCGGTGGTGTACAGCACCCGCGACACCGCGCACTGCGCGCCGAGGCCGTTGATGATGTGCTGATAGGACAACAGCGGCCCGCCCGGCTGATGCTCGCGCGGCGTGAGCACCGTGGTGACCGCGGCGATCGGGCCACCCTCGGAACTGGTGGACCGGAATTTCACCATGGTGACCGTGGTCTCGGGGAACACCAGCAGCGGCGGCATGGGCCGCGTCGCCAGCACGTCGCCCGGCGCGTGGTCGGCGATATCGGCCGGTTGCGCGTAGAACGGATCCGGGTCCGGCGCGGGATAGATCGGATCCGCGTGTGCCGCGGGCGCCATCGCCGCGAGAGCCAGACCTGCCGAGAACAATCCGAAAATACGCAGCAACAGCTTGGCTTTCACCAGTTCCTCCACGAACTTCGCAGTGAGAATGGCATGTTTGCCCCACAAAGAGTGTGGTATGCGAAGGTTGGAGAAGAAATAGCGACACGCCAGCAAACATGATGCCGCGGCGAACTCAACCCATCTGGGTCATGCCCGCGGCCACCACATTCGCCACATTCAGGATCTCGTCGGCCGTCGGCAACGGCAGCCCGTCCAGCGCGTGCAACCGATCCGTGCTCGCGATGGCCAGCATCGCCGACACCCACGCCGCCGCGCAGGCCCGCAGGGTCCCCGGCTGCACCGGGCCCGGCGCACTCGCCGCCAGCACCCGCGCGGTCGCGTCCAGCAGCTGATCCCGCATGCGGCGCAACTGCTTGCGCACATCCGGATGGGTATCGGCCTCGCGCCACATGATGACGCGCAGCACCGAGGAATGATGATCGCGCAGATTCAGCGCGGCATCCATATTGACCAGACTCTTGGCCGGATCACCCGGCACCACCACCGAATAGATGTCGTCGATCGGCTCCGGCGGGACGCGCTCGGCCATCAGGGCCGACAGAATCGCGTCCTTGGTCGGGAAATAGTAGAAGACGAGGCCCTTGGGCACCGCGGCGGCCTCGGCGATGGCCGCGGTGGCCGTGGCGTCGAAACCATTGGCCGCGAACAGCTTCTCCGCGGCATCGAGGATGAGCTGGCGAGCGTCCCCGTCGACCTTCTTGCTGCGACGCTTCCGTGGTGCAGGCACTGCTCGACTTCCTCCTCACGCTTCGAAGCGGAGGCGGCCGCCACCGTTCGGGCGGACGTAGGGAACAAGCATATCTCGCGGTTGGAACACGGGAGGGGCGCGCCGGCCTCGTGGGGTCTCCCGCCCTTCACAGGAGAACGAGGCCGGCGCGCCGCGACCCGGTCAGTGGTGCGCCGCGGTGCCGAATCGGCCCGCAACCTCCGGCATCTCGGCCAACGCGACCACGACCGTCAACGCGCCCACGATCCATGCGACCCAGGAGGCGTTGCTGTAGGAGTGGAAGTTCATCACCCACGGGGAGATGAACATCAGGACACCGAGGACGCCGAGCGCTCGGCCCGTCATCGCGGTACCCATCTCGCGCAACTGCGCCAGGCCCGCGAGTGCGATCAGCACACCGAGCACGACGAGGGTCCACAGTGCGCGGTCGCTGTGCGCCACCCAGATCGGGGACAGCGCGGCTACTACGCCGAGCACGAACGTCAAGGCGTGCTCCGCGCGACTCACGGTGAACATGGAATGCCTCCTTTGAAAGGCCAGGAAATATGTTCTGATCCCGTTGTAATCCTGATTGACCGCCCGATCAATAAATCCCCGGATACGATTGGGCCGCATCTCGGGTGTGACGGCCGACACGTCGGTGGGGGCCTTCGGGAACCGCTAAGGTGGGCACATGTCGCACTCGGTAGAACAGGTTCTAATTGTCGGTGGTGGACTCGCGGGATTGCGCACCGCAGAGGAGCTCCGACGTGCCGGTTACACCGGTGAACTGACCCTGCTGAGCGACGAGAACCGCGCCCCGTACGACCGGCCGCCGCTGTCCAAGCAGTACATTCGCGGCGAGACCGACGACACCGCGCTGCGGCCCGCCGAGTTCTACGCCGAACAGGACATCCGGCTGCGTCTGGGCGTCACCGCCACCGGCGTCGACACCGACGCGCGCCGGGTCCGGCTCTCGGACGGCACCGAAGCCGCCTACGACGCCCTGGTCATCGCCACCGGGCTGCGGCCGCGCCGCATCCCCGGACTGCCCGAGGTCTCCGGCGTGCACGTGCTGCGCTCGCACGACGACGCCGCGGCGATGCGCGAACACCTGGGCTCGGCCCGCAAGGCCGTCATCGTGGGCGCCGGCTTCATCGGCTGTGAACTCGCGGCCGGCTTCCGGGCGCGCGAGCTCGACGTCACCATCGTCGAACCGCAGCCCACTCCCCTCTACGCCGCGCTCGGCGAGCAGGTCGGCGCGCTGGTGGCCCGGCTGCACGAGGCCGAGGGCGTCGAGCTGCGCTGTGGCGTCGGGGTGGAAACGCTTGTCACCGACGGCGACTCGGTGAGCGGGGTCCGGCTCGCCGACGGCAGCGTCGTCGACGCCGACCTGGTGGTCATCGGCATCGGCTCGGTGCCTGTCACCGAGTGGCTCGACGGCTCCGGCATTCCGCTGGCCGCGCCCGCCGACGGCGGCGGCGTGCTCGCCGACGAGACCGGGCGCACCTCGATCCCCGGCGTCTGGGCGCTCGGCGACGTGGCCGCCTGGCCGCACGCCATCGGCCGCAACAAGCGCGTCGAGCACTGGACCAATGCCGGCGAGCAGGCGCAGGTGCTGGCCGCCGCGCTGCTGGGCGAGACCCCGGCCGAGATCCAGGTGCCGTACGTGTGGAGCGACCAGTACGACATGAAGATCCAGGTGCTCGGCATCCCGGCACTGGCCGACGAGATCGAGATCGTGGAGGACAAGGGCCGCAAGTTCCTGGCCCACTACCGCCGCGCGGGCACGCTGGTCGCCGTGGTCGGCGCGAGCATGGCGGGCAAGGTCATGAAGGCCCGCGGCGAACTCGCCGCGAACCTGCAACCGGTGGCTACCGCGGGCTGAACCGGCGCCGGGAACCACTCGGCCACCCCCGGACAACCACGACATTCCGACCCGCGGTTCGCGATCAGGCCGGTGCCTTCACTACCGTGCATGGTGTGATCGTCGCGCTCATCGACTCCGGACTGGGGCTGCTGCCCACGGCCGCCTGGTTGCGGAAGCTGCGGCCCGATCTCGACCTGCTGCTGCTCAACGACCCCGACGGCGCGCCCTGGGGCCCCAAGTCCGAGCAGTGGGTCATCGACCGGGTGCTGGACACCGCGCGCCTCGCCCTGAACGAGGGCGCGGAAGTCATTGTGCTGCCCTGCAATACGGCCAGCGTCACCGCGCTCGAACACGTCCGCGCCATGGTCGGGCCCGAAGTGCCGGTGATCGGCACCGTGCCCGCCATCAAACCCGCCGCGGCCGCCTGCGCGAAGGTCGCCGTCTGGGCGACCGCCGCCACCACCGGCAGCGCCTACCAGGCCGGACTGATCGCGCAGTTCGGCGGGGACGCCGAGGTCACCGGGGTCGCCTGCCACGGGCTCGCCGACGCCATCGACCGCGGCGACCTCCCGGTCATCGCCGAGGCCATCGCCGACGCCGCCGCCCGCACCCCCGCCGACACCGAGGGCATCGTGCTCGGCTGCACCCACTACCCGCTCGTCCTGGACGACATCCTCGCCGCGCTACCCACCGGGGTGCGCGTCTTCGACAGCGCCGAGGCCGTGGCCGGGCAGACCCTGCGCCGCATGGACGCGCTCGGACGGCCCGCCGCGGGCGTGGGCGCCGTCCGCATCCTGGCCTCCGGGCGAACGGCCCAATTGCCTTCCGCCGCAGCGGCTTTCGAATCCGGCCGCCTGCTCGGCGCGACCTGCGAGGACCGGCTCACCGCTTCCTGATCACCCCCGGACACACGAAAGGGCCGCTCCCCGAGGGAAGCGGCCCTTTCGCATGCGGCAACTAGCGCGACGCCGAAAAGGCAGACGGCGCCGCCCCTTTCGGAGCGACGCCGTCTGTCAGCGATTCAAGGAATCACCAGATGATTCAGCGAATCACTTGATGATCTTGGTGACGCGACCGGCACCGACGGTGCGGCCACCCTCACGGATCGCGAAACGCAGGCCCTCGTCCATGGCGACCGGCTGGATCAGCTTGACGCTCATCTCGGTGTTGTCGCCGGGCATGACCATCTCGGTGCCCTCGGGGAGGGTCACGACGCCGGTCACGTCCGTGGTACGGAAGTAGAACTGCGGGCGGTAGTTGTTGAAGAACGGGGTGTGGCGGCCGCCCTCGTCCTTCGACAGGATGTACGCCTGGCCCTCGAACTCGGTGTGCGGGGTGGTGGTGCCCGGCTTCACGACGACCTGACCACGCTCGACGTCGTCACGCTTCAGACCACGAACCAGCAGACCGACGTTGTCGCCCGCCTGGCCCTGGTCCAGCAGCTTGCGGAACATCTCGACACCGGTGATGGTGGTCTTCTGCGACTTCTCGCGGATGCCGACGATCTCGACTTCCTCGTTCACGTTGATCACACCGCGCTCGATACGACCGGTGACGACGGTGCCACGACCGGTGATCGTGAAGACGTCCTCGATCGGCATCAGGAACGGCTTGTCGGTCTCACGGACCGGGTCCGGGATCGACTCGTCGACGGCGTTCATGAGCTCCAGCACGGACGCGGTCCACTTCGGGTCGCCCTCGAGCGCCTTCAGGCCGGAGACGCGCACGACGGGGGCATCCTCGTCGAACTCCTGCGAAGCCAGCAGCTCGCGGACCTCCATCTCGACGAGCTCGAGGATTTCCTCGTCGTCGACCATGTCGGACTTGTTCAGCGCGACCAGGATGTAGGGCACGCCGACCTGGCGGGCGAGCAGCACGTGCTCACGGGTCTGCGGCATCGGGCCGTCGGTGGCGGCCACGACCAGGATCGCGCCGTCCATCTGGGCGGCACCGGTGATCATGTTCTTGATGTAGTCCGCGTGACCGGGGGCGTCGACGTGCGCGTAGTGGCGCTTCTCGGTCTGGTACTCGACGTGGGAGATGTTGATCGTGATACCACGAGCCTTCTCCTCCGGCGCCTTGTCGATCTGGTCGAACGCGAACGCGGCGTTCACGTCCGGGTAGGTGTCAGCCAGCACCTTGGTGATCGCGGCAGTCAGCGTGGTCTTGCCGTGGTCGACGTGACCGATGGTGCCGATGTTGACGTGGGGCTTCGTCCGCTCGAACTTCGCCTTCGCCACTGTGGTCCTCCTGGACTAGTTAGTGCGTGCTTTTTTGCAGCAGTGCGGTTTGTATTACAGGGGGTCGTTCGACGACCACGCGGGGCGGACTCTCGAGAATCCGCCCCGACAGCGAATTACTCGCCGGTCGCCTTGGCGATGATCTCCTTCGACACGTTGGCCGGAACCTCCGCGTACGAATTGAACACCATCGAGAAGTTCGCCCGGCCCTGGGTCTTCGACCGCAGGTCACCGATGTAGCCGAACATCTCCGAGAGCGGAACCAGCGCCTTGACGACACGGGCACCACTGCGTTCCTCCATGGCCTGGATCTGGCCACGGCGGGAGTTCAGGTCGCCGATCACTTCGCCCATGTAGTCCTCGGGCGTGGTGACCTCGACCGCCATCAGCGGCTCGAGGATCACCGGACCGGCCTTGCGGGCCGCTTCCTTGAGGGCCATCGCGCCGGCGATCTTGAACGCCATTTCCGAGGAGTCGACCTCGTGGTAGGCGCCGTCGAGCAGCGAAGCCTTCACGTTCACCAGCGGGAAGCCGGCGAGCACGCCGTACTGCATGGCGTCCTGGATACCGGCGTCGACCGAGGGGATGTACTCACGAGGAACGCGGCCACCGGTGACCTTGTTCTCGAACTCGTAAGTGGCGCCGTCCTCGGCGTCGACCAGCGGAGCGAGCGCGATGATGACACGGGCGAACTGACCCGAACCACCGGTCTGCTTCTTGTGGGTGTACTCGTACTTGTCCACCGTCTTGGTCAGGGTCTCACGGTAGGCCACCTGCGGCTTACCGATGTTGGCCTCGACCTTGAACTCGCGCTTCATGCGGTCGACGTAGATGTCGAGCTGGAGCTCACCCATACCGCCGATGACGGTCTGGCCGGTCTCCTGGTCCAGCTTCACGTTGAAGGTGGGGTCCTCCTCCGCGAACTTCTGGATCGCGGTGCCCAGCTTCTCCTGGTCGGCCTTGGTCTTCGGCTCGATGGCCACCTCGATGACCGGGTCCGGGAAGGTCATGGACTCCAGCACGATCTGGTTCTGCGGATCGCACAGGGTGTCACCCGTGGTGGTGTCCTTCAGACCGATGACCGCGTAGATGTGGCCGGCCACGGCCTCGGGAACCGGGTTCTCCTTGTTGGAGTGCATCTGGAACAGCTTGCCCAGACGCTCCTTCTTGCCCTTGGTCGCGTTGATGACCTGGGCGCCGGAGTCGACCTTGCCGGAGTACACACGGACGTAGGTCAGCTTGCCGAAGAACGGGTGGGTCGCGATCTTGAACGCCAGCGCCGCGAAAGGCTCGTCCGAGGACGGCTTCCGGGTCAGCACCTCGTCCTCCTTGCCGGGCACGTGACCCGTCACGGACTCGACGTTCAGGGGCGACGGCAGGTAGTCGACGACCGCGTCGAGCATGGGCTGAACGCCCTTGTTCTTGAACGCGGAACCGCACAGCACCGGGTAGAGCTCGGAGTTGACGGTCATCTTGCGGATGGCGCCCTTGATCTCCTCGACCGAGAGCTCCTCGCCGCCGAAGAACTTCTCCAGCAGGGCCTCATCGGACTCGGCGACGGTCTCGAGCAGCTCCTGGCGGTACTGCTCGGCCTTCTCCGCGAGATCGGCCGGGATCTCGACGACCTCGTACTGCTCGCCGAGCTTGGTCTCGCCCTTCCAGACCTTGGCGTTCATCTCGACCAGGTCGACGATGCCCTCGAAGGTGTCCTCGGCGCCGATCGGCAGCTGGATGACCAGCGGCTTCGCGCCCAGGCGGTCCTTGATGGTCTGAACGGTGAAGTAGAAGTCAGCGCCCAGCTTGTCCATCTTGTTGACGAAGCAGATACGCGGCACGTCGTACTTGTCGGCCTGACGCCACACCTGCTCGGACTGCGGCTCGACGCCTTCCTTGCCGTCGAACACCGCGACGGCGCCATCGAGCACGCGCAGCGAACGCTCCACCTCGACGGTGAAGTCGACGTGGCCGGGGGTGTCGATGATGTTGATCTGGTTGTCGTTCCAGTAACAGGTCGTCGCGGCGGACGTGATCGTGATGCCGCGTTCCTGCTCCTGCGCCATCCAGTCCATGGTGGCGGCGCCATCGTGAACTTCACCGATCTTGTAGGTGATACCGGTGTAGAACAGGATGCGTTCGGTGGTGGTGGTCTTGCCCGCATCGATGTGGGCCATGATGCCGATGTTGCGGACCTTGTTCAGGTCGGTGAGCACTTCCTGTGCCACGGAAATCTTCCCCGCTCGTAGCTAGTTGGGATTCAACGGGATGAGCCAGGGAGTTTTTCCCTGAGCCCTCGGTGTCAACGTCGGGCGCGACGCGTAAGTGCCTCGCTTGCGAACAGCTCGGCTGTCGCGCCCGACATGTGACTCGTCTCCCGGCACTTCCGAACGGAGGGCCGGGCCACAGGTCACCAGCGGTAGTGCGCGAAGGCCCGGTTCGACTCGGCCATCTTGTGGGTGTCCTCACGACGCTTCACCGAAGCGCCCAGGCCGTTGCTGGCGTCCAGCAGCTCGTTGGCCAGACGCTCGACCATGGTCTTCTCGCGACGGGCGCGGGAGTAGTTGACCAGCCAGCGCAGCGCCAGGGTGTTGGCGCGGCCCGGACGGACCTCGACCGGCACCTGGTAGGTGGCGCCACCGACACGACGGGGCTTGACCTCGAGGGCGGGCTTGACGTTGTCCAGCGCGCGCTTGAGGGTCACGACCGGATCGGTGCCGGTCTTCTCGCGAGCCTGCTCGAGGGCGCCGTAGACGATGCGCTCGGCGGTGGACTTCTTGCCGTCCAGCAGGATCTTGTTGACCAGCTGCGTCACCAGGGGCGAGCCGTAGACCGGGTCGTTGATCAGGGGACGCTTGGGAGCGGGACCCTTACGCGGCATTAGCTCTTCTCCTTCTTGGCGCCGTAGCGGCTGCGGGCCTGCTTGCGGTTCTTGACACCCTGGGTGTCGAGCGAGCCGCGGATGATCTTGTAGCGCACACCCGGGAGGTCCTTCACACGACCGCCGCGCACGAGCACCATCGAGTGCTCCTGGAGGTTGTGGCCCTCACCGGGGATGTAGGCCGTGACCTCGACCGCGCTGGTCAGGCGAACACGCGCGACCTTACGGAGCGCGGAGTTCGGCTTCTTCGGGGTCGTGGTGTACACGCGGGTGCACACGCCACGACGCTGCGGGCTCCCCTTGAGGGCCGCAGTCTTGGTCTTGGCGACCTTGTCGCGGCGACCCTTGCGGACCAGCTGGTTGATGGTTGGCATAGACCGGCTTTCCTTATTAGTAACCAGGTGTCTGGAACTTCATGTCTTTGTCATTCGAGCTTTCCGCCCAGTTCCCACGGCATTTCGCCGCCACGGGGTCGGGCGTGTCGTACGCAGCTCGGAGCCCTTTTCAAGGCACGCTGAAAAGGTCAGCCGCTCTCGCTGGCCTACGTACTGCGCATCAACTTGCCCGAATGCTTCCGGGCACAGCGGTCCACGATACCCGCGGGCTCGATGGGGGGCAAAAGAGGGTCCCCCCGCCGGGGCTGGTAGAGCCCTTATCGAGCCAGGTTCAACGTCAACTCCACCAGCTTGCGAGCCGCTTCACAGGGGTCCGCGTGCCGAGATCCGTTGCGGTAGTTGACCCACCAGCCGACGATGCCGGTATCCGCGGCCGGGGCGCTCACACCGCACGAGTCCGGATCGTTCGGGCGGTGCGTCTCCAGCGAGCGCCGGCCCTGCACGGTTATGTCGTTGGTCACATACTTCAGGCGGTCGTTGTTGGCCTTCTCGTTGGCCAGCGAACCGAGCTCGTACCAGCTGAGCGTGACCATGCCGCTGCCCGCGGCGCCGCCGGTCAGATTCCACATGCAGACCGCGCCGTTGAACGACGGCTCCACATACATGTTGTCGCCGACCGCCTTGCCGATGTCGTCGACCGCGACCACCTGGCATTCGCGCAGCAGCTTGTCGAAGTTGGTGTTGATGCGGGGCGCGCCGCCGGTACCGGTGGTGCCGCCCGCGGGCAGCGCGGTGCCCGGCACCGTCTTGCCGCAGCCCGCCAGGGCCGCGGTCAGGGCGAGCACGGACGCGGCGACGGCCAGCTTGCTGCGACGCGGCATGACGGTCCCCCTCATCCGAGCCGCTGCACGGTCAGTTCGGCCATCTTGCGGGTGCGATCGCAGGGGTTGCCGAGATTGCCGCTGTTGAAAGCGCCGTAGGAGATGGACCATTCGAAGAAGTCGTCGTCGAGCTGCACCGCGAGATCGCAGACCGCGTTGCTGGGGTCCAGCGCCTGGAAGCCCTTGCGCCCGCCGACCTCGATGGTGGCGGGGGTGCGGCCGACGCTGGCCACCCACGCCTTCTCACGGTCGATGGGGCTGCCGCGGTAGGAGGCGAAAGTCACGCTGGAGGAACTGATTCCACCCGCCTGCCAATTGCAGCCGGTGGAGTTCTTGAAGACGGTGGTGAGGGTCCCCAGCCCGCCCAGGTCCCGGACCTCGTCGTCGGTGAGGTGACCGCACTCCCCCACGAACGGCCCGAGCGTCGCCACCTTCGGCGGCGGGCGCAATCCCGGAGCGTCCTCGGAATCCTTCGTCCCCCCGCACGCCGACAGCACCAGAGCGAGGACCGACCCCGCGACGATCGCTGACGAGGTGCTCAATTTGCCCCTCCGCTTCGCTCCGGGGCGGGTTCGCGGCCCCGAGGTCTCGATTCTTCGCTCCTCCGCTCCTCCGCTTCGCTCCCCCGCTCCGTCGGTCCAGAATCGAGACGGCCGCGAACCATCTGAGTTCATGGTCTGGACGGTACCGGAATTGGTGGCTAGAGGTTTCCACGCAGCTCTTGCTCACGCTCTATCGCCTGGAAGAGCGCCTTGAAGTTCCCCTTCCCGAAACCGAGGGAGCCGTGGCGTTCGATGAGCTCGAAGAACACGGTCGGGCGGTCGGTGACGGGCTTGCAGAAGATCTGGAGCAGGTAGCCGTCCTCGTCGCGGTCGACCAGGATGCCGCGGCGCTGGAGTTCGGCGACCGGGACCCGGACGTGGCCGATGCGGGCGCGCAGTTCCGGATCCTCGTAGTAGCTGTCGGGGGTATCGAGGAATTCGATGCCCTCGCGGCGCAACACGTCGACCGCGGTGAGGATGTCGCCGGTGGCCAGGGCGATGTGCTGGACGCCGGGGCCGCGGTAGAACTCGAGGTACTCGTCGATCTGGGAACGCTTGCGGCTCGGGGCGGGTTCGTTGAGCGGGAACTTGACCCGGTGATTGCCGTTCGCCACGACCTTGCTCATCAGCGCCGAGTAGTCGGTGGCGATGTCATCGCCGACGAATTCGGCCATGTTCTCGAATCCCATGACGCGCCGGTAGAACTCGACCCACTGGTCCATGTGCCCGAGTTCCACATTGCCGACCACGTGGTCGATGGCCTGGAAGATGCGCGCCGGCTGCCCGGGGCGCGGGACGTACGCGGAGCGGCGGGGCTGATAGCCCGGCAGGTAGGGGCCGTAGTAGCGGGAGCGGTCGATGAGGCTGTGCCGGGTGTCGCCGTAGGTGGCGATGGCGGCGGAGCGGACGATCCCGTATTCGTCGCCCTCGTCGTGCGGTTCGACCAGGACGGTCGCGCCCTGGGCGCGGGCGCGCCGGATGCAGCGGTCCACGTCCGGCACCTCGAGCGCGATGTCCACCACCCCGTCCCCGTGCCGATCATGGTGCGCGACAAGCGGACTGGCCGGGTCCACCACGCCCTGCACCACGAAGCGGGCGCCGCCGCTGCGCAGCACGAACGCCTTGTGGTCGCGATTGCCGGTCTCGGGCCCGGAGTAGGCCTCCAGCCGCATGCCGAACGCGGACTGCAGATAGTGCGCGGTCTGGGTGGCATTGCCGACCACCCACACCAGCGCGTCCCAGCCCAGCACGGGGAAGGGGTCCGCGGCGGCATCGTGGTCGATCAAGCCGACCAGGCGGCGCAGGTCGTCGTCGCCGGGCAGGTCGCCGGACCGCGGGCGCTGGTGTCCTGCGTCGATGCTCATGTGATCAGGAAAAGCCCACCGGCCGCCACTAGGCAATATCGCCGAAATTCACTGAACACTGTGGTGAATCGCACCACCATCCGCCGCCCGGTGCTGGACAATTTGAATAGCAGCGAACTCACGAGCGGAGGTTCCGCTCGACCCCATGAGTGGAGGCTCCGCGATGTCCCGCACGCCCGCCCGGCTGGATGAACTCGACCTGGCCATCCTCACCGCCATGCACGAGCACCAGAAGGCGGGCATCCTGGAACTCTCCCGCCGCACCCGGGTCGCCCGCGCCACCGTGCAGTCCCGCATCGCGCGCATGGAGGAGGCGGGGGTGATCTCCTCCTACGACCCGCAGATCGACGTCACCGCGGCCGGTTTCGACGTGCAGGCCTTCGTCACCCTGGAGATCGCGCAGGGCGCGCTGGACGCGGTCGCCATCGACCTCGCGGCCATTCCCGGCGTGCTCGAGGCCTACGCGACCACCGGTTCCGGGGACGTGCTGTGCCGGATCGGCGCGGACTCGCACGCCGGGTTGCAGGCGGTGCTGCTGAGCATCGACCGGACCAGTTCGGTGGTGCGGTCGCACAGCGTGGTGGTGTTGTCCACGGTGGTCCCCCACCGCACGCTGCCGCTGCTGCGGACGCTCACGCCGACGGGATCGAGCAAGGCCCCGGCCTACCGCGCCGCGCACTGATCAGGGGCGCAGGTCTGCTCCGGGATCGAGGATCTCGACGGCCGGGGTGCGATCCGGCTCCGAGAAGGCCAGCAGGGCACAGGCTTCCGCCTCCACCGCGGCGCGGTCCGCGTCGGACCACACCGCGCGCGGGCTGATGCGCAGAGCCGCGGTGTCGCCCTTGGTGAAGACCTTGTAGACGCCGGAGAGGAAGCCGTCGACGAGGATCGGGGAGACCTGGTTGGCGAAGGCGCGCAGAGGCGGGGCGTTGCCGTCGGGGACGATGCGGGTGCGGTCCTGGTGGGACAGCAGGGCGTTGTCGTACCAGCCGAGCAGGCGGACGGGGGCGGGGGTGTCCGGGTCGGCCAGGGTGGCGTCGGCGGCGTCGTAGAGGGTGCGGCCGCGGTCGTCGGTGTAGGTGCGGACGCGGTCGCCCAGTTTCGCGACGGCGGCTTTCATGCCGGTCAGCTTGGACCAGGTCTGCATGTCCATGGTGGTGGCCGGGCCGAAGGCGCGCAGGTAGCGGAGGAGCAGTTCTTCCAGGGGGTAGCCGGGGTCGAGGGGTGCGCCGAGCCACGGCTGGACGCGGGACCAGACCGGACGGCTGCTGTCGCCCCAGCGGCCGCGGGGCGGGGTCTGGAGGACGGGCAGTTGGTAGAGCCAGGCCTGGACGATCGCGCCCGGATCGCGGTCGGGATAGCGGGCGGCGGCGTGCTCGCGCAGGGTGGCGGCGGGAGTCGGGTCGTCGCCCAGCACCGATTCGCCCTGGGCGCGAACCTCTTCCGGGTCCAGGCCGACCAGGGCGCCGTAGTTGAAGCCCTTGCGGAACGGGATCTTCTCCAGCTCCGGCTGGATGTGCGGGGCGATGCGCAGCGCGTCCGGCGGGGTGACCAGGTGAATGGTGCCGCGCATCAGAGTGATTCGCACCAGGGAGCGGTCGTCGAGCGCCTTCGATACCGCCGCCGGGTCGAAATCGGCTGTGCGGCTCCACAAGGCGACGAAGGGCGGCAGCATGTCCTGCGCCTGCAGGCCGACGAGACGGTCGCACAGCTCGTACACGCCGAGCGTGGACCGCTCCAGCAAATACTGGCGTTCGAGCAGAGTCCGGTTCAGAACTCGGGTGGACAGCTTCACGATTCGTGACGCTACGCGAACCACACCCGCCGCGCCCGCGTCAGCGCAGGGTGACGCCGGCACCGGCCGACGCGCCCGTCGAGCACACGAGGGCCGCCTCGAGCGTGCGTGGTCAGCGCACGGACGCCGCCCTGCGCACGGACAGGGTGACGACGCGGGTCAGCGCAGGGTGACGACGACTTTGCCGGTGGCCGTGCGCTTGTCGAGCGCGGAGACCGCCTCGGCGGTGTGCGCGAGGCTGTAGAGCAGCGGCTCCGGCGGGGTGATCCTGCCGTTCGCCAGCAACGGCTCCACCTCGGCCCACTGCTCACGCAGGTAGCCCGGGTGGGTCATGACCCATTCGCCCCAGGCCGCGCCGATCACCTCGACGTTCTTGAGCAGCAGGCGATTCACCTTCACGGTGGGGATGTCGCCGGCGGTGAAGCCGACCACCAGGACGCGGCCGCCCGAGGCCAGCGAGCGGATGCTGTCGGTGAAGCGGTCGCCGCCCACCGGGTCCAGCACGATGTCGACGCCGCGGCCGCCGGTCAGTTCCTTGACCGCGGCCAGCCAGCCGTCGGTGAGCACCACGTCGGTGGCCCCGTTGGCGCGCGCCACCTCGGCCTTCTCCTCGGTGCTGACCACGGCGATCACCCGGCCCGCGCCCAGCGCCTGCGCCATGCGCAGCGTGGAGGTGCCGATGCCGCCGGCCGCGCCGTGCACCAGCACGGTCTCGCCCGGAGCCAGGCGGCCACGGTTGCGCAGGCAGAAATGCACGGTCAGGTCGTTGAACAGCACGCCCGCACCGGACTCCAGGGAGACGTTGTCGGGCAGCTTGAAGACCATGTCGTTCGGAGCGATGGCGACCTCGGCGGCGGCATTGCCGAGCAGCGTCAGCGCGATCACCCGGTCACCGGCCTGGACATGCGAGCCCTCGGGAGCCTCACGCACGATGCCGCCGACCTCGCAGCCCACGACATAGGGCAGCGGCGGCTTCATCTGGTACAGGCCCCGGGTCATGAGCACGTCGGGGAAGGCGATCCCGGCGGCGTGCACGTCGATGACGACACCGCCCGGGTAGGCGACCGGCTCCGGAATATCGAGAACCTCGATCGCTTCCGGACCTTCCAGCTTGCTCACCACGGCTGCGCGCATCTGCGAACTCCACCGCCTCTCCGTACCTTCAGCGGGCGGCTGAGAGCCGTCGGCTGTCCTGCCTCCGTGCTTGCGTCGGGTGCGAACCTAGTTCTGGACGTACCCGGGGATTTACCCCAAGCGCCACGAAATCAGTCGTCACGTCGCGCATCGCCACCATACATCCGGTGGCTGGAAGCCGTTGGCCACCGCGCACTCCACGATCCGGTTCGCTCAGCGGTGGGCGTACTCGACCATGGATTCGGTGGCCAGAGCCTTGCCGTCCTTACTGATGATCAGGGCGTAGCCGGTGATGCGGTACTGGGTGCCGTCGGTGGGGTTGGTGACAGTGAACCCCCCGGTGCCGTCGGGCACCGGATCGTTGATCCGGATGGTCGCGCTGTCGCTGATGCGCAAGCCGCTGTAGTAGTAGCGGCCACTGGCGTTGCGGCACACCACCAGCCGCGAATACTGCGTGCGACCGATGACCATCGCGGGATCGGTCGAATCGCAGCGCGGATTCGAGTCGAAACCCTGGGCGTCCGAGTCGGATACGTTCGCGCTGAGCGGGACCAGCGTGGTGGTCGGGGCCATCGTCGGCGACGTGTAGGTACCCGGACTGTTTCCCGCGTGAGTCGTGGTGACGGTGGCGCTGTCCTTGCCGTCACCGGAGTCGTTGCCGGACAAAAGCACCCAGGCCAGCACCGAACCCAGCACCAGGACCACTCCGAGCAGCGCGCCCACCACCAGCGGCAGCGAACCGCGGTCCTTGGGCGGCAACGGCAATGGCGCGGAAGGATGTTCGCGCGGCGCGGACTGGTCGACGAACCCTGGGAGGTACCCGGCCTGCCCGGCGACGGTCTGCCGTCGCACCGTCGGGTCGATATTGCCCGGCGCGACCGGGGTCGGCTGCCCCGGGACCTGGTCTGCGCGCGAGTAATCCACCGGACCGGCCGAAGGGCCCACCCGAGAGTTGTCCACAGCCATCCCACGGGAATGATCCACCGGCCCCGCCGGGAACGCCTGTGCGGCACGCGCATTGTCCACGGGCACGGACGGGTGCGGCTGCGGTCCGGACGGATGCCGCACCGGACCGGACGGGTCGACGCTCCGCGCCGGGCCGCCGACCGGCGGAGTCATCTGGCGCGCGGGATCGGCCGGGCCCGAGGGATGCTCGAGATAGTGCGGTTCCGAATGCCCGCGCGGGACCGCCGGATTGCCGATGGTCGGCGGAGCGGGCGGCACCGTGGTGCGGGTCGGTTCGCCGTGTGCGGCGCGCATCAGCGCGGCGCGGGCGGCCCGCGCGAGCTGACCCGCGGTGGCGTAGCGACGGCCGGGCTCCTTGGCCATGCCGATGGCGACCACCTGGTCCAGGCCGACCGGGACGCCGGTGCGGACGCTGGGGCGCGGCGGCGGGGTCAGCATGTGGGCGCGGATATTGGCCAGATTGCCGGTCACCCGGAAGGGCGGCCCGCCGGTCAGGCATTCGTAGAGCACGCAGGCCAGCGCGTAGATGTCGGCGCTCGGCGAGACCGAGGCATTGTGCTCGAACCGTTCCGGCGCCATGTAGGCGAAGGAGCCGATGGCGTTGCCGGTCTGGGTGAGCTGCACGTCGGATTCGGTGTGCGCGATGCCGAAATCCACCAGGTAGGCGAACAGGTCGCCGGTGAGCAGGATGTTGGCGGGCTTGACGTCGCGGTGCACCAGGCCGCTCTCGTGCGCGGAGTCGAGGGCGGCGGCGATCTGCTCCACCACGGCGACCGCGCGCTCGGGCGGCAGCGGGCCCTCCTCGAACAGGTAGGCCTTGAGGTCGCGGCCGCGGACCAGCCGCATGTCGATGAACAGGACCCCGTCCACCTCACCCCAGTCGTGCACCGGAATGACGTGGGGTTCCTGGAGTTTGGCGGCGGTGCGGGACTCGCGGCGGAAGCGTTCGACGTAGGTGGGCTGCCGGGCCAGGTCCACATCGAGCAGTTTCACGGCGACCACCCGGTCGCGCACGGTGTCGTAGGCCTCGTAGACCTCGCCCATGCCGCCGACCCCGAGCAGCCGCCGCAGTTCGTACTGCCCGAACCGCGAACCAGCCCTCTCCCCTGCGGCCACCCGCGTCGTCCTCCCTACTGCCGGATGCACTCCGGGAACCCACCGGAGATACACCTGGAAAGGCTACGGGGCGCACGGCCCGGTGTCATTCCTTCGAACAGCGCACCGGCATTCCTTCGACTCGGCGCGAACGGGTACCGCGAGCCCCGTAGAGTCATGTCACCGACTTCGGTCAGCAGGCGCCGCACCCCCGGCGCCGCTGGATAGACATGCGGCACACCGTGCAGCGCGAGGAGCACCAGTGTCACTCGATGAGCCACTCGCCCCGCTTCCCCAGGAGGGCATGGGCTTCGCTTCCGCGTGGCCGGTGCGAGCCGGCGATGTGGACCCGTATCAGCGGCTGCGATTCGACGCCACGGCCCGCTACCTCCAGGACATCGCCTGGGAGGAAATGCAATCCGGCTTCTTCCACCGCACCGATCCGGCCTGGATCGTGCGGCGCACGGTGGTGGACGTGGTCCGGCCCGTGCACTGGCCGGACCGGGTGGAGCTGCGCCGCTGGTGCTCGGCCATGTCGACCCGCTGGACCAATATGCGGGTGCGCATCACCAGCGACAACGGCGGTCTGATCGAGACCGAGGGCTTCTGGATCAATATCAACGAGTTCACCAATATGCCGACCCGGATCAGCGACGAGGGTCTGGCCGAACTCGCCCGCACCACCGATGAGCACCGGCTGCGCTGGCGGCCCTGGCTCACCGACCCCACTCCGCCGGAATCGGATGTGGACCTGCCGTTCCCGGTCCGCGCCACCGATATCGACCAGTACAACCACGTGAACAACGCGGCCTACTGGCAGGCGGTGGAGCAGTACCTGGTGGATTACCCGAAGCTGCTGGCCGGGCCGCATCGCGCGGTCATCGAGTATGTGGCGCCGGTGCTGGCCCGCCAGCATGTGAGCGTGCGCAGCCGGTACGAGCCGGGCGACCGGGCCGGGCATCCCGCCTCACTGCGGCTGTGGTTCGTGGTGGGCGGGGTGACGACCACCGCGGTCCGGATCGGGCCGCTGCCCGGCGCCTGAGCCGGCCCCGGAGGGGGACGCGTTGCGCACCTGCGCCGCGGTGTCACAACTGCGAAATCGATTGCGCGCCACCGGTCACCACCACGCCCCCGCCGACCACCACCGAACCCCCACTCGCGGACGCCAACTGCGGCACCGTGACCGACGCGGGCGGCGGCTCCCGCTCGGTCGTCGCCGTCGGCACCCCCGCCGGGCGAGTCGGCTGCACCGAGGCGATCACCGTGGCCACCAAGTACGTGCGGCAGGTCAGCAACACCGATGTGGCCACCATCGACGGCTGGTCCTGCAACGCCGTCCCCGGCAACCCCGCCGTCCCGTCCATGTGCGCGAAGGACGGCCTGGTCATCAATCTCGGCAACTGACCCGGAGCCCGAAACCCGAAAACGACTGCGGCCCCACCCATTCCGGGGTGGGGCCGCAGCCATCGGTACACGTTCGGCCCGAGAGGCACTGTGCCAGGGGCGGGGGCCGAGCCCCCGCCATCCCTAGGAGGTTCGGGGGCGAGGCCCCTGAGAGTCCCGAGAGTTGGGCTACCCCTTGGCGGCCTTCAGCAGGTCCTCGACGCTGGTGAACTTCACGCGGGGGCGCCCGGCGGCCTTGCCCGCGGTCTTCTCGGCGGCGTCGATGGCCTTCCAGCCCTCGCGGCCGATCTGGTCGGGCTGCCGCTCGGCGAGCAGCGCCTCCAGAGCGGCCCGATCGCCCTGCGGGGCGGCCAGCTTACCGTTGGTGTAGTCCTCGATGATCTGATCGACGGTCTCGGTCGAGTCGACCCGGTTGGAGCCGATGACGCCGCGCGGGCCGCGCTTGATCCAGCCGGAGACGTACACGCCCTGAACCGGGTTGCCGTCGGCCAGGACTCGGCCCTTGTCGTTCGGGATGACGCCGTTGGACTCGTCGAACGGCACGTCCGCGACCGGCTCGCCCTTGTAGCCGATGGAGCGCAGCACCAGCGACGCCTCCAGGCTGCCGGTGCGGTCCGAGGCGCGGGCCACGGTGCGGCCGTTCTCCTCGACCAGCTCGTTGTGCACGTACTCCACGCCCTCGGCCTTGCCCTCACCGGTGACGGCGGTGGGCGAGACCAGGTAGCGGAACACGATGCGCTTGTTATCCGGGTTGCGGGCGCCGGCGGCGTATTCCTGGGCGAGGGTGTACTTGAGCTGCAGCGAGGGCTCGACCTCGGGGCTGTCCAGCTCGGCCTGCGAGGCCGGGTCCATGACCAGGTCCTCGGGGTCGACGATGATGTCGACGCCCTTCAGGTGGGCCAGCGCCAGGAACTCCGGCGAGGTGTACGCGGCCTGCAGCGGGCCACGGCGGCCCAGCACCACGACCTCCTTGATGTTGCTGCGGCGCAGCGCATCCACGGCGTGGTCGGCGATGTCCGTCTTGGCCAGCTCGTCCGGGTTCACGGTGAGCACGCGGGCCACGTCGAGCGCCACATTGCCGTTGCCGACGATGACGGCGCGCTCGCCGGACAGGTCGAACTCGCGGTCGGCGAAGTCCGGGTGGCCGTTGTACCAGGCCACGAACTCGGTGGCGGAGTGGCTACCGGGCAGGTCCTCGCCGGGGATACCGAGGTGACGGTCGGTGGCCGCGCCGACGGCGTAGATGACGGCGTGGTGGTGGCCGAGCAGTTCCTCGTGCGAGATGTGCTTGCCGACTTCCACGTTCAGCCGGTACTGCAGCGCCTCGCGCCGGAAGGCCGACTCGAACAGGTTCGCCACCGACTTGGTGCCCGGGTGGTCGGGCGCGACGCCCGCACGAACCAGGCCGTACGGCGTGGGCAGCCGGTCGAACAGCTCCACCTCGACGTCGGCGCGGCGCAGTAGCTCCTCGGCGGCGTAGCAGGCCGCGGGGCCGGCGCCCACGATGGCGACGCGCAGCGTGCCCAGCTCCTTGGGCGCGCGGGTCGGGGCGACCAGCGGCTCGAAGTTGGACTCCAGCGGGTGGCGCTGGAAGTAGGCGGCGTTGATATCGCGGAAGCGCGCCAGCGAGGACAGCAGGTCGTCCTCGGAGAAGATCGCGTCGACCGGGCAGGCGTCGACGCAGGCGCCGCAGTCGATGCAGGTATCCGGGTCGATGTAGAGCTGCTCCGTCGTCGCGAACTCGCGTTGCTCGGGCGTGGGACGAATGCAATCGACCGGACACTCGGGTACGCAGCTGGCGTCGTTGCAACAACGCTGCGTGATCACATAGGCCATATCTCGCAGATCCTCGAAACTGTCGCGTGGTGCTACTCCGCTCGGGGTTCGAGCAGGGTCGGTAGAACACGTTCTAATATAGGCGGGCATTCCAACGGGTGTCGGCACAGCTGTGTGCCGCCAACCACCAGTGTGCCTCGAGTGTGAGCAGTGTCTCGCGGCGGTACCTGGCACGCACCGCTGTGAGTCCGGTCTCCGGGCTCCGCTCGAGGACACCTACCGTAGTGCGTATGGTGCGGACTCTCATCCTGATGCGGCACGGCAAGTCCGGATACCCCGAAGGCGTGGCCGACCACGACCGGCCGCTGGCCCCGCGCGGGCGGCGCGAGGCGGCACTGGCGGGCGCGTGGCTGCGCGCCACCCAGCCGGAGATCGACGCCGTGCTGTGCTCCACCGCGACCCGGACCCGGCAGACGCTGGCGGCCACCGAGGTCACCGCGCCGGTGTCCTACGAGACGTCGATCTACGAGGCGTCCCCGCACACCCTGATCGAACTGGTGCAGCTCACCGATCCGGCCGTGGAGACCCTGCTGCTGGTCGGCCACTCCCCCGGAATGCCCTGGACCGCATGGGAATTGGCGGCCAACCGGAACTCCGGTCCGGCCGGGGAGATGAGCGAGAAGTTCCCCACCTCGGCGCTGGCCGTGCTCGAATTCGACCGGCCGTGGTCAGACGCCGACCCGGGCACGGGTGAGCTGGTGCGTTTCCACGTGCCGCGTTAGCCGCCCGGACCGGGCGGGCTCGAGCTCAGCCGAATAGCTTGCCCTTCCACACCACGACTCCCGCCATGATCAGCAGGAGCAGCAGCGCCCAGCCGAAACCCGCGAGCGCCCACACGACACCGAGCACCGCCACCACCGGCAGTACGGCGATGGCCGTGATCACCGGCTGTTCCTTGGCCGTCTCCAGAGCCGATCGCGCTCTGATCCGATCCATGTCTTTTCCAGGCATGCCCCCAGGGTAGGCCCGGAATCGGCCGATTCGCCGACCGTTCGAATCTTCGCGCGCCCAGCCCTTGCTTGGAGTGCACTCCAAGCAAGTAGCGTCGATACCGGGGTTCGGCACAGGAGGGTGAGACCGATGAACGCAGCACCGGCGACGAGCGAGGCCGTGGACTTCGAGCGACCGCGGTATTCGATCGGCGAAGCCTCCGAGCACAGTGGGCTCACTCGCGACACGCTGCGCTGGTACGAGCGCATCGGGCTGATGGACTACGTGGATCGCGACCATTCCGGTCAGCGCCGCTTCAGCGACCGCGACCTGCAGTGGCTCGCGTTCATCGGCAAGCTGCGCAGCACCGGCATGTCGGTGGCCGACATGGTCCGCTACGCCGAGCTGGTGCGCGAGGGCGACCACACCTTCCCGGAGCGCCTCGCCATGTTCCGCCGGACCCGCGAGGAGGTGCTGGCGCAGATCGAGGAACTCCGATCGACGCTGGTGGTCCTCGACCGCAAGATCGCGCTCTATCAGAGCGGCCCGGTCTGCGCACCACCGCCGGTCCGGGCGAAGAGCAGTGCAAACCAAGGGGATTGAGAGATGACCAGCACAACGGCGCTGCCCACCACCGCGCTCGGGACCACCCGGGTCGGCGCGCAGGGCTACGGGGCCATGGGGATCAGCGAGTTCTACGGCCCGACCGACGCCGCCGAGGCCCGGGCCACGCTGGAGCGGGCCCTCGAACTGGGCGTGACGCTGTTCGACACCGCCGACATGTACGGCAGCGGCCACAATGAGGAGTTCGTCGGCGATTTCGTGCGCGCACACCGCGAGACCGTGGTGCTGGCAACGAAATTCGGCCTGGAGCGCCGCGCGGACGATCCGGGCTTCCGGGGTATCAACAACTCGCCGGAGTACATCCGCGCGGCGGTGGACGCCAGCCTGGGGCGGCTCGGCATCGACGTGATCGACCTGTACTACATGCACCGCAAGCAGGACGGCGTCCCGATCGAGGAGACCGTCGGCGTGATGGCGGAACTCGTGGCGGCGGGCAAGGTCCGGCAGCTGGGGCTGTCCGAGGTGACCGGCCCGGAGCTGCGCGCGGCGCACGGCGTGCACCCGATCGCGGCGGTGCAGTCGGAATGGTCGCTGTTCTCGCGGGACGTGGAGCGTGCCGTGGTGCCCGCGGCGGCCGAACTCGGCATCACGTTCGTGCCGTATTCGCCACTGGGACGCGGCTTCCTGTCGGGCGCCCTGCCCGCTACCGGCGAGCTGGCGGAAGGGGATTTCCGGCGGCGGCATCCGCGCTTCTCCGGTGCGAACGCGGTGAGCAATGCCGAATTGCTGGCCCCGCTGCGGACGATCGCCGCGGCCCGTGGTCTCACGCCCGCACAGGTGGCGCTGGCCTGGGTGCACACCCGGGCGCAGGTCCACCAGCTGCCGGTGGTGCCGATTCCGGGCACGCGCAGCCGCGCCCGGGTCGCCGAGAACGTCGCGGCCGCGACGGTGACGCTGACCGTGGCCGAACTCGCGGAGCTCGACGCGATCGCGGATCGGGTGGCCGGAAATCGCTACGCGGACATGAGCTTCGCCTCGGCGGGCCGCGAATAGTCCCGCCACGCAAACGAACCGGGGCCCCTCGCGAATGCGCGAGGGGCCCCGGTCGTTCCGGATCAGCCGATCCGGTCAGCCCACGAGGCGGATGGTGTGGCCGGTGTGCTCGGCCTTCGCCCGCAGGTAGCGGAGGTTGCCGGGATTGGCGTGGACGCCGGTCGGGACGGTGTCGCGCACGGTGACGCCGAGGGCGGTGAGCTGCCGCACCTTGTCCGGGTTGTTGGTGAGCAGGTCCAGCTCGCCGACGCCGAGCGCGGTCAGCATCTGGGCGGCCGCGGTGTAGTCGCGGGCGTCCTCGTCGAAGCCGAGGGCGGTGTTGGCCTGGTAGGTGTCGAGGCCGTCGTCCTGCAGGGCGTAGGCGTCGAGCTTGTTGTAGAGGCCGATGTCGCGGCCCTCTTGCCGCAGGTACAGCAGGACGCCGCCGGTCTCGGCGATGCGTTCCACGGATTCGCGCAGCTGGGGTCCGCAGTCGCAGCGGGCGGAGCCGAAGACGTCGCCGGTGAGGCATTCCGAGTGCAGCCGCACCAGCGGCGTGGCGGCGCCGAGGTCGGGGTCGCCGAGGATGAGGGCGACGTGCTCGCGGCCGTCCTCCAGACCGTCGAAGGTGACCGCCTGCGCGGTGGTCGAGTAGCCGTCGGCGAAGGCCAGCGGGATCCGCACCCGGGTGCGGACGCCGGCGAGGCTGCTGCTCATTGATTGCTCCAGAGACCGAGGACCGTGTCGTCAAGTGGTGAACCACGGATGCGGGCCGGTTATTTCGCGACGGTTCGGAATGACCATTTTTCAGACCAGAAGGCACGGTTCACCTTCTCGGCTTACGATGCAGCCACTATGCAGTCACCTGTTACTCATGACCGAGTGTGGATCGACAAGCAGTCGCCCGAGATCTTCCACGCGCTCAACGGCGTCGCGCTCGCGGTGCGGAACGCCGCCGCCGCAGCCGATCTGGACCGGGCCGTCATGGAATTGGTGAACGTGCGGGTGTCCCAGCTCACCGGCTGCCCGTTCTGCCTCGACCTGCACACCCGCGCGGCCCGCGAGGCCGGCGTCACGCAACAGCAATTGGATGTGCTCCCAGGCTGGCAACGCAGTCCGTATCTGTTCACGGAACTGCAGCAGGCGGCGCTCTCGGTGGCCGAGACCGTCACTTCGTTGCCGGATGAGGAAAGCATGGCGCGTGAGTATGCTGCTGCGCGGCAACATTTGTCGGATGACCAGATGTCCGTTCTCATCTGGGCTGCCACCGCTATCGGCGCGTTCAACCGAGCGTCGATTGTGAGCAAACATCCGGTGCGGGTGCGGAAGGAGAACTGAACAATGAGCGAACAGGCCGTGGCGGCTACAGTCGTTCGTAACGACGCGCAACACCGGTACGAGGTGTGGTACGGGAATTCGCTCGCCGGATTCAGCGAGTACCGCGAGCGCGACGACAACGACACCACCTTCATTCACACCGAGGTGGATCAGGAATTCAGCGGCAAGGGCCTGGCGAATCTGCTCGCGCAGGAGGCGATCAAGGATGTGATCGCCCGCGGCCGCACCATCGTGGCGCGCTGCCCGTTCATCAAGGGCTGGCTGGACAAGCATCCGGAGTTCGACGAATACGTGGTCGGCAAGGGCATCAAGCGGGATCGGTGAGCGGCGTCGAACGGAAACACTGAGCTAGGGAGGTGCGGGTGTGAGTGATCTGGAGCCGCGGCCGGAGGAGTCGCTGTGCGAGTCGTCGGGCCGTCCGGGACCGCGGGCGGAGTTCTTCCCGGCCCGGGAGGTGCCGCTCGGCGGCGTCCGGGGGGTGACCGTGTTCCGGTCGCTGCCGCAGCGGGATCTGCCGACGGTCGGCGCGTGGTGCTTCCTGGACCACTTCGACGGCGCGTCGGAGGCCAACCCCGAGGGCCACGACATCGACCCGCACCCGCACATCGGATTGCAAACCGTCACTTGGCCTCTGGACGGGCGGATCCGGCACCGCGACAGTGTGGGCTCGGATGTGGAGATCGCGCCCGGCCAGCTCAACATCATGACCTCGGGCCACGGCATCGCGCACTCGGAATACCGGGTGCCGGGCCATGTCTCGGGGCACGGTTTGCAGCTGTGGGTGGCGCTGCCGGGTGAATCCCGGGATATCGCACCGCATTTCGAGCAGCATCGGGAACTGCCCGCCTTCCGGGCGCCGTCGGTCGAGGGCACGGTCCTGATCGGCATGCTGGACGGGGTCACCTCCCCGGCCACCGCGTACACCCCGATCGTCGGCGCGGACCTGCGCGTCGCGGCCGGAGCCGACACCGCGCTGCCGTTGAACCCGGCGTTCGAGCACGCGGTGCTGGTGATCGCGGGATCGCTGAGCCTCGACGGCACGGTGGTCGAGCCGGGCAGCCTGTTCTACCTGGGCAGCGACCGGGACGCGATCCGCGTGCACGACACCGCGGGCGCGCACGTGTTGCTGCTCGGCGGTGAACCGTTCGGCGAGGACCTGGTCATGTGGTGGAACTTCGTGGCCCGCAGTCACGAGGAGATCGAGCAGGCCCGCAACGACTGGGAGAAGCACGATGTCGGGCGGTTCGCCGATATCGCGGGCCACACGCCCGAACAGCGGATCCCCGCTCCCCCGCTGCCGGGACTGCATCTCAAACCCCGCAAGCGGCGCTGCGGCGTCCCCCACGAGTAGGAATCAGCCGCCGGTCATCGACTGGGTTCCGATGACCCGCAACAAATCCAGCTTGTCCTGGGTGTCGGTACCCGGCGCGGGGTAGTAGATCAGCACGTGCCGGGTGGCGCTGGGAGTGAGCAGCGGCTCGCAGATCAGTTCCAGCACACCGACTTCCGGGTGGATCATGCGTTTGACGTGCCCGGTGCCGGTGCCGACCTCGTGTTCGTGCCACAGCCGCTCGAATTCCGGGCTGGCGGCGCGCAGCCGGGCCACCAATTCGGTCACGTCGGCGTCGCCCGCGCGGCGGGCGGAGACCGCGCGCAGGTCGGCGACGTGCTTGTGGCTCATGGCTGCCCAGTCCTCCGGCGGGAAGATGGCGCGCGAGCCCGGCTCGGTGAACCAGCGCCACGGAATGCAGCGGTCCAGGCCGCGCCGCCGCGCGTAATCCCCGGACAGCAGGGTGTACATGCGGTTCTGCACCAGCACCTCGCCCAGGTCGGAGATGACCACAGCCGGGGTGTCGTCCAGTTTGGACAGCACGTGCAGGATGCCGGGCCCCACGTGGCTGTCGCCGCCGCGGGCCGGGGCCTGATGTCCGGACAGATGGAAGAGGTGGTCGCGTTCGCTGTCGGTCAGTCGCAGCGCCCGCGCCAGCGCGGCCAGCACCTGCACCGACGGTCGCGGCCCGCGCCCTTGCTCGAGGCGTGTGTAGTAGTCGGTCGACATGCCCGCGAGCAGGGCTACCTCGTCGCGGCGCAGACCGGGCGTGCGGCGGCGGGCGCCCGGCGGCAATCCCACGGTCTGCGGTTGCAGCTGCTCACGGCGTCGGCGCAGGAAGTCGGCCAGCTCGGTTCGATCCACCTCACCACTGTCCCCCGTCCCCGGCCCGGTAACCAGGTATCGGCAGTCCCAGCCTGGGTGCGGATCCATCCACAGCCGTCCACAGCCCGGCCCGGTAACCAGGGATCGCCGATCCCTGGATCAGCGCTCCTCTCCCGCACTCCCGGGATCGGGCGCAGTGTTGTTCCCATGACCACGAACCTCAGCACCGTCCAGCTCGGCAAGACCGGGCCCGCCGTCTCCCGTATCGCCCTGGGCGCCATGGGGATGTCGGGCATGTACGGGGCGGCCGACGACGCCGTCTCGATCGCCACCGTGCACGCGGCCCTCGATTCCGGCGCGAACCTCATCGACACCGGCGACTTCTACGGCATGGGCCACAACGAACTGCTCATCCGGCAGGCGCTGGCCGACCGCAAGCGGGAGGACGTCCTGCTCAGCGTGAAATACGGGGCGCTGCGCGGCCCGGACAACAGCTTCGGCGGCGTCGACACCCGGCCGGCGGCCACCAAGAACTTCCTGGCCTACTCGCTGCAGCGCCTCGGCACCGACTACATCGACATCTACCGGCCCGCCCGGCTGGACCCGAACGTGCCGATCGAGGAGACCATCGGCGGGCTGGCCGAGCTGGTCCAGGCCGGGTACATCCGCCACATCGGCCTGTCCGAGGTGGGCGCGGAGACGCTGCGCCGAGCCGCGGCCGTGCATCCGATCGCGGATCTGCAGATCGAGTACTCGCTGATCTCGCGCGCCCTCGAGGCCGAGATCCTGCCCGTCGCACGGGAACTCGGGATCGGCATCACCGCGTACGGGGTGCTCTCGCGCGGCCTGCTCAGCGATTCGGTGCGGGCCGGCCAGCAGTTCGCGCCCAGCGACTTCCGCGCCCACAGCCCGCGCTTCCAGGGCGAGAACCTGGACGCCAACCTGCGGCTGGTGGACGCGCTGGGCACGATCGCGGCCGAGCGCGAGGTGAGCGTGGCCCAGCTGGCCATCGCCTGGGCGCTGTCGCGGGGCACCGACATCGTGCCGCTGATCGGTGCGCGGAAGCCGGAGCGCTGGGCCGAAGCCGTTGCGGCGGTGGACATCCGGCTGTCGGAGGCCGAGCTGGCCACCATCGAGGCCGCGGTGCCCGCCGACCGGGTGGCGGGCGGGCGCTACGCCCCGGCGCAGATGGCCATGCTCGACAGCGAACGCTGAGATTACTTGCGGCGCGGCCGGATGACGGCGGTGAAGGCGGCGCGGGCCACGGGCTTGCCGGTGACATCGGCGATGATCACCGGCACCTCCAGCTCGATCTCGGTGCGGGACTCGATGTTCGCGCGGGTCTCGGCGATGGTCTCGGGCATCAGTTCGGCGGTGCCGGTGAACGGGCCCTCCTGCCCCTTGGCCCGGGCCAGGTATTCGATGCGGCCGTCGCGGGCCACGATGAAGGTGTCGGCGAGCAGGTCCACGATGCCGGAGATGGACGCGCCCATGGCGGCGGTCTCGGCCAGGCCGAACAGCAGAGCCGCGTGGATGTCGCCATTGTGGTTGAAGTGCTCGGGGCGCGCGGCCATGCCGACCACGCTGCGGCCCGGGCCGTATTCGACGCTCTCGATGCCCGTGAACTGGATGAAGCCGAGCTTCTTGAAGCCCGCCATCACCATGTCGCCCATGGTCGCATTCGCGCTGTCCATCGCGTCTCCCGCCGATCAGAATTGAAACCTGTTCCAATTTCATACCGGGCGGGAAGCGTCTTTGTCCACGGCGGTCCGGGACCCAGGGCCTGGCAGTTTCCTGCCGGATCAGCCCACGACTCCCTGAAGAATCAGCCCACCACCCGGCCCGCCAGACCCAGCGCCTCCGCGGTCCGGGCCATGGTCTGCCGGGCCAGCCGCGCATCGTCGGCCAGACTGTGGCCCAGCGTCGGCATCAACTCCCGCAGCCGCGGCTCCCAGATCCGGGCGTAGCGCGGGAAGCAGCGCTGCAGCACCTCGAGCAACACCACCGGCGCCGTCGACGCGCCCGGGCTCGCCCCCAGCACCGCGGCGATCGAGCCGTCCTGCGCGGCCACCACCTCGGTGCCGAACTCGAGCACCCCGCCGCGTTCGGCGTCCGGCTTCACCAGCTGGGCGCGCTGCCCGGCGGTGATCAGCGACCAGTCCTCGGCGCGCGCCTCGGGCACGAACTCGCGCAGCGCGGCCAATTTCTTCTTGCGGGTCGAGGCCAGCTGCCCGGCCAGCAACCGCAGCAACTCGGTATTCGCCTTCAACATGGCCGCGATGGACCCGGCATTGCCCACCCGCAACGAGGCGGGCGCGTCGAGCAGCGAACCCTGTTTCAGGAAGCGGGGATTCGCGCCCGCGTACGGCCCGAACAACAGGGCGCGTTCCCCGTTCACGATGCGAGTGTCCAGGTGCGGCATGGCGATCGACGGCGCGCCCGACAGCGCCTTCCCGTACACCTTGGCGTCGTGCCCGGCCACCACCTCGGGATTGCCACAGCGCAGGAACCGGCCGCTGACCGGCAGTAGCCCGTAGCCGTCCGCCTCGGGAATCCCGGCCTTCTGCAGGATCTTCAACGCCCAGCCGCCCGCGCCCGCGAAGACGAAGCGGGCGTCGGCCTTCCGGGTGAGCCGGTCGTTGTCGGTGCGCCAGTCCACCCGCAGCTGCCAGGTGCCGTCATTGTTGCGGCGCAGTCCGCGCACCTCGCAATTGCGGTGGATCTCCACGTCCTGCCAGCGCAGCCAATGGAACAGCTGACGGGTCAGCTCACCGAAATCGACATCACTGCCGGTGATATCGCGGGTGGCGGCGATCGGCTCGCCGTCGTCGCGGCCGGTGGTGAGCAGCGGCGCCCATTCGCCGATCACCGCCGGATCGTCACTGAACTTCATATTCGCGAAAAGGTGATGCGCGGACATGGTTTCGTGGCGGCGGCGCAGGAAATCCACCTCGGTCTTGCCGCGCGCCAGTGTCATATGCGGGACCGGATTGATGAAGGTCTCCGGATTGCGCAGAATCCCCGAGCCCACCAGCGACGCCCACAATTGCCGGGTCAGCTGGAACTGTTCATTCAGCGCGAGCGCCGGCTCGATATCGATGGAGCCGTCGGGATTCTCACCGGTGTAATCGAGTTCGCACAGGCCGGCGTGCCCGGTGCCCGAATTGTTCCAGGCCGCCGACGCCTCGGTGCCGACCTCCGGCAATCGTTCGTAGACCCCGATGGTCCAGCTGGGTTCCAGGTGCTTGATCAGCACCGCGAGCGTCGCGCTCATGATGCCGCCGCCGATCAGCACGACGTCGTAGGGACGTAGCGGCAGTTGTGTTCTCATCGTCATTACCTGGAACCCCGATTGAATTCGTACAGCGGGCGTGCTGGCACCAACGACCGGCCCGCCAGGGCGGCCTCGAGAACACTAATGCCGAAGCCCTCTCAGCGCACGCGGAGGGCGGGAAAACTCAATTCGCGGACTTGCGGGCCCGGTACGCGGCGACCGCGTTGCGATTGGTGCAGGCCGTCGAACAGTAGCGACGGGAACGGTTGCGGGACAGGTCCAGCACGATGCCCGCACAGGAGTCGTCGGCGCAGATCGCCAGGCGGGAGAGCTCGTCGGCGCGGATCAGGTCGATCATCGCCATGGCCGTCTCCACGGCGATCCGGACCTGCAGCGGAGCCTGGGGCGGGACCGCGTGGATGTGATAGTCGAGGCCGTCGTGGCGGACCAGTTCGGGGACCGCGCGATGCTCGGCGAGGATGGCGTTCACCACGGCGACGGCGGAGTCGCGGTCGGCGGTGAGCAGGCGGCGCAACGGTGCGCGCTGGGCGCGGACCGCCGCGAGTTCGGCGGCGGTCCCGGCATGCGCCCCGGTGTAGCGGTGCTTCTCGAAGAAGGCGTCCAGCTGGGCGATCTCGGTCAGGGTGTCCGGCTCCTCGGCCGAGTTCACCAGCTCGACCGCCGCGGCCAGGGAGGCCACCGTGTCATCAGCGAAAAGCACGTTGACATATTACACACGTGACCCTTAGCGTCATTTGCCATGGCGACTTTGACTCATGACAGGACGGTGGTGTCGCACCGGATCCGCTCCGGGCTGATCTGCGCCGCCCTGTCGGCCGCCGCGTTCGGACTCTCCGGGCCGCTGGCCCGCGGACTCATCGACGCGGGCTGGAGCCCCGCCGCCGTCGTCATCGTCCGCGTCCTCCTCGGCGCGGTCGTGCTGCTGCCCGCCGCCGTCGTGCGATTGCACGGCGACTGGGACCTGCTGCGGCGCAATATCTCCCTGCTCGCGGGATACGGGCTGCTGGCCGTCGCCACCGCACAGCTGTCCTATTTCAATGCCGTCGCCCATATGGATGTCGGGGTCGCGCTGCTCATCGAATACACCGCGCCGATCGCCGTGGTGGTCTGGTTGTGGCTGCGGCACAGTCAGAAGCCCGGTCGCGCAACCGTTCTCGGTGCGATCATCGGCGTGACCGGACTGGTGCTGGTGCTCAATCTGCGATCGGGCACCAGCACCAGCTGGGTCGGCATCGCGTGGGCCCTGGGCGCGATGGTCGGTGCGGCCGCCTATTTCATCCTGAACGCGCACGCCGGGGACGCGGTGCCCGGCACCGTGCTGGCCACCAGCGGACTACTGGTCGGCGGACTCGGCATCCTGGCCGCGGCCCTGCTCGGCGTCGTCCCACTGCACGCCACCACCACTCCCGTTGCCTTCCAGGGGTTCACCGTGGACTGGTGGGTGCCGCTGCTCGCGCTCGGCGTGATCACGGCCGCCATCTCCTATGTCACCGGTATCGCCGCCACCCGGCTGCTCGGGTCACGCCTGGCGTCCTTCGCCGCGCTCGCCGAGGTCCTGGCCGCCATCCTGTTCTCCTGGGCGCTCCTGGGTCAGACACCCGCGCCGATCCAATTGTTCGGCGGCGCTTTGATTCTCATCGGCGTCGTGGTCGTGCGACTCGGGGAACCCGACGACGACACGAATGCGCCATAACGCTTCACATCTCGAGTTGATAACGGTAGTTTGTCGCAAAGGTCGGGAAACCTATCGCAAACTCGAGGACCAGCCACCATGGGTATCACCAAATACGTTGCGCCTGCCTTGCTTTGCTTGACCGCGACCACCGTCGCCGGCACGGCCACCGCCGCGCCCGAGCAGGCCCCCGCGAAGCCCGCCCTGCAGATCAAGGGTGCCGATCACAGCATCGGCTACGACGTGGCGCTCTCCTCCGACCACCGCTCCGCGGTCAGCACCCTGCGGGCGGGGCAGTTCCTCGCCACCTGGGACGGTGAGGCCGTCATCGTCACCGACGACAAGGGCAGCCTGGTCTCCACCGTGCCCCTGAAATACGACATCGACGGCAAGACAGCGGAATTCACCCCGGTCATCGACCAGAGCAACCGCCGCCTCACCCTCACCCCGGTCGCCGCGTCCGACACCGAGCTCCGCAACGTGGATGCCCAGCAGCACTTCTTCGACGTGGTCCAGGCCAATATGCCCGCGGTCGCCACCGGCGCGGCGATCGGCGCCACCATCGGCTTCATCGCGGGCTTCCCGCTCGGCCTGTTCGTCCTGGACTTCATCACCGCCCCGCTGCTCGCGGTGGTCGGCGGCGTGGTCGGCGGGGCCATCGGCCTGCAGATGTCCGGCGGCCACGAGGCCTCCGAAGCCGCCCTCGCCTACGTCGACACCCTGGCTCCCGGCGCGTCGAACATCTTCCGGCCCGCCTTCGCCGCTATCCCGACTCCCCCGCCCGCCAACTGACGCCTCCCCCACCGGGATTCACGCCAGGAAGCTGACCGACTCCACCGGCATGCTGTGGTTCCAGTGGTACCACCACACGTTCATCTCCTGCGCGAGGTCGAAACGGAAGGTGTGCCCGTTGCCGGGGCCGTCCACAATCGTCCACAGGCCGTTGGGCCGGCCGATCACCCGACTGACACTGCCGTCGGTCCAGTCGAATCGGCCCAGCGACGGCGAATCGAGGGCGTTGAACGGCAATTCGGCGGTGAAGTGGCCGGATTCGATACCGGGCAGCAGCGGGCTCGAGCAGGCCCAGACGTCCGCCTCGCGGTGGACGCTCTGGCCTACGCTGCCGGTCCCCGGAATCAGCGCGCCGGTCAGGACGCCGCCGTGGCGGCAGCCGCCCAGTGCGCCACCGGGATCGGCGGCGGCGAGCGAGAGCGGCAAGGACAACGACAGGGCCGCTCCACAGCAGACGACCGAAACGAGAGCACTTCGAGCGAACACGTCAGCTCCTCCCCTGCGACGGGGGCCGGTTACTTCGTCGCAAACAGCATAGACCCGCGCACCGCGCTCGAGCGGGAAAAGAGTTCGGCCCCCGCTCCGACAGGGAGCGGGGGCCGAATTCTATTGCCTGGCTACACGCTTAGCGGTAATCGCTGAAGCCGTAGTCGTCCAGCGGAACCGCGGCACCGGTGGAAGTGCCGAAGCCGTCCGGGCTGTAGTAGCTGTCGTCGTAGGACGGGACAGCGTACGCCGCCTGGCGGGCCTCTTCGGTCGGCTGCACCTGGATGTTGCGGTAGCGGTTGATACCGGTACCGGCCGGGATCAGCTTACCGATGATCACGTTCTCCTTCAGGCCGATCAGCTTGTCGGAGCGGCAGTTGATCGCGGCGTCCGTGAGCACGCGGGTGGTCTCCTGGAAGGAGGCCGCCGACAGCCACGAATCGGTCGCGAGCGACGCCTTGGTGATACCCATGAGCACCGGACGACCCGAGGCGGGCTCGCCACCCTCCGCGACCACGCGGCGGTTGGCGGACTCGAACTCGGCGCGCTCCACCAGCGAACCCGGGAGGAACTCGGTCGCACCCGAATCGATGATGGTGACGCGGCGCAGCATCTGGCGGACGATCACCTCGATGTGCTTGTCGTGGATGGACACACCCTGCGAGCGGTACACCTCCTGGACCTCGTGGACCAGGTGGACCTGCACCTGACGCGGGCCCATCACGCGCAGCACCTCGTGCGGATCGGCCGAGCCCTCGAGCAGCTGCTGACCGACCTCGACGTGGTCACCGTCGGCCAGGAGACGCTCGGAGCCGTCCTCGTGCTTGAACACCCGCAGACGCTGACGCTTCGACAGCTTGTCGTACAGGACCTCGTCCGACCCGTCGTCCGGGATGATCGTGATCTTGTAGAAGCGGTCGTCGTCCTCGAGCCGCACGCGACCCGACACCTCGGCGATGGGGGCCTTGCCCTTGGGCACACGAGCCTCGAAGAGCTCCTGCACGCGGGGCAGACCACCCGTGATGTCGTCACCCGCGACACCACCCTGGTGGAAGGTACGCATGGTCAGCTGAGTACCGGGCTCACCGATGGACTGGGCTGCGACGATACCGACGGCCTCACCGATGTCCACCAGCTTGCCGGTCGCCATCGAGCGGCCGTAGCAGGTGGCGCAGACGCCGGTGCCGGTGGTGCAGGTCAGCACGGAGCGGACCTTCACCTCGGTGATGCCGGCCTCGAGCAGCGCCTCCAGGGCGGGGTCGCCCAGGTCGTGGCCCTTCTCGACGACGACATTGCCGTTGGCGTCGATCGCGTCGGTCGCCAGGGTGCGAGCGTAGGTGCTGGTCTCGACGTGCGCGTCACGGATGACGGAGCCGTCGGCCTGCTTCTCCGCGATCGGCACCACGATGCCGCGCTCGGTGCCACAGTCGGTCTCGCGCACGATGACGTCCTGCGACACGTCCACCAGACGACGGGTCAGGTAACCCGAGTCGGCGGTACGAAGCGCGGTGTCGGCCAGACCCTTTCGCGCACCGTGGGTGTTGATGAAGTACTCCAGAACCGTCAGGCCCTCACGGAAGGAGGACTTGATCGGCTGCGGGATGAACTCACCCTTCGGGTTGGTCACCAGACCCTTCATGCCCGCGAGGGTACGAGTCTGGGTGAAGTTACCCGTGGCGCCCGAGTCGACGATCGTGATGATCGGGTTGTCGGCCGGGTAGTGCGCGCGCAGCGCCTTACCGACCTCTTCGGTCGCTTCCTGCCAGATCTTGACCAGGGCGTTGTTGCGCTCCTGGTGGTCGAGAGCACCACGCTGGTACTTCTTCTCGATCTGATCGGCCTGCGCGTCGTAGCGCGCCATGATCTCCGCCTTCTCCGGCGGAACGAGCACGTCCGACATGGAGACGGTGACACCCGAACGCGTGGCCCAGTAGAAGCCGGCGTCCTTGAGCTTGTCGACGGTCTGCGCGACCACGATCATCGGGTAGCGCTCGGCGAGATCGTTGATGATCGCCGCCTGACGCTTCTTCGGCATCGGCTCGTCGATGAACGCGTAGTCCGCCGGGAGCAGATCGTTGAAGAGCACGCGACCCAGGGTGGTCTTGCAGGTCCACGCGTCACCACGCTGCCAGCCGTCCAGGAACAGCTCGGCCTCGACGTCCTTCGGCGGACGCTGATCGGTCAGGCGGACCTTGATCAGCGAACGCACGGTCAGGTCGCCGCGGTCCACGGCCATCTGCGCCTCGGCGGGCGAGGAGTAGACGCCGAACTCGGCCTCGTCCTTGGTGGCGGCCTTGTACTCGCCGACCGCGCCCTCTTCCAGACGGGTCAGGTAGAACAGGCCGGTCACCATGTCCAGACGCGGCATGGCGAGCGGACGACCCGAGGCCGGCGACAGGATGTTGTTCGAGGACAGCATCAGGATGCGGGCCTCGGCCTGCGCCTCCGCGGACAGCGGGAGGTGCACGGCCATCTGGTCACCGTCGAAGTCGGCGTTGAACGCCTCACACACGAGCGGGTGCAGCTGGATGGCCTTACCTTCGACCAGCAGCGGCTCGAAGGCCTGGATACCCAGGCGGTGCAGGGTGGGCGCACGGTTCAGCAGCACCGGGTGCTCGGAGATGACCTCTTCGAGGACATCCCACACCTGGGGACGCTGACGCTCGACCATCCGCTTGGCGGACTTGATGTTCTGCGCGTGGTTCAGGTCGACCAGACGCTTCATGACGAACGGCTTGAACAGCTCGAGCGCCATCAGCTTGGGCAGACCGCACTGGTGCAGCTTCAGCTGCGGACCGACCACGATGACCGAACGGCCGGAGTAGTCGACACGCTTGCCGAGCAGGTTCTGACGGAAACGACCCTGCTTGCCCTTGAGCAGATCGCTCAGGGACTTCAGCGGGCGGTTACCCGGACCGGTGACCGGACGGCCGCGACGGCCGTTGTCGAACAGCGCGTCCACCGACTCCTGAAGCATGCGCTTCTCGTTGTTCACGATGATCTCGGGCGCACCCAGATCGATCAGTCGCTTCAAACGGTTGTTGCGGTTGATGACGCGGCGGTACAGGTCGTTCAGGTCGGAGGTCGCGAAGCGGCCACCGTCCAGCTGCACCATCGGGCGCAGCTCCGGCGGGATCACCGGAACGGCGTCGAGGACCATGCCCATCGGCGAGTTGCCGTTGGTCTGGAACGCGGCCACGACCTTCAGACGCTTCAGGGCGCGAAGCTTCTTCTGGCCCTTGCCCGTCCGGATGGTCTCGCGCAGGTTCTCGGCCTCCGCGGCGATGTCGAAGGTCTCCATGAGCTTCTGGATCGCCTCGGCGCCCATGGCGCCGGTGAAGTACTCGCCGTAGCGGTCCTGCAGCTCGCGGTAGATCACCTCGTCGATGATCAGCTGCTTCTTGGCCAGCTTGGTGAAGGTGGTCCAGATCTCGTCGAGCCGGTCCAGCTCACGCTGGGCGCGGTCGCGCAGCTGACGCATCTCGCGCTCGCCGCCGTCCTTGACCTTGCGGCGGACGTCGGACTTGGCGCCCTCGGCCTCCAGCTCGGCCAGGTCGGCTTCCAGCTTCTGGGCGCGGGCCTCGAGGTCGGCGTCACGCTGGTCGGCGACGGTCTTCTTCTCGACCTCCATCTCCGCCTCGAGCGTGGAGAGCTCGTTGTGGCGCAGCTCGTCGTCCACCGAGGTGATGACGTACGCGGCGAAGTAGATGATCTTTTCCAGATCCTTCGGCGCGAGGTCGAGCAGGTAGCCCAGACGCGACGGGACACCCTTGAAGTACCAGATGTGGGTGACCGGAGCGGCCAGCTCGATGTGGCCCATGCGCTCACGACGCACCTTGGCGCGAGTCACCTCGACACCACAGCGCTCGCAGATGATGCCCTTGAAGCGGACACGCTTGTACTTACCGCAGTAGCACTCCCAGTCCCGGGTGGGACCGAAGATCTTCTCGCAGAAGAGGCCGTCCTTCTCCGGCTTCAGCGTGCGGTAGTTGATGGTCTCCGGCTTCTTGACCTCGCCGAAAGACCAGTTACGAATGTCTTCGGCGGTCGCCAGGCCGATCCGGAGTTCATCGAAGAAGTTGACGTCTAGCACGTAACTTCCTTTCCCCTGTTCGGGTTGAGTATGAGCAAAAGTTCGCTAAATCCGTTGCCCGGGAAGGCTTCTCGAATCCGATCGGCCTTCCCGGACCGTTCGCTCACTGCGCCAGGTCGTCGACCGTCGCAGCCTCGTTGCGGGACAGGTTGATACCCAGGTTCGCCGCGGCGCGCTCCAGGTCCTCGTCGTCGCCGTCACGCATCTCGATGGCGGCGCCGTCCGAGGACAGCACCTCCACGTTGAGGCAGAGCGACTGGAGTTCCTTGAGCAGAACCTTGAACGACTCCGGGATACCCGGCTCCGGAATGTTCTCGCCCTTGACGATCGCCTCGTACACCTTCACGCGGCCGACCACGTCGTCCGACTTGATGGTGAGCAGCTCCTGCAGGGTGTAGGCCGCGCCGTACGCCTGCATGGCCCAACATTCCATTTCACCGAAGCGCTGACCACCGAACTGCGCCTTACCACCCAGCGGCTGCTGCGTGATCATCGAGTACGGACCGGTCGAACGCGCGTGGATCTTGTCGTCGACCAGGTGGTGCAGCTTCAGGATGTACATGTAGCCGACGGACACCGGGTACGGGAACGGCTCACCGGAGCGGCCGTCCAGCAGGATCGCCTTGCCGTCGTCGTTGATCATCTTCTCGCCGTCGCGGTTCGGCAGAGTCGAACCGAGCAGGCCGGTCAGCTCCTCCTCGCGCGCACCGTCGAACACCGGGGTGGCGATGTTCGTGTCGGCGGGCTGACCGATCATCTCGGCCGGCAGGTTCTTCGCCCAATCGGGAGAACCCTCGACCTGCCAACCGGTCTTGGCGATGTAACCCAGGTGGGTTTCCAGCACCTGACCGATGTTCATACGACGCGGCACACCGTGGGTGTTCAGGATGATGTCGACCGGGGTGCCGTCGGGCAGGAACGGCATGTCCTCCTGCGGGAGGATCTTGCCGATGACGCCCTTGTTGCCGTGGCGACCGGCGAGCTTGTCGCCGTCCTGGATCTTGCGCTTCTGCGCGACGTAGACGCGGACCAGCTCGTTGACGCCCGGGGGCAGATCGTCGTCGTCGTCACGCGAGAACACGCGCACGCCGATGACCTTGCCGGACTCACCGTGGGGCACCTTCAGGGAGGTGTCGCGGACCTCCCGGGCCTTCTCACCGAAGATGGCGCGCAGCAGGCGCTCCTCGGGGGTCAGCTCGGTCTCACCCTTCGGGGTGACCTTGCCGACCAGGATGTCGCCGTCCCGGACCTCCGCGCCGATGCGCACGATGCCACGCTCGTCCAGGTCCGCCAGGACCTCGTCGGAGACGTTCGGGATGTCCCGGGTGATCTCCTCGGCGCCGAGCTTGGTGTCGCGAGCGTCGATCTCGTGCTCCTCGATGTGGATCGAGGTGAGCACGTCGTCCTCCACGAGGCGCTGCGACAGGATGATCGCGTCCTCGTAGTTGTGGCCTTCCCACGGCATGATCGCCACGAGCAGGTTCTTGCCCAGGGCCATCTCACCGTTCTCGGTGCACGGACCGTCGGCGAGCACGTGCCCGGCCTCCACGCGGGTGCCCTCGTCCACGATCGGACGCTGGTTGGCGCAGGTGCCCTGGTTGGAACGCTCGAACTTGCGCAGGCGGTACGAACGACGGGTGCCGTCGTCGTGCATGACGGTGATGAAGTCGGCCGAGACCTCTTCGACCACGCCGGCCTTCTGGTTCACGACCACGTCACCGGCGTCGACCGCGGCACGCAGCTCCATACCGGTGCCGACCAGCGGCGACTCGGAACGGATCAGCGGCACGGCCTGACGCTGCATGTTCGCGCCCATGAGGGCACGGTTGGCGTCGTCGTGCTCGAGGAACGGAATCATGGCGGTCGCGACCGACACCATCTGGCGCGGCGAGACGTCCATGTAGTCGACCGCGCTGGCGTCGACGTATTCCATTTCCTCGTTGCCGTGGCGGGCGAGGACGCGGTCCTCGAGGAAGCGGCCGTCCGCGTCGACCGGCGAGTTCGCCTGGGCGCGGATGTGGCGGTCCTCTTCGTCGGCGGTGAGGTACTTGACCTCATCGGTGACGCGGCCGTCGACGACCTTGCGGTACGGGGTCTCGATGAAACCGAACGGGTTGACCCGCGCGTAGACCGAGAGCGAACCGATCAGGCCGATGTTCGGGCCTTCCGGGGTCTCGATCGGGCACATGCGGCCGTAGTGCGACGGGTGGACGTCACGGACTTCCAGGCCGGCGCGCTCACGGGACAGACCACCCGGGCCCAGCGCCGACAGACGACGCTTGTGGGTCAGACCCGAGAGCGGGTTGTTCTGGTCCATGAACTGCGACAGCTGCGAGGTGCCGAAGAACTCCTTGATCGCCGCCACGACGGGACGGATGTTGATCAGGGTCTGCGGGGTGATGGCCTCGACGTCCTGAGTGGTCATGCGCTCACGCACGACACGCTCCATACGCGAGAGACCCACGCGGATCTGGTTCTGGATCAGCTCGCCAACCGTCCGCAGACGACGGTTGCCGAAGTGGTCGATGTCGTCGACGTCGACCGGGACCTCGGAGCCGCCGGGGGCGGTCATGAGGCGATCGCCCTGGTGCAGACGGACCAGGTACTCGATCGTCGCGACGATGTCTTCCTTGGTCAGCGTCGAGCCGGTGACCGGCTGGTCCAGGTTCAGGCCCAGCTTCTTGTTGATCTTGTAGCGACCGACGCGCGCCAGGTCGTAGCGCTTCTCCTTGAAGAACAGGTTCTCCAGCAGGGTCTGCGCGGACTCCTTGGTCGGCGGCTCGCCCGGACGCAGCTTGCGGTAGATGTCGAGCAGCGCCTCGTCCTGACCCGGGGTGGAGTCCTTCTCGAGGGTGGACATCATGATCTCGGAGAAACCGAAGCGCTCGGTGATCTCCTCGGTGGTCAGGCCCAGCGCCTTGAGCAGCACGGTGACCGGCTGACGACGCTTGCGGTCGATGCGGACACCGACGGTGTCGCGCTTGTCGACGTCGAACTCCAGCCACGCGCCGCGCGAGGGAATGACGCGCACGGAGTGCAGCGTCTTCTCGGTGGACTTGTCGATGGACGAGTCGAAGTACACACCCGGGGAACGGACGAGCTGCGACACGACGACGCGCTCGGTGCCGTTGATGATGAACGTGCCCTTGTCGGTCATCATCGGGAAGTCACCCATGAAGACCGTCTGAGACTTGATCTCACCGGTGTTGTTGTTGATGAACTCCGCGGTCACGAACAGCGGAGCCGCATAGGTCATGTCCTTGTCCTTGCACTCCTCGATGGAGGCCTTGACCTCTTCGAAGCGCGGGTCGGAGAAGGACAGCGACATGGAGCCGGAGAAGTCCTCGATCGGAGACAGCTCCTCGAGCACCTCCTCGAGGCCCCCGGTGGGGTTGGTGACGTCGCCGCGCGCGGTGGCACGCTCACGCCAGTCTGCTGAACCGACCAGCCAGGCGAACGATTCGGTTTGTAGATCGAGAAGTCCGGGAACCTCCAGGGGTTCACGAATCTTCGCGAAAGACACCCGCTTCGGGGCTCCGGGGATACCGGCCTTGGTCTGGGTGGAGACTGCCAAGATGCGTCCTTCCAGCACCTAACGCGCGTCGCGTGGTGGTCCGCGACCGTCGCTTGTCTGCTACGAATTCCGCTGGTTACGACCCGAACGAAACCCGAACAGCAGACAGCGGAAGTAACACCGGAAGGCGAAACTTTCGTGATGCGATCGAGGTATGGACAGGAGGCAGCCAGCGCAACGTCCAAAACTACACCCAAACCTACGGGGGTGTCAAAGTACCACCCGTGGCGATCCGTGGGCGTCAACTTCGCCCCGGTGTGTCCGTGTCGATATTCCCGGCGTTCAGATCGCCGATACCGCCACAGCCGAGTGGCGGTCTTCACAAGTGTCCGGCCGGGCCTCAGAGTCCGCTGGCTGCGTTCACAGTGCCCACGCCGGCGAGTTGTCTCCTGTGACAGCCGCCGCTGTTGTGAATAGCGTGACGGCTAGGACGAAAGTCGTCAAGTGGCGGGCCGAGTTGACAAAACGCGAGATCGCCTGTCGCAGAGCAAGATCACCCTCCGACGTCGCGCAATGCCGGAAAGACGGCGGCGAGCAGGCGATGTGACGACCGACTTGCCGGTGATCCCCGACTCCCACCGGGGATCTCCACGGCCTACTTGTCGGTGATCTCCGAGGCCAGCCAGTGGCCGTCGGTCTTCTGCATCCGCAGCACGATCGGGCCCGACGCGAGGGGCTCGGGCTTGCCGTCCTTGACGGCGGAGATGTTCAGATTCACCAGCAGCTCGGCCCGGTCGCCGGTGAGCAGCGTCACGCCGATCGGGTCGGTCTTGACCGTGGTGGCGGTCTGGGTCTGCTTGATGGTGTCGACGGTGGTGTCGACGAACTTGGCGAAGTCCTTCTGCATCTTCTCGGTGAGGACCGAGTTGACCGAACCCTTCCACTTGTCGATCTCGGCGGCCTTGTAGCCGTAGAGCGTGGTCAGGGCGTGGTCGGCGGCGGCCTTGACCTCGTCGGTGGCCGCGTTGTCGACGTAGGCGAGATTGCCGGAGCCGGAGTTGGGCTTGCTCACCCAGTGATTCACCGCACCCACGATCGCGAAGGCCAGCAGCAGGGCCGACAGCGCCGCGCAGACGGTCGCGATGCCCCAGTTGGGCCAAAACCCGCCCTGCCCGGTCAGCTTGGAATACTGTTGCGAGGCACGGTCTTTGGCCGGGCCCCGGCCGCGGATACCGGCCCGGACCCGACCGCGCGGGGTGGCGCGCGAGGCGGTGTTCTCGGAACGCTCGGTGGTGGACCGGGCGCTCACGTCCGCGGCGGTGGTCCGCGACGCGGTGCCGCGCTGGGCGGCCGGGCGGCGCGGGGTGACGCGATTGACGGGTCGTTTCCGGTTGGCCATGGTCACTCCCTCCTAGTTGCCCGGCTTGGGCGCCGTGGTCGGCTGCTGGGCGGGCTGTCCGGAGCCCAGCGGCACCGGTTCGCCCAGGTTCTGCGCCTTCTCGGCCTTCCAGGTGCTGCCCTGCTTGACCAGGTCGAGGGTCCACAGCTGGCGGAAGGAGGCGGGCTGGCCGCCGGGCCAGCTGCGGGTGATCTTCAGGACCGCGAAGGCCGAGGCATGGTCGCGTTCACTGTTGAGCGAGGTGAGCGTGATGCCCTCGACCGCGGACTCGATCCGCGTCTTGGACTCCTGCGCGGTCTGCTTGAGCTGTTCCTGCCCGTCCTCCTGCTGCTTCAGCAGGTCCCCCGTCATCGATGACCGGATGTTCGCCAGCGATCCGTCGATGTCGTCGGGATTGATCGACATGAGGTTGACCGCGGCCTGTCGGGCGTCGGTGAGGGCGGCGTCGCGGGCCTCGGCCCGGGACTCGTCCTTGCTGTCCCCGATCCACAGGAACCCGATGACAGCGGCGGCGACGACCGAGACGGCCAGCAGACCGGCCGCGCCGATCCGGGCCAGGGTGCGCGGATCGCGAGGTTCGGTGGTGACGGCGTCGGCCTGGGACGCGTCCGGGGTCGTGTCGGGAACCGGCTCGACCGCCGGCTTCTCGAGGTTCGCCCCCGATTCGCTGTCCTTGTCCTGGCTCACGCCGCCACCATACTTTCCTCTCCTGCCGGTCAGTGCTTGGGAGTGATGCCCATGAGGGTGGACAGCTGGGTGGCCACCGGGTTCAGGTTGAGCTTCTCCGGGTCGTACTTGGGCTTGTCGTCCCACGGCTGCGCGACATTGGGGTCGGCCAGTTCGGCGCGGGCCCCGCCGCGCACGGCGGTCTCGCTGCCCTGCGGCACCGCACAGGTGGCCGCGGTGTTGAGCGGGAAGTCGTCGCGAGTGTCGTCGAAGTTGGGGTTCTGGGCCTTCATCTGGTCCAGAATCCGTTGCGTGCCTTCGTATCCCAGCGTGCAGGCGGGCGGGTTGTTGGTCTCGAGCACCAGGCCGAAGTGGGTGGTGCCGTCACCGGGCGCGGTGGACGAGCCGCCGAGCGGCAGCAGCGGCAGCATGGCCAGCACCGGGCCGAGGGCGTAGAACTTCGGCGAGATGGCCCGCAACAGGACCCGCAGGTTGGTCAGGTCCTTGGTGAGGGCCGGACCGCTCTCCTGCAGCAGGCGGTTGATCGAGGAGCCCGCGTCGGTGCCGGTGCCGATGAGGCGGCGGATGTCCGGGTCGCTGGACTTCAGCTGCGCGGTGAGCTTGTCGAGGCCGTCGCTGAACTGCAGGATCGCCGGGGACTGTTCGGCCTGGGTGCCCAGCACGGTGTGGGCGGACCGGATCAGGGCCAGGGTCTGCTGCAGGTTGTCGCCGCTCGCGGTGGCGGTGAACTTGTTGAGCGAGTCGATCAGGATCTTGAGGTCGTCGCCCTTGCCGTCGAAGGCCTTGCCGAGCTCGGTGATGGTGGTGGACAACGCCTTCAGGTCGGTGGTGCCGGCGAAGGTGTCGACGCTGGTGAGCAGGTCCTCCACATGGATGGGCAGCTGCGCGCCGGTGATGACCGAGCCGTCCTTCAGGTACGGCCCGCCGTCGCTGGAGGGCAGCAGGTCCACGAACTGCTCGCCGATGGCGGAGCGGTCGGCGACCACGGCCTTGGCGTTGGCGGGGACCTTGGGCTTGGAGGAGTTCATCTCCAGGGTGATGAGCACGCCGTCGGGGGTGATGTCGAGGTCGCCGACCCGGCCGACGGGGACGCCGCGGTAGGTGACCTCCGCACCCTTGGACAGGTTGCCGGTCTCGGTGGCCTGCACCTTCACCTTGTACAGACCGAAGCCGAGCATATTGTCCAGCCGCACGTATTTGGCGCCGACGAAGACGACGCCGAGCACGGCGATGATCGCGAAGGCGATCAGCTGATTACGCACCAGACGAGTCATCGCGGACCACCCACTCCCAGCTGCTCGAGGATCGATCCGAGCGGATCGGTCGGTCCCGGCTGCCCGGTGGGCCGCGCCACGGTAGACGGCAGGGGCAGCAGCGAGACGGTCGGCCAGCCGCCGCGCGGCCCGTTGCCGTTGTAGTACGGGTTGGTCGGATCCACATTGACCTGGCGGCCCGCGGGCGCCAGGTACTGCGGATCCGGCTTGCCCACACCGAGATTCGACAGCAGGCCGCCGATCTGCAGATCCACCGAGAGCCAGGTGTTGACCTGGCCGCCGAACGCGGACTTGATGGCCTCGTCCGGGAACGGATAGGTGGGGATGAGCGGGAACGCCGTCACCAGGTCACCGGCCGACGCGCCCAGCGCCTGCAGCGTGGGCCGCAGCGAGGACAGGTCGGTGATCAGGTTCTCCTTGGACTTGTCCAGCACGTCGATCCCGGCCTGGCCGACTCGGTCCAGCTGGGTCAGCAGCTGGATCAGTTGCGGCCGTTGCTCATTGAGGATCTTGATGCCCGCGGGCAGCTCGTCGAGGATCTTGGTGATCTGGGTGGTCTGGGTGCTCACCCGGCTGCTCAGCGTGTTCAGGCTGTCCAGCGCGCGGGTGATGTTGCCGACCTGGTCGTCGAGGCCCTTGATCAGGGTGTTGGCCTGGTTCAACAGATCCCGGACCTTGCCCTCGCGGCCGTCCAGAGTCTTGTTGAGCTCCACGATGATCGGCTGCAGCTGCGCCACGCCGCCACCGTTGAGCAGCAGCGACAGCGCGCCGAGCACCTGCTCCACCTCGGTGGCGGTGCGGGTGTTCTCGACGGGGATGCGGGCCCCGTCCTTCAGGCGCGCGGAATCGGCGTCCTTGGCGGGCGCGGACAGCTCGATGTACTTCTCGCCCAGCAGGTTGGTCTGCTTGACCTCGGCCCGGGCATTGGCGGGCAGGTTGACGTCATCGTTGACCAGCACCTGCACGCTGGCTTCCCAGGCGTTGTCGGGGGCGATGCGGATCTTGTCGACCCGGCCCACGGCCACGCCGTCCACCTTCACCGTGGACTGCGGGACCAGGTCCAGCACGTCGGCGAAGCGGATGTCGAGGTGCAGCGGATTCTTGCCGATGTTCGGGCCGCCGGGCAGCGGAATGCTTTCCGCGCTACAGCCCGCCGCCACCAGCGTCACCGCGCCGAGCGAGGTGGCGACCAGCGCCGCGCGCCGGATCCGGTTGGCGCTCATCGCTGTCCACCTTCCTGCTGCGACGGCGGCAGCTGGTCGGACGGATTGCCGGGCACCGAGCCGGGCACCGCGTTGCGCTGTTCGTTCTCGCCGCTGAGGATGCCGAAGGGCAGCACCAGCGACGGCGTCTTCACGCCCGCGGTGAGCTGGTCGGTGATCAGCTTGCAGTTGTTCAGGATCGGCCCGAGCTGCCGCGAGATGGCCTCGAACTTGGGGTCGCCGGGGCGCAGCTTGCCCAGGTCCAGCATCTTGCAGATGACGCCGAACGGATCCTGTAGATCGGTGAAGTTGGGGCGCATGTCGAGCGTGCCGCTCTCACCGTTGTGCACGTTGATCAGGTTGCTCAGCGCGGTCGGGATGAGCGGCAGCGCCTTGGCCAGATCGTCGCGCTGATCGGCGAGGGTCTGGGTGACCTTGGTCAGCGCGTCCGCGTTGGACTGCACGAGTTCCCGGTTGTTGTCGATGAACCGGGCCACGTCGCCGAGCGCGACCGAGAGCAGGCTCAGCGCGTCGCCGAGGGTCTGGCGCTCGTCGGACAGGAACCCGGCCAGCGAGGCCAGCTGCGTGTTGAAGGTCCGGACCTGCGCGTCGTTGTCGGCCAGGGTCTGCACGAAGGTCTGCAGGTTCTTGACCGTGTCGAAGATGTCGGTGCGCGAGTCGGAAAGCACATGCGCGGCCCTGGACAGCTGGGTGAAGCTGTTGCCCAGCGCGTCACCGTTGCCGGCCAGGTTCTCGGCGCCGGTGCGGGCCAGCTGATTCAGCGCGCCGTCCTTGTTGGCGCCGTTGGGGCCGAGCGCCTCGGACAGTTCGGTGATGCTCTTGTAGAGGCGGTCCACCTCGACCGGGGTCGCGGTGCGCTCCTTGGGGATGGTGGCGTTGCGCCCCATCTTGGGTCCGCCCTTGTAGGCGGGCGCGAGCTGGATGTACCGGTCCGACACCACCGAGGGGGTGATCTGGGCGGCCTTGGCGTCGGCGGGGATGTCGTACTTGCGGTCGACCTTCATGACGACCTCGACCACGTCGCCCTTGGGGGTCACCGAGTCCACGCGGCCCACCGGCACGCCCAGGACCCGGACGTCGGAGCCCTTGTAGATGCCGATCGACTTGTCGAAATACGCGGTGATCTTGGTGGTTTCGAGCCGGTCGTAGCTCCACCACGCGACGCCCGCGAGCGCGACCGCCAGGACGGCCACCACGGCGATGATCTTGCTCTTACGGCTGGTGCCGCTCAGCGCGGTCAGCGGATTCTTCGCCACGAGTTACCCTCCCAACTTGCGAATCGGATCGCGGTTGCCCGGAATATCGGGCAGCGCCGGCGGAATCAGGTTCGTGATGACCGCGTCGAACCAGCGGCCGGTGCCCAGCACGTTGGAGTACAGCCCGTAGAAGGGCGCCGCCAGCGTGAGGGTCTTGGACAGGTCGGCCTGGTGGTCGTTGAGCATGTCGATCGTCTTGTTGAGGTTGGTCAGCGCCGGGCCGATCTGCTCCTCGTTGTCCTTGACCAGCGCGGTCAGTTCCGCCGCAACGGTTTTCGCGCCGGTCAGCAACTGGTGGATGGCCTGCTGGCGGACATTGAGTTCCGCGATCAGCTGGCCGCCGTTGGCGAGCAGCCGCTCGAACTCCTGATTGCGGTCGGCCAGCACCTTGGAGGTGGTCCGGGTGGCGGCGAACAGCTTCTTGAGCTGGTCGTCGCGCTTGGCCAGCGACTCCGAGAGCCGGGCCACGCCGTCGATCGACCCGCGCAGCTGCGGCGGGGTCGCGGAGAAGGCGTCCGAGAGCACCTGGAAGCTCTGCGCGAGCTGCCCGGTGTTGGTCTCCTCGATGTTCTTGGCGGCATCGCTGAAGGCGTCCACCACATCGTAGGGAGACACGGTGCGCGACAACGGAATCCGATCGCGCGGGTTCGCGGTGCGGTCGCCCTTGGGGTCGAGCGCCAGGTACTTCTGGCCCAGCAGCGTCTTGATCTGGATGGACGCGGTGGTCTCGTTGCCGATCCAGGCGTCCTGGGTGCGGAAGTCGACCAGCACCTTGTCGCCGTCGAGGCGGACATCGGAGACCGCGCCGACCTTCACGCCGGCGATGCGGACCTCGTTGCCCTTCTTCAGGCCCGCGGCCTCGGAGAACTCGGCGGTGTACTTGGTGCCCGCCCCGATCAGCGGCAGCTTGTCCAGGTTGAACGCGGACAAGGTCACCAGCAGCACCAGGAACAGGCCCAGCCCGCCCATGAATGCCGGACTGCGCTTGCCCATGACAATGCGGTCATCCATCAGCGGCCTCCCTTCCCGTGGCAGCGCGGCGCCGGGTTCGTGTAGATCGGCTGATTCACCGTCGGCAGGTTCTGGAGCGCGGGCGGGAAGTTCAGCTGCGGCGCGTCCTTGATGCCCGGCCCCGCGACGATGTCGATGCCGCACAGATAGAACTGGAACCAGGAGCCGTAGGAGGCGGCGCGGCCCAGCTTCTCCATCTTGATCGGCAGGTTGGTCAGGCCCTCGTCGACCTCGTCCTTTCGCTGATTCAGGGTCGAGGTCAGCTGGTTCAGGCCCGCGATCGCGCCCTGCAGGTTCGGCCGCACCGGGACCAGCAGGTCGGCGGTGGCCTGGGCCAGGCCGCCCAGCGAGGAGACCGCGGAACCGATGGTGCCGCGCTCGGCGTTCAGGCCGGAGACCAGCGCCTCGGTGTTCACGATCAACTGGTCGAGCTGGTCACCGCGCGAATTGATGCTGTCCAGCACCAGATTCAGGTTCTTGATCAGCTCACCGATCACCGCGTCCTTGTCGGCGATCTTGTTGGTCAGCGAGGCGGTGTTGGCCACCAGATCCGCGATGGTGCCGGACTCGCCCTGGAAGACCTGGATGATCTCGTAGGACAGCTTGTTGACGTCCTCGGGGGTGAGGGTCTGGAACAACGGGCGGAAGCCGTTGAACAGCTCGGTCAGATTGACCGCGGGCTTGGTGCGCTCCAGCGGGATCGTCGCGCCCTTGTTCAGCTTGCGGCCCTGCTGCCCGGTCCCCTGCTCCAGTGCGATGTAGCGCTGGCCCACCAGGTTCCGGTACTTGATGGTCGCCGTGGTCGAGGCGGGCAGCCAATCCCGGTCGGTCAGTTCGAATTCCACATTGGCCAGGCGCTTGTCCACGATGGCCACATTGGTCACCTTGCCGACGCGGACACCCGCGACTCGGACCTCGTCACCCTTGTTCAGGGAGGTCACGTCGGTGAAGCGGGCATTGAACTTGGTGCCGCCGCCACCGTAGTTGGCGATGGTGAGCGCCAGCACGCCCGTCAGGAAGACCGTGACGAGAATGAAGGCGATCAGTTTGGTCAGCGTCGGCCCGAGGCCGCGCAACAGATCCTTCACTTGACGCTCACCTCACTGCCGCGGAAGGCGGGCGCGGCGATCTTGGTGACCCAGCTGGGTACCTCCTCGGGCGAAACGCCGTGGGCGGCACCGTAGATCGTGCCCAGCGCCTGGGACTCCTGCGGCGAGTACGCGGTCGTCGGCGTCTGGGGCCCGTACACCTTGTACTGCGGCGCCTGCATCCGGCCGATGTTCTGGTCACCCGGGTTCCGGCTCGGCGGCTGGTAGGAGCCGTCGTTCGCGGAACCGTCGGTGTACTGACCAGGATCGGTGAAGGGCGGGTACATCGGAATGCAGAGCGGGCCGCGCGAATCGAACCAGCGCGGCTCGTCCTGGTTGGGAACGTAGCGTCCGCGCGGGTTCACGATCGAGACGCTCACCCGCGAACCCGGCATGTCGGTGCCCTTGCCGAAGAGCGTGTCGATGCGCGGCTTCAGCTCGGCGAAACCGGCCAGCGCGCAGCTGTAGCTGGGCGAGTACTTGGCCAGCTGCTCCAGCGCGGGCCGCGAGTCCGCGGCCACGTCGATGATGTTGTCGCGGTTGAGCAGCAGGAAGTCGGCGGTGGTGGTGGCGCTCGGGGTGAGCGTCGCCAGCAGGGTGTCGATCTGCGACTTCTTCTGCACCACGGTCGCGTTGGTGGTGCGCAGGTTGTCCAGCGCGGACACCAGCTGCGGCGCGGCGTCGGAGTAGGTGGTCGCCACGTCGGCCAGGCTCTTCAGATCGTCCTGCAGGGTCGGCATCACGCCGTTCACCTGGGTCACGATGTCGTCGAGCCGGTCGATGGTCTTGCCCAGCTCCTCGCCCTGACCCTGCAGCGCGTTGGACAGCGCGCCCAGCGTGGAGGACAGGTACTGCGGCGGAATCGCCTGCAGCAGCGGCAGGATGTGGTCCAGCAGCTGGCTCACCTCGACGGCGTTGCCGGAGGTGTCCTGGTGCAGGGTGAGGCCCTCGGTGAGGTGGCCCTGCGGGCTGTCCGGCCACACCAGGTCGATGTAGCGCTCACCGAACAGCGTCTTGGGCAGCAGCCGCGCGGTCACGTTGGACGGGATCTTGTCCGCCTTGGCGGGGTCGATGGCCAGGTCCAGGTGCACGTTCTTGCCGTCGTAGCTGCTCGAACGCAGCTCGCCGACGGTCACGCCGCGGACCTTCACGTCCGCGTTGCGGGTCAGCGCGTTGCCGACGGTGTCGGTGACCAGGTTGACCCGCACCGTGTCCACGAACTGCTTGTTGTAGACGGCGATGGTGGTCCACAGGAACAGCGCCACCAGCGCGAAGAACAGCACGCCCAGGGTCCGCTTCTTCAGCGTCTGCCCGCGCTCCGGGTTGCTCATGCTGACTCCATCCGGGATGAGCGGGCGGCCTGCGTGGTTACGCAAGCTGCCTCCTCCGGCCGCTGACCGTTCATCCCGCCACCCGCACCGTCGTCGTCGTGCCCCAGATCGCCAGGGAAAGGAAGAAGTCCAGCACGTTGATCAGCACGATCGCGGCGCGCACGGCGCGGCCCACGGCCACGCCGACACCCGCGGGACCGCCGGTGGCGTTGTAGCCGTAGTAGCAGTGCACGAGGATGATCACGAACGCGAAGACCAGCACCTTCACGAACGAATAGAGCACGTCCTCGGGTGGCAGGAACAACGCGAAGTAGTGGTCGTAGGAGCCGCTCGACTGCCCGTTGAAGTAGATGCTGATCAACCGCGAGGCCAGGTAGGTGCCCAGCAGGCCGACCACGTACAGCGGGATCACCGCGAGGAAGCCCGCGATGGCGCGGGTGGTCACCAGGAACGGCACCGACGGCACCGCCATCACCTCGAGCGCGTCGATCTCCTCGGAGATCCGCATGGCGCCCAGCTGCGCGGTGAAACCACAGCCGACCGTCGCCGAAAGTGCCAGTGCCGCAACCAGGGGCGCGAGCTCACGGGTGTTGATGTACCCGGTGAGGAAGCCGGTGAGCACGCCCGAGCCCAGCGCGTCGAGCGCCTTGAAGCCCTGCAGGCCCACCACCACACCGACCGAGGCCGACATGAACACGATGACGCCGATGGTGCCGCCGATGACCGCCAGCGCGCCCGACCCGAAGGTCACCTCGGCCAGCAGCCGGGTGACCTCCTTGCGGAAGTGCACGATGGTCCGCGGGATGGCGCCGATCGCCCGCGAGTAGAACGACATCTGGTCGCCGGCCTTGTCGACCATGTTGACCGGTGCCATGAGCGCGGGCTTGACCCGGCGCGCCGACCGGGAGAAAACGGTGGAGCGCTGCGAAACAACCATTGTCACGCGCCCTTTGCGGGTACGACCTGAAGATAGATCAGGGTGAGGATGAGGTTCAGGAAGAAGAGCACGAGGAACGTGATGACCACCGACTGGTTCACCGCGTCACCCACGCCCTTCGGTCCCCCCTTGGGATGCAGGCCCTTGTAGGCGGCGATCACGCCCGCCACCACACCGAAGATCAGTGCCTTGATCTCACCGATCACCAGGTCGGGGATCTGTGCGAGGGCGGAGAAGGACGCCAGGTACGCGCCCGGCGTGCCGCCCTGCAGACCCACGTTGAAGAAGTAGCCGCCGCAGATGCCGACGACCGAGACCATGCCGTTGAGCAGGAAGGCGACCAGCATCATGCCCAGCACGCGCGGAACCACCAAGCGCTGAATGGGATCGATGCCGAGCACTTCCATGGCGTCGATCTCCTCGCGAATGGTGCGCGAGCCGAGATCGGCGGCCACAGCGGAGCCGGCGGCTCCGGCGATGATCAATGCGGTCACCACCGGTGCGGCCTGCTGGACCGTGGCCAGCACGCTGGTCGCGCCGGTGAAGTTCTCCGCCCCCAGCTGCTTGATGAGCGAGCCGGTCTGCAGGGCCACCACGGCGCCGAACGGGATTGCCACCAGTGCGGCGGGGAGGATCGAGACGCTCGCGATGAACCACGATTGCTCGATGAACTCCCGCCACTGGAAAGGCCGGCGGAACGTCTTCCGGAACACGTCGAGAAAGAGTCCGAAAACATTGCCGGCCTGGGCAAGTCCCGACTCGACCGAGGTGCGCAGTCGCGTCGAGGAGGGGTTCACGGGCCGTATGTTACCCGTTAGTTAGGTTCTGTCGAACCGTGGAGTCGTAGCCACCCTGGTACGCGGGCATCACCTGCGTGTCGTCATCGCCGTTCTGGGACATGGACTCCCGGATCGCTTCCTGCGCGGAAGGCGGCAGCGTGTGCATGATCTGCTTGACCCGCTCGCGACGACGGTGCACGGCGCCGCGCACCGGCATGCCGGGGGTGGCCACCATCTGCGGGATGATGCCCTCGATCTCCTCGGCGCCACCGGCGTGGTGACCCGAGTCGAACATGGCCTGCTCGCGGGCCATCTGGGCTTCGTCCTTCTCCTCGGACATACCGATGGGGCCCTGCATGCGGCCGTTGAGAAACTGCTTGACCACCGGCTCATCGGAGGTGAGCAGCACCTCGCGGGGGCCGAACATGACCAGATTGCGGCGGAACAGCATGCCGATGTTGTCCGGCACCGTACGGGCCAGGTTGATGTTGTGCGTGACGATCAGGATCGTCGCGTCGATCTGCGCGTTGATGTCGATCAACAGCTGCGAGAGGTAGGTCGTACGAACGGGATCCAGACCGGAGTCCGGCTCGTCGACGAGGATGATCTGCGGGTCCAGCACCAGCGCGCGGGCCAGACCGGCACGCTTGCGCATACCGCCGGAGATCTCGCCGGGCAGCTTGCCCTCGGCGCCGAGCAGACCGGTCAGCTCGAGCTTCTCCATGACGATCTTCTTGATCTCGGATTCGCTCTTCTTGGTGTGCTCGCGCAACGGGAAGGCCGTGTTGTCGAACAGGTTCATCGACCCGAACAGCGCGCCGTCCTGGAAGAGGACGCCGAACAGCTTGCGGATCTCGTAGAGTTCCTTGTTCGAGCAGGTGGTGATGTCGGTGCCGTCGATGTAGATCGAGCCCTTCTCCGGACGGAGCAGACCGATCAACGACTTCAGGAAGACGGACTTACCGGTACCCGAAGGGCCGAGCAGAGCGCTTACTTCCCCCGACGGCAGCGTCAGCGAGACGTCCTGCCAAATACGCTGGGATCCGAACGACTTCGTGATGCCTTCGGTCCTGACCTCGACGCCCACGCCAACCTCCACTTTCTCCGACGAGCGCCCTACATGTGGGACGTTCCGCCACAAATTTCGCGCGGTGTGGCGCGTCACAGTAGGTCCGGTCACTGTATCGCATATATACCGTCTCGGACACCGGGACCTGACCGGTCGGTAGCAACATTCGCATTGCAGTACCGATCACGCGCCAATCACGGCAGCAGAATACGCGAAAAGGGCGGTCCCACAATGGGAACCACCCTTTTCACAATTACCGCGCCACCGGGGTTGTGACCCCGGTGAGACACACCGTCTTACTTGATGGTGATCTTGGCGCCGGCCTCTTCGAGCTTCGCCTTGGCAGCCTCGGCGGCGTCCTTGGCGACCTTCTCCAGGATCGGCTTCGGGGCGCCCTCGACCAGGTCCTTGGCTTCCTTCAGGCCCAGGCCGGAGACGATCTCACGCACGACCTTGATGACCTGGATCTTCTTGTCGCCGGCACCCTCGAGGATGACGTCGAACTCGTCCTGCTCCTCGGCGGCCTCGGCCGGGGCACCGGCGGCACCCGCGACGGCGACGGCGACCGGAGCGGCAGCGGTGACCTCGAACTTGTCCTCGAACGCCTTCACGAACTCGGACAGCTCCAGCAGGGTCATGCCGGCGAAGGTCTCGAGCAGCTCATCAACGTTGGCCATTGATATTTCCTTTCGGTAGTTCCGTCACCGCGCCGCGGCGACGAATAGGTTTGGGGTAGTGACTTATTCGGCGTCGGCAGCAGCGTCGGCGGCCGGAGCGGCAGCGCCACCCTCGGCCTGCTTCTTCTCCTGCAGCGCGGCCATGAGGCGCGCGACCTGGTTGCCGGGGGCGGCGAACAGGCCGGCAGCCTTCGACAGGTTGCCCTTCATGGCACCGGCCAGCTTGGCCAGCAGCACCTCGCGCGACTCGAGGTCGGCGATGCGCTCGACCTCGGCCACGGACAGCGCAGCGCCGTCCATGTAGCCGCCCTTGATGATGAGCGCCTTGTTGTCCTTGGCGAACGCCTTCAGCGCCTTGGCGGCCTCGACCGGCTCGCCGGTGATGAAGGTGATAGCGGTCGGACCGACGAACAAGTCATCCAGGCCAGCCACGCCCGCCTCGGCGGCAGCGCGCTTGACCAGGGTGTTCTTGGCGACGGAGTAAGTAGCGTTCGCGCCGAGCGCACGACGCAGCTCGGTGATCTTGCTGACCGACAGACCGCGGTACTCCGTGACAACCGTCGCGGTGGACGCCTTGAACTGCTCGGTGATCTCCGCGACCGCGGTGACCTTCTCAGAATTCGCCATACTTCGCCTCCTCTCTGGATGGTCGGTTCTCGTATGAACTACCGAGTTCCGCCAACAGGGGCCGGCGACAAAGCTAACGCCCCGGTCGCAGAGCGAACCCGGGGCGCACAAGAAACGATCGCGATCTCTCGCGGGTTTCCCGACCTCGGCTCTCCCTGCGTGGGTCGCCGGCAATATCGCCGGACCTTCAGCCGCCTGACGGCAGCAACCAACGGTCTTCGGTAGAACGATGTGGGGTGATCACCGAAACTCCGGAGAGCATGTCGATGACCGTCGTCCAATATAGCGGACCAGCATCGATACGCCAAAACGGGGTGCGGAGAGCAGCGCAGGCCCGCTCGATCGCCGTGCGCTGCTACGCACTGCCGAAGTAGAGGTTGTCCAGCATCTTGCAGTGTTCGGGACGGTTGGGGTCCTGAGTGCCCTGGCCGGTGCCCGACCCCGAGCCGAGCGGGCAGCCCAGCGCGATCGCCGATCCGGCGTAGGGGAAGAAGAGCACGATCAAGGGCAGGGTGCCCAGCGGGCCGGAGCCGTCGGCCAGCGAACCGCTGTCGGCGATGGCGGTCGGCGGTTCGAGGGGCTGGGCGGATGCGACGGGCGCCGCGATCGCGCCCGCCGCCACCGTGGCGGCGGTCAGGGCGAAAACGAGTCGGCGCATGTCAGCGCACCCCGCTCAGGGTGCTGCTGCCCGAGAAGAAGGCGTACATCAGCTGACATTGCGGTGTGGTGGAGCGAGGAGCGTCCCAGTATCCGCAGCCCAGCAGCTCGGCGGATCCCATGAATGGAATCCCCACCAGCACCGCCCCTGGCAGCAGGTAGAGCAGAGACCCGTCGCCCCAGTTCGTGGGGATGGCAGATCCGGAATCGGCGACCGGCGCCGGCACCAGCGTGACAGGCTCGGCAACGGCGGCTGGGGCGGCCAGCAGTCCGGCGAGGAGGGCGGCTGCGGTGAGAGTCAAGGCGAGGCGGCGCATGTGCGCACCCTGTCATCGAATTTCCGGACGCGACAGACTGTAAAAATGGGGTATTTCAAACTGGCTGATCTCGGATAGTGTCGGCGCAACTGGCTCCAGGAGGAAACAATGACCAGAACGGTCTCGAAAGTCCTTGCCGCCGTGGCACTTTCCACCGCGATCGCGGGCCTCGCCGCGGTTCCGGCGAACGCCGATGTCACGTTGCCCCCGCGCACGACCGGATCGGCGGGCGTCGACGCCGGATCCGCACTGCTCCAGGCCGGATCAGCCGCCATCGTCACCCCGATCGTGGGCACGCTCATCCGATCCCTGTGCACCATGAGCACCGGCGACCCGATCTGCGGCCTCCACGACCTGTGACGCTCGGGGCACCCCAACCAACACCAAGGGCCGGCACGATTTCTCGTGCCGGCCCTTGGATGTTCTTGCGTCGCTACGCTACGCGGAAGAGACTCAGTCCTCTTCGGCGAAGTTGCGGGTGCGGTTCGGATCCACCGGGATGCCCGGTCCGGTGTTCGTCGAGAACGTCACCTTCTTGACGTAGCGGCCCTTCGCGGTGGAGGGCTTGACACGCAGGATCTCGTCGAGGGCGGCGCCGTAGTTCTCGGCCAGCTTCTTCTCATCGAAGGAAGCCTTGCCGATCACGAAGTGCAGGTTGGCCTGCTTGTCGACGCGGAAGTTGATCTTGCCGCCCTTGATGTCGTTGACAGCCTTGGTGACATCGGGGGTGACCGTGCCGGTCTTCGGGTTCGGCATCAGGCCACGCGGGCCCAGCACGCGAGCGATACGACCGACCTTGGCCATCTGGTCCGGGGTGGCGATCGCGGCGTCGAACTCCAGCCAGCCGCCCTGGATGCGCTCGATCAGGTCCTCGGCGCCCACGGCGTCGGCACCGGCGGCCTCGGCCTCGGCGGCCTTGTCGCCGACGGCGAACACGATGACGCGGGCGGTCTTACCGGTGCCGTGCGGCAGGTTGACGGTGCCGCGGACCATCTGGTCGGCCTTACGCGGGTCGACACCCAGACGGACGGCAACCTCGACGGTCGCGTCGGTCTTGGTGGTGGCGGTCTCCTTCGCGAGCCGCGCGGCGGCCAGCGGAGCGTAGAGAGCAGCGCGGTCGACCTTGGCGGCCGCCTCGAGATAAGCCTTGCTTCGTTTTGCCATGTTGATCTGTCCTTGTCTAAGTCAGAAGTGGTGCGGGACAGGCGGTCCCTCCCACCGAGCCGGAAGGCTCTTACTCCGCGATGGTGATACCCATCGAGCGGGCAGTACCAGCGATGATCTTCGCCGCGGCGTCGATGTCGTTGGCGTTCAGGTCTTCCTGCTTGGTCTTGGCGATCTCACGGACCTGGTCCATGGTGATCTGCGCGACCTTGGTGCGGTGCGGCTCGGCGGAGCCCTTCTGCACACCGGCGGCCTTCAGCAGCAGACGCGCGGCGGGCGGCGTCTTCAGCTTGAAGTCGAACGTGCGGTCTTCGTAGACCGTGATCTCGACCGGGATGACGTTGCCACGCTGCGACTCGGTCGCCGCGTTGTACGCCTTGCAGAACTCCATGATGTTGACGCCGTGCTGACCCAGCGCCGGACCCACCGGCGGAGCCGGGTTGGCCTGGCCGGCCTGGATCTGGAGCTTGATGAGCCCAGCGACCTTCTTCTTCTTCGGGGGCATCTTTCTTCCTTGGTTAGGTTCCTTACGGATCACCCGTAAGCCTTTTCCGGGACTTGCGCCCAGGGCAGCTCGAGATCAGGCCCTAGGCACAACCCGGCAAGTCTACGTGAACGCGAAAAAGGCGGTGACACCGGGTGAAACCCGGGCCACCGCCTCCCTGCGACTAAATCTTGGCGACCTGCGTGAACGCCAGTTCGACCGGGGTCTCGCGGCCGAAGATCGAGACCAGCACCTTGAGCTTCTGCTGCTCGGCGTTGACCTCGGAGATGCTGGCCGGCAGGGTCGCGAACGGGCCGTCCATGACGGTCACCGACTCGCCGACCTCGAAGTCGACCTCGATGATCGGCTTCGCGACGGCGGTGTCGCCACCGGTCGTGGCGGCGGCAGCGGCGGCGGCCGGCGCGGCGGCCTTCTTCTGCTGCGCGGCCGGGACCAGGAACTTCACCACGTCCGGAATGGTCAGCGGCGAGGGACGCGAGGTGGCGCCGACGAAACCGGTGACACCGGGCGTGTTGCGCACCGCGCCCCAGGACTCGTCGTTCAGCTCCATGCGGACCAGGATGTAGCCCGGCAGCACCTTGCGGTTGACGTTCTTCTTCTGGCCGTTCTTGATCTCGGTGACCTCTTCGGTCGGCACCTCGACCTGGAAGATGTAGTCCTCGAGACCGAGGTTCTGCACACGGGTCTCGAGATTGGTCTTCACCTTGTTCTCGTACCCGGCGTAGGAGTGCACGACGTACCAGTCACCGGGCGCGCGACGCAGCGCGGCGGTCATCTCGGCGACCGGGTCGGCGGGCTCGTCGGAGATCTCGGCCGCGGGCTGTGCGGGCTCGGCCTCTTCGGCGTCCGCCGCGAACTCGTCGGCGTCGGCGAAGCCCTCAGCGTCCTCGACGTCCGCGGTGGTCTCTTCGATCACCACGTCATCCACCGGGAATTCCTCGGTTGTGCCGTTCTCCGGGGTGCTCACTGGGGCACTCGCTTCCTTAGTCGTCACGTAATCCTCTGCGCGCCGGGGCAAGGCATAGCCCGGCGGATGTTCCCGCTCCCCGCCTCTGCCCGGGGGCCGGTCACCGGCCGCGACGGTCAGACGCGGTCACCGTGCCGCCTAGCCGAAGAGCCAGTTGACACCCTTGATGAACGCCACATCCAAACCGCTGATGTACGCGATGATGAAAATCACGAACACCAGGACAACGCTCGTATAGGTGACCATCTGCTTGCGGTTGGGCCAGATGACCTTGCGAAGTTCCGCGATGACTTCCTTGAGGAACTTCATCAGGCGCTTGAACGGATTGCCCGAACCGCTCTGCCCGGCCTTCTTGCCTCTGCCGGACTGCTTGGTGGCTGCCTTGGCCGAATCCGACGGTCGTTCGATCGTCGCGACGGCGCTGGACGACGCGGCGCGGGTGCGCCGGGCGGACCGCTTGCCGCTCGGACGAGCCACCGCGGCGGTGTCGTCGCCATCTTCGTGGCGAGTGTCCCGCTCGTCGCTCACGTCGATCCTCTCTAAGTCGGCATCCAGGGCAGGGGCGACAGGACTTGAACCTGCAACCTGCGGTTTTGGAGACCGCTGCTCTGCCAGTTGAGCTACGCCCCTTCGGCTGGACGGGGTTGCTTCCAGCCACTGTTCTTTTCAGTTGTACTACAGGGTCATTTCATACAACACGCGCCGCTCCTCGGAGCAGCGCGCATCGGCTGGTGACCCCAGATTTTCGAGTGTACGTTACCCCGACTGACGATCGCCAATCGGGGTGTCGCGGCCTACCCCGGTTTCCGGTCAGCCGAGCTGCACCGTCGCGGTGGCGCGACCGAAGATCTTGCGGCCCTCCGACTTCGCCACGATGGCGATCACCGCGGTGCGGGTCTCGGGGTCCACCGACTTCACCTTGCCGGTGTACTCGATCTCCGCGGGACTGTCGATCGGGACGTACACGGGGCTGGTGAAGCGGACGTTGTACTCCTTGACCGAACCCGGGTCGCCCAGCCACGAGGTGACGAAGCCGCCACCCAGGCCCATGGTCAGCATGCCGTGCGCGACAACGTTTTCCAGGCCGACCAGCTTCACGACGTCGTCGCTCCAGTGGATCGGGTTGGCGTCGCCGGAGACGCCGGCGTAGTTCACCAGGTCGCCGCGGGTCAGCTGCACGGTGCGGGAGGGCAGTTCGTCGCCGGCGGCGACATCCTCGAAGCGGCGGGTCTGCGCGCTGGCCACCACGGCGGCGGTCGGCAGCGCCGCCACGGACTGGTCGGGGGTGTCGATCTCGATGGGCTCGCCCGCGTCGGCGGCGTCCGGGCCGACCCCGTGCATGAGCACATTGCGCACGGCGTCACCGATATTGGGGTCGATGTCACCGCCGCTGCGGCCGATCAGGGTGGTGTAGGTGGTGAGCACCAGTTCGTCGTTCTGGGCCAGCACGTCGTTGCGGGTGACGATGATGTCGCCGCCGAAGGCCTGGCGGAACGAGTGCAGGTAGACGACGCAGGTCAGCTGGTCCCCGGCCCTGATCGGACGGTGGAACTCCAGGATCTGGTCCGTCTGCATGATCTGGCTCAGGTCGTAGCCGGTGACGATCTGCTCGAAGAGCTTGCGCTGGGCCAGGATTCCGACCAGGGAGATGAAGGTGAGGGGGGCGACCAGGCCGTCGTGACCGTGCGCGGCGGCGGCGTCCTCGTCCCAGTGCACCGGGTGGTAATCCTGCACCGCGCGGGCGTACTCGCGCACCTTCTCGCGGCCGACCTCGTAGTAGTCCTCGACGCGGTAGTGGTGGCCGACCATGGCGGCGGCGTGCGCGGCGGGGTCGAAGAGCTCGGATTCGACCATGTCGGCCTCGATGTCAATCTCGGTGTTGATCGTCACGGCAGGAAGTCCCTATCTGCTCCCAGGAAACGGGAACGGGCGAGAGCGCAGAACCACCGCTATATACGCCAAGTGCCGGACCGGGTCCCTTGTCCCTTTCTAAGAGACTAGGTGACTTACCGATCCGGCACTCTGTCCACGCGGATGATTCGCGCGGGTTTAAGTTAGCGAGACTCGCGATGCGCCCGGTGGGTACCGCAGTTCGGGCAGAACTTCTTCAGCTCGAGACGGTCCGGGTCGTTACGCCGATTCTTCTTGGTGATGTAGTTGCGGTGCTTGCACTGCTCGCAGGCCAAGGTGATCTTTGGCCGGATATCAGTGGACTTCGCGGCCACGATTGCCTTCTTTCCGGTCAGCCTGATTGGGATATCAGTATGTAGCGATGGCCGGACTTGAACCGGCGACACAACGATTATGAGTCGTTTGCTCTACCGACTGAGCTACACCGCCATCTGGTGTCGGTACTTGACGGCGGGGAGGTCCCGGGTCCTGCTAGGAGAAGCCGAGCCGTTCACCACCGGCAATCCGGCGAGCCCCCTAACGGAATCGAACCGTTGACCTTTTCCTTACCATGGAAACGCTCTGCCGACTGAGCTAAGGGGGCGTGTCTGTCTTGCTCCGGTCTGGACCGGGGCGCTGACGACTTGAACGAGATTACACACATCCCCGCGCACTCTCCAAACCGGCTGGTCATCGACTGTTTTCGAGACGGGGTAGCTGCCGCAGGCCACGAGGCGGAGGGCCGGCCGCGGACTGTGCGCCTACCCGTCCGGCGCGCCGAGTCCTGACCCATGAAACGCAAAGAGCCCCTCAGACTCTCGTCTGAGGGGCTCCAGCTGTGGCGGATGAAGGATTTGAACCTCCGAAGCATTACGCGGCTGATTTACAGTCAGCTCCCTTTGGCCGCTCGGGCAATCCGCCGGGGTACGCCTTCCAGCGCTTCAGCAGAATACCCTGAACCCACGCCCGGAATGCAAACCGGCTGGATACAGCCATGCCGGAGCGGCTAGCGTCGGCGTTGGAACATCCCGAATATCCGATCTCGGACAGGAGAAGAGTGTGGCGGATTCGTCGTTCGATGTGGTCAGCAAGATCGATCGCCAGGAGGTGGACAACGCCCTGAACCAGGCTGCCAAGGAGCTGAGCCAGCGCTACGACTTCCGCGGCACCGGGGCGAGCATCGAATGGTCGGGCGAGGAGAAGATCATCCTCAGCGCCGAGTCCGAGGACCGCGTGAAGGCGGCCCTGGACGTGTTCAAGGAGAAGCTGATCCGCCGCGACATCTCGCTCAAGGCGTTCGACGCGGGCGATCCGCAGGCCTCCGGCAAGGTGTACAAAATCACAGGCACCCTGGTGCAGGGCATCACCACGGAGAACGCGAAGAAGATCGCGAAGAAGATCCGTGACGAGGGCCCCAAGAGCGTGAAGGCGCAGATCCAGGGCGAGGAGCTGCGGGTCAGCAGCAAGAGCCGCGACGACCTCCAGTCGGTCATCTCCCTGCTCAAGGGCAGCGACTTCGAGATCGCCCTGCAGTTCGTGAACTACCGCTAGGAGCGGCGGAACAGGTGGGGGCTTCGCCCCCCACACCCCAGAAAATGGGAATCCCGGGGGCCTGGCCCCCCGGACCCCCTCAATGGCGGGGGCCGCCCGCCAACTCCTCGAGGCGGGCGATGCGGTCCGCCATCGGGGGGTGGGTGGAGAACCAGCGGGCCATCTTGTCGCCGGCCCGGAAGGGGTTGGCGATCATCAGGTGGGACTGGGCGGTCAGCTGCGGTTCGGGGGGCAGCGGGGCGGCCTGGGTGCCGCGTTCCAGTTTGCGCAGGGCCGAGGCGAGCGCCAGGGGGTCGCCGGTGAGTTCCGCGCCGTCCTGGTCGGCCTGGTATTCGCGGGAGCGGGAGACGGCCAGTTTGATGAGCGTGGCCGCGATCGGTCCCAGCAATGAGACCAGCAGCAGCGCAATGACATTCGGGCCCTCGCCATTGCGGTTGCCGCCGCCGAAGGCGCCCGCGAAGAAGGCCAGATTGGCCAGGCCGGAGATGACCGAGGCGAGCGCGCCCGCGACCGACGAGATCAGGATGTCGCGGTTGTAGACGTGGGACAGCTCGTGCCCCAGCACCGCGCGCAGCTCCCGTTCGTCGAGGATCTGCAGGATGCCGGTGGTGCAGCAGACCGCGGCATTACGCGGATTACGGCCGGTGGCAAAGGCATTGGGCGCATTGGTAGGACTGATGTACAGGCGCGGCATGGGCTGGCGCGCGGCCGTGGCCAACTCGCGCACGATGCGGTACATGGCCGGGGCTTCCAGCTCGGTGACCGGCTGCGCGTGCATGGCCTTCAACGCGAGCTTGTCGCTGTTGAAGTACGCGTAGGCGTTCATGCCGACGGCCAGCACGATCGACAGGATCAGGATCGTGGGGCTGCGGAACAGCGCTCCCACGAACACGATCAGCGCCGACATCCCGACCAAGAGTCCGAACGTCTTCAACCCGTTCGCATACCCGTGACTGTGCAATTCTTGCCCTCCGCTTCGCTCCGGGCGGGTTCGCGGCCCTGGAGGTCTCCGCTTCGCTCCCCCGCTCCAAGGCGGAGGTCTATCGAGCCGCAGTCCAGAACGAGACGGGCCGCGAACCACCAAGTGGCGCCCATACGGGTCGTTACACCTGGTCAACGATACGGGCCAGGAACAGGTTCCCCCGGGAGCGTCAGCCGACCCGTTCGATGGTGTAGCGAACCAGCTGCTCGAGCGCGTCGTTGGCCGGGCCGCCGGGCAGGGCCGAGAGTTCCGCGTGGGCGATGTCGGCGTAGCCGTGCAGCTTCTCCTTGGCCAGCACCAGGCCGCGCGAACGCGACAGCAGGTAGAGGGCCTCCTCCACGTCGGCGTCGGTCTGCGGCGGGGTGGCCAGCAGCTTGCGCAGGCGGTCGCCCTCGGCGCCCTCGTCACGCAGCGCGTAGAGGACGGGCAGGGTGTGCACGCCCTCGCGCAGGTCGGTGCCGGGGGTCTTGCCGGACTGCTCGGACGCCGAGGAGATGTCGATGATGTCGTCGGCGATCTGGAAGGCGGTGCCCACGGCGTCGCCGAGGCGGGCCAGGCGTTCCACGTGGTCCAGGCTCGCGCCGGAAAAGGTGCCGCCGAAGCGTCCGGCGGCGGCGATCAGCGAGCCGGTCTTCTCCCACACCACGCGCAGGTAGTGCTCGACCGGGTCCTGGGACTGCCGGGCGCCGATGGTCTCGCGCATCTGGCCGGTGACCAGCTCGGCGAAGGTCTCGGCGATGATCCGGACCGCGTCCGGGCCGAGGGTGGAGACCAGGCGGGAGGCGTGCGCGAACAGGTAGTCGCCCGCGAGGATGGCGACGGAGTTGCCCCAGCGGGAGTTCACGCTGGGGGCGCCGCGGCGCATGGAGGCCTCGTCCATGACGTCGTCGTGGTACAGGGTGGCCAGGTGCACCAGCTCCACCACGGTGCCCGCGACGACCAGGTCGGGGCTGGTGGGGTTGGGGCCGAGCTGGCCGGTGAGGATGGTGAACAGCGGGCGGAAGCGCTTGCCGCCGGCCTTGGCCAGGTGCAGCGCCGCTTCCTGCAGGAATTCCTCGCCGTCGGACAGCTCGGTGATGAGCAGGTCCTCGACCTCGATCAGGCCCTTGCGCACTGTGGCGGCGAGCTCGGGATCGCCAAGATCCACCCCCGCGACCACGGTGCTCTCATCGCTCACAGCTGATGCGCTCATTTCTTCTCCCAGTGCCGCGTCCGACCCCACGCCAAAGAACCTAGCGTGTGCGTCGATCACCCCCTATGGACACCACCGTAGTGCGACCAACGAAACACCCGCCACGCGAATCGAAACGCCCGGCGGCGAACCCCGGGGCAAATATGCGCGCGTGGTGATGTGCTGCGAGTATTGGTCGCATGGGTTCATCGGAAGTCGCGCCCGAGCAGGGGAAATCGTCGGATGTTCTGCCGGCGCACGCCGATATTCTGGTCGTCGGAGCCGGTCCCGCCGGGTCCGCGGCGGCGGCGTGGGCGGCGCGCGCGGGGCGGGACGTGCTATTGGCCGATTCGGCGCTGTTCCCCCGTGACAAGACCTGCGGCGACGGGCTCACCCCGCGCGCCACGGCCGAGCTGGAGCATCTGGGACTCGGCGACTGGGTGCGCGCGCACACCGTGAACCGGGGCCTGCGGATGGCCGGCTTCGGGCGCGAGGCCCTGTTGCCCTGGCCGAACGGCTCCTTCCCCACCTACGGAAGTGCCGTTCCGCGAACCGAACTCGACGACAAACTGCGCGAGACCGCGGTCAAATCGGGGGCGCGGATGGTGGACGGCGCCAAGGTGGTCGAGGTGGCCCGCGAGGGCGACCGGGTCACCGGCGTGACCATCAAGACCGATGGCGGGCTGCGCGCGGTGTCCTGCAAGACGCTGATCGTGGCGGACGGGGTGCGTTCCCCCGTCGGCAAGATGCTGGGCCGCACCTGGCACCGCCAGTACGCGTACGGGACCGCGGCGCGGGCGTACATCAAATCCGAGCGCAGTGACGACGAGTGGATCACCTCACATCTCGAATTGCGTGATGCGAACAATGAATTGATTCCCGGCTACGGCTGGGTCTTCCCGCTCGGCAATGGCGAGGTGAATATCGGCGTCGGTTCGCTGGCCACCGAGAAGCGGCCCTCGCATATCGCGTTGAAACCGTTGCTGCAGCACTATGTGTCGCAGCGGCGCGCGGAATGGGGTTTCGAGGGCGAGGCGCGGGCGGTGGCGTCGGCGCTGCTGCCGATGGGCGGCGCGGTGTCGAACCTGGCCGGGCGCAACTGGGCGCTGGTCGGCGACGCCGCGGGCTGCGTGAACCCGCTCAACGGCGAGGGCATCGACTACGGCCTGGAGGGCGGGCACATGCTGGCCGCGCTGCTGGACCAGCCGGACCTCACCCATATCTGGCCGGACCTGCTGCGGGAGCGCTACGGCCGCACCTATTCGGTGGCGCGTCGACTGGCCGGACTGGCCACGCATCCGCGCACGGTGCCGCTGGGCGGGCCGCCGCTGATGCGGTCGAAGCTGTTGCAGCGCACCGCGGTCCGAGTGATGGGCAATCTGGTGACCGACGAGGACCTGGATCTGACCGCCCGCCTGTGGCGGGGCGCGGGGCGGGCCTCGATGCGGATCGACAAGCTGCAACCGTTCTCGTGAACGCCCGGCCGGTTCCCGAGGAGCTGCTGCCGCATCTGCGGCGAGCGCGGGATCTGGCCGACCGGAACTACGCGGAGCCGCTGGACCTGGACAGTCTGGCGGCGGCCGCGGGGGTGTCGAAGTACCACTTCCTGCGGTGTTTCGCGGCCACCTACGGCAAGACGCCCGCCCTGTATCTCGCCGAGCGGCGGATCGAGCGGGCGCAGGATCTGCTGCGCGCCACCAATGTGACGGTGACCGAGGCCTGCATGCTGGTGGGCTACTCCAGCCTCGGGTCGTTCAGCCGGAAGTTCACCGACCTGGTCGGGATGTCGCCCTCGGAGTATCAAGCGAAGTTCGCGGCCGAGGGCGCACCCCATATCCCGGGGTGCTACGTCTTCATGCACGGGCTCTCGGATCGGAAACGCACGGACTGACGCGACCCCGTGGCGAGGCCACGGGGTCGCGGGGTGAATTCAGCCGGGTGCGGGTCTCATCGCGACGGCAGGACGTGGATGCCGGTCTTGTCGGTGGAGAGGGCCAGCGAGCTGATGTACTGGATCTCGCCCTCCGGTCCCGGCACCGCCGAGGCGATCATGTCGGGGCGCTCGAATTCCATGCCGGTGACGACGCAGGTGAGCGTCTCCCCCGACGGGTTGCCGTGCTCGTCGAACATGGGCAGGTCGATGCCGTCGTGGTCGCGGCGCAGGTAGTACTTGCCCTTGGTCAGGACCGCGGTCAGCGGGGTGGCCAGGAACGAGACCACCACGGCCACGATGGGCGAGTACGGCTTCAGGGTCTCACCGAACAGGCCGAAGAAGGTCATGATCGACAGCACCGCCGACAGGCCGAAGCCGACCAGTCCGACCGGGTTGAAGTCGTAGAGCATGCCGCGGCGGAACTCCGGCTCCTTGGGCGAGAGCTTCAGGACGTACTTGTTGATCGCGATATCCGTTGCGACGGTGACGATCCAGGCGATGCCGCAGTTGGCGTAGAAGCCGAGGATGTTGTTGAGGAAGTCGAACATGTTGGCTTCCATCAGGATCAGCGCGATGGCCAGGTTCAGGCCCAGGAACACGATCCGGCCCGGGTAGTTCCTGGTGACGCGGGTGAAGGAGTTGGTCCACGCCAGCGAACCCGAATACGCGTTGGTCACATTGATTTTGATCTGGCTGATCACGACCAGCACCACGGCCAGGGTCATGGCCAGCCAGGACGGCATCATGTCGCGGTAGATCTCGAGGAACTGGCGCACCGGCTGGTTGGCGATGTCCTGCGCGCCGGGCAGGTTGGCGATCAGGTAGACCGCCAGGAACAGGCCGACGACCTGTTTGATGGCGCCGAACAACACCCAGCCGGGTCCGGCCAGCAGCATCCAGCCCCACCATCTGCGGGCGTTGTCCGGGGTGCGGGGCGGCATGAAGCGCAGGTAGTCGATCTGCTCGGCGATCTGGGCGATGAGCGAGAGGCAGACGCCGGCGGCGAGCAGCGCGCCGGACAGGCTGACGCCCTTGCCGTCCTGGCCGCCGTAGGACAGGAAGGCGCCCACCGAGTCGGGGTGGCGGACCAGCAGGAAGCCGAACGGCAGCACCATCAGGATCAGCCACAGCGGAGTGGTCCACACCTGCAGTTTGGCGAGGGTGTTCATGCCGTAGATGACCAGCGGGAAGATCATCACCGTGGACACCAGGTAGCCGATCGGGAGCGGCACGTGCAGGCCGAGTTGCAGGCCCTGCGCCATGATCGAGCCCTCGAGGGCGAAGAAGATGAAGGTGAAGGAGGCGAACACGATGTTCGTCACCACCGAGCCGTAGTACCCGAAGCCGCTGCCGCGGGTGATCAGGTCCAGGTCGACGTTGTAGCGGGCCGCGTAGTAGGCCAGCGGGAAGCCGGTGATCATGATGACGATCGCGAAGATGCCGATGCCCAGCAGCGCGTTGCCGGTGCCGTTGGCGATGCCGATGTTCGCGCCGATGGAGAAGTCGGCCAGGTAGGCGATGCCGCCGAGCGCCGAGACGCCGACCACCGCCGGACTCCACTTCCGGTAGCTGCGGGGCGCGAACCGCAGCGTGTAATCCTCCAGCGTCTCCTTGGACGCGGCCACCGCGTTCGCCGTAGGGGTTTCGACTTGAACCACCGGCACTCCTCGTTCGGGCTCGTCGCGAGCTGTTTTCCGATTCGAGGGTGCGCAGTGATTGTTGATCTTGGCTTTCCGGCCGATTGCACGGCTGTTACGGCAGCCTCACCGAGGTTCCGAGTGTGTGAACTCAGCAATCCGGGCGTGAATCGCGCAATTTCGGAGAAGCCGGCGGCGGGGGCTCGTCCATAGCCTGGAAACCATGACGACCATTACCAATGTCTCGCTCGTGACCGTGTACGTGACCGACCAGACCGAGTCCAAGCAGTGGTACATCGACAAGCTGGGTTTCGTGGAGCGCTCCGACATCACCATGGGCGACAACGGCTTCCGCTGGGTCACCGTGGCGCAGCCGGACCACCCGGAGCTGGAGGTCACCCTGATGGTGCCCGGTCCCCCGCTCACCGACGATCTGGCCGAGGCGATCCGCCGCTCCATGGCCAACGGCACGCACGGCGCGCTCGGCCTGCGAACCGAGAACTGCCAGAAGGCTTTCGAGGAGCTCACCGCGAAGGGCGTCGAGTTCATCCAGCCGCCGGCCGAACGCCCTTACGGTGTGGAGGCCATCATCCGCGACAACTCCGGCAACTGGCTGGTGCTGGTCGAGAACCGCGAATTCGATCCCGGCAAGGGCGACTTCGGGCCGCAGTAGCGGTGCACTCGATCCCGGTGTGGATGCGGGACCACCCCCGCATCCACCTTCCCGGGATCAGGCGTTCTGCGCGGCGAACCAGGTTTCGACGGACTTGCGTTCGCTGTTCATGACCTTCTTGAGCAGGTTCTCGACCAGCGGTTCGATGGCCCCGCCGACCAGCGGGACCTTCACGTCGACGGTGCCGGTGGCCTCGATCTCGGAACCCTGGGCGGTGGGCCGCAATTCGAACGCGCCCGCCATCTCGGTGGTGATGCCGCCGGAGCGGCCGCTGAAGCTGCCCCGCGCGACGCCGCCGGTCAGCGGACCCCAGGTGTCGGTGCGCTCCAGCATGAGCTCGCTCTTGAGGACCTTCTTGACGATGCCGGGAATCTGGTCCTCGGGGGCCTTTTCGGTCATCTGGATCCGAATCGTGCCGGGCCCGTCCGGGTGGGCGAGCTCCAGCGTGGCGGTCGGCGCCGCGGCGAAGCGGGACTGCCACATCTCGTCATTGGTGAGTGCCCGGTGAAGCTCTTCGACCGGGATGCTGTATGGCACGGTGAAGCTGAATTTTCGGGACATGGCGAAGACCGTAGCCCAGCGATGGAATAGCCTGCTGAAGTGTCGGAAACTAGCCAGTCTCCCAGGACTGAACAGCGGCAGGCGGTTCGGTGGCGGCGGGCTCGGCTCGGGATCGTCATCGCCGCGGCGACGGTCAGCTTCCTGGCCGTGCTGCTGGTCCTCGCGGCCTGGCGCGACGACCATCTCATCAATAGCGATCGGGGCGTGACCAGCGCCGAAGTGCTCTCGGCGGGCACGCTGCGGTCCGCGGTCATCTTCGTCACGCCCGACGGCGAGACCCACAACCCGAAGACCGGCGTGCTCTACCCGACCAAACTCACCGTCGGCGAGCGCATCAATGTCGAATATCGGCGCAGCGATCCCGATCTGGTTCGGGTGGCGGGTCGCGACGCACGTGTCGCGGTCATCCCGGCGCTGTCGGTGATCGTGGTCGCCTGGGCCATCGCCATCCCCGCCCTCTGGCTGCTCGGCTCGCCCCCCACCCGCTGGCTCGGCGCACTGCGGGCCCGCGTGCGAACTAGGCTGCGACGATAGGCAGTCCCGACATTCACCCGAAGGTTCGCGGCCCGTCTCGTTCTGGACCGAGCGGAGCGGGGGAGCGAAGCGGAGGAGCGGAGAGAGGGAGAACGAGACCTCCAGGGCCGCGAACCCGCCCGGAGCGAAGCGGAGGGCAAAATAAGCACCGTGGCGAAAATCAGGCAGCGGGAGTCGTTTCGGGCCCAGCTGGACAAGCAGCCGGGCGAAGTCGCGTCCATGTTCGACGGAGTGGCCAAGCGGTACGACATCACCAACACGGTGATGACCGGCGGCATCGACCGGTACTGGCGGATGGCGACCCGGAAAGCCCTGGCGCTGCGGCCCGGCGAGCGGGTGCTCGACCTGGCCGCCGGAACCGGTGTTTCGACCGTGGAGCTGGCCAAATCCGGGGCCTGGTGCCTGGCCGCCGACTTCTCCCAGGGCATGCTCACGGCCGGACGCTGGCGCAATGTGCCCATGGTCGCCGGTGACGCCATGGCCCTGCCCTTCGCCGACGACTCCTTCGACGCCGTCACCATCTCCTACGGGCTGCGCAATGTGTCCGACCCGGACCTGGCGCTGCGTGAGATGCTGCGCGTGACCAAGCCCGGCGGGCGGCTCGTGGTGGCCGAGTTCTCCACCCCCACCCTCCCGCCGTTCCGGACGGTCTACATGGAGTACCTGATGAAGGCGCTGCCGCGGGTGGCCAGCGCGGTCAGCTCCAACCCGGACGCCTACGTGTACCTGGCCGAGTCCATCCGGGCCTGGCCCAACCAGCCGCAGCTGGCGATGCGGATCGCGGACGCGGGCTGGTCGGCGGTGAAGTGGCGCAATCTCACCGGCGGCATCGTGGCGCTGCACCGCGGCTACAAACTGGGCTGACGACCGCCTCCGACCTGTGGCGTTGCTCACGGCAGCGACCCGCGGTCCCCACCTCACAGCCCTGGAAAATGGCTGTGAGGTGGATTGTCATCTGCCGATAACTTTCGGTAAATCCCCCGCAACTCGGGGTGGCTTAACTCGGAACCATGCCCGAACAGCCGACGCCCCCGACGAGCACCCGGACCGCGTGCTCGTACTGCGGGGTGGGCTGCGGCATCACCGTGGAAACCAAGATCGGCGCGCTCGGGCTGCCGGTGATCGCCAAGGTCAAGGGCGACAAGGAGCACCCGGTCAATGCGGGACGACTGTGCACCAAAGGCAACACCCACGCCGAGATGATGGCCGCGCCCGGCCGCATGGAGACCGCGTACCGCCGCCCCGAACGCGGCCAGCCGCCCGTTCCCATGCCGGTCGACGAGGCCGTTCACGAAGCCGCCCAACGACTTCGCGTGATCCTCGACACAGATGGACCGGACGCCATCGCGCTGTACGTGTCCGGTCAGCTGTCGATCGAGGCCCAGTACCTGGCCACCAAACTCGCCAAGGGCCACCTGCGCACCGTGCACATGGAAGCCAATTCACGGCTGTGCATGGCCAGCGCGGCCAGCGGTTACAAGCTGTCACTGGGCGCGGACGGGCCGCCCGGCTCCTACGACGACCTCGACCACGCCGACCTGTTCTTCGTGATCGGCGCGAACATGGCCGACTGCCACCCGATCCTGTTCCTGCGCATGGCCGATCGGCTCAAGGCGGGAGCGAAACTCATCGTGGTGGACCCGCGGCGCACCGACACCGCCGCGCGCGCCGACCTGTTCCTGCAGATCAAGCCGGGCACCGATCTGGCACTGCTGAACGGGCTGCTGCACCTGCTGGTCGAGAACGGCGACATCGACGCCGAATTCATCGCCGAGCACACCGAGGGCTGGGAGGACCTGCCCGAATTCCTGGACGCCTACACCCCGGACCTGGTCGCCCAGATCACCGGGCTCGCCGAGGCCGACATCCGGACCGCCGCCGAGTGGATCGGCGCGGCCGGCGAGTGGATGTCGCTGTGGACCATGGGAATCAACCAGTCCACGCACGGCACCTGGGCCGCCAACGCCATCATCAACCTGCACCTGGCCACCGGCGCCATCTGCCGCACCGGCAGCGGGCCGTTCTCCCTCACCGGGCAGCCCAACGCCATGGGCGGACGCGAAATGGGTTACATGGGACCGGGACTGCCCGGCCAGCGCAGTGTGCTCGCCGCCGCCGACCGGGCCTTCGTGGAAGCCGAATGGGGACTGGAACCCGGCACCATTCGCGCCGAGCCCGGGCCCGGGTCGATCGAGATGTTCCGCGGCCTGGCCGACGGGCGGATCAAGGCCTGCTGGATCATGTGCAGCAATCCGGTCGCCTCCATGGCCAACCGGCGCACCGTGATCGCCGGGCTGGAGGCCGCCGACCTGGTGATCGCCCAGGACGTGTACACCGACACCGCCACCAACGCCTACGCCGACCTGCTGCTGCCCGCCACCCTGTGGGCGGAGGCCGATGGCGTGCAGGTGAATTCGGAACGCAACCTGACCCTGCTGCAGCGCTCGGTCGAGCCGATCGGCGACGCCCGGCCCGACTGGCAGCTCATCGCGCAGATGGCGACGGCGCTCGGCTTCCCCGGCTTCGACTACGCCTCCAGCGCCGAGATCTTCGACGAGATCCGCCGCTTCGCCAACCCGGCCACCGGATACGACCTGCGCGGCATCGACTACGACCTGCTGCGCGCCGGGCCCGCGCAATGGCCCTGCCCCGATCCGGCCCAGCGGCGCAACCCGATTCGCTATGTGAACGACGGTGTCAGCCAGACCCGCTTCACCGACGCGGACGGGAACACGCCCCGCCTGGCCTTCGCCACCGCGAGCCGCAAGGCCGTCTTCTGGCCGCGCCCGCACCTGCTGCCCACCGAGATGCCCGACGAGGACCACCCGTTCGTCCTCAATACCGGCCGCCTGCAACACCAGTGGCACACCATGACCAAGACCGGGAAGGTGGCGAAACTGAACAAGCTCAACGGCAAACCGTTCCTGGAACTGCACCCCGACGACGCCGCCCGCCTCGAGGTCCGCGACGGCGACCAGCTCGAGATCGCCTCCCGCCGCGGCCGCGCCGTGCTGCCCGCCCTGCTCAGCGACCGCGTCCTGCCCGGCACCTGCTTCGCGCCCTTCCACTGGAACGACGAACAGGGCGAATACCTGACCATCAACGCCGTCACCAATGACGCGGTGGACCCGATCTCGCTGCAACCGGAGTTCAAGGCCTGCGCGGTGCGCCTGCGCAAGGTCGCGGCGCTGAGCACGGCGAGGACCGGCGACCCCGAGACGGAAACGGACGCCGCCGAACGGATTCCGGCCGCGCCCGAGATCGGCGGCGCACCCGTGCCCGCGAGCGGCGGCGTGGATCTCGGCGCCCCGCATCCGCTGGCGGTCATGCTCGGGCTGGAGTCCGCCACCGCGCCCACGCTCAGCGAGGTCGAGCGCATCTACCTGGGCGGGTATCTCGCGGCGCTGCAGAGCCTGCCGGTCAGCGGGGTACCGGTGCTGCCGGTGACCGCGCCCATCTCCGACCGCAGCCGGGCGTGGATCGACGGCCTGCTGGGCGGGATGTACTCCCGTGGCGCGCAGCCGCTCCCGGCCGGGTTCGCGGAGGCGTCGATCGGATTCGCGGCGGATGTGGGCGCCGGTTTCACCGGCCGGTCCGACGGCGGCGAGAGCGCGGAGGCTCCGGCGCGGACCGTCGCGATCCTGTGGGCCTCGCAGACCGGAACCGCGGAGGATCTGGCCGCGGCCCTGACGACTCATCTGGTGGAGTCGGGCTTCGCGCCGCGGCTCCTGGACATGGACTCGGCCGAACTGTCCGATCTCACCGGGGATGTGCTGGTCATCAGCAGCACCTTCGGCGACGGCGGGCCACCGGACAATGGCGCGGACTTCTGGGAACGGTTGAACGACAGCGCGATCCGGCTGACCGGGATGCGCTTCGCGGTGTTCGCGCTCGGCGACTCCTCCTACGACGACTTCTGCGGCCACGGCCGCAAGCTGGACGAACTGCTCGCCAAGCGCGGCGCGACCCGGCTGCTGCCGCGCGTGGACAGCGAGCCCGACCACGAGGACGTGTCCGCGGCCTGGTTCGACGCCGTGACCGGCGTGCTCGCGGACGCAGCGGGCGATGCGGCCATCGACGGCGGGAACCGGGGCGGGTCCGGTGTGGGACCGCGGGGCGGACATTCCACGCCGCCCTTCGGCGCTCCGGGCGGCCGGGGTTCCGGCGGCGCGTCCGTTGGCGACACGCCCACCTGGAACGCTGCCGGTAGTGGCGGCGCGGGCGCTTCGAGTCCGCTCGGACACGGTGCCGGCGGCCCCGGAAGCGGGCGGGGCGCAACGGCTGTCGCTCCGGGTCGGGCCGGCACCGCCGCGCCTTTCACCCGGAATTCTCCGGTGCTCTCGAAACTGGTTCGCAATGAATTGCTTTCCCGCGAAAGTTCCGGGAAAGAGGTGCGGCAGTTCGGGTTCGATCTGAGCCATCCGGAAACCACCTACGAGGTCGGGGATTCGCTGGGCATCCGGCCCGCGAATTGCGAGTCACTGGTGCGGGAATGGCTGGCGGCGACCGGTCTCCACGGCCACCGGCTGATCGAGATCGACAATGGCGAGCTACCGCTGGCCGAGGCGCTGCGCACGCATTACGACATCACGCGGGTGAGCACGGATCTGTTGTCGTTCGTGGCCGAGCACAATGCCAATCCACGCCTCGCCAAGCTGTTGCGCCGGGACAATCGCAATGAGCTGGACGGATATCTGTGGGATCGGCAGGCGGTGGACGTGCTGCGCGATTTCCCGGTGCGGGCCGATCTGGTGGAGTGGCTGGGCGCGCTGAAGAAGCTGCAGCCGCGCCAGTATTCGATCTCGTCGAGTCCGCTGGTGAGCCCGGACGAGGTGCAACTGACGGTCGGCGTGGTGCGCTACGGCGATCCGGCGGCCATCGGGTCGGCGGCCCGGCGCGGCGGCGTGAGCTCGACCTTCCTGGCCGATCGCGCCCATTCCGAGGTGCCGATCTTCCTGCAGCGGGCCCCGCACTTCCGGCCGCCGCTGGACCCGACCGCGCCGATGATCATGGTGGGCCCGGGCACCGGCATCGCACCGTTCCGCGGCTTCCTGCAGGAGCGCCGGGCGCTGGGGTGCCCGGGCCGCAACTGGCTGTTCTTCGGCGATCAGCACGCGAAGGACAATTTCTATTACCGGGCCGAGCTCGAGGACATGTTCCGCTCCGGTTTCCTGACCCGGCTGGATCTGGCGTTCTCGCGCGATCAGCGGGAGCGGATCTATGTCCAGCACCGCATGATCGAGCACGGCGCGGAGTTGTGGGCGTGGCTGCGGGAGGGCGGGCATTTCTACGTGTGCGGTGACGCCGCGCGGATGGCGAAGGATGTGGACGACACCCTGCTGAAGATCGCGCGCATTCACGGCAAGCTGGGTGAGGACGGCGCGCTGGCGTTCAAGAAGCAGCTGGTGGCGGAGAAGCGGTACGTGCGCGACGTGTACTGACTGGTTCGATTCCGGCACCCCAAATGTGAAACTGTGGTATTTGTAACTCGCCCGTCCAGTCTCACAGGCGGGCGAGCCGTCCCCGCGACGGCTGCCAGCAGCACGAAGGGCCGGGAGCGTGAACGGTCGGATCAGTCGAATCACCGGACGAATCGCGGTAGCGGCCCTCGCGGCCGCCGCGACCCTGAGCCTGGGCTGCGTGCCCGCCGGCGCGGACCCCACCGCCGCCCCCGTCGCCCCCGGCGTCAGCGTCCCCGACTTCAAGACCGAGGACGGCTCCTACATCAAGAGCGTCGCGGCCACCGACAGCCGCCACGTCGTCTTCACCGTCTACTCCGCGGCCATGAACCAGACCTTCCCGGTCGATGTCCAGCGCCCGGCCGACACCTCCGAACCCGCGCCCACTCTGTATCTGCTCAATGGCGCGGGCGGCGGCGTGGACGCGGCGACCTGGCAATTGCGCACCGACGCACTGGATTTCCTGTCCGACAAGAACGCCAATGTCGTGCAGATCATCGGCGGCGCGTTCAGCTGGTACACCGACTGGATGCAGGCCGACAAGTCGCTCGGCGTGAACAAGTGGTCCACCTACCTCGGCAAGGAACTGCCGCCGCTGATGGACGCGGCGCTGGGCAGCACCGGCAACAACGCCATCGCCGGGATCTCCATGGCCGGTCTGCCCGTGCTGAATTCGGTGATCTTCAACCCCGGCCTGTTCAAGAGCGCCGCCGTCTACAGCGGCTTCTTCCAGACCACCACGCCGCTGGCCCGCGAGGCCATCAAGATGGTCACCGAGCTCTACGGCGGCGGCAAGGTCGAGAACATGTGGGGCCCCGAGGGCGGCCCGATGTGGGCGGCCAACGACCCCACCCTGAACGCCGAGAAACTGCGCGGCACCAACCTTTTCATCTCCACCGGCAACGGCATCCCGGGCACGTTCGACATGCCCGGGGCGCGCGGCCGCATGGAGAAGCCCGAGGACACCGCCAAGACCGTCGCGCTGGGCTCGCTCATCGAGGCCAATTGCGAACTGTCCACGGTGATCCTGCAGAAGCGCCTGGAATCCATGCGCATTCCGGCGACCTTCGAATTCCGCAGCAGCGGCACCCACATCTGGGGCTACTGGCAGGACGATCTGAAGGCGTCGTGGCCGGTGCTCGCGCAGGGTCTGTTCCCGCCCGCGTAACCGCCTACACGACAGGCGGATTGACGCGCGCGAAGTCCCCCAGCCGGTAGTACGGGTAGTAGGGGTAGGGCGGCGTCACCGCGCTCACCTTGTCCAGGCGGGCGATCTGCTCGGCGTCGAGGCTCCAGCCCACCGCGCCCAGATTCTGGCGCAACTGCTCCTCGTCGCGCGCGCCGACGATGACGGTGGCCACGGTCGGGCGGCGCAACAGCCAGTTCAGGGCGATCTGCGGGACGGTGCGGCCGGTTTCGGCGGCGATCTCGTCGAGCACGTCGACCACGTCGTAGAGCAGCTCGTCGTCGACGGGCGGGCCGGCCTCGGCGGTCTTGTGCAGGCGGCTGCCGGGCGGAAGCGGTTGGCCGCGACGGATCTTCCCGGTGAGCCGCCCCCAGCCGAGCGGGCTCCAGACCACCGCGCCGACGCCCTGGTCCAGGCCCAGCGGCATGAGCTCCCATTCGTAGTCGCGCCCGGCGAGCGAGTAGTAGACCTGGTGCGCGACATAGCGCGGGAAACCGTGCCGGTCCGCGGCGGCCAGGGATTTCATCAGCTGCCAGCCCGCGAAGTTGGAGGCGCCGACGTAGCGGATCTTGCCGGAGCGCACCAGCGAGTCGAGGGCCGAGAGCACTTCCTCGACGGGCGTGCCCGCGTCGAAGGCGTGCAGCTGGAACAGGTCGATGTGCTCGACGCCGAGCCGGCGCAGCGAGCCCTCGACCGCCGAGATCAGCCGGGCGCGGCCGGATCCCGCGTCGGCCGGGCCTGGCCCGGTGGGCAGGGTGGCCTTGGTCGAGATCAGCAATTGGTCGCGGCGGCCCCGGATCGCCTCGCCCAGTACCTCTTCCGAGGCGCCGTCCGAATAGACGTCGGCGGTGTCGAACAGGGTGACGCCCGCGTCCAGGCTGATGTCCACCAGGCGGCGGGCCTGAGCCGCGTCGGTGTCGCCCCAGGCCGAGAAGAGTTCGCCGCGGCCGCCGAAGGTGCCCGCACCGAAACTCAGGGCCGGAACCAGCAGACCGGATGCGCCGAGCCGGCGGTACTCCATGATCACCACTCCTAACGGAACAAAAGTTTCATTAACACCAGGGACGCTACACTCGTCTCGCCGCAAACGGAACTGGAGAACCGTTATGAATCAGGACACAGCGAGCCCCGGCTCGGTTCGCCCCGGTGGACGCACCGCGCGCGTCCGCGAATCCGTGCTGCGCGCCGCGGGCGACCTGCTGGCCGAACGCGGCTACGCCACCCTCGATCTGGCCGAGGTCGCGGCCCGCGCCGAGGTCGGCAAGACCACCGTCTACCGCCGCTGGCGCAGCCCCGCCGGACTGGTCTCGGATCTGCTCGCCGACATGGCCGAAACCTCACTCCCCCACAGCGATACCGGCACCCTGCGCGGCGACCTGCTCGCCAATGCGCGGCTGGTCGGGAAGACCCTCACCGACCCCCGGCAGGGCCGCCTGTTCCGGGCCGTCATCGCCGCCGCCACCAGCGACGACACCGCGGCCGCGGCGCTGCGCGCCTTCTACGACACCCGGCTCACCGAATGGTCGCCATGCGTCGAAGCCGCCGCCGCGCGCGGCGAGGTTCCGGCCGGAACCGACCCGCGCGCAGTGCTTTCCGCCGTCTCCGCCCCGCTCTACTACCGCCTGCTGGCCAGCGGCGACCCGGTCGACGACGCCACGATCACCGCCGCGGCGACGGCCGCCGCCCTCGCCGCCGAACGGGGCGTATTCGTCTCCGGCGCCGGGCGATCCGCGCCCTGAGTCTTCTGTCCAGGGGCGTGGGCGCGACCCCTCGCCGCGCCCACGGCCCGGCTCCGAGCCCCGATCAGTCCCGGGTCCAGGCCGGATCGCGGCCGGTCAATCCCAGGACGCGGTCCAGCAGCGGCGCCTCGGCCGGAATGTCGACCACGGGCCCGAAGAGTCCCGGGACGCCCTCCCTCGGGGTGTCACGCAGCATGCCCAGCAGCACCGCGAGATCCGCGTCGGCCGGATCGTAGGGTCGCGCCGTCGCGCGGGCCAGGTCCCAGCCGTGCACGATCAGCTCGTCCAGCGCGAACTCGGCCATCGTCCGAGCGGGGGCGAGGACGCCGCCGACCTCGGTCTGCCCCGACCACGCGGCCGGTTCGCGCCAGGCCGCCACCAGTGCCTTCAACTGCGCCGGAATACGGTCCCGCCAGTCCTCGGGCAGGGTCCCGGCACCGGGCTCGGGCGGCTGCGAGCGGCCGATCATCTCCTTGGTGGCGCCCTGCCGGAAGCCCTCGGTGAAGCCGAGCACGTGGACCAGCATGTCGCCAACGCTGATCCCGGACGGCGTGCGGCGCTCGAGGTCGGCGGCGGAGACGGCGGCGACCACCGCCTCCAGCCCACCCGCGGCGGCTTCCAGATCGAATTCCGGAGTGGTCATGGTTCCTCCCGGAGGCATGCCGAACCGCCGGTGCGGCCCGGTCGGTCATAAGGACGGGGCGGGGCCGCGGAATTCATCGCCGGGCGCGCGAATGCGCTTGCACCGCCGCGTCGCAACCGGTTCGTTAGGTGCGATCAGCGGCGAAAAGCCCTGGTGGGGAGGAGAATTGATAGATGAAGGGTGATCGTGTGGAGATCGTCGTCGACACCGGCGACGGGTCTCGGAACTACGAAATCGTGGCCACCAGAGCGGGCCGCCGCATCGAAACCCGCATCGCGCGCGGGATTATCGAAGTCAGTGAGGTGACCAGAACCGGGGGTCCAGTACGTACTGCCCGCTTCATGGCCGGGCGGGTACTCGCCCTGGTCGAGCATCCCGCCGACGACGGCCCCCAACCCGGCGAGTGACGCCCGGCGGCGGTTGCCGATCGCCGTGAGCAGGGGCATTCTCGAAGGTGGCCGCCTGCACGACCCCACCGGCAGAGAGGAGCCAGCGATGATCGATCGAATCGACGCGGTGCCCGAGGCCGACTACGTCGAACAGCACATCCCCGCCTTCCCGGCGGACGAGCCCTACCCCGATACCGACGCCTACCCGGACCGCGACGTACTCGCCGATCGGGTCCTCGAATCCGATACCGAGATCACCCCGCTGCCCGCCGACGACAACGGCTGGACCGCGTCCGAGGGCGACCTCGTCGAGCAGGCGATCCCCGTCCCGATGGGCGACGACTGGGACCTGCCCGGCTAGTTCGACACTCCCGCGCGCACGGTGGCGTGCAGTTCCCGCAGGCTGGACCGCTCGGTCGCGACCTCGAGCACGCGGATGCCGTGCGCGCGGCCGGTCAGCTCGTCGGCCAGCTGGGACGGGTCGACCTGGCGGTGCGGAATCCGGTAGGCGGCGCACAATGCCGCCAGATCCATGCCGTGCGGGGTGCCGAAGACCCGCTCGAACACGCCTGCGTACTGCGGGTCGCCCTGTTCGAGCAGTTCGAAGATGCCGCCGCCGTCGTCATTGGCGACCACGATGGTGAGATCCTCCGGCCGCGGCTCGCCGGGGCCGATGAGCAGGCCGGACGCGTCGTGCAGGAAGGTCAGGTCGCCCATCAGCGCGATGGTGCGGCCGGGATGGGTGAGCGCCGCGCCGACCGCCGCCGAGACGGTGCCGTCGATGCCGGCCACGCCGCGATTGGACAGCACCCGGATGCCGGGGCGCGGGTGCGCGACCAGGGCCGCGTCGCGGACCGGGTTGGACGCGCCGAGCAGCAGCTGGTCGCCGTCCTGCAGGGCGCCGAGCACCACCGCCGCGACGTGCAGACCGGTCGGCTTCGGGTGTCCGGCCAGCTCGGCCCGCACCACCGACACGGCCTTCTCGTTCAGATCCCGGCACAGCTCCAGCCATTCCGGCCGGGGCGCGCCGTGCGTCACCGCGCGGGTGCCGGTGCCCACCACATTGCCGGACACATCGGGCCAGCGCGGGCCCGTGGTCAGCGCGAACACGGTGACCTCCGGGTCGGCGAGGACCTTGGACACCTGCCGGTGCAGGGTCGGCCGGCCGGTGATGATGGCCTGCTTCGGCTTCAGCAGCGGCAGGGCCAGCGGATGCAGCGCCGGGCCGTGCATGGGCGCGGTCGGCTCGGCCACGGTCGGCAGCGCCGCGAGTTCGGGGCGATGGCCCGCGCCGTGACCGGAGATGACCACGGTGTCCGGGGTCAGGTCGATGTCGAGCGGGACGTCCAGGGTCGCGTATTGGGTTGCGGTCCAGGGCTGTTCGCCAACCCGGCCGGCGGGCAGCGCGTCGCCGGGCGCCAGGTCCGGGACCAGCGGTTCGCGCAGCGGGATGTCGAAGTGCACGGGTCCGGCATTGCCGGAGCGGGTGCCGCGGGCGGCGGCCAGCACCCGGCACACCGCCGAGCGCCACACGCTGTTCTGCTTCGGGTACAGCTCGGCGCCGGGCTCGTCCTCGGCCAGTCCGAGGCTGATGGCGGCGCGCACCTGGCTACCGAACAGACCGAACTGCTCGACCGTCTGGTTCGCGCCGGTGCCGAGCATCTCGTAGGGCCGGTTGGCGCTGAGCACGATCAGCGGAACGCGGGCGTAGTTGGCCTCGAGCACGGCGGGCCCGAGATTGGCGACGGCGGTGCCGGAGGTCATCACGACGGGCACCGGGCGGCCGCTCGCCACGGCCAGGCCGACGGCGAGGAATCCGGCGCTGCGCTCGTCGATGCGCATGTGCAGCCGGATCTTCCCGGCCTGGTCAGCGGCTTGTAAGGCGAAGGCCAGCGGCGCGTTTCGCGATCCCGGGCACAGGACCACGTCTCGCACTCCGCCGCGCGCGAGCTCGTCGACGACGACGTGCGCCTGTGCTGTCGATGGATTCACGCCTCCAGCCTCTCAGACAGCCCGGCCGGGCGCTGCGTCGGCCCGATCACACCTATACTGAAAAGTTAGGGTTTGCTAACCTAATCGAATGGCGAAGCGCAGCAAGCATGTCAAGCCCGAACACCGGGAAATCCTCACCGCCGAAGTACTGGCCAGCAAACGGATCAGCCCGCACTTCGTGCGGGTCACCCTGGGTGGACCGGGCCTGACGGGCTTCACCGCCATGGGCTTCGACCAGTGGTTCCGGCTGTTCATGCCGGGCCGCGACGGCGACCTCCGCCTGCCCACCTCGGCCACCAACCTCGGCTGGTACGCGCAGTACCTGATGATGGGCAAGGAACACCGGCCGCTGGCCCGCAACTACACCGTCCGCGACTACCGGGCCGCCGGATTCGGCGAATACGGCAGCACCGCCGAGATCGACATCGACTTCGCCATCCACGGCGACGACACCCCCGCCTCCGCGTGGGCGAACACCGTCACCCCCGGCTGCAAGGCCGGACTGCTGGACGAGGGCATCACCTACCAGGCCCCCGACCACTGCGAGTGGACGCTGCTGGTGGGCGACGAAAGCGCGCTGCCCGGCATCGCGGGCGTGCTGCGCTCGCTGCCGCGTGAGGCGAAGGGCGCGGCCTACATCGAGATCCCGTCCGCCGAGGACAAGCAGGAACTGGGCGAGCCCGCGGGCGTCACGGTGAACTGGCTGGTCCGCACCGACGCGCACGGCGAGGTCGGGGTGCTGGCCGCGGAGGCCGTGCGGCAGGCCGAGATTCCCGGCACCGGCGTCTACGCCTTCGTGGCGGGCGAGCAGAAGTTGGCAGCCGGCGTGCGGCGGCATCTCGCGCAGGAGCGCGCGATCCCGAAGGCGGACATCACCTTCACCGGCTACTGGCGGGTCGGCAAGTCCCAGGGATGAATCGGTCGCGAGTGCCCCCGAACCACCTCGCGGGCATTCGCAATGACCTCAGACGGACCCCGTTCGCGGCCCCTCGCCGGGCCGCGAACCGGTCGGTTGATTAACCAGCGTGACGCTGAACCAGGTCACCCAGGCGCGGAAGAGCCTCGGCGACATGCTTCTTCGCCGACGAGCGCATGGAGTTGTAGACCTTGGTCAGCGCCGGACGCGACGAGGCCTCGGCCCGCGCGTCGGTGACGGCGAGCAGTGCGTCGGCGACCTCGTCCTGCTTGGACACCAGCAGATCGGCGAACGAACCCGAGCCGCCGTTCTGGTACTCGGCCCAGTACGGCTCCAGCTGCTCGACGAACTTGGGCACGAAGGACTCCAGCGCGTCACCCACGATCGAGGGGCTGACCTTCTTGATCGCGGCGTAGCCGCCCTTGACGACGAGGCCCGACGCGCCGCCCTTGTCCGACACCTCCCCGTCCAAAACCTTCTCCGCATCCGCGATGAAGGCGGGACGCTTGGCGTCATCGAGCAGGGATTCAGACAGTGCTGCAACCACTTTCAGGTTCCTCCGGATAGTTTTTCGATGAACGAGCGCACGCAACTATACGCACCGGTGTCCCCACGCACACGATGCCAATGCGCCGCTACTGCCACAGCAGCAACAGCACTGTAAAGCACCCGCAATCGATTGGCAGCGTTTCACTTTCGGCGACTGTTCCCCGGTCGTTCATTTCCCCACGGGTAACAAGTGACCGCTTTGGCCTTCGGACGGTCCATCGGCTAACGATCAGCGCCCTTGCCGGATGGCCGAATTCCGCCGCCGCAATTCCGGGTGACCTGCGAAACACCGCGCCGAACTGCGGTGGGTCTTCACCACGGCGAGAACCGGAACAGTATGTTCACTCCCGTGACCTTCAATGCGACGCTGTGGCGGCCCGTTCCGGGATTCGAGAACCTCACCGACATCACGTACCACCGGCACGTCGAGCAGGGCACGGTCCGGATCGCCTTCGATCGCCCCGAAGTCCGCAACGCTTTCCGGCCGCACACCGTCGACGAGCTCTACCGCGCCCTCGACCACGCCCGGATGACCTCCGACGTCGGCGCGGTCCTGCTCACCGGGAACGGCCCCAGCCCCAAGGACGGCGGCTGGGCCTTCTGCTCCGGCGGCGACCAGCGCATCCGCGGCCGCAGCGGCTACCAGTACGCCTCCGGCGAGACCGCCGACACCGTGGACGCCGCCCGCGCCGGACGCCTGCACATCCTCGAGGTGCAGCGGCTCATCCGCTTCATGCCCAAGGTGGTCATCGCCCTGGTCAACGGCTGGGCCGCGGGCGGCGGGCACAGCCTGCACGTGGTCTGCGACCTCACCCTCGCCTCCCGCGAGCACGCCCGGTTCAAGCAGACCGACGCCGATGTCGGCAGCTTCGACGGCGGATACGGCAGCGCCTACCTGGCGAAGATGGTGGGACAGAAGTTCGCTCGCGAGATCTTCTTCCTGGGGCGGCCGTACACCGCCGAGGAGATGCACGCCATGGGAGCGGTCAACGCGGTCGTGGATCACGAGCAGCTCGAAGACGTCGCGCTGGAGTGGACGGCCGACATCCTGGGCAAGTCGCCCCAGGCCATCCGGATGCTGAAGTACGCGTTCAACCTTCAGGACGACGGACTGGTCGGTCAGCAGCTGTTCGCCGGAGAGGCGACGCGACTGGCCTACATGACCGACGAGGCGGTGGAGGGCCGTGACGCGTTCCTCGAGAAGCGCGACCCGGACTGGACGCCGTACCCCTACTACTTCTGACGCTCCGGAACTCGCGGGGCCTTCGCCCCCGAACCTTCGGGTGCGGCAAACGACGAGCTGTCATGCTGCACTCATGGAGATACTGAGCAGTCGGGTCATTCTCCGGCCGAGCGATTACGAGCGGACCCTGGCCTTCTATCGGGACGCGCTGGGGCTGGCCATCGCTCGCGAGTATCCGGGCGGGACGGTCTTCTTCGCCGGGCAGGGACTGCTCGAGGTGGCCGGGCACGGGCGCGCGGGCGACGCGCCGAGCGGGTTCGCGGGGGCGATCTGGTTGCAGGTGCGTGACTGCGAGGACGCCGCCGCGGAACTCGCGCTGCGCGGGATCGCCATCGACCGCGCGCCCATGCGCGAACCCTGGGGACTGATCGAGATGTGGCTCCGCGACCCCGACGGCGTGCCGCTGGTGCTCGTGGAGATCCCGGCGAATCATCCGATCCGGCGAGACATCCGGGGCGACGACTGAGGCCCGCGGGCCTTAGCACGAAGGTAACTGTGAAACACGTCCGGGGCACCGGTTAACAGACCGTAAAGACCATGACGCAAACTGATCGGTGTGTCTGCCGAACTGCTCGTTCTGCTGATCGTTGTTTGCACAGCCTTGGCGTTCGACTTCACCAACGGATTCCATGACACCGCGAACGCGATGGCTACCTCCATCGCCACCGGGGCGTTGCGGCCGCGTACCGCCGTACTCCTGTCCGGGGCGCTGAATCTCATCGGGGCTTTCCTCAGTGTGGCCGTCGCGGCGACGGTGGCCTCGGGCATCGTCGACCTGTCGGAGGTGAGCGGACGGGCCCTGCTCGACATCGTCTTCGCGGGTCTGGTCGGCGGCATTCTGTGGAATCTGTTCACCTGGCTGTTGGGTTTGCCGTCCAGTTCCTCGCACGCCCTGTTCGGCGGCATCATCGGCTCGACACTGGCCGCTCTGGGCCTGCACGGCGTGATCTGGACCGCGGGCAGCAAAGGCGTCATCGCCAAGATCATCATCCCGGCGGTGCTCTCCCCCGTCGTGGCCGCGCTGGTCGCCTCGGCCGCCTCCTGGCTGGTGTACCGGATCACCAGCGGCAGCAACGAGAAGACCGTGTCCCGCGGTTTCCGCTGGGGACAGATCGGCACCTCGTCGCTGGTCTCGCTCGCGCACGGCACCAATGACGCGCAGAAGACCATGGGCATCATCTTCTTGGCGCTGATCGCGCACGGTTCGGCCAAAGCCACCGATCCGCTGCCGCTGTGGGTCATCGTGTCGTGTGCCGTCGCCATGGCCGCGGGCACCTGCCTGGGCGGCTGGCGCATCATCCGCACCCTGGGCAAGGGCCTGGTCGACATCGCGCCGCCGCAGGGCTTCGCCGCCGAATCCACCAGTGCGGCGATCATTCTCACCTCGGCCCACTTCGGCCTGCCGCTGTCCACCACGCAGGTGGTGACCGGATCCATCCTCGGCTCCGGCATCGGACGGCCCGGCGCGGAGGTGCGCTGGAACGTGCTCGGCCGCATGGTGGTCGCCTGGGTGCTGACACTGCCGCTGGCCGGTGTGGTCGGCGCGATCTGCTGGGCCATCCTGCACGGCATCGGCGGCACGGTCGGCGTGCTGGTGGTCTTCGGGCTGCTGATCGCCATGGCCGCGCTGATCTGGTACCGCTCCAAGCGCGCCGAGGTGAACTCGCACAACGTCACCGCCGACTGGGAGGGCGCGCCCGCTCCGGCCGCCCCCGCGGCGCCGGCGCAGCCCCACCGCAATGACGACACCGTCGGAATCGGCTAGGAGACCGCGATGCACACCCTGCTCTCCAACCTCTCCGACCTGTGGCGAGTCGTGCTCGCCGCCATGCTCTTCGGGGCCGGGCTGCCCACCGTCTTCGCCGTCGGCATCCGCTGCCGCGCCCACGTGGACGACGGCGCGACCGGGGCCACCCGTACCGCCGCGCTGGTCGCCTCCACCGTCTGCTTCGCGGTGGTCATGATCGCGGTGGTGGTCGGTGTGCTCTTCATCGCACGCGGCTTCCTCGCCACCCGACTCGGAATTCACCTGCTCGGCGCGTGACGCCGCCTCATCGAAAGGCACGCTCGTGAGTACCCCCGAACAGCCGACCCCGCCCGTCGCCGACCCGGCCCCCGCCACGCCGCCGCGCCAGAACGTGCTGCAGAAGGTGCTGGACTGGCTCAAAGCCGGATATCCGCAGGGCATCCCGCAGTCCGATTACGTGGCGTTGCTGGCCGTCCTGCACCGGCGGCTCACCGACTACGAAGTGCACCTGGTGGTGGAGCGGCTGGTCCGGGACCGGGTCGCGACCCCGGATATGGATCGCGAGGACATCGAGCGCGCCGACATCGAGGCGGCCATCGCCCGAGTTGCCAAGGAGCAGCCCGGCGAGGACGATATCGCTCGGGTGGCCTCCAGGCTCGCAGCCGGCGGTTGGCCGCTGGCGACACCGACGTCCGACTGACCGCACTAGACGGAATGACACGATCGCGAACGTGAGCAATACCCTCCGAACCCTTCCCATGCCCACCGGCGCAGCGGTGGGCGAAGTATTGCCGCATCTGCGAGAAGCCTTGGAGGGCAACGGCCCGGCCTGGCTGCCCGTCCCCACCGCCGACCGCCGCGAGACCCAGCGCCTGAGTTCCAGCCTGCGGCCCGGCGAGGCCATCGACGAGGAAGTGGCCCTGGTGGTCACCACCTCCGGCACCACCGGAAACCCCAAGGGCGCCATGCTCACCGCCGCCAATCTGCGGGCCAGCGGCGACGCCACCCACGAGCGCCTGGGCGGTCCCGGACAGTGGCTGCTGGCGCTGCCCACCCATCACATCGCGGGCATCCAGGTGCTGCTGCGCAGCATTCTGGCCGGGACCGAACCGGCCGTGCTCGACGTCTCCGGCGGCTTCCTGCCCGAGGCCCTGGTCGGCGCGATCGCCGGCATGCGCGGCCCGCGCCGCTACACCTCCCTGGTCCCGACCCAGCTGATCAAGGCCCTCGACGAGCCGGCCGCCACCGCCGCCCTGGCCGGACTCGACGGCGTACTGGTCGGCGGGGCCGCCACCCCGAAACCCGTGCTGGACCGCGCCCGCGCCGCGGGCATCACCGTCTTCCGCACCTACGGCATGAGCGAGACCTGCGGCGGGTGCGTGTACGAGGGAGTACCGCTGACGGGCACCGAGGTACGCATCGAGGACGGGCGGGTGCTGCTCGGCGGCGACATGATCGCCAGGGGCTACCGCAATATCCCCGACCATCCCGCCTTCGCCGAACCCGGCTGGTTCCGCACCGAGGACGCGGGATTCGTCGAGGACGGCGTGCTCACCATCACCGGCCGCCTCGACGAGGCCATCATGACCGGCGGGCTGCTGGTCATCCCGCAGGTCGTCGAGGCCGTGCTGATCACCCACCCCGCGGTCTCCGAATGCGTGGTCCTCGGCCTGCCCGACGACCGGCTCGGCCAGCGGGTGGCCACCGCCATCGTCCCGGCCCCCGGGGCCAGCGCCCCCACCCTCGACGAACTGCGCGACCACGTGGTCGCCGAACTCGACGCCATCGCCGCCCCGCGCGAGCTGGCGGTGCTCGACGAACTGCCGCTGCGCGGGCCCGGCAAGCCCGACCGCGCCGCCCTCCGCCGGCTCCTGCTGGCCGCCTCACCCAACTGACACTCGATCGATCCGGGCCCGCCCATCCGCCGATGGACGGGCCTTTTCGCTGCTCAGGGCATCCCTGGAACCCCGTGCAAGCGGCCCTTGCGCCGGCTCGCGACGCCCTTGCGTGCGCGTGCAATCGCCGTGCAAGCGGGGTGCAAGGCGCGGTCCGCAAGGTGTAGCCATGACTTCTTACACACCTGCTGAGACGCTCGCCATCGAGGCGGACGGCCTGGTCAAGGTCTTCGGGGAGCAGCGGGCCGTCGACGGCGTCAGTCTCGCGGTGCCGCGGGGGGCTGTCTACGGCGTGCTGGGCCCGAACGGGGCCGGCAAGACCACGACCATCCGTATGCTCGCCACCCTGCTCCGCCCGGACGGCGGCAGCGCCCGCATCTTCGGCCGCGACGTGGTGGCCGAACCGACCGCGGTCCGCTCCCTGATCGGCGTGACCGGCCAGTACGCGTCCGTCGACGAAAAGCTCACGGCCACCGAGAATCTGGTGATCTTCTCGCGACTGCTCGGCCTGTCCCGGGCCGAGTCGCGACGCAAGTCCGCCGAACTGCTCGAGGAGTTCGGCCTGACCGAGGCCTCCGACAAGGCGCTGGAGAACTTCTCCGGCGGCATGCGGCGGCGCCTCGACCTGGCCGCCAGCCTGATCGCCCGGCCGCCGCTGCTGTTCCTCGACGAACCGACCACCGGCCTGGACCCGCGCACCCGCGCCCAGATGTGGGACACCATCCGGCGGCTGGTGCGCGACGGTTCCACAGTGCTGCTCACCACGCAGTACCTGGACGAGGCCGATCAGCTCGCCGACCGGATCGCGGTCATCGACCGCGGCAAGGTCATCGCCGACGGCACCTCCGACCAGCTCAAGTCCTCGGTCGGCCTGTCCACCCTGCAACTCACCCTCGCCGACCGCGACCGCATCGACGAGGCCCGGATCCTGGTGGGCGAGTACCTGTCCCGCGCCGCGGGCCGCGCCGTCGAGGCCACCATCACCCCCGAGGCGGGCCGCGTCACCGCGCCCCTGCCCGACCCCTCCATCACCACCGACGTCCTGATCCGGTTGCGCGATAACGACATCCGCATCGACGAGATCAATGTCGCCAAGCCCAGCCTGGACGAGGTCTTCTTCGCCCTCACCGGGCACGGCGCCGAGGACGAGACCGACAACGACACCGAACGGAGCGCGGCATGACCACGACTCTCACCGCCCCCACCGGGCGGCACGCGGCCACCGCCGCCCCCATCCCCGAAGTCTCCAACCACATCCCGTTCCAGCAGACCGTGGCGAACTCGCTCACCATGGCCTACCGCGGGATCGTCAAGATCAAGCACAATCCCGAGCAGCTGTTCGACGTCACCGTGCAGCCGATCCTGTTCACCGCCCTGTTCGCCTACATCTTCGGCGGCGCCATCGGCGGCAACGTGCACGACTACCTGCCCATCCTGATCCCCGGCATCCTGGTCCAGACCGTGGTGCTGACCTCGGTCGTCACCGGCACCCAGCTGCGCGAGGACATGGACAAGGGCGTGTTCGACCGCTTCAAATCCCTGCCCATCGCCCGTATCTCGGCGCTGGCCGGCGCGCTCATCGCCGATATGGTCCGATACGGGCTGGCCACCACGCTGACCATCGGCATGGGCCTGATCCTCGGCTACCGTCCCGCCGGCGGCGTGGCCGGTGTCGTGGTCGCCGGACTGGTCGTGGTGTTCTGCTCCTTCGCGATCAGCTGGATCTGGGCGCTGATCGGCATCACCGGCAAGAGCGCCCCGGCGGTCCAGGGCATGTCCATGATGATCATGTTCCCGCTGACCTTCATGTCCGGCGCCTTCGCCCAGGTGTCCACCATGCCCGGCTGGCTGCAGGGCATCAACAAGGCCAACCCGGTCTACTACATGGTCGAGTCCGCCCGCGAGCTGATGAACGGCAACGTCTACAGCTCGAACCTGGCCTGGTCGCTGATCGGCTCGGTCGTGGTCATCCTGGTCTTCGCGCCGCTCGCGGTGCGGGCCTACATGCGCCGCGCCTGACCCGCTCGAAAGATGCGCCCGCCCACCGGAATCCGGTGGGCGGGCGTTTCTCGCGGGTCCGGGATCAGAGCACGCCGTCGAGCTCGCCCAGGAGCTCGATGATGCGCTCGGCGGCCTTGCGGCGGCCCAGCCCCGCGACCGAGTGCAGCGCGGCGTCCAGCCGCTCGTCGCCCTGTGTCGAGCGGTGCAGGTCGAGATGCCGGGTCCAGCGCATGGATGGATAGTCCTGGCGACCGAAGACCCGCTGCGACAACGCCAGCAGCTCCAGACCGCGATCGACCTCCGAACCGGTGGCCAGCAGGCAACTGCCGACCGCGCACGCCACCGAACCCAGCTGCGGCAGGTCCCAGTACTGGCCCAGCTTGCGGACCGCGATGTCGGCCAACTCGGCGGCCATCCGGCGGACCAGGTCCGCGCGGCCGTGCAGGACATGCGCGTCGATGGTCACCGAGGCCAGGATCATGTCGCCGGGGCCGGGCACGGTGACGCTCTCCGGCCAGTCCAGCAAGGGCAGCACCTGCCGGAACCGGCGTAACCCGGTGTCGGTGTCGCCTTCGACGAGTTCGATTTCCGCGAGCGCGGCCGCCACCACGGCCAGCCGGTGATTCGGCTGGGTCACGGGCGCATCGACCGCGGGAATGCCGCCGTAGGAGCCCAGCACCGGCTCCAATGCCCGCCGCGCCGCCGCCGGTTCGCCCGAACCCGCCAGCGCCACGGCCAGATAGCTGCGCATCTCGACGCTCTCGTCCCAGGCCCGGAATTCCTCCATGAGCTCGACGGTCCGGCGGTAATAGCCGACCGCCGCCGGGTACCGGCCCGACTGACCGTGCAAGCTGCCCAGGTGCTGGGAGGTCATCGCCGAGTTCCAGATGTCACGATCGGCATTGATGCGCATGGCGGTCTCGGCGTCGCGGATCGAGCCGTACACGATGCCACTGTTCTCACACAGGTTGGCGCGCAACAACAATGCCGTGACCTGGATCTGCTGATCGCTCGACCGGGTGCCGTAGGCCAGCCGCCTGGCCAGTTGCATGGTGGTGTACGACCGCGTCACCAGTTCGCCGAGAAAACGGAACACCGGGCTCATCGGAGCGCCGGAGCTCAGGGTGCGGCGGATCCAACCGCGGACCGTCGCCACCTCGCGCAGCTCGGGATTGCCGAACAGCATGTGCAGGCCCAGCATCAGATTGCCCAGCACCTGCAGATCGGTCTCCGCGGCGACCGGCGGGCGGACGCGGGCCGGCACCGTCATGATCCGCCGCGACCAGCTGATCAACTCCATGTGCGCGCCACGCAGCACCCACAATCCCGCCAGCACCGGGAACACCGTGTGCACCACGGCCGCGTCCCGGCGCTCGACGGCGTGCCGCAGCACCGCGACCAGGTTGTCCTGTTCATCGGACAGGGTCAGCACGGTGGAGATCTGTTCGGGCGATTGATAACCGGCCACCGTCTCCACCGCGAAAGCCCTGGCCCACTCCGACATCCGGTCCATCAGCGGACCGGCCTCACCGGTGAGGGCGAGCTGCTCGTCTCCGAATTCCCGGACCGTTTCCAGCATCCGGTAGCGGGTGCCGCCCTGTTCGTCCTCGAGCACCGTCAGCAGGGACTGGCTCACCAGACCGTCGACCGCCGTGGGGACATCGCCGATCTCGGGTCCGGACAGCACTGTCTCGGCCGCGGCGAGGGTGAACCCCGCAGGAAATCGGCACAGCCGGCGCAGCGCGATGCGCTGCGGCTCGTCGAGCAGGTTCCAGCTCCACTCGATCACCGCGTACAGGGTGCGGTGCCGCTGCGGCGAACTGCGATCACCGCTGCGCAGCAGGGTGAATCGGTGATCGAGGCGGGAGTCGATCTCCTCCACGCTCATGGTGCGCACCCGCGCCGCCGCCAATTCGATGGCGAGCGGCAGACCGTCCAGGGTGCGGCACAGTCGGGCCACCACCTCCGGGTCCAACCGCACCGACGGCCGCACCGAGCGGGCGCGGGCCTCGAACAGTTCGGTGGCGGGCGAGCCGGCGGAGTCGATTGTCAACGGCGGCAACGGGTAGACGGCCTCGGCCGTGATCTCCAGCGGCGCGCGGCTGGTGGTGAGCACGGTCAGCTGCTCGCTGGCGCCGACGAGGTCGGCCACCAGTTCGGCCACCGGCTCGATCAGGTGCTCGCAGTTGTCGAGGATGAGCAGGGTCGGCCGCACCGCCAGCGCGTCCCGCAGCCGCTGGCCGATATCACGGCGGCGCTGCTGGATCAGCATGTTCGTTTCCCAGTCGGCGACGCCGAGGGTGGCCGCGATGGCGACCTCGATCTCGGCTCGCGTGTCGGCCGCGCCCGCCGCATCGGCGCGCAGCGAGGCCAACTCCACCAGAGCCACCGCGGTGTCGTGGGACAGGCGCGCGCCCAGCTCATTGGCGACGCGGGTCTTGCCGGTGCCGCCCGGGCCGAGCACCGTGGTCACCCGGGAGCTCCGGACCAACTGCTCGAGCCGCTCCAGATCGGATTCGCGGCCCAGCAAGGGATTCGGCGCGACCCGCAGGCCGATGGCGGTCTCCCCCACCGGTTCCCGCGCACCCGCGGCGTGCTGTGCGCCCAGCACTCGGCGGAGAGAACGTACCTGTCCGGCGGTCACTGGTGTGTCGGCCAGGGCCGAGCCCGAATCCTCCTGCGCGCGAACCGCGATCACCCCGGAACCGTTGCCGTGCCGGCGACCGAGGCGGTCGTGGTCCGCGGGTTCGGGCGCCCCGCTCATCGAGCCGGGCCCGTGACCCGCTGCGTTGCCGCGCCCCTCGGCATGACTCCGCCCGGGCGGATACCCCGCTCCCGTGACATGGCCCTGGACCGACGGATCGCCGTCATCGTCCGAATAGCTGGGGACCGCAATGATTCTCGTGTCCGGCCCGCCGCGGCCCGGAGCCGAGCTCCTCGGCACGGCGGGCGCGCCGGGGAGTGGTTCGCCGCGCAGGATGGCGGTGTTCAGCGCCACCAGCGCGGGGCCCGGGTCCGCGCCGAGCTGGTCGACCAGGCGGGTGCGCAGGGTGGCGAAGACATCGAGGGCCTCGTTGACGCGGCCCGCGGTGGCCAGCAGGCGCATGAGGGTGGCGTGCGCGGGCTCGTCGAACGGGTCGGCGGCCACGGCGTGCTGGGCCAGTTCGATGGCGGCGGGCAGATCGCCGATGGCCTCGCGGGCGGTCAGTTCCAGGGTGTCCAGGGCGCGGCGGCGGGTCGCGGCCTGAGCGGCCAGGTCCTCGGCGACCGGTCCGGGCGGCAGGTCCGCGCCGGGTTCGCCGCGCCACAGGGCGCGGGCGGCGGCCAGCAGTTCCAGGCAGGCGGCATGGTCACCGGCGGTATGGGCTTGGCGGGCTTGCCTTTCGAGGGACCGCGCCAGACTCAGGTCGACCTGGTCGGCGGTCAGCATGAGCCGGTATCCGGCCGGGCCGATCTCGAGCACACCGTCGGGCAGCGCCGAACGCAGCCGCGAGACCTGGGTGTGCAGGGCGTTCATCGGCGCGCGCGGCGGATCCTCGCCCCACACCTCGTCGATCAGGGCCTGCGCGCTGCGGCTGCGGCCGGGGTGCACGGCCAGGGCCGCCACCAGCAGCCGGGCCCGGGCTCCGGGTACAGCGGCGAGCGCGCCGTCGCGGCGCAGGGCGATCTCACCCAGCAGTGCCACCAGGATCGAGTCGCCCACATCCGCCACCCGCGCGCTGCCCGCGCCGCTCGAACTGCCTTTTTCCGAATTCATTCCCAACCAATCGTAGGTGAGCGATCCCGCTGCCGCCGGACGCGCCGGGCCGCGAGCGCGGGTACCGGCTTACCCGAGCGACCGGACTCGCGGCCACCGGTTTTGCCGAGGGTCGGCCGTCGGCGGGCGGCAGCACCTAGGCTCTGGACATGGCCGAATTCGACATACAGCGGGAAACGGTCATCAAGGCCGATCCCGCTCAGGTTCAGGCGCTCGTCGACGACTTCCACCAGTGGCGCAAGTGGTCGCCGTGGGAGGACGCCGACCCCGCCATGGAACGCACCTACAGCGGGGCCGACCGCGGTATCGGGGCCCGCTACTTCTGGAACGGCAACCGCAAGGCCGGGCGCGGCGATATGGAGATCACCTCCGCCACCGCGGACGCCATCGGCATCAGACTGCACTTCGAGAAGCCGTTCAAGGCCACCAACCAGGTCACCTTCGAATTCCGCCCGCAGGGTGACACCACCGCCGTGACCTGGCGCATGCGCGGCGAGCAGAACGGCCTGATGGCCCTCGTCGGCAAACTGATGCCGATGGATCGCCTGGTGGGCAAGGACTTCGAGAAGGGCCTGGCCCAGCTCAAGGCCGTCGCCGAGACCTGAGCCACACCGCCGTCGAACTGGACGGGCACGGCCCGCGCCCCTCGCATTAGGCTGCGGTGCATGGCTACAGCAGCACAGTGGATCGAGGGCGCGCGGCCGCGCACCCTTCCGAACGCCATCGCCCCGGTGCTGGCGGGCACCGGCGCCGCGGCCTCGGTCGGCGGGTTCGTGTGGTGGAAAGCGGTGCTGTGCCTGCTGCTCTCGGTGGCGCTCATCATCGGCGTCAACTACGCCAACGACTACTCCGACGGCATTCGCGGCACCGACGACGAGCGGGTCGGCCCGCTGCGGCTGGTCGGCTCCAAGCTCGCGAGTCCGGCCGCGGTGCGCAATGCCGCCATCGCCTGCCTCACGATCGGCGCGATCATCGGGCTGGTGCTGGTGTTCACCACCGCCTGGTGGCTGATCCTGGTCGGCGCGGCCTGCCTGGCCGGAGCCTGGTTCTACACCGGCGGCCGGAACCCGTACGGGTACAGCGGCTTCGGTGAGATCGCCGTGTTCGTGTTCTTCGGCCTGGTGGCGGTGCTGGGCACCGAGTTCGTGCAGGCCGGGCGGGTCGACTGGGCGGGGCTGGTGTGCGCGGTGTCGGTCGGCGCCTTCTCCAGCGCGGTGCTGGTCACCAATAATCTGCGCGACATCCCCACCGACACCGAGTCGGGCAAGCTCACCTTGGCCGTGCGGCTGGGCGACGCCCGCACCCGCACCCTGCACCAGGTGCTGATCCTGGTCCCGTTCCTGGCACTGGCCCTGCTGGCCTGGAGAAGTCCCTGGACCCTGGCCGCGCTGGTCGCGCTGCCGGCGGCGGTGAAGGCCAATGAGCCGGTCCGGTCCGGCGCGAACGGGCCGGGTCTGATTCCCGCCCTCGCCGGAACCGGTCAGGCGATGCTGATCTGGTCGATCGTGGTGGCCGCCGCGCTGGCCATCGGCTGACCCGCGCGGACGGTCCGCGGTGCTCAGTCCTCGTCGGGGACCAGGACGCCGAGCACCCAGTTCACCAGCGAGATGATGATTCCGCCGAGCACCGCGGCCCAGAATCCGTCCACCCGCAGGCCGTACTCCGTGGTCTCGGTGATCTTCGCGGTCAGCCACAGCATGAGCGCGTTGATCACCAGCAGGAACAGGCCCAGCGACACCACGATGAAGGGGAACGAGAGCACCTTCACGATCGGTTTCACGAGCGCGTTCACGATCGCGAACACGACCGTGATGGCGGCGATCACCAAGATCTTGCTCTGGGTGGTGTCCTCGGGGGTCTTGATCTCGATGCCGGTCACCCAGGCGGCGGCCAGCCAGATGGCCACCCCGTTGATCAGCAGACGTATCAGTAGCGTCATGCCCCGATCGTAGGGCGAGATCGGCGCGGCGGCCGGATATCGCGAACCGGCCGGACGGTGGCACCGGTCAGGCCGCGCGATCCAGGTACCCGGTCACCGCGTCGCGCAGGGTGCGGACCGCGTCGTCGTCGCCGAGCAGGCGGCGGGTGACCGGGTTGGGCGCGCGCAGCACGGCCAGCACCATGTGCCCGGCCTCGATGCGGTCGGCCTTGCGGGCCAACGCCTCCCGCAGCGACAGCTCGACGATCTTCTTCGAATCCGAGGTGAAGGGAATGTGGCCGCGCGGGCCGCCTTCCGCCCCCCAGTACTTGCGCCAGCGCGAACCCTCGGGGGGAACGGCCGCCTCGTCGAGGGCGTTCTCGCCGAAGGTCGCCTCGAGGCTCTCCCGGACGGCGTCGAGATCGATGCCGATGGAGCGCAGGGCCTCCGCGTCCTCGGCGCCGAGCGGTTCCCCGGTCCGCTTGCGGGCCAGCGCCTCTCGCACGTCGTCGGCGGCGAGGCCGTGCGCCGCGAGGATTTCCCGCAGGCCTCCGTCCGGGCAGACCAGCAGCCCGAGCAGCATGTGCTCGACCTCGATGGTCGAGGAGCACAGATCGCGCGCTTCCTCCTGGGCCAGGACGACCGCGGTGCGGGCGGGTTTGGCGAATCGTTCGAACATCAGCGGATACCGCCCTTCCGGTTGTACTTCTGGTGGACCGCCTGCCGGCTGACCTCGAGCGCGTCGGCGATGGCTTGCCAGGACCAGCCCTGCCTGCGGGCATTGGTGACCTGGATGGCCTCGAGTCGCTCGAGCAACCGGCGCAGTGCGAGCACCGCGCGGAGCCCGACCTGGGGGTCGGGGCTGCCGGCGGCGGCCGCCAGAGTCGTTGCTTCACTCATGATTGTCAATTTACGTTGACACTCACGGCGCGTCAACGAAAATTGACAATCAGGAAGGGTTTTCGCCGTCAGCAGAAGGGGACGAACGGGGCGTAGTCGCGCACGCAGCCGTCGGTCCAGTCCCACAGCTCGTCAGGGTCGGCCGGGATGCCGTTCTGCAGCCGCAGCCGCCAGCCGCCGGGCACCTTCTCCCACAGATCGCCGTCACGGTCCTTGTAGAGACCGAACGCGGACGGCTCCCAGGCGTTGATCTTCGTGCTGCGCTGCGTGGTGATGGCGCTGCCGCGCGCCGATGAGATCACCCATGGCCCGACTGCGACATTCACATCTCCGGCCGACCGCGGTTGCTGCCCCAACTCGACTCCCCATTTGTTGTTGTTTCAAACTATTGGAGCAGAACGGACTGCCCGAACCCTCGTCGAGCGGGAACCGCACGGGTATCCGTCGGCAACCGCGCGTGTAACTGACGGCCATACAAGTAAGGTCTGCCTAAGTAAATGGATGGAGTACCTACGTTCGGCGAGTACATTCGCCAGCGCCGCACCACCGCGAATCTCACGCGTCCCCAACTGGCCTGGCTGGCCAACCTCTCGGTGCCCTACCTGACCAAGATCGAAGGCGGCGCCAATCCCTCGCGACGGGTCATCGAATCCCTGGCGACCGCGCTCAAACTGACGCCGGTCGACTTCGAGTACGCGCTCGTGCTCGCCGAGGGACCGCTGCCGCGCATCGAACCCGACCTGCCGACCCCGGCCGACCTGGACTACCTGGACCTGCTCAACCCCGGCATCGGCGCGTACGTCAGCGGACTATGGGACGTCCTCGCCGTCAACGCCGCGCACCAGGAGTTCTTCCCGGAACTGGTGGCCGGATCCAACTACCTGGAATGGCTGATCTTCAATCCGATCTCCCGGACCGTCATGGTGAACTGGGACAACGAGGTTCGCATGGCGGTCAGCCGCTTCCGCATGCAGCTGGCCCGCACCTGCGAGGAGGAGCGCGGCGCCCAGATCCTCGACCGCTGCCTGGCCGATCCGGACTTCGCGCTGCTGTGGCATTCCGACACGGTCGCGGTCGAGCGCGGGGATCTCACCAAGTTGGTGCGGGATCCGCGCACACTGGCGATTACCGAGATGCGGATCAATATGTGGCGCACCCAATCCACGTTGCATTCGTGGCTTCTGGTGATGGGAACGGTGGTCGATCGACCCACCGCGGTGACCCGTCCGGTGATGCGTCAGCGCCCCGAAACGTCAAGGGGTATTAACACCTCCGAGGGTGGCGTTACCCCGTCGAGACGCGCGAAAAACGTTGCGCCAGGTAAGGATCCGATGCCCACAACCCCATTACAGCAACTCGATAGCAAACTCTCCGATGGGTGACCAACCGATATCGGCCGACCCGTCGTGCCGTGCGAAAACTAGCCCGACCAAGTACCGGTGGCGATGAATTCGGTCAGCACCGCGGTCGGCTCGGCCAAGCTCAGCCCCTGGTCGGCAACCCATTCGTCATTGAAATAGGTTCCGGCATAACGGTCTCCGCCGTCACAGAGCAGCGTCACCACGCTGCCGGTACGGTTCGCGGCGATCATCTCGGCAATCAGGGCAAAGGCCCCCCACAGATTGGTGCCCGTGGAGCCGCCCACGCGCCGGCCCAGCACCGTGCTCGCGTGCCGCGTGGTCGCCACCGAGGCCGCATCGGGCACCTCGATCATGCAGTCCACCACGGTCGGAATGAACGACGGTTCCACCCGCGGCCGGCCGATGCCCTCGATCCGGGACGGCATACCGGTCTGATAATCCAGGTCATCGAGCTCGTAACCGCCGTAGAACGCCGAGTTCTCCGGATCCACCACGGCCAGCCGGGTCTCGTGCCGCTTGTAGCGCAGGTAGCGGCCGATGGTCGCGCCGGTACCGCCGGTCCCCGCGCCCACCACCACCCACGCCGGCACGGGATGGGTCTCCAGGGTCATCTGCTGGAAGATGGACTCCGCGATGTTGTTGTTGCCGCGCCAGTCGGTGGCGCGCTCGGCATTGGTGAACTGGTCCATGTAGTGGCCGCCGGTCTCGGCCGCCAATCGCGCTGCCTCGGCATAGATGTCGGGGGCGCGTTCCACCAGGTGACAGCGCCCGCCCTGGGCCTCGATGAGGGCCAGCTTCTCCGGAGACGTCTTCGCCGGGACCACGGCCACGAAGTCCAGGCCCAGCATCTTGGCGAAATAGGCCTCGCTGATCGCGGTCGATCCTGACGAAGCCTCCACCACCGTGGTGCCCTCGGCGACCCAGCCGTTGCAAATGGCGTAGAGGAACAGCGATCTCGCCAGCCGGTGCTTGAGACTGCCCGTCGGATGGGTGGATTCGTCCTTCAGGTACAGCTGAACGCCCCACTCCGGGGGCAGCGGGTAGCGCAGCAAATGCGTGTCCGCGCTGCGCTGGGAGTCCGCGTCGATGAGCCGGACGGCATTGTCCACCCAGGCCCGGGGTGCGCTGCGATCGCAGCGTTTCACTGCTCGCCCTTGCCCTGCAGCCTCGAGCGCAGCTGGTCGCGGTCCGCGCGGCGCTTGGCGTCCACGGCGGCGATGTCCCGGTTCACCTGGGTCCGCAGCTTCTTGAACAGCACCAGCGACAGCGGCATGGCGATGAGCAGCGCGAACAACAGGGCGACGATGAGGGGAATGGACACCTTCACCGCGGCGGCGACGCCCACGATGATCGCGGTGATGACGGCGACCAGCCCGAGCCGGGCCACCGTGTAGAGGGCCAGATTGCGCGCCAGGCTACGGCCCGCACCGTCGGGTCGGGTTGCTTCACTCACGCGGTCCAGACTAGGGGACGGCGGATCGGGAAACGGCCGCGACCCTCGTCCGCCCAGGTCAGACAGGCCAACCGGTCTGTATGTCGCTGGCCGTTCGCTACGGCACGGCCAAAAGTGACCGTAAACACATAACGGATATCCGTTTTGTCTATTACTTCCTCTTTACCAAAGCGAGACCGTTCGAACACCCAGGGGGTGCAGTGCAACGATGTCGCTACTGATGAGGGATCTGTCGAAACGGAAAGGTTTGCGAATGACTGCGTTCACCGCGGCGAGCCGCGCATTGGGTTCCGTCACCGGTCAGGACACCCTGCTCACCCCAGGCCAAGTCGCTGCCATGTTCCATGTCGATCCGAAGACCGTGACCCGGTGGGCTCACGCGGGTCGGCTCGGCTCCCTGCGGACTCCGGGCGGTCACCGCCGGTTCCGCGAGTCGGAAGTTTTGCAACTCCTGCGGTCCCTCACCACCGAGGCCCGCCTGTAGCACCGATATTCACGGATTACCGTCCGCTTCACGTGCCGCGGGTACGCGCTCGGATTACCCTCGAAGTCAGGAGGTGAGCGACGTGGCGTACCTGTTGGCACTCATCGCGGTAGTGACCGTCGCGATGCTGTGCTGGAAGGCCTTCGGACCCCAGCGATCGGCCGGCACCGGCCCAGCACCCGCTCGGCGCAATCGCGTTATCGGTCCCGAAGACGATCCGGATTTCCTCGCCAAACTCTCCCGGGAGCATCGCGATGGCGAATCCACCTGATTCACCGAAGTTCCGCCAATGAAGTAGCCATAGCGATATATGTGACCGTCCCCCGTGGAACCGCTTCGGCGCAGCCCACGGGGGATCGTCGTTTTTCCGGGCCTGGTCCGCGCCCGACGCGCGCATACTGGGGCAGTCCGGTTCCACAGCTGGGCCCATCCGGAGGTGCCTGATGGAGCGTGAACAGAACCTGTCGCAGGACGCCCGGCGCAAAGCCGGGGACGAACGAGCCGCCGCACGGCGGGCCGAGCGACACGGGCAACTATCGGACATGCACCTGATCCGTGAGGAATCGGGCGCGGACTACGAGCCGTTGACTCGGGGTCAGGTGCGTATGACCGACGTCGAACTAGGCGAGTACGAGCACGGCTGAGCAAACTCTCAGTGGCTGAGGGCGTCCTCCTCCGCCTTGCGGCGCAGGTTCTCGGCGACCTCGGCCTCCCAGGCCTCGTTCGCCTTGGTGGTGTCGACCTCGAACTCGAAGCGCTGCACCGACTTCGGGTCGATGTCGGCGACGTCCACGTAGAACTGGTCGTACCAGCGGCGCAGTTGGTAGACCGGGCCGTCCTCCTCGGTCAGCAGCGGGTTCTCGATCTTGGACTTGTGCTTCCAGATCTCGACGTCCTGCAGGAAGCCGTCGCCGATGCCCTTGGTCATCTTCTTGGCGATCTTGTCCGCCTGGGCGTCGTCGACACCCTGCGGCTTGCGCACCGACATGCCGTACTGCAGCACGAACGCGTCCTGCGAGATCGGGTAGTGGCAGTTGATCAGCACGGTCTCGAGCTCGAAGCCGCTGTAGTTGTTGATCAGCGGATTGACCATGTACGACGGGCCGAAGTACGAGGCCACCGACTTCAGGGTGGAGTCGCCGCCGTACTGGGTGGCCATGCCCTTGTCCGGGCGGGCCGTGGAGTCCAGGTACTGGGTCGCGATGTGGCCCTCGAAGACGTTCTTGAAGTACGTCGGGTACGCGTAGTGGATGTAGAAGAAGTGGGCCATGTCGACCACGTTGTCGATGATCTCGCGGCAGTTGGAGCCCTCGATGATCATGGACTCCCAGGTCCAGTCGGTCCAGCCGTCCCCGATCGTCTCCAGGCCATTGCCCTCGGCGTCGGTGAACGGACCCTCGATGTAGGGGATCGTCACCTCGTCGGTGGGCGGGTTGCCCTCGTGGTCGTGCCACACGAACAGTTGTCCGTTGCGCTCCAAGGTGATCCACGAGCGTGTACGGGCCAGCGGCGGCACCCGGCGGGCATACGGGATGCCGGTGCACTTGCCGTTTCCGCCCCAGCGCCAGTCGTGGAACGGGCACGCGATGGAGTCGCCCTTGACCTCACCCATGCTCAGATCGCCGCCGAGGTGACGGCAGTACGAGTCGAGCACGTGCAGTTCGTTCTTGCTGTCGGCGAAGATCACCAGCTTGGTCCCGAAGGCCGAAACCTGGTGCGGCTTACCGTCGCGGAACGCGCCGGCCAGTCCGAGGCAGTGCCATCCCCGCGCGTACCGCGTCGGCGCCTCGCCCACATCGATCTCGCGCACCTTGCGAACCCGGCCCTCCGGCGTCACTGCCATCTCGAGCACCCCTTCACTAAAACTAGAACGTGTTCTAATCACTGTCGCTTAATACCGTACAGCGCAACAGCACTCAGGGGTAGTGCCAGCACGAAGAAGGCCCCGGCACAGATGCGCCGGGGCCTTCGAGAACAGCGGGATCAGTTCAGTCCGGCATACGAGTGCAGGCCGCTGACCACGATATTGATGATGAAGAGGTTGAAGAGCATCGCGACGAAACCGGCGATGTTGATCCAGGCGGCCTTGGTGTCACGCCAGCCGGAGGTGGCGCGGGCGTGCAGGTAAGCGGCGTAGAGAACCCAGGCGATGAAGGAGCAGGTCTCCTTCGGGTCCCAGCCCCAGAAGCGGCCCCAGGCGGCCTCGGCCCAGATCGCGCCCAGGATGACGCCCGCGCCGAAGATGGGGAAGCCGATGATGGTGGTGCGGTAGGCCAGACGGTCCAGCAGCTGGGCGTCGGGGAGGCGGCGGGCCAGCTGGCCCCAGATGTTGTCGGCCTCCGCGCCCGCGGGCTGCCAGATGCGGAACAGGAACAGCAGGCTCGCGATACCCGAGACCAGGAAGACGCCCGAACCGATCGAGATCACGGTGACGTGGATCGGGAGCCAGTAGGACTTCAGGGCAGGGACGACGGGAGCCGCGTCCACGTGCAGCTTGGTGCCCGCCAGGAACAGCAGGATCAGCACCGGGGTCAGCAGGAAGGACCACATGCCGCGGTAGCGCTGGTCGTTCAGCAGGAACAGGCCGAGCAGGACCGCGGCGGCACAGGCCATCGAGATGAACTCGAACATATTGCCCAGCGGGAAACGGTGGGTCGCGAAGCCGCGCAAGACGATCGAGGCCACGTGCACCCCGAAGCCGACGAACAGGACCGCGAAGCCCATATTGCCGAGACGCTCGGAGAACGGGCGACCGGCGCCGCGCGACTCCACCTTGCCAGGCACGTTCGGCGCGGGCGGCTCGGCGACCGGGTCGGAACCGCCACCGGCGGTGACCAATTCGCGGGTGGTGGTCGGCACCGTGCGGGTGAGGGCGAACTGCCAGACCAGCATGATCCAGACCAGCGCGTAGATCACGATGGCCGATTTGAATCCGAGATCGCTGTAAGAGGCGAGATTCTCGTCGATCGGCATTACTTCTCTCCCGTCAGCAGCCGCTCACGTAGGCGGTCGAACTCGCCGCCCCAGCCGGCCTGGTCGGTGCGGGCCAAACCACCCATTTCTACTACGGTACGTCGTACACCGTCGGACGCCTCGCCGGGGTACACCCGCAACCAGATGCGACGGCGCTTCACCAGCAGCGACACCAACAGGCCCGCCATCATGGTCAACGCCGACACCAGCACCCACTGCTGCGCCGGATCGTGCGAGACCTGCAGGTTCACGAACTCTTCCGCGCCGTCGAAGGTCACCTTGGTGCCGTCGGACAGGGTCGAGGTCTCCCCCGGCTTCAGGTTCACCCGCTGTTCCTTCACCAGGCGGCCCTGCTTGATCATCTCCGGATCCAGCGCGAACAGCGACTGCGCGCGGCCGGTGTCCAGACCGGTGTCGCCCTTGTAGATGTCGATGGCCACCGCGGGATCGCTCATCGCCGGATACCGGGAGGTGAGCAGCTGACCGTGCATGAGCGCGGTCGGCGCGAACAGGCCCTGGATCGCCACCTGATGCTTGCGGCGCTCCTCCTCGCTCGGATACATGCCGCCCGGTGGATCGATGCGCAGCACGCCCGAGGACAGGAAGGTGGTGGCGTCGTCCGGCTTCCATTGGATGGCCTCGGTGCGGGTCTGCCCGTTCGGGAAGGTCACCGTGAACTTGGGCGCGAAACCGTGGCCCTGCAGATACACCCGGTCCCCCGCGACGCGCAGCGGGTGGTTCACCTGGATGGTGGTGTCGTTCCACCGGCCGGAGGCCAGGTCGGCGCCGGTCTGGTACTGGATGTTCGAGGTGAACATCGCCGCCTGACCGTTCTTCAGGTAGTCGGCCTTGAAGTCCTTGACCCGCACGCACATCGGGGTCAGCCCGGTGCCGTCGTTGACATTGCCCGCGCGGAACGAGTCGAACACCGCGGGCGAGGTGGTGCAGAAGCCGGGGCCGTCATTGGCGAGCACCACGACATTGCCCTCGTAGCCGAACAGCTTGCCGATCGCGATCGCCGCCAGCAGGCCCACCAGCGCGAGGTGGAAGACCAGGTTGCCGAGTTCGCGGGTGTAGCCCTTCTCCGCGGACAGGGTCAGCTCCCCGTCCCGATCGCCCGGCTGCACCACCGTGCGCCAGCCGCGCATCTGGCCGCGGGCCCGATCCAGCACCTGCTCCGGGGTCTCCGCGTCGGTGCCGGACCAGTGGTGCGGCAGACGGGACAGGTTGCGCGGAGCCTTGGTCAGCGGCGCGCGCAAGGCCCGGTAGTGGTCCACGCAGCGCGGCAGGATGCAGCCCACCAGCGAGACGAACAGCAGCACGTAGACGGCCGTGAACCAGAAGCTGGAGAACACGTCGAACAGCTGCAACCGGTCCATCCACGGACCCAGGGTCGCGCGATTGCGGATGTAGTCGTCGACCTTGCCCGCGTTGAGACTGCGCTGCGGCAGCAGCGCGCCCGGAATGGCGGCCAAGGCCAGCAGGAACAGCAGCATGAGCGCGGTGCGCATGCTGGTCAGGCCGCGCCAGGTGTTGCGGACCAGGCCGAGGACGCGGCGCGGCGGCGACTGACGCGGCGGACGGGCGGGGGCGCTGGGGGTTTCGATGGTGGCAGTCATGTCAGATCGGCAGGGTCACATTCGAGACGAAGGCATCGCGGACCCAGGAGACGAACACGTCCCACGATCCGGTCACCAGGGCGATGCCGACGGCCACCAAGAGCAGCCCGCCGGTCACCTGGATGGTGCGGGAATTACGGCGCAGCCAGCCGACGGCCCGCAGCGCGGTCGCCGAACCGAAGGCCAGGATGATGAACGGCAGCCCCAGGCCGAGGCAGTACGCCACGATCAGCGCCACGCCGCGCACCGCGGTGGTGCCCTCGGTGCCCGCCGACACCGCCATCACACCCGACAGCGTCGGGCCCAGGCACGGGGTCCAGCCGAGCGCGAACACCGCGCCCAGCAGCGGGGCCCCGACGATGCCGGTGAAACGGCGCGGCTCCATGCGGGTGTCGCGCTGCAGCATCGGGATCAGGCCGATGAAGGCCAGACCCATCACGATGGTCACCACGCCGCCGACCCGTTGCAGCAGTTCACGATTGAGGGTCAGCGCCTGCATGGTGCCGAACACGGTGGTGGCGGCCAGCACGAACACGACGGTGAAGCCCGCCACGAACAGCGCCGCCGCGCCCGCCACCCGCAGGCGCGCCGAATTGCGGCCCGCCACCGCGGTCTTCGCGCTCCGCGCCGACTCCACCGTCACCGGCGGGGCCTCCGCGCCGACCACGCCCGCCAGATACGACAGGTAGCCGGGCACCAGGGGCACCACGCACGGCGAGGCGAACGACACCAGGCCCGCCAGCAGGCACGCGCCCAGCGCGAGCAGCAGCGGTCCGGAGGCGGCGGTCTGCTGGAACGAATCCCCCACGCTCGCCAGATAGGTCACGTGATTCACTGCTCGGCCGCCAGTCGATCCACCACCGGCCGCAGGTCCTCGGCCAGCAGGCTGCGCAGGAACACCGCCGCCACCCGATGCTGCTTGTCCAGCACGATGGTGGTGGGGATGACGCTGGTCGGGAACTTGCCGCCGAGCGCGAGCAGGCTGCGCATGGCCGGGTCGTAGATGGAGGGGTAACCGACCTTGTTGTCGGTCACGAAATCCTGGGCCTTGTCCTTCTGGTTGTCGCGCACGTTGATGCCCAGGAAAGCGACGCCATTGTCCTTCGTCGCCTCGTAAACCTGTTCCAGCGCACCGACTTCCGCGCGGCACGGGCCACACCACTGGCCCCAGATGTTGAGCACCACGACCTTGCCGGGGAAATCGTCCACCGACGTGGTCTTGCCGTCGTGCATCAGATCCGGGCCGGACAGCTTGCCGATGGTGCCGCGCGCGGACGGCGGATCGTAGAAGATCTCGGTCTTGCCGCCCGGCGAGACGAAGTCGAAGGTGCCGCCCTGGGCCACCGCGTCCTTGCCCGCCGTCGTGCACCCGGCGAGCAGGGCCACCACGGTCAGCCCCGCCAGCAGGCCCGCCACCCGCCGCAGCGGGTGACGGACGAACGCGGGCCGGGACGCGATGGCGCGGCTCATGCTGCGCCCTCCAGGTATGAGCGGGGGCCCTGCGTGGTCACGCGAGCAAGCGCGGAGAGGCGGAGCGACGCCTCCGGGCCTGACCCGCTCATGCCCCGGTCACCGTGGGATCGGAGGCGCCGGCGGGCTCCGAGTAGACGATGTCGATCAACGTATCGCCCTGGTAGACCAGGGAAGTCAGCGACGCCAGCGAGCACTGCCGGTTCCGCGGGTCGTGCCAGAGGCGCTGACCCTGCAGGAAACGGCGCAGCGTCCACACCGGCAGCTGATGCGACACCAGCACGGCCTCGCGACCGGCGGCCTCCACCCGCGCCTTGTTCACCGCGGCCAGCATGCGGTGCGCGATCTGCAGATACGGCTCCCCCCAGGACGGGGTGAACGGGTCGCGCAACTTCCACCAGTGGCGGGGCTTGCGCAGCGCACCGTCGCTCGCCGAGACCCGCAGGCCCTCGAAGGTGTTGCCCGCCTCGATCAGATTGTCGTCGGTGCGGATGATCAGGCCGTGGCCCTGGGCGATCGGATCCGCGGTCTCCTGCGCGCGCTGCAGCGGCGAGGCCACCACCAGCGCGATGTCGTGATCGGACAGCGAACGCGCCACGGCCTGGGCCTGCGCGCGGCCGGTCACCGACAGCTGGAAACCGGACAGGCGGCCGTAGAGGACACCGTTCGGATTGTGGACCTCGCCGTGGCGCATGACGTGGACGATCGTCTCGACGTCGTCGGCCACGTCACCGGGGAGGATCAAGCCGCCGGGGCCGGTGACCGGGGCCGGAGCCTCGGTGTCGGCGACCGCGACGTCGGCTTCCGAGACGACGGACTCGTCGGTCTGGGGATCGACCTCGACAACGATCTCGGACGAGAACGCGGCGGGGGCGGATTCCACAGCCTCGGCGGGGACGGATTCCACGGCCTGGGCGGGGGCGGGCTCCGCGGCCTCGGCGATCGCGGGCTCGGCCTCGGCGGGTGCGGAGTCCACCGGCTCGGCGGTCTCCTCGGTCCGGGTGGAGGCGGCGGCGAATCGCTCGGCCGCGGCGACGGCGGCCTCGAAGACCGGCTCGGGGTCGTCGACCACGACGGAATCATCGGATTCCGTTGCGGCGGGCTCGGGTTCGGCCTCGGTCACCGGGGCGACGGTCACGTCGCCCGCCGGGGCGACAGCGATGTTCTCACCGGTCTCGGCGAGTTCGTCCTCGGCTTGGCGGATGGAATCCAGGAGGCGGGTGGCCTCTTCGGCGGAGAGAGGAGCCTCGTGCTGGGCGGGGGCGGGTACGCCCGAGTCGGGGTGGACGGAGCTCACGCGGCGGATCCTTCGGGAGTGGCGGCCGCCGCGGCGCGCGCGGCGGCGGGGAGGGCGGCGGCGATGCGGTCGAACGCGTCCTCGTCGAGAGCGGCCGAGACGAACCAGGCTTCGAAGGCGCTCGGGGGCGCGTACACACCGGCATCCAGCAGCGCGTGGAAGAAGGCTGGGAAACGCCAGGTCTCGGCGGCCTTGGCGGCGGCGTAGTCGGTGACCGGGTTCTCGGCGAAGAACACGCTCACCATATTGCCCGCGAATTGCACCCGGTGCGCGACGCCTTCGGCGGTCAGCGCCTCGGTGAGCAGCCCGCCCAGGCGCTCGGAGTTCTTGTTCAGGGTGGCGTACACCGACTCGTCGGCGGCGCGCAGCGTGGCCAGGCCCGCGGCCACCGCGACCGGGTTCCCGGACAGGGTGCCCGCCTGGTAGACGGGGCCCAGCGGGGCCAGGTGATTCATGATGTCGGCGCGACCGCCGAACGCGGCGGCGGGCAGGCCGCCGCTCATCACCTTGCCGAAGGTGTACAGGTCGCCGGCCACGCCGTCGATGCCGAACCAGCCGGAGTGGCTGACCCGGAAACCGGTCATGACCTCGTCCATGATCAGCAGCGCGCCGTGTTCGGTGGTCAGCCGGCGCAGGCCCTCGTTGAAACCGGGGACCGGCGCGACCGCGCCCATATTGCCCGCGGCGGCCTCGGTGATGACACACGCGATCTCGCCCGGGTGGGCGGCGAAGGCGGCGGCCACGGTCTCGAGGTCGTTGTAGGGCAGCACCAGGGTGTCGGCGGCCTGGGCGCCGGTGACGCCGGGCGAGGTGGGCAGGCCCAGGGTGGCGACGCCGGAGCCGGCGTCGGCCAGCAGCGCGTCCACGTGCCCGTGGTAGCAGCCGCTGAACTTCACGATCTTGGTGCGGCCGGTGAAGCCGCGGGCCAGCCGGACCGCGCTCATGGTGGCCTCGGTACCGGAGTTCACCAGGCGCACCCGGTCGACCGGAGCGACCCGGGCCGCGATGGCCTCGGCGAGTTCGATTTCGGCCTCGGTCGGCGCGCCGAAGGACAGACCGCCGGTGGCGGCCCGCTGCACGGCCTCGACGACGGCCGGGTGCGCGTGCCCGAGGATCATCGGGCCCCACGAGCACACCAGGTCCACGTAGTCGTTGCCGTCGGCGTCGGTCAGCGTGCACCCGCGCGCGGAGGCGATGAACCGCGGCGTGCCGCCCACGGAATTGAACGCCCGCACCGGCGAATTCACGCCGCCGGGAATGACCGCCGCGGCGCGTTCGAAAAGGTGGGCTGAAACCGGGACCGACGCCTGGCTCACACGCGGAGAAGAACTCACGGCACCCAGTCTCTCAGCCGCCCTCGCCCCCGTCGACGACAGGGTGTAGTCGAGTGGCCCTTCCCACAGCCAACCTGTCATCTTCGCACCCCGGATCGAAGCGCGCATCCCGAAGGCCGACGGCTGAGATCACGGGAGCCGGCGAGCGGGTCCTCGACGACGCGGATCCGAGCAACACGCCGAAATGAGATTCGGACAACGTAATTCGCTACTAGATAGCCGATGCGTAAGGTCTCGACATAGGAAACGGCTTCGGAGAGAGGGCGGGACGTATGCGGGTCGTTCGGTTCGGGGTAGGAATCATCGCGGTGGCGGCCGGGCTGGCCGCCGCGCCCGGGGTGGCGCAGGCAGGGGTGCCGCTGGTGCAGATCGACCAGGGGCGGGTGGGGGTGGCGCTGTCACATCAGGAGACGGCCGCCATTGCCGATGGACCCTTACCCGCGGTGGTCAGCCTGTTCGTGCCAATGAGCCGGATGGGCGCGGGCCTGGAGCCCGACACCACCATCTACAAGGACGACAAGGGCGGCGTGCACGCCTCCCTGCGCCAGGTGATGATGGAGGCCGCCGATCATCCGGACGGCACGGTGACCCTGTTCCTGAACCTGCCCGGCACCAAGGGCGGTCGCGTGCTGGATGTTTACCAGAGCTGGAACTGATGCGGAGACGGCGGCGCGGTCTGCGGTCGCGCCGCCGCACCCCCCGCTACGGGAGCGGAATCCCCAGGCAGAACGCCGCCCATCCGGTGGACAGCAGGCAGTTCAGCGGGGGCGGTAGTAGGTCTTGCCAGGACATCGCCACCATCGGTGACCGGTAATCCGGGACGGCATCGACCGGGGCCGCGGCGACCGGAGCCGCGACCACAGTGCCGACGAGCCCCGCGGCCAGCACCGCGGGGGCGATGCGTTTCACGAGTTCTGTGCGCTTCATGCGGATGATTCTCCGCGCGGGTCCGAGGGCGACCAAGGCTGAACCCAGACTTCGCACCCGTCAATACGGTGTGTCGGACCAGGCTCGCCGAGCGCGGACCGTCGAATCGGACAAACGTCAGCGGGTGAGCCGAACCACCCGCGTGGCCCCGTCGATCAGCGACAGCCCGGCCATGATCACCAGCGCCGCGGACCCCGCCAGCCACGGCCCGACATAGCGGGTCGCACCGAACGACGGCGCCTCACCCTGCGCCTTGAACACCGTGGTCTGCACCCCGTGCCGCCAGCACCACACCGCCGCGACGGCCAGCACCGGAACCAGCACGATCTCGGCCGCTATCGTCAGCCATCGCATCACAGCGCCTCCCGAGGCTCGTCGTCGGTCCCGCGCGGGTGGCCCAGGGCCTCGGTCAGCGCCGCGCGCAGCGTGACATGGTCACGCGCCCACGCCTGCACCAGGCGACCGTCGGTCAGCTTCAGGCCGATTCCCTTGCGCCGCCGCGGTACTCCGGTCAGCTCGCCCAGCGCCCGCGCGGACTGCCAGTCCTCATAATCCCAGGACTCCTCGTCGTCTTCGGGCAGCACCTCGGCGATGTCGCGCAACGGCACCACCTCGGTGCCCTCGCGCAGCTGCTCCGGGGTCAGCTCGACACTGATGTGCCGCTTGCCCGCGATCACCTGCAACCAGACGAACCCGGCCAGCAGCACGCCGCAGAAGACGAGCCCGAACCAGTGGATGTCGCCGCCGCGGAACAGCTCGATGACCAGGATGATCGCGCACAGCGCGGGTCCGTAGGCGATGGTCCGCCAGCGCGCGCCGGGTTCGGAGAACAGCACGGCCCCGGGGGCGTTGATGGCCTCACTCATAGGTCGAGCGTAAAGATCGCGGAACGAATCAGTGGGCCAGGCCCGGAATCAGGAGTACGGCGAGGGTCAGCAGGCCGAAGAGGAACAACAGGCTCAGCACCGCGATATCGCGCCGCAGGCTGTGCGGCTGCTGGATCACCACTCGCATCGTTGCTCCGCCTTCCCGGGGGGCTCGAGGCGCATGGATCAACGCGCGACGGCCGACTTCCGGTTCCCGAAATGGTTGTGACAGCCCTCACCATAACGCGTTGTCATCCCCGTAACAAACTCGGCGGTAACCTAGCGCGGTCCGGGCCGGAAGTAGGCCTCGGATTCGCTTCGGTAGCAGAGGAATACGGCCCCGCCCGCGAGCACCGCCTGCACGATGCCCGCGCCGCCGGCGACCAGCGCGGCCACGCCGCTCTCCTTGACGCCGACGCCGAACAGCGTGCCCGCCGCGCCGAGCACCAGGAAGATGCCGAAACCGGTGAGAACCGCTCGGGCCCAGTTCTTTCCGCGCCCGAGCTGCCACACCACCGCCACCCCGGCTCCGGACAGCACCAGCCAGAACACCGCGACCAGCACGAACACGACGGCGGCCCAGACCTCCACCTGCGCCAGGGTGACCGCCGGTTGCTGCTCCTTCACCTGGTCGAACATCTGCTGCGCCAATTCGTTCCGCTGCCCGAACTGCGCGATCAGCGAGGCGATCAACTGCACCAGCCCGACCCCGAGCGCGGCGTACCAGAGCTGACAGGCGGTGCCGACGTCCTCGGGCGCCGGACGCGCCGGATTGTTCGGCGGGACCATGGGATTCACGATCAGAGCTACTCGTTCCGGTTCAGGCCAGCCAGTGCGCGGCCTCGGTGGCCCAGTAGGTGAGCACCATGTCCGCGCCCGCCCGCCGGATCCCGAGCAGCGATTCCAGGATCGCGCCCTTGCGGTCGATCCAGCCGCGCTCGGCGGCCGCGGTGATCATCGCGTACTCGCCGGAGATCTGATAGGCCGCCACCGGCACCGTGGACCGGTCCGAGACCTCGCGCAGGATGTCCAGATACGACATGGCGGGCTTCACCATGACGATGTCCGCGCCCTCGAGCAGATCCAGTTCCAGCTCGCGGATCGCCTCCCGGCGGTTGGCCGGATCCTGCTGATAGGTGCGCCGATCACCCTGCAGCGAGGAGCCGACGGCCTCCCGGAACGGGCCGTAGAACGCGGAGGCGTACTTGGCCGCGTAGGCGAGGATGCCGGTGTCGGTGTATCCGGCGGCGTCCAGCCCCGCGCGGATCGCGGCCACCTGGCCGTCCATCATGCCGCTGGTGCCGAGCAGGTCGGCGCCGGTCGCGGCCTGCGCCAGCGCCATCTCGACGTAGCGGGTGAGGGTGGCGTCGTTGTCGACCGCGCCGCGCTCGTCGAGCACGCCGCAGTGGCCGTGGTCGGTGAATTCGTCGAGGCAGGTGTCGGCCATGACGACCGTCGAGTCTCCGACCTCCGACACCAGCGCGGACAGGCCGCGGTTCAGGATCCCGTCCGGGTCGCTGGCACCGCTCCCCTGGGCGTCCTTGTCCTCGGGCTTCGGCACGCCGAAGAGCATGAGGCCGCCCACGCCCGCGGCCACGGCTTCGGCGGCCGCCTTGCGCAGCGAGTCCATCGAATGCTGGAAAACGCCTGGCATGGAGGAGATCTCACGCGGTTCGCCGATACCGTCGGCGACGAACATGGGCAGAATCAGGTGCCGCGGCTCCAGGCTGGTCTCGGCGACGAGCCGACGCATCGCGGGAGTGCGGCGCAACCGCCGAGGGCGGTCCATTCCGGTCATGCTCGCATGATATGCCCGGCTCGTGACCGGGGTGCGCGCGCCTCCGACGCCGGGCCCGGCCGACTTCCAAAGTCATTGTGAGCAGCCACTTTTGTCGGTGGGTCCGAGTAGAATCGAAGATGTGTTCGAAGGGATCGCGCCGCGTTCGAAGGCGCGATCCCGGATCGCGACGGGAGGATTGGCCGTGCTCGCAGCCGTTACCAGCATGTCCGGCAAGGTGAACCGGGACGCCGGGGTTCCGAAGAAGGGGGAGGTCATCGATCACGCGTGGCGGCCGCTGGCCAAGCAGCCGCTGCCGGCGGGGCGGCCGCGCACGTGGTACGTCTCGCACAACCGGCGATTGAAGGCCATGCGGCTGGCCATCGCGCTCCTGGATTCCGGGTCCTTCGGGCCCGACCAGGCCACCAACGAAAAGATCAGGGAGACAGCCGAAGTCATCGGCGTGCACCAGCCCTCGGACGCGACCTGCCGCATGGTCCGCCGCCTGATGGCGGCCCAGCGCTGACCACCGCGCGGCTCCGCTGAACGCGACGGAGGCGCGCCGACGTCCCCACGACCGGACGTCGGCGCGCCTCCTACGCACGTGCGGCCGCTAGGAGTTCAGGCAGCCGGTCTGGGTCGATCCCGGCGTGCCGGGATTGCTCGAACCGCTGGTCAGGCACTTCAACAGAGTCTGCAGGACGGTCACGGCGGGAATGCCGGACGAGCTGACCCCCGGCGCATCGGCGACCGGCGCCGCCGCGCTCGGGGCCTCGGCGAGAGCCGCCGCCGGGGACAGGCCCGCGCCCAGCGCGAGTCCACACATCGCGATCAGGCCGACTGCAACACGCTTCATGAATGTTCACCTCTCGAAGATCGAATACCGAATGCAGCGTATGCATTTCGCTTCCGGATGAAACGACGACATTTCCTTGGGCATCCACCCAGCGAATCGGCGAGGCCGACATGCTCGCCCTGGCCGGAGGTCCTGCCGCGGTCCGGACCCGTTGTCCGCGACCGGGCCGATCGATGACACGCAATCGCCGCGCCGCGCCGGAATCGGTCTCCGGGCCGAGCCGAACCACTCCGCGCCGTCACAGGTCCCGACCGTGCCGGGCGTGAGAACGACCCCGGCCCCGCGTCATCGTGACGCGGGGCCGGGGTGGCCGTATTTCGTGCCGAAGCTAGCGGCTGCGGCGGCTCTTCTTGCGCGGCGGGGGCAGCAGGCCCTCGGCGCGCAGGTGGGCGGCGTGCTCGGCGAGCGCCTCGACGAGCGGGCCGACCTGGGCCACCTCGGGCTGCACGTCCACGCGCAGACCGAACTCGATGGCCGTCTCGGCGGTCTTGGGTCCGATGCAGGCCACGATGGTGCGGGCGTGCGGCTTGCCGGCGATGCCGACCAGGTTGCGGACCGTGGAGGACGAGGTGAACAGCACGGCGTCGAAACCGCCGGTCTTGATCATCTCGCGGGTCTCCGCGGGCGGCGGGGACGCGCGCACGGTGCGGTAGGCGGTGACGTCGTCGATCTCCCAGCCGCGGTCGCGCAGGCCCTCGGCGAGGGTCTCGGTGGCGATGTCCGCGCGCGGCAGCAGCACCCGGTTGACCGGGTCGAAAACGTCGTCGTAGGGCGGGAAGTCGGCCAGCAGGCCCTCAGAGGACTGCTCACCGGACGGCACCAGCTCGGGGTTGATACCGAAGGAGCGCACCTTCTCCGCGGTGGCCTCGCCGACGCAGGCGATCTTCACGCCGCTGAACGCGCGGGCGTCCAGACCGAATTCGCCGAACTTCTCCCACACCGCGCGCACCGCGTTGGTGGAGGTGAAGACGACCCACTGGTAGCGGCCGTCGACCAGGCCCTTGACCGCGCGCTCCATCTGGGCGGGGCTGCGCGGCGGCTCGACCGCGATGGTCGGGACCTCCATGGGGATGGCGCCGTGGTTGACGAGCTTCTCGCTCATCTCGCCGGCCTGCTCCTTGGTGCGCGGCACCAGCACGGTCCAGCCGTACAGAGCACGGGACTCCCACCAGGAGGTCTTGGCGCGCTTGTCCACTTCCTTGCCGACCGTGACCACCAGCGGGCCGACCAGTTCGGAGGCGGCGTTGTTCAGGGTCGCCAGGGTGGCGTCGATGGTGCGCTGCTGGCGGGTGGTGCCGCGTACCGTCACCGCGACGGGGGTCTGCGGCGCCAGGCCGTGTTCCACCAGCGCCGAGGCGGTCTCGGCCAGGTGGCCGGAGGTGGCGTGCAGCACCAGCGGGCCGGGCGCGGCCGCGACGGCCGCCCAGTCCACCTCGCCGCGGACATCCACCACGGTGTGGCTGGAGCCGAGTTCGATACCCGCGTAGGCGGGCACGGTGGTGCCGGCCGAGAGGCCTGGCAGCACCTCGAAGCTCAGATGCGAGCGGGTGACGGCGTTGATCTCCTGGATGACCGAGTCGGTGGTCATCGGGTCGCCGGAGACCAGGCGCACCACGTCGGAGCCGCCGCGGGCCTCCGCGATCAGGGTCTTGGCCACTTCGGCGGCGTCGCCCAGGGCGGGGCGCACGTCCACCGGGCGGGTCCCGTCGGCGCTCTCCTCGACCGCGATGCCGATCAGGGCGAGCACGCCCTTGTCGACGTCGGGATCGGTGAAGGCCAGCGTCGCCCGGCCGAGCACCTCGCGGGCCCGCACGGTCAACAGCGCCGGGTCACCGGGCCCTGACCCCACGAAAAGGATCCGACCGGGATTCTTCTTCGTCACTCGGCTCATCGGCTGTTCTCCATTGGGCTGGGATTGCTGTCGTCGGTGAGCTCAGCGGATTCCTCTGTGACGCTGAGCAGTTCGCGCGCCCCCAGCTCCAAGAGCTCGCGCGCCAGTGCCCGCCCCAGGTCCGCGGCATCCGCGACCGGTCCGACCACTGAAGCCCGGATCACATCCGAGCCGTCGATCGCCGCCGCGCAGGCGCGCAGCGACAACTCCTCCACCACCCGGCCGTCGTCGTCGAGCGATTCGACGACCTCCGCCAGCGCACCGATCGGCGCGGTACAACCGGCCTCCAAGTCGGCCAGCAACGCCCGTTCCGCGGTGATCGCGGCACGGGTGCCGGGATCGTCGAGGGCGGACAGGATGGTCACGAGTTCGGTGTCCTCGGTGCGGCATTCGACGGCCAGCGCACCCTGCGACGGGGCGGGCAGCATCTGCACCGGTTCGAGCGATTCGGTGACGACGTCCAGGCGGTCGATGCGAGCCAGCCCGGCCCGCGCCACCACCACGGCATCCAGTTCACCGGAGGAGACCTTGCCGATCCGGGTGTCGAGATTGCCGCGCAGCGGCACGATCTCGATGCCCAGGCCCAGCGCCTTCAGCTGCGCGGCGCGCCGCGGCGCGGAGGTGCCGACCTTGGCGCCCGCGGGCAGCTCGCCCAGCACCAGGCCGTCGCGCGCCACCAGCGCGTCGCGCGGATCCTGCCGGGGCGGGATGGCGGCGATGTCGAAGCGCGGATCCTGCGCGGTCGGCAGATCCTTGTACGAGTGGACGGCGATATCGACCGTGCCCGCGGCCAATTCCTCGCGCAGCGCGGCGGTGAACACGCCCACGCCGATCTTCTGCACGGGATCGGTGGCGTTCTGGTCGCCGGCGGTCTTCACGATCACCAGCTCGGCCTGCTGGCCGTTGGCGATCAGGGCGTCACGCACGTGCCCGGCCTGGGTGAGGGCCAGCAGACTGCCGCGGGTGCCGATGCGCCACGGGGCGTCGACCGTTCCGCGAGCGGTTATGTCGTTCTCGTGCACCATTGCTCCGGTCATGCGGTGTGCCCCTGTTCGTCCCCCGGGTGGGCGGCGGTGAAATCATCGGCCAGTTCGCCCTGCAGGGCGGAGATCTCCATCGGCGCGGCAACCGCTTGCGCCGCACCGGGTTTGAGTTCGAACAGCTCGCGCAACGCCTCGGCGTAGCTGTCCCCGCCGGGTGTGGAGGCCAGCTGCTTGACCCGCACCGTCGGCGCGTGCAGCAGTTTGTCGACCACCCGTCGCACGGTACGGGCGACCTCGTCGCGTTCGGTGGATTCGAGTCCCGGTAGTCGGGAGTCCAGACGCAGTAGCTCGGCCTCGACCACGTCGGCGGCCATCTGGCGCAGCGCGGCCACGGTCGGGGTGACCTCGGCCATGCGCTGTCCGGCAAGGTATTTGGAGAGTTCGTCGGCGACGATGGTGCGCGCGGCGGCGGTGTCGTCGGCGGCCGCGCCGGCCGACGGGTCGCGCTGCAGCGTCTCGATGTCGATGACGGTGACCCCGGGCAGCCCGGCGACCGCATGGTCCACGTCCCGGGGCAGGCCCAGGTCGCAGATGACCAGTTCCTCGGCGCCCGGCTTGGCCGACAGCGCCCGGTGCACATCCGCGAGGGTGACCACGGTGCCCACCGCGCCGGTACAGGTGATCACCACGTCGGCGGCGGCCATGGCCTCGGCCAGCCGGTCCATCTCGATGGCCTCGGCCTCGACGCCGTGCATGGTGGTGGCCGTGTTGGCCAGCCGCTGTGCCTTCTCCAGGGTCCGGTTCACCACGATGACCTTCGCGGCCCCGCCGCGCGCCAGCTGCGCCACCGCGAGCCCGCCCATCGCGCCGGCGCCCAGCACCAGCGCGGTGCGCCCGGCCAGCGGGCCCTGCACGGCGGCCGCGCGATCCAGCGCCACCGACACCACCGACGCGCCCGCGCGGTCGATCCCGGTCTCGGAGTGCACCCGCTTGCCGACCCGCAGCGCGTGCTGGGCCAGCTCGTGCAGGGTGCGCCCGGCGGCCTGCTGGGCGTCGGCCGCGGCGTAGGCGGCCCGGATCTGGCTGAGGATCTGCTGCTCGCCGACCACCATGGAATCCAGGCCCGAGGACACCGCGAACAGGTGCTCGGCCGCGGCCTCCGCGTAGCGCACGTAGGCGTGCTTGGTGAGTTCGGGCAGCGGCAGCCCGGAATGCTTGGTGAGCAGTTCGCCGATCTCGCCGAGCGCGGGGTGGAAGGCGTCGACGACCGCGTAGACCTCGATGCGGTTGCAGGTGGAGACGATCATCGCCTCGGACACGTGCGTGGAGGACAGCATCTTGTCGGTCAGCTTGGGCCGGTCGGTCTCGGTGATGGCGATCTTCTCCAGCACCGCCACCGGTGCGCTGCGATGCGAGATGCCGACGAGAAGCACGCTCATGGCTGGACCACCGCTCCCTTGCTGGTTGTGTCCGCGGTCTGGATCGTCGTCACCCGGCGGATCGGGGTGGACACCACGTTCGCGTCGGCGGAGCCGACCACGGCCGCGGCCGCGCTCATCGCGTCCTCGGCGGCCGATTCCGCGTTGCGGGCCCGCTCGAACGACAACAGCTGCATCTCCACCGCGAGATCCACCCGTCGCACCTCGACGGTGGCCGGGGCCTCGAGAGCCAGGGCCGAGAAGCTCAGCACGCACTGCAGACCGGCCTCGACCAGCAGATCGCACACGCCCTGCGCGGCGGCGTCGGGCACGGTGAGCACGGCGATGGTGGGTTCCAGCGTGGCCACGGCGTCGGTCAGCTCGGCCACGTCGCGGACGACGAGTCCGCCGACGGTGGTCCCGATGACCTCGGGATCGTTGTCGAACAGCCCGACCATGGCGAAACCGCGGCGGCGGAAACCGCCGTAGCCGACCAGCGCGCGGCCCAGGTGACCGGCTCCGACCAGCACCACCCGGTGTCCCTCGGACAGACCGAGCACATCCTCGATGCGGTCGCGCAGCTTGATCACGTCGTAGCCGACACCGCGCACGCCGTTGGGTCCGAGGAAGGAGAGATCCTTGCGCAACTTGGCCGAACCGACACCCGCCGCGACAGCCAGTTCCTCACTCGATACGATGGCTACAGCGTCGTCGGCGAGTACGGCGAGCACCCGGAGGTAAGTGGCCAGCCGGGCCACCGTGGCCTGCGGGATGTCCTTCTGCAGAGCCTTGGAGACGCCAGTCGGCGGCGTCTCTTGCTGCTCTGTCACGTCGCTTGCGCTCCTCGTCCGGCCGGGGGTGAGTGTCCGGGTTCTTTTGTCGACCCGACGCCGGGAGACCGTCGCGGTCCTTACAGGCGAGGTCGAGTCAGGTTCAGGGGGTCGCTTCCGCTGCCCGAGAAGGCGGGTCGCGTGCCACCACCGTAACCGCTTGTGAAGCCCTGCACAAAGTCGGTGAATTCAGTCACTTTGCGGCGGGCTCCGGCCCCGGGTTCATTCAACCCTCATCAGCGCGAACCCGCTACGCAACACACCGGAGGGCACGGACGGAGGGGGACCCGGGCAGAAAGCCCGGAAAATCCCCTCTCACGCCAGGTTTCGCGAGGTAGGTCCGTTATTTCGCGAGGTCGGCGCGCAGCCGCGGCTCGTCCACGTCGAAATAGCTGTGCTCCCGGCCGTCCAGCAGCACCACCGGCAGCCGGTCCCCGTATTCGGCGCGCAGGCCCGGATCGGTGGCGGCGGCCACGTCCACGTCGACCGTGGTCACCTCGACGCCGAACTCGGCGCAGATCGGGCGCAATTGTTCGAGTGCGGTGTGGCACAGCCCGCACCCGTCCCGGGTCAACAGCGTCACAGCATGTGGCGAATCGCTCATGGCCACCATCTAACAACTTCCCGATATGTCGTTCACCGTCTACGTTGCGGCCACTCCCGGGCGTTACTGTTGAGTTGTTCGCGCTAACAGGCGGAGGTACTGGTGCCGGAACGTTCGAAAGAGCAGGGAACGGGCTTCATCGCGGGACGATTCGGTGAATTCCCGGCGCGCTGGGGTCAGGGACTGGCTGACCTGCAGGATCAGTTCACCCGCATCACCCGCAGCCCCTTCGGTCCCACCGAGGAAGAGGTCCGCGCCAACCTGGCCGGTGAGGCCAGCGCCGACGCCGCGATCGCCCTCCACGACGCCGAGCTGGCGCTGCGCGACCTCGGCGACACGCCGACGCCCACGATCGCCCGCGACCTCACCGCCGCGGCCTTCTTCGACGTCGACAACACCATGGTGCAGGGCGCGTCGATCGTGCACTTCGCGCGCGGGCTGGCCTCGCGCAAGTACTTCAAGACCTCCGACCTGGTCGACATGGCCTGGAAGCAGGTCAAGTTCCGGGTCACCGGCAAGGAGAGTCACTCGGACATGGCGTCCGGCAAGGAGAAGGCGCTGTCCTTCATCGCCGGCCGCCCGACCGCCGAACTCGCCGCGCTCGGCGAGGAGATCTACGACGAGATCATCGCCGACAAGATCTGGCCCGGCACCCGGGCGCTGGCCCAGATGCACCTGGACGCGGGCCAGCAGGTCTGGCTGGTCACCGCCACGCCGGTGGAACTCGCGCAGGTGATCGCCAAGCGGCTCGGCCTGACCGGGGCGCTGGGCACGGTCGCCGAGAGCGAGGACGGCGTCTTCACCGGCCGCCTGGTCGGCGACATCCTGCACGGGCTCGGCAAGGCGCACGCGGTGCGCACCCTCGCCATTCGTGAGGGCCTGAACCTGAAGCGCTGCACGGCGTACTCCGACAGCCACAACGATGTGCCGATGCTCTCGCTGGTCGGCACCGCGGTGGCCATCAACCCGGACGCGGATCTGCGCGAGGTCGCCAAGAATCGCGGCTGGGAAGTGCGCGACTTCCGCACCGGGCGCAAAGCCGCGAAAGTCGGTGTGCCCACGGCCCTCGCGCTCGGCGCGGCGGGCGGCGCGGCCGCGGCCGTACTGTCCCGGAAACGCGAAGCCAAGGCCAGCTAGCACGAAAAGCGACCGGCCCGCTCCCATTCGGGGCGGGCCGGTCGCTGGTCCGTACCAATTATCTAGCCGGTGAACGGATTCCGGCGCTTGATCAGATTCTTGTACAGCGAGCCCTGAATGGTTTCGCGGACCTGATCGGTGATTTCGAACATCGTCATCGGATCATCGGCGTCGGCGGGCTCGTATCCGGCGGTGGAAATCGGCTCGCCGAATTGGATGTACCACTTCGACGGGAACGGAATCGCGCCGAGCGGACCCAGATGCGGAAACAGCGGCGTCACAGGGAAATACGGAATACCGAGCAGCCGCGCCAAAGGTTTGATATCGGCCAGCTTCGGATAGATCTCCTCCGAACCCACGATCGAGCACGGAATGATCGGCACCCCGGTGCGCACCGCCGCCGACACGAAACCGCCACGGCCGAAACGCTGCAACTTGTACCGGTCCGAATACGGCTTGCCGATGCCCTTGTAGCCCTCGGGGAAAACACCCGCGACTTCGCCCGCGCGCAAAAGCCTTTCGGCGTCCGCGGGGCAGGCCAGGGTGTGCCCGGCCTTGCGGGCCAGCCCGCCCAGCAGCGGCGTCTCGAAGATCAGGTCGGCGGCCAGCAGGCGCAGCGCGCGCTGCTTGGGATGCCGGTCGTGCACGGCCAGCTGCAGCATCAGCCCGTCCAGCGGCACCGTGCCCGCGTGGTTGGCCACGATCAGCGCGCCGCCCACCTCGGGAATGTTCTCGATACCCGACACCTCGACCCGGAACCACAGGTCGGACAGCGGCCGCAGCATCGGCAGGATCACCGATTCCAGCAGGTGCTCGTCCAGGCCGTACTCGTCGACCTGGTAGTCGCCGGTGAGGCGGCGGCGGGCGAAGTCGGCCGTGTAGCGGACCCCGTCGGCCACGGTTCCCCGGATCATCTCCCCCAGCGACTTGGGCTGACGCGCTTCGACTTCAGCCAGCCGATCGGTCAGCGAGGTCACCGGGGTGAGCGCCGGTTCCCCCGCCGGCCACACCCGCGACGGGCGATTGTGCCGCGCCTCGAAATCCACGTCGTGAAGTCGAATCACCTTCGCTACATCACTCATTGGTGTGCTCCCGTCCCGGCCCCGAGCAGGCCGAGAAGCTTGTTTTCTGCGGCGTCGATCCACGCGGGATCGATCACGGGCCGCAACGCTGCGCCCCCTATGAAGTCGTCGAAGGCCTGCACCGTGGTCCAGCGTGGACCGAAGCCCAGTTCGGTCCGCATCCGGGTGGTGTCGAGGCCACAACCGAAATGGAAATAGTCGATCTGCTCGGCGGTGAACTCTCGCATCACCGGGCCCATCACGGTGCGCCCGACGCTGCGGAACACCGAGTACGGGACAGGCAGTTCGACCCGACCGGCCCGCCGGATCGCCTGCGACAGCGCCATCGCGCCGTCCCCAGCCACATTGTAGGTGCCGCCGGGGGCCGTCATGGCCCCGTGCACCAGGGCGGCGATGGCGTCCTCCTCGTGCAGCAGCTGCATGCGCGGATCTCGGCCCAGGATGGTCGGCGTGATCGGCGAGCGGAAGTACTGCACGCCCCGCTTGGCCAGCTGCGGGCCCACGATCGGCGGGAACCGCAGGATGGCCGCCGAGATGTCGGGCCGGCGCCGGGCCAGCCCGCGCACGAAACCCTCCACCTCGATCATGTCCCGCGCGAACCAGCCGCGCGGTGGTGTGCGGGCGCTCATCTCCTCGGTGAACTTCACCGGGTCCTTGGCGCTGCACCCGTAGACGGCGGAGGAGGAACGCACCACCACCCGCCGCACGCTGGACGCCTTGCGGCACACCGCGAACAGCTGCATGGCGCCCAGGACGTTCATGTCCTTCATGGCGGCCCGTCCGCCACCCGAGGGCGGGCGCGACAGCGCGGCGGGATGCACCACCGTATCGACCTGATTGCCGTCGATAACCTTGCGGATCAATGGATTACGAATATCGGCGCGCACGAATTCGGCACGGCCCATACGGCGCAGCAGTTCACGGCTGGGCTGTTTGGCGTCCACGGCGATGATGCGTTCGACGGCCGGGTCGGCCGCCAACCGGGCCACCACATTGCCGCCGAAGAACCGGCTCGCACCGGTCACCATCACCACCTTGGGCGGTTGCCCGTCCCGAGTCCCTGCCACTCCGGATCCCACCTGGCCCCCATGCCTTGAATTGTCATCGGGCGTTTTTCCCGCTCCCAGGGTAACCGGCGAGTAGGGGGCATTCGAAGGGTATTAACCAGGATCTAACGATGAGTTCGATCACCCGTGACGAACGAAAGCCCGCCACCGACGGTGACGGGCTTCCAGCTACGACGCAGCGGCTTACTTGCCGAGTTTTCTGCGCTGCACGCGCGTGCGGCGAAGCAGCTTGCGGTGCTTCTTCTTCGACATGCGCTTGCGGCGCTTCTTGATCACAGAACCCATAGGGTTGTTCCTCGCGTTCTCTCGGGTCATCCCCGCTTCCGCGGGGTGCACACTGTCTGACCCTGCACAGTCCCTACCCGATACGGGCCGAGATGGACCCGGCGGCACCACCGGCACGTACAGGATGCCGGTTCATGCTACCGGGCCACTCTCGGGCGAACGAAACGGGTGGGGCCGATCGGTTATCGGGCCGTACTACCCCGCGTCGAAGTAGGACGTCTCCAGATAGTCGTGCACCGCCTTGGCGTGCACCCGGAAGGAACGCCCCACCCGCACCGCGGGCAGCTCTCCCGAATGCACCAACCGGTACACCGTCATTTTGGAAACCCGCATCAGATTCGCGACCTCGGCAACGGTGAGGAACTGCGTTCCCCCTCCGATGACGGATCCCGCGGTGATTGGGCTGTTTCCGGACCTCGCTTGGCTGTTTCCAGACATCATTGCGCCACTGACCTCCGGCACGTCCGCGCCGCCGGCTTCCCCACCGGCGGAACAGACACGCACGTGCTCCTTGAAGCTTAGCGGGACCAGTGGGATTGCTGCGACGGGTGTGAGAAATCAGCCTTTGCTGTGGCGAGTCGGCCTACGGCAGCAAACTAGCAACCGAGCAGTATTGGAAAGTGGGGAGCACACTCACCCACTCTCAACGTTAGTCCGCGATCGCACCGAGTTCGGCGGAACGGCGTTTTGCGGCGTGCAACGCATCGTGGAATGCCGATCGCACCGCACCCCGCTCCAACTCCCGCAAGCCCGCCGCGGTGGTCCCCGCGGGCGAGGTGACGGCCGCGCGCAATTCCACGGCAGACTGACCCGACTCCTCCAGCAGCGCGGCCGAACCGAGCATCGTCTGCGTGACCAACTGGGTGGCCACGTCGCGGGTCAGGCCCAGGCCCACCGCGCCGTCGATCATCGCCTCGACGATCAGGAAGAAGTACGCCGGACCCGAACCGGACACCGCGGTGACGGCGTCCATCTGCGCCTCGGAGACGGTCACCGCCTTGCCGACCGATTCCAGCATCTCGGTGACCAGGCCCAGCTGTTCCTTGCGGGCGTAGCGGCCGGGGGCGATGGCGCTCATGCCCTGGCCGACCAGCATCGGGGTGTTCGACATGACCCGCACGACCGGGAAGCCGGCGGGCAGCTTGGATTCCATGCGCGCGGTCGTCACCCCGGCCGCCAGCGACACCAGCACCTGATCGTGGTCCGCCGCGCCGAGCTCGGCCTTGCCCAGCTCGGTCAGGACCGCGTCCACATCGTTGGGCTTCACCGCGATCACGATGAGATCGGCCGCCTTGCCGGCATCGGCGATGTCGTCGGTGGCACGGATCCCGAACCGGTCCGCCAGCGCCTCGGCGCGCGCCGGCACCGGCTCGACCACCACCAGATCCTTGTTCGCCCGCCCGGACTCGAGCAGGCCCGCGATCAGCGCCTCCCCGATCCGACCCCCACCGATTACCGCAATCCTCGTCATAGCCTTCAAGGCTATCCCGCCTCCCCGAGCCTTCAGCGCGGGGCTGAGAGCCGTTGGCGTCAGCGCGCTTGGGGAATCAACGCCAGCTGGCGGCTCTGGGCCACGATCGCGCCCGTGGAGTCGATGACGAGTTGGTCCTCGTCGAACATGCGGTTGCCGACCTCGCGGGAGTGCGCGATGACACGCAGCCAGCCCGGGGCCGGGCGGCGGCGAAGGTAGGTGGTGAGCTGGACCGTGGGGGCCCAGCCGAAGTGGCCGAGGTTCATCGGGACCGGCGGGCTCATGTCGGCGGACATGAGGGCGAAGAAGGCGGACACGTCCGGATCCTGCTCGTCGCCCGCGAAGGGGCGGATCCACAGGCGCAGGCGGGGTTCGGACTTCTCGCCCGCGAGGAAGCGGGCCCAGGTCGGATCGAGGGCGACCGAGGAGCCGCGGGCCACGTGCACGATCTTGCCCATGGGGTTGCGGTCGTCGTAGACGAGCGCGTCGGCGGGCGGTTCCGCGGGCATGTCGCCGACGTGGTCGGCGGCGTACTGCGGATCCCCGTCGTCAAGGTGGCTGAACGTGAGGGCGGTGTGCACCAGGGTGCGACCGTCCTGGATCAGGCTCGCGTCGACGAGGGCGATCTGGCGGCCCAGCTTGCGGGTCCGGACCTCGTACTCGACCGCGCCGGGGACGGGCGCACCGAGGAAGTCGGTGCTGGCCGAGATGGGGAACATGGCGGCCTGTTCGGGGGCCGTGCGGCGCAGCCATTCGGTGGCCGCGGCGGCGCTGCCCGCGACCATGGTGCCGCCGTGCAGTTTGTCGCCGATGGTCCAGGTGGACTCGATGGATCCCGCGTAGCGGCCGGTGTCGGGAGTGGGCGCGTCGAGCTCGGTCAGCGTGCAGACGCGACTGAACGGCGCGTCGGCCAATTCGCTCGTCGACGCCGGGTCGACGGTCAGCTCCGTTGTCATCCGCTGTCCTTCCACTGGGTTTTGTACAGCGTAAATGGACCCGGTGAAAATTCCGGACGGGTCGTGGGATGAATCACCCCGGCAACCGCGCCGAATGACGATTCAGCCGCGATGCGCGGCCGTCGGCTCCGGCGTCGGGGCGGGCGAGAATCCGTTCAGATGCTCGCGCGCGAAGGACAGTGCCCGATCCAGCATGGCCGCGCGATCCATCGTGGTGCGAGCCATCTGGGTGTTCACCTCGATGACCGCCTGACCATCGAAACCGTTGCGCGTCAACATGTCACAGAGCTCGGCCACCGGCTGGGTGCCCTCCCCCGGGATCAGATGCTCGTCGGTGGCGGCGCCGCGGCCGTCGGCGAGATGCAGATGGGTCAGGCCCGAGCCCATGCGCTGCGCCAGCGCCAGCGGATCCACGCCCGCGGTCGCGGTGTGCGAGGTGTCCAGGGTGTAGTGACGGTAGCCGGTCTCGGTCGGGTCGTAGGAGGGGCTGAACGTGGTGATCGACGGCCCGGGCCCGCCACGGCGGCGCAGCCGGTCGATCGAACTGCCGCGCAGCAGGGTGTCGGCGCGCATCGGGAACATGTTCTCCACCGCGACCGCCACCGGCGACGAATTCTCCAGTTCCGCAACCTGTTTCGCGAAGCCCTCGGCGTAGCGGCGCTGCCAGCGGAAGGGCGGGTGCACCACCACGGTGGCCGCGCCCAGCGCCTCGGCGGTGTGCACGCTGCGGGTCAGTTTCGCGATCGGGTCCGACCCCCAGACCCGTTGCGAGATCAGCAGACACGGGGCGTGCACGGCCAGCACCGGCACGTCGTATTTGTGCGCGAAATGCTGCACGGTGGAAATGGACTGGCTGGCCGGTTCCGCCCAGACCATGAGTTCGACCCCGTCGTAACCGAGTTCGGCCGCGTACCGGAACGCCGCCTCGGTGTTCTCCGGATACACCGACGCCGTCGACAGCCCGACCCGGACTTCCCCGCGCCCCGCCCGGCCCTCGGTGCTCGCCCCCTGCGCTTGCACGATATTCCCCACTGCCGCTCCCTGCTCAGTTCGTACTGAGTAGAAAGGCTAGCGGTCCGAGCGTCACGAAGACGCCTACGACGACGGCAATCACAGTGCTGAAAATGTCATCGGTGCGGCGCAGCACGCGCACCAACGCGACCAGGCCGAGGATCACGACCATGGCCAGGGCCAGGGCGACCCACGGCAGCACTTCCCACATGCGTTCGAAGCCCTTGAACAGCAACATGCCCGCGACCGCGGCGCCCACGCTCTGACCCGCGATCACCAGCCACTGCCGGCGGTGCTCGTCCTCGTCGGACCGGCCCGCCGACCGCGCGCCCGCGGCCCGCGACCGCGCGGGGCCGGCGGCCCCGCCGCGACCGGCCTTGCGGGTGAAGGCGCCCGCCTTCTGGGTGAGCGCGGAGAACCGCGCGCCCATCGACGACGCGGGCTCGTCGTCGTAGTCGTCGTAATCGTCCTCGTCGAGCGGCTCGTAGAAGTCGGTGAGGTGGTCGTCGGGTTCGGGCTCCGGCGCGACCGCCCCGCGGCCCCGGGAACCGAAGCCGCGGCGTTTGCCCGCGTTCCGCGCATTCCGCTCGGCGCGCTCGTCCTCGCGCTGCTGAGCGTCGCGCAGCAGATCCCCGGCGACCGACTGGCCCGACAGCAGCTGCTGATCGTCATCGGCGAGCGAGGACCACGCGGCCGTCGGCACCGCCGCCTGGTCGCCACGGTCCGGCTCGGCGTCGGGTCCCGGCCGTCTTCGCGCCGACCACTCCGGCAGCCCGGTGGCCGCTCCGTGATCGACACCGCCGCGGCGATCCCCGAACGGCGGGGCGGGCTGCGGTTCGGGGGTCTGCTGCCGCTGCGACTGGGCCTCGGCGTGCCTGCGGGCCGAGCGCGACATCGGCGGGGCGGCGGCCTGCGGCGGTTCGAAGGCGGGGCGGTCCTGGTGCGGAGCGCGCGGCAGCGGCTCGGGCCCCGGCGTCGGCGACCACGCGGGGGCGGCCTGGTCGAACTGGGTGTGGTCCTCGAAGGGTGGGCGGGCCACCGCGGGGTTGAACTGGGTGCGCGAGTCGCGCTCGGCGCGGGCGGCGATGTCGCGCATGGCGTCCGAGGCGGCGTCGCGGGTCGCGGCGTTGTCGCCCATGACACCGCTGTCGGTCCGGGAGCCGTTGTCGCCGCGGAAGGGACGCACCTCGTCGGTGGTGTCGTCCTCGGGGTCGTAGCGGCGGCGGCGACCGCCCTCGCGGGGTGCGGGCGGTGCGGGCGCGGCGGGCGGTTCGGCGCCCAGGCCGTCGAGCGCGAAGTCGGAGTCCAGCGGATCGGGCTTGCGGCGGCGACCGCCGGAGCGGGGCTCGACGGGGGCCGGGGCCGGGGTCTCCGTGGGGGGCCAGTCCAGACCGGCGGACCAGCTCTGGCCGGACGGCTCGGGTAGGGACGGCGGCTGCGGGGCGGGGGCCAGCGGGTCGTAATACGAGATGGGCCCGGAGAGCGGCGAATAGGCTGGTTCGGGCTCTGCGACCGAATAGGACGAATAGTCCGGTTGGGGCGGGGCCGCGGGAGTGGAGAAGTCGGAGTAATCCGAATAGTTCGAGGAATCAGAGTAATTCGAGAAGTTCGAATAGTTGGAATAGTCCGATTCCGTGGCGGCGGGCTCGGGCTCGGCGGCGGCTTCCTCGTCCGGCGCGGCGTGGGAGGAGGATCCGGGCACGATCGGAATGTCACCGGTCAGTTCGGCGACGGAAATACCCCGACCGCTTCGGCGTCTGCGACCCCCACCGTTCGCCGAGCCGCCGCTTTGCTGCCCGTTTCGCGCCAGTAGCTCGGCGACGGACAGCTGACTTGAATCCTCGGTCATCGAGACACCGTTTCGATCGGGCCCGTCAGGCCGCTGTCGGGGCCGCCGGCTATCGGTTCGCTATCAAGGTCGGTATCCAATTTGCGCAAGATCAATCCCTCTCGCAGCGCCCAGGGACAGATGTCGAGCGTGTCCAGGGACAGTGCCCGCATACTCGCCTCCGCGACCAGCGCACCGGCCACGAGTTGTTGTGACCGATCAGAACTTACGCCTTCCAATTCTGCCCGGTCGGCGGCTGTCATTCTCGATATGAACGCAATCAGCTGCCGCAGGCCGGAACTGGTCAGGGTACGCCGCACTCGCGGTCCCGCAACAGAGGGGGCGGCACCGGTCAACCGGGCCAGCGAGCGGAAGGTCTTGGAGGTGCCGACCGCCAGATCCGGGCGGCCCACCTCGAGCAGTTGCTTGCTGGGCAGCACCAGCTCGGCGTCGAGCCAGTCCCGCAGTACCGCGACCCGGCGCTTGCCGGGTGGGTCGTGGCGCAGCCAGTCCCGAGTGAGGCGACCCGCGCCCAGTTGCAGCGACAGGGCCATGTCCGGGTCCTCGTCCGCGCCGTTGCTCATCTCGAGCGAGCCGCCGCCGATATCCAGGTTGAGGATCCGCCCGGGGCTCCAGCCGTACCAGCGGCGCACCGCGAGGAAGGTGTGTCGAGCCTCATCGACACCGGAGAGCACCTGCAGATTGACGCCGGTCTCGGCGCGGACCCGGGCCAGCACCTCATCGGAGTTGGTGGCCTCGCGGACCGCGGAGGTGGCGAAGGCCATCAGCTCCACACAGCCGGAAGTCTTTGCGATACTTGCGAATTCGGTTACGGTGGCGGTCAGCTTGGCGGCCCCCGCGGGGGTGATCCGCCCCTGGTCGTCCATGCTCTCCGACAGTCGCAGGGCCGACTTCGTCGAACTCATCGGCATCGGGTGTCCACCACGATGCGCGTCCACCACGAGCAGGTGGACGGTATTGCTTCCCACATCGAGTACACCGAGCCGCACATGAACACGGTACTGGGTGCGTCAGGACTTCTGGCCAGGCGACTGAGCTGTTAGCGTTCCGCATTGTGACGACAGGGGCATCGGCGAGCGGACCGACCGGGCTGCGACCAGCGGCGAAGATCGACCCGACGCCCGAAGTAGAACTCGACTTCCCGCGCGAGTGGATCGAATTCGTCGATCCAGCAAATGACGAGCATTTGATCGCGGCGGATCTGACCTGGCTGCTCTCGCGCTGGACCTGCGTTTTCGGCACACCGGCATGTCAGGGCATCATCGACGGCCGCGAGAACGACGGCTGCTGCTCGCACGGCGCGTTCCTCTCCGACGAGGAGGACGGCAAGAAGCTGCACAAGGCTGTGAAAATGCTCACACCCGAGGATTGGCAGCTCATGGGCGAGGCGACCGACGACCAGGGCCGGGTCCGCAAGAAGCTGTACCTCGAAGCGGACGACCTCGACGACGAACCCGCGCTCCGCACCCGGCGTGTCGACGGCGCGTGCATCTTCCTCAATCGGCCCGGTTTCAGTGAGGGCATCGGCTGCGCGCTGCACACCATGGCGCTGCGCAAGGGCCTGGAACCGCTCACCGTGAAGCCGGAAGTGTGCTGGCAGCTGCCGATCCGCCGGACCCAGGAGTGGGTGGAGCGGCCCGACGGCGTGGAGATCCTGCGCACCGCGATCGGCGAGTACGACCGGCGCGGCTGGGGTCCGGGCGGCCTGGACCTGAACTGGTACTGCACCGGTTCCCCGGATGCGCACGTCGGCACCCGGCCGGTATGGGAGGCTTACGCGCCGGAGCTGATCGAGTTGATCGGCAAGCCCGCGTACGACGAGCTGGCCGCGCACTGCCGTCGGCGGCAGGGCCTGGGCATCGTCGCGGTGCACCCGGCGACGGCCATCGCGGAGGAGAAGGCGGCGGCCGCTGCGGCCAAGCCGGTGACCAGCGCGAACCCGCCGAAGAAGGCACGCGCCGCGAAGAAGTAGCGGAATACTTGCCAGTAACTTTCTGAAAACACCGCATTTCACATAGCTGCTCGCTTACTGTGCCTCGACCCCTACCTACCTCGGGGGTCGCAGCACAGGAGTACGCATAGTGAGCACAATCCCCTTGGGCGGCCGTCACATCGGCGCCGGACTGGCCGCTCTGGCCATCGCGACCGGCGCCGTCTCGGTCCTGGTCACGCACGAGGCCCCCGAGGCCCACGCGACCGTCGACTCGATCACCATCTCGGGCTCGAACTGGACCGTCGGCCAGACCTACACCCTCTCCGCCAATCTGAGCGGCTGGGAGTTCGGCCTGCTCTGCTACTGGGAAGACAACGGCAACCCGATCACGAATCCGCCCTCCAAGGTGCCGTGGCCGGCGTATCACTCCAGCACCGACTGGACCCCGACCACCCCGGGCAAGCACACCATCAGCCTCAAACAGGGCGGTTCGACCAAGACACTGGTCGTGAACGTCAGCAGCCCCACCACCGTGCCGCCGACCACGACGACCACCGTGCCGCCGACGACCACCACGGTCCCGCCGACCACCACCACCGAACCGCCCACCACGACGGTTCCCCCGACCACCACCACGACGGTTCCGCCGGTTACCACCACCGAGCCGCCGACGACGACCACCACGGTCCCGCCGACCACCACCACCGAACCGCCCACCACGACGGTTCCCCCGACCACCACCACGACGGTTCCGCCGGTTACCACCACC
>NZ_JBEXYE010000008.1:223535-333879 GCF_040630785.1 Nocardia sp. NPDC005746
CACCGAGCCGCCGACCACGACCACCACGGTGCCCCCGACCACGACGACGGTTCCGCCGACCACGACGACCGAGCCGCCCAGCAGCACCACGACTCCGCCGACCACCACGACGACGCCGCCCACGACCACCACCAACCCCCCGAGCGGTGGCGGCACGGGTAGCGCCAACGGTCTGCCCTTCGGTCTCTGACCCCGCTCCGGACTCGTCTCCGAATTCCTTTGGTACACACAGGAGTACACATGCGCACCACCACCGTTCGCCGTCTCGGCGCCGGGTTGGCGGGCCTGGCCGTCATCGCCGGCGGGTCGCTGGCCGTGGCCACCCACGAGGCCCCCGAGGCCCACGCGACCGTCGACTCGATCACCATCTCGGGCTCGAACTGGACCGTCGGCCAGACCTACACCCTCTCCGCCAATCTGAGCGGCTGGGAGTTCGGCCTGCTCTGCTACTGGGAAGACAACGGCAACCCGATCACCGACCCGCCTTCCAAGGTGCCGTGGCCGGTGAACCACTCCAGCACCGACTGGACCCCCACCACGCCGGGCAAGCACACCATCACCCTGAAGCAGGGCAGCTCGACCAACACCCTGATCGTGAACGTCAGCAGCCCCACCACCACGCCGCCGACGACCACGACCACGACCACCGTGCCGCCGACGACCACCACCACGGTCCCGCCGACCACGACCACCACGACCACGGTGCCGCCGACCACGACCACCACGGTCCCCCCGACCACCACCACGACGGATCCGACCACCACGACGGCTCCGCCGACCACCACGACGACGCCGCCCACGACCACCACCAACCCCCCGAGCGGTGGCGGCACGGGTAGCGCCAACGGTCTGCCCTTCGGTCTCTGACCGATCTCCCCAATTCCCTTGGGGCACAAGCGCTAGTAACAACAGAGGAGTACCTATGCGCAGCAATTCTCCGGGCCGTGCGCTCGGAGCCGGGATGGCCGGTCTAGCCGTCGCCTCGGCAGCCGCGGTCGCGGTCGCCCTGGCGCCGGCGGCCAACGCCACCGTCGACGTGATCACGATTTCCGACACGGCGCCCGCGGTCGGGGGTACCTACACCCTGAGTGCGGATCTCTCCGGTGCGTCGTTCGGCCTGCTGGTGAACTGGAACGACAACGGCGTGAGCCTCACCGACGGCGTCGGCATCATCCCGTGGCCGGCGTACCACTCGAGCGTCACCTGGAAGCCCACCACGCCGGGCCAGCACATCATCACGGCGTCGCAGGGCAGCAGCACGCAGACCCTGATCGTGAACGTGTCGGGCGGCACCACCACCCCGCCGACCACCACGACCCCGCCGACCACCACCGCGCCGCCGACCACGACGGCACCGACCACCACCAAGCCGTCGACCGGCGGCGGTGGCAGCATCGGCTCCGGCAGTGCGACCGGTAGCGCGGGCAAGCTGGTGGGCGGTCTGCTGAGCGGCCTCTTCGGCAGCAGCTAGCGAATCGCCTCACGCGATCGGGCGTGTCGGGTTCTCCGGAACCCGGCACGCCCGTGCTCGTTTGTGGCGTGGGTCTCGCCGGTGCGGCGCGCGTCATAGTGTCCGGAAGGTGAACAAACGGTGCAGGTCGGAGACAATCCAATCAGGCTGCACAGAAGTATATTTCGCATAACCGCCGGTCCGATGACCTCGCGTTGTGAATAGCCGGAAGTGCCCACGACATCGATCCGCTATTGCGAATTCACCGGAACGTGTTAGACATCGTGGCCATGATCAAGAAAATCCTCGCCGTCTCCGCTCTGACCGCCGGTGCGGTTATCTCCATTGCCCCGCAGGCGTTCGCCGATAACACCGATCCGACCGCGTTCTCCGATCGCACCGCCGATTTCGTCGTGTACAACGACCCGGCCGTGCTGGGCGCCAAGGACGCCGGCAAGCAGATCGTGGTGAGCCCCTACGGCACCAGCCACACCATCGCCTGCCGCGGCAACGGCGCGGACGTCGCGTGGTACGACTGCATGCAGCAGGACAACCCCGGCCTGGGCTGGATCATCCTGGAGAAGCAGGAACTGCCCGGCATCGGCCCGGCGTGGGTCTACACCATGAAGTCCGACCCCAACGCGTAGTACACCGGCCGAACGGGTAAGCCCGGAAACTGGTCGGGGAGAAAGACGAAACCCGCCCGCTTCGTGAATTCGAAGCGGGCGGGTTCTGCGTTCTGGGCGGTCCTAGGCTTCGAGCTTGTAGCCCAGGCCGCGCACGGTGACCAGGTGCTCGGGCTTGGCCGGATCGGCTTCGATCTTCGAGCGCAGACGCTTCACGTGCACGTCGAGGGTCTTGGTGTCGCCGACGTAATCGGCGCCCCAGACGCGGTCGATGAGCTGGCCGCGGGTGAGCACGCGCCCGGAATTGCGCAGCAGGTATTCGAGCAGGTCGAATTCCTTGAGCGGCAGCGTCACCGCCTTGCCGTTCACCTGCACGGTGTGGCGGTCCACGTCCATGCGCACCGGCCCGGCCTCGAGCACCGCGGTCTCGCTGCCGTTGTCGGGCTCCTCGCCGGCGCCTCGGCGCAGCACGGCCCGGATGCGGGCGATCAGCTCGCGCGAGGAGTAGGGCTTGGTGACGTAGTCGTCGGCGCCCAGTTCCAGGCCGACCACCTTGTCGATCTCGCTGTCGCGCGCGGTCACCATGATGACCGGGACGCTGCCGCGCACCCGCAGCTGCTTGCACACGTCGGTGCCGCTCATGCCGGGGAGCATGAGGTCGAGCAAGACGATGTCCGCGCCCGAGCGGTCGAACTCGGCCAGCGCGGACGGGCCGTCGCCCACCACGGTGACCTCGAACCCCTCCTTGCGCAGCAGGAACGCGAGCGGATCGGCCAGCGACTCCTCGTCCTCGACGATCAGCACACTCGTCATCGGGTTGCCTCCACACCGTTGGTTCTGGCCCGCCCGAGGGGGCGCGTGCCGTTTTCCTTCTTGGCCACCGGAATGCCGGTGGCAAGTCTCTTGTCGACCTGCCCGTTGGAATCGGCAGGGTGGGCCGGGATGCGCAGGGTGAACGTCGATCCGGTGCCCAGTTTGCTCCACAGGGTGATCTCACCGTTGTGGTTGGCGGCCACATGCTTGACGATAGCCAGCCCTAGGCCGGTACCACCGGTGGCACGCGAGCGCGCCTTGTCGGCCCGGAAGAAGCGTTCGAAGACGCGTTCCTGGTCTTCCTTGGAGATGCCGATGCCGCGGTCGGTGACGGCGATATTGATGTAGCCGCCGCGCAGCGCCCGGCTCACCGACACGTGGGAGCCGCGCGGGGAGTACGCGATGGCGTTCTCGACCAGGTTGGACAGCGCGGTCACCAGCAGGGTCTGGTCGCCGAGCACCTCGAGGCCGCTGCCCGCGTCGGTGGACACGGTGATGCCCGCGGCCTCGGCGGTGGTGCGGGAGCGCTCGATGGCCTGGGTGACCACGCTGTCGACGTCGACGGCCTCGAGCTCGGGCAGCCGTTCGGCGCCCTGCAGCCGCGACAGCGCGATCAGCTCGGTGACCATCTTGCCCATGCGGCGGGCCTCGCCGTGCAGGCGTTCACCGAAGTGCCGGACCGAGTCGGGATCGTCGGCGGATTCCAGCAACGCCTCGGCCAACAGGCTCATGGCCCCGACGGGGGTCTTGAGTTCGTGGCTCACATTGGCGACGAAGTCGCGGCGGGTGGCCTCCATGCGGGCCTGTTCGGAGTCGTCGTCCGCGAACAGGACCACGAAGTTCGGATTCTCCTGCGAGAGCGGCCGGGCAACTCCTCGGACAGCGAGGCGGGCGCGGCCGGGCATGGGAATCTTGGCGGTCAGCTCGAACTCGACGTCCTGGCCCCCCGCCAGCACCTGTTCGACCGCCGCCCACGCGCGCTCGTCGAGCAGGCGGTCGTGGACCACGCCCAGCTCCTCGGCCCGCGGGTTGACCAGGACCACGTCCCGGTACTGGTCGACGACGGCGATGCCGGATTCGGACGCGAGCACGATCAGATCCAGCACCTGGGACATGGTCAGCCCGGTATCGGTGGCGGCGCGCATCCGCTCCTGACGAGCGTTCACATACGGAATGAGCAGTCCGCCGACGGCCAGTCCTACTACGGCCGCCAGGACTGCCAAAAGCACGGCCTGTGGAACGCTCACACTTTGAATCGTACGGTCGCCGACGCGGGGTCAAACCCCGGGTGCAGGAAGTTTCACGCAGGTCATGGGTCCTTCCACCCTCGTTAGCCCGGTGTTCACGCGATGTTCGGTCAGCGTGTCGCGGGAGCTGAGCGCCCCTGTGGCAACCGCTTTCGCGGCGACGGTCAGTCCTCCGGATCGCCGTAGAGGGCGGTGCGCACGGTGTCGCCGTGGCGGTCGGCCCACTCCCCCAGCGCGAAGATCGGAATCAGCAGATCACGGCCCGCGGGGGTCAGCGAATACTCAACGCGCGGTGGCGCTTCCGCGTATCGGCGATGTTCCAGCAATCCCATCGCCTGCATGCGCCGCAGCGTCTGGGTGAGCATCTTCTGACTGATGCCGCCGATGGCGCGCCGCAATTCCACGGGGCGCATCGGACCCTCGCGAAGTGTGTAAACGATCACTGTCAGCCAGGAATTGCCGAATACGTCTACCGCCAGCCGCGCGGGGCAGTCCGATTCGCGGCCGCCGTATTCGGCGAACCGCACCGGTTCGATGCTCTCGACCGTCATGCCTCCACCCTGCCACCGCCATTGGGCACCCGGGAGTGCGCTTCGGAATTCCTAACGTCGTCACCACACGCCACACCAAGGAGATGACATGCGAATCGGAATCATCGGGGCCGGGCAGATGGCTCGCGCTCTCGGCGGCGGCTGGGCCGCGGCCGGGCACGAGATCGTGATCGGCGCACGGACTTCCACGCGAGCGGCGGAGGCCGCCGCCGCGATCGGGTCCGGCGCCCGCCCCGCCACCGTGTCCGAGGCGGCGAAATTCGGCGACGCCACCCTGCTGGCCGTGCCGGTGGCCGCGTTGACGGACATCCTCACCGACCAGCGTGAGGCGCTCACCGGGCGCACTCTGATCGACTGCACCAATGCTTTCGCCCCGGACACCGGCGGCTTCGGTCTCTCCGAACCCGCTGTGGCCGAACGCATCTCGGCCGCGGTGCCCGGCGCCAAGGTCGTGAAGGCGTTCAACCTGCTGGCCGCCGAGGTGTGGGCGGGCGCTGATCGAGAATTCGACGGCCGCCCTGCGACGGTGCCGCTCTGCGGCGATGACGAGGCGGCGATCGCGCTCGTCTCCGGCCTCGCCGAGGACCTGAAGCTGCGCCCGATCCCCGCGGGCGGCCTGTCCCGGGCCCGATATCTGGAGGCGACCGCGGCTTTCGTGGTCGGCCTCTGGTTCGCTGGTCACGATGCCCGGGCCCTGTTCCCGCCGCTGGAAGCGGCCTTCGCCGTTCCCGACGAGTCGGAGGGCTAGCGGAGATCCCGAGAGTGAGTGTACAGTCACTCACATGAGCAGACGCGGGATCGCACTCTCGACTTCAGATGTTCGACGGGATGCCGTGCTGGACGCGGCGATCACCGAGTTCGCCAAGACGGGATTCCATGGGACGCCGATCAATACGGTCGCCGCCGCGGCCGGAATCTCACCCGCGTACGTGTTCAAGCTCTTCCCCAGCAAGGTGGAGTTGTTCGTCGCCGCCCTGGATCGCTGTTTCGAACGGGTCGAGGGCGCCCTGGCGACCGGCGCCGCCCGGACCCCGGGCGGCGATCCGGAGCAGGTCCTGTACGAGATGGGCGGGGCCTACGCCGAACTGATCGTGGACAAGAGCCTGCTCATGCTGCAGGTGCACGCCCTCTCGGCGGCCGATGTGCCCGATATCGCCGAGGCCGTGCGCCGCGGCCTGCGGCGGGTCACCGAGTACGCCGAAACCCGTTCCGGCGCGACCGGCCGGCAGGTGCAGCGGTTCATGGCCTACGGGCAGTTGTGCCACCTCATCACGACCCTCGGCCTGGATGCCGGCGAAGGCGCCTGGGCCGCCACCCTGACCGCGGGCATCCGCCACTTCGACTGACCTCTCACGCCCTCGGACGAGGGCATTTTCTTCAATCCAAGAGTGATTGACCAATCACACACCTGGAAGGGATCGACCCATGTCGAACATCATCGCCACCGAAGTAGTGCTGCCCGGACGCGTCGAGCCGGAGGGCCTGACCGTCACCACGCGCGAATTGCCGCAGCCCGGCCCCGGCGAGGCACTGGTCCGCATGGAGGCGACCGGGGTGTCCTTCGCCGAGCAGCAGATGCGGCGCGGCAAATACTATGACCAGCCCGCGTTTCCGTTCGTGCCCGGCTACGACGTCGTCGGCGTGGTGGCGGCGGTCGGGGCCGGGGTCGATCCGGCCCTGATCGGCCGCCGGGTCGCGGCGCTGACCAAGATCGGCGGCTGGAGCAGCCATCTCGCGGTGCCCGCGGATGATCTGGTGCCGGTGCCGGAGGGCCTGGCCGCGGACGCCGCGGAGACCTTCGTCGTGAACGGCATCACCGCCTGGCAGATGCTGCATCGGAAGGCAAAAGCCCGTGCGGGGCAGACCATCCTGGTGCACGGCGCGAACGGTGGCGTCGGGTCGACGCTCGTGCAGCTGGCGCGCGCGGCGGGAATCCGCGTGATCGGGACCGCCTCGGCGCGCAATGCCGACGCGGTCGCCGAGCTCGGCGCCCTGCCGGTGGACTATCGCGGGGATGTGGCCGCCCAGGTGCGGGCGCTGGCGCCGGGCGGGGTGGACGCCGTCTTCGATCATATCGGCGGCCCCGGCATCGTGGACTCGTTCGCGCTGCTCGCGCCCGGTGGCACCCTCGTCTCCTACGGCAGCGCCGCCACCAAGGACGAGGAGGGCAATTCCCGGCTGCCGGTGCTGAAGCTGTTCGCCCGGCTGCTGTGGTGGAATGCGCTGCCCAACAACCGGAGCGCGTCCTTCTACAACATCTGGGCGGGCCGCCGCCGGCGTTCCCGGTTCCAGTCGCGCCTCGCGACGGACCTGGGCGCGGTCCTCGACCTCGCCGAGCGCGGCGCGCTGCACCCGCAGATCGCGGCCCGAATCCCGTTGCGGGAAACCGCCCGGGCACTCACCCTCGCCGAATCCGGCACCGTCACCGGCAAAGTCGTGATCGTCGCCGACCCCGAGTCCTGAGACGCCTGACCGTATGCGGCCGGAAAGAAAAACCCCGGGCGTGCACGCCGTTGTGCACGCTCGGGGATTCAATCCCGGTAGGGCGGTGTCACCAGCCGGTGTTGCCGCGGACCGGGATGTTCACAAAGCTCGGACGGTCCGGGTCGAGCTGCAGGTGCTGCGGCCTGAGACCGGTGTCGATGAGCATCGGGAGGATGGGCAGGCCCTTGGGGAAGTTGCCCGCGAACACGTCCACGCGCAGGCGGTGGCCCGGCTGCAGGACGGCCTGGGTGCCGCCGAGGGCGATGTCGAGGGTGGTGGCCTCGCCGGGCACGGTCTCCTGGCGCTTGTCCAGCGAGGTGAAGGCGCGCGGGTCGGTGTAGTCGCCGTTCGGGGAGCGGCTGCTGCGGTCCTCGTCGACCTGACGCAGCGAGGCCATGAGCTCGCCGGAGGTCAGCACGGTGGACTGGCCGTCGGGGGCGACGTCGTTGACGGTGACGGTCCAGTAGCCGTCGGCGGCGTCCTGAACGGTGTTGAGATGCACCGCGATCGGGCCCGAGATGGTGGTGGCCTCGGCGACCGGCGCGCTGGTGAAGGTGAGCGCGTTGGTCTCGGCGACGCGGGAGTCCTTGGAGCAGCCGTCGATCAGGTTGAGGATGCCCGCGGTGGCCTGGGCGGCGTCGTTGGAGCAGACGGTGGACAGGCCGGGCGCGACGGTGAGCCGGTCACCGTCGCTGTTGGCGGCCGCGGTGAGCGAGCCGTCGTGCAGGCTGTTCGCGGTGCCGGAGGGCTGCGCGGAGAAGTACATGCGCCGGTAGTCGGCGGCCTCGGAAGCCGGTGCGGTGGGCCCGAATCCGCCCTGGGTGTTCCAGCCGCCGCCCTGCGTCTTGAGGGTCACCGGCCCGTAGGCGTCGATGCCGTTGTCGATGCCCTTGAGCCACTTGTCGAACCAGGCGCGCTGCAGCACGTCCAGGCGCGGCGGGGCGCCGACGCGGTTGACGTCCGCACCGGAGGTGACGTGGTAGGTGTTGCCCATGAGCAGCTGCTTCTGGCCGGGCGGCAGCGGAATCTGGTTGTAGATCTTGGATTCCGAGTAGGTGAACAGGTCGTGCCAGCCGCCGGTGACGAAGGTCGGGATCTGGATGCGGCTGGGGTCGCCGAGCCAGTCCTGGCGGTCCTGGGTGAACCCGTTGAGCATGTCCTTCACGCGCGGGTCGAGGCTGTCCATGGTGGTGGAGGTGTAGGCCGACATCAGCACGTCGAGGTAGCCGAAGGGGTCGTTGACACGATCCTGCAACCACTTGAAGTCGAAGGTGCCCGCGGCGATGGAGGCCAGGTCCGGCACCCACTTGAGGCCGTTGATGGCGCTCAGCCACAGCGGGATGAAGTTGAAACCGAAGCCGCCGCCGGGCGCGAGCACGTCGTCGATGAGGTCGCTGCCGGGCACGATCGGGAAGATGGCCTTCAGCGCGGGCGGCTGCTTCTCGGCGGCCTGCACCTGGTTGATGGCGCTGTAGGACAGCCCGCTCATGCCGATACGGCCGTTGGACCAGCGCTGCTTGGACGCCCAGTCGATGGTCTCGACGGTGTCCTGCTGTTCGCGGCCGCGCAGCATGTCCCATTCGCCCTGCGAGAATCCGGTGCCGCGCACGTCCACGACGACCTGCGTGTACCCGGACTTGATGAGCTGGCGGTCGACGGAGAAGTTGCGGAGTTCGCCGTTGCCCGCCGCGTTCAGCAGTTCACCGAAGCCGGTGAGCGGAGTGCCGTCGAGGTGGATGTTGCGGAAGACGTTCAGAAGCGCGTCTGACAGGCCCGGAATGGAGAAGGCGCTGTCGGCGACGTTCGACACCAGCTTGGTGTAGGGCGTCATGTTCAGCACGGTCGGCGTCGGGGTGTCGACGGGTCGGCCCGCGGCGTCGGCCGGGTGGTAGACGTTGCCCTTGAGGACGGTGCCGTCACTCATGGTGATCGGGACGTCCCATTCGATGAAGACGTTGGGGTACTGCTGCGGCCCGTCCTCGGCGGCGGTCCAGGCGGCGCCGGCGGCGCCGCCATCGGGTCCGGTCGGGATGATGGCATCGGCGGTGATGCCGGTCAAAGGCAGGAGCAGAGCGGCCGTGGCGGCTAAAACCGTGGCCTGTAGCGCGTGCTTCATCGAACGTGATCTACCTCTCGCAGGTGGTCGAACGCCCAGCAGCATATCTACCGCACAGTAAGTTGCAAACCCCGGTTACAGATACATCTTCGAATTGCCGACACTATGGCAAATTGTTTTGCGCGACATGGAAATACCTTACGGTCGCGTAGTGAGACGCCTATCACACAGGAATGTATTGATGACAATGGCCCGCCCAATGTCATTGGGCGGGCCATTGTTTCGGGGGTTTCAGGCCGAAGCCTCCCCGGGCGTTTCGAGGGTTTCAGGGGCGAAGCCCCTGCGAGTTACGAGAGTTGTCCTCTCTATTTCCCGCCCTGGTTCGCGACGGCGGCGGCGCCGGCCGCGGCGGCCTCCGGGTCGAGGTAGACACCGGCGCCGAGCGGGCGCAGGTTCTCGTCGAGCTCGTACTTCAGCGGAATGCCGGTCGGAATGTTCAGCCCGGCGATGTCCTCGTCGGAGATGTTCTCCAGGTGCTTCACCAGCGCGCGCAGCGAATTACCGTGCGCGGCAACCAGAACGGTCTTGCCGGAACGCACATCGGTCGCGATGGTGTCCTCCCAGTACGGGACCATCCGGGCGACGACGTCCTTGAGGCACTCGGTCGCGGGGACCTCGATGCCCGCGTAGCGCGGGTCGCCGTCCTGGCTGTACTCGCTGTCGACCTCGATCGGCGGCGGCGGGGTGTCGTAGCTGCGGCGCCACAGCATGAACTGGTCCTCGCCGTACTGCTCCTTGATCTCCGCCTTGTTCTTGCCCTGGAGAGCGCCGTAGTGGCGCTCGTTCAGACGCCAGTCGCGAACCACCGGAATCCAGTGGCGGTCGCAGGCGTCGAGGGCGTTGTTGGCGGTGCTGATCGCGCGGCGCAGCAGCGAGGTGTAGACGATGTCCGGCAGAATCCCGTGCTCGGCGAGCAGCTCGCCGGCGCGCTTGCCTTCCGCGACACCCTTGTCGGTGAGGCGAACATCCACCCAGCCGGTGAACAGGTTGAGGGCATTCCATTCGCTCTCGCCGTGGCGCAGCAAAACGAGGGTGTACGTCATGGGGTCATCCTCCCACGAGCAACGCCGCGCCCCGCAGGGTGGCCTGATCAGTGAGTTCGGAGGGAACGACCCGCAGTTCCCGCAGGAAGCGCAGGCGCGCGTGACCGAGCGCCGCCGCGCGCAGCGGCTGCCACAGCGGCTCCCCGGACTGCGCGAAGCCGCCGCCGATGACGACCAGATCGGTGTCGAGCAACGCGGCCGCGGAGGCGACCGCGGTCCCGATGGCGGCGCCGGCCCGGGCGAGGGCTTCCATGGCGAGCGGCTCCCCGTCGCGCGCGGCCTGCGCCAGTTCCACTCCGGTCTCGCCCTCCCACCCCTGCCGCCGGGCCCAGCGCACCGCGGACTTGCCGCTGCCGACGGCCTCCACGCAGCCGAATCCACCGCAGGCGCAGGGCTCTTCGTTGCCGGGCACCACGATGTGGCCGACGTGTCCGGCATTGCCGGTGCGGCCCATGACGACCCGGCCGTCACTGATGATCCCGCCGCCGATGCCCGAGGACACGGTCAGGCAGAGCGCGTTGGTCGCGCCGCGCGCCGCGCCGAGCCGGTGTTCGGCCAGCGCCAGGCAGGCCCCGTCGAGGGCGAAGCGAATCTCGGCCGCGGGGAACACTTTCCGCACCGCGTCGACCACGGGGAAGCCGTCGGCCCATTCCGGAATATTGAGCGGACCGCACACCCCGGCGGTGACGTCCACCGGGCCCGCGGACCCGATCCCGACCGCGGTCACCGTTTCCCCGGCGGCCGCGGTGCTCAATAGTTCACGGCAGGCCGCCCACACCCCGGATTCGGGTACAGCGACGCGTCGGGGTTTCTCGGGCGCACCCGTCGAATCGACCAGGGCGGCCGCGAATTTGGTCGCTCCGATATCCAGCGCAAGCGCCACCATGACTCCCCCGCCTCTCCGAGACTTCAGCGCACGGCTCAGATTCGTCCGGGTTGGCATTGCGTGCCCGCGGTGGTGAGCCGAACCTGGTGTGGACGTCCCGACAAGTTACCCGACCGGCACGAAATCAGTTCTCACCCTGGCATACGGGGCAGCGTGTCGGCGTCCTCGATGAGGTGTTCGAAGGCGCGCAGATTCTTCAGCGATTCGCCGCGCGAGACCCGCCATTTCCATTCCTTGCGAATGGATTCGGCGAAGCCGAGTTCGAGCAGGGTGTTGAAGTCGGCGTCGACGGCCTCGAGGATCTGGCCGAACCAGCGGTCCAGTTCGTCGGAGGTGACGCGGTCGTTGGACATGCGCCCGACCAGGTAGATGTCGCCGACCCGGTCGATGGTGTAGGCGACGCCGTAGAGGCGGCGATTGCGGCGCAGCAGGAATTTGTAGACGCCCTCGAAGTTCTCGTCGGGCTTGCGGCAGACGAAGGATTCCATCCGCACGCCGTGCTTGCCGACGCCGACGCCGATGACGGTCTTGAGCTTGCGCTCGCCGGGCAGCACCACCGCGAACAGGTCGGGCGCCTCGCGCGAGTACTCGATCTCGCGGTCGCGGAGCGTGTCGTCGATGAGTTGCGCCGTGGCCCGGGCGGTTTCGTCGTTCAAACCACCGCTGCTGGCGTGCGGGCGCGGCGTCCAGTCGCGCTCGAACTCACTCATCTGCGTACCGCTCCCGTCCGCCGCCGCCATGCCAGGTCAGCCTCCCCGCGTGCCGACCTCGGGCTGACCGCCGGCCGTGTCAGTGCTCTTGCGCGATCAGTATGCAGGCTACCCCGCACCCGATTGCCCCGAGCCTGCGACAACGCGGCCGAGTAGCTGTCCAGCAGCCCGTCGGCGGTGTGCGCCCAGGAGAAGTTGGCCGCGTGTTCGACGGCCGCCGCACCCATGAGTTCGAGCCGGACCGGGTCGTCGAGCATGCTACGCAGCGCGTCCGCCCAGTCCGGTGTCCGGTGGCCGGGAACCAGCAGGCCGGAGACGCCGTCGCGGACGGCGGTGCCGAGCCCGCCCACGTCCGCGGCCAGCACCGGGGTGCCGCTGGCCTGCGCTTCGATGGCGACCAGGCCGAAAGACTCGTTGTAGCTGGGCACCGCGACCAGGTCGGCGGCGCGGTACACCTGCACCAGCCGGTGCGCGGGCTGTGGCGGCAGGAAGGTGACGCGATCCGAGATGCCCAGGGCCGCAGCGAGTTCGATGAGCGCGTTGGGCCGTTCCAGCCCGCTGCCGGAGGGTCCGCCCACGATCACCACGCGCAGCGGCCGCGTGGGCGGCACCGGCTGCGCGGCCTCCTCGGCGAGCAGGTGCGCTGCGGCGCGAACGAGCACGTCGGGGGCCTTGAGCGGCTGGATGCGGCCGATGAAGGCGACGATCCGCTCGTCGGCGCGCAGGCCGAGCTCGGCGCGGGCGGCGAGCTTGTCGCCGGGGTGATAGCGGCTCAGGTCGGCGCCGGGCAGCACCACGTCGATGTGCTCGGGGTCGGCGCCGTAAAGCTCCACGAGCTGGCGGGCCTCCTCGCCGGTGTTGGCGACCAGCCGGTCGGCCTCGGCGACGATCTGCTTCTCGCCGATCTCGCGGACCGCGGGCTCGGGGCAGTCGCCCTCGGCCAGGAAGGCGTTCTTGACCGCGGCCAGGGTGTGCGCGGTGTGCACCATCGGCACCCGCCAGCGGTCCCGCGCGAGCCATCCGACCTGGCCGGACAGCCAGTAGTGCGAGTGGATCAGGTCGTAGTGGCCGGGCAGGTTGCGCGCCTCGGTGCGCAACACCTCCGCGGCGAAGGGGCACAGCTGGGTGGGCAGGTCGAACTTGTCGAGCCCCTCGAAGGGCCCGGCGACCACATTGCGGACCAGCACGCCGGGCGCGGCCTCGACGACGGGTTCGTCATTGGAGGAGGTGGCGCGGGTGAAGATCTCCACCTCGGTGCCGCGGCGGGCCAGTTCGAGGGCGGTCTGCAGAACGTAGACGTTCATGCCGCCCGCGTCGCCCGTTCCGGGCTGCGCCAAGGGCGACGTATGCACCGATAGCACGGCAATCCGATTGGGCCGTAGCTCCGGGCGTTGACTCACCACTCCAGTGTGCACGGGGGTTACAACGCCCCATGCACGGGTTACCTTCCCAAGTGACCTGACTCACAAGGATATTCGTCGATGTGAATGCAATACCGCTATCACCGCAGGTCTCGCGCGAAAGCGGCGATTTCGGCGGCGAATCGCTCCGGATCCTCGATGAACAGACCGTGCTGGGCGCCCTCCCAGTACGAGGTCCGCACGTCGGGCGCGGAGGCGGCGATGTGGCGGCCGTTCTCGATGGGAACCACCGGGTCAGCGGTGCCGTGCAGCACCAGCACGGGGATGTCGAGGCCGCGCAGGGTGTCGGTGTTGTCGACCGTCCGGTAGAACAGCGCCTTGCGGACCCGGGGCAGCGTGGCGATGCTGCCGCCGAACAGCCGCTGGGCGTCCACGCCCTTGTCCCGGCCGGGGCCGGTATTGGCATTGCCGAAGGCGGCGAAACCGCGCATGGCCTTGCCCGCGCTCTCGTCGAACACGTCGGGAATGGCCTTGGCCATGCCGGGCCCGGTCTCCGCGCCGGGCACGCCGCGGCCGATATTGGCCTGCGAACCGGTGTAGACGACGCCCGCGAGGGCCGCGGTGCCGTGCGCGGTGAGGTAGTCGGAGGCGACGATGCCGCCGTACGACCAGCCCAGCAGCAGCGCGCCGGCGGTGATGTCCTCGGCCGCGAACACGGCGGCGACATCGGCGGCCCAGTTCTTCGGATCGTCGTAGCCGGTCGCGGGGGCGTCGGAGTAGCCGTGCCCGCGCAGGTCCACCGCGATCACCCGGAACTGCTCGGCGAGCAGGTCGGCCGAGCGTCCCCAGCAGCACAGATTCCCCGACCAGCCGTGCAGCAGCACCAGCGGCCGCGCCCCTTCCGGACCCGTCACCCGGTAAACGATGGTCGTGCCGTCCGCGCTCACTGCTTCCCGAATCGCCATAGGAGTGAGGCTAACCGGCAGCGCTGCGGGGATCTCGCCCCCGCCGCGGCGCCTGCGGCGGGCGCGGGCCGAGAAGGGGCAGGCCAGGGCTTCTGCCTAAGCTCGGAGGCATGAGCACTCGTACCGCTGTGGTGACCGGAGCCAGTTCGGGTATCGGCGAGGCAACCGCCCGCGAACTCGCCAAGCAGGGGTACCACGTCTACGTGGGCGCACGGCGGGTGGAGCGGCTGGAGAAGCTGGCCGAGGAGATCGGCGGCACCCCGCTGGCCCTGGACGTGACCGACGAGGAGTCGGTGCGCGCCTTCACCGAGGCGGTCGAGCGGTGCGACGTGCTGGTCAACAATGCCGGTGGCGCGAAGGGCCTGGCCCCCGTGCTCGAGGCCGATCTAGACGACTGGCGCTGGATGTGGGAGACCAATGTGCTGGGCACGCTGCGGCTCACCAAGGCGCTGCTGCCCAAGCTGATCGCCTCCGGCGACGGCCTGATCGTCACCATCACCTCGATCGCCGCCTTCCACGCCTACGACAACGGGTCCGGGTACACCTCGGCCAAGCACGCGCAGGCGGTGCTGCACCGGACGCTGCGCGGTGAGCTGCTCGGGCAGCCGGTGCGGCTGACCGAGATCGCGCCGGGCGCGGTGGAGACGGAGTTCTCGCTGGTGCGGTTCGCGGGTGACGCCGAGCGTGCGGCGAGTGTGTATCAGGGCATCGATCCGCTGGTGGCGCAGGACATCGCGGAAGTGGTGGGTTTCGTGGCGTCCCGCCCGCCGCACGTCAATCTGGACACCATCACGGTGACGCCGCGGGATCAGGCCGGGCCGGGGCGTTTCGCGCGTCGTTCCTGACCGTGGTGCGCGGCGCGGCGTAGTTGCGTTGCGCCGCATCGCAGTTCACGGCCCCCATGATCTGAATCACGGATTCTTCAAAATCGGAATCCGCGCGCCGGCCGCTGCTAGCGTCCCCCGCAACCGAGGGCGGCTTGGAGCGAAACATGGTGAGATCACGCATCGAGGCGGTCGGGTCGTACCTGCCCGCCACCGAGATATCGACCGCGGAGCTGCTGGCCCAGCTGGCCGTCGACTCCCCCATCGACCTGGAGCGGATCAGCGGCGTGCGGCACCGCCGCCGCTGCGCCGAGGACGAGGACTCCTTCACCGTGGCGATGGCCGCGGCCCGGACCGCCCTCGACAATTCCCGCTACGACGCCGCCGATCTGGATGTCGTCATCTCCTGCTCCATCACACGTATTCGCGGTGACGAATTCTGCGTGGAACCCTCGTTCGCGCTCATGCTGCGCAACGAACTCGGCGCGACCGGAGCCATCCATTTCGACGTCTCCAATGCCTGCGCGGGCATGATGAGCGGAGTTCTGGTGCTGGACCGGATGATTCGCGCGGGAATGGTGCGGCGCGGCCTGGTGGTCTCCGGCGAGTACATCACCCCGATCTCCGATACCGCGGTGCGCGAGATGTCGGAGAAATACGATCCGCAGTTCGCGTCCCTCACCGTCGGCGACGGCGCGGCCGCGGTGGTGCTGGACGGCGATGGCACCGCCGACGAGGGCATCGACTACGTCGAACTCAATACCAGCGCCGGATTCGCGCAGTTGTGCCTGGGCATGCCGAGCGACCGCAGTTCCGGTATCGCGCTCTACACCGACAACCGGGCCATGCACAACGAGGCCCGCTATCTGCTGTGGACCACCCGGCAGCGGGACTTCCTGGCCGCGCGGGGCAGCGATTTCGCGGCGGAGGGCTACGACCACGTGATCCACCATCAATTCAGCGCGCCCGCGGTGGAATTGGTGTCCAAGATCGCCGAACGCGAATTCGACGCCCCGATACCGCCCGCGCTCATGGTGCTGGACCGGTACGGCAACACCGCGTCGACCTCGCATTTCGTGGTTTTACATGACGCGCTCAAACAACAGCGGATAGCGTCCGGGGCGAAAGTACTGATGGTCCCCGCGGCTTCCGGCGTCGTGGCCGGGTTTCTGTCGGTGACGCTCGGCGACCTGCGGGTGTGATGCGGTATGGGAATCGTGATTTCTTCCATCGTCACCGAAATCGGTGGCGGCAGTTCGATCGAGCAGGCGGCGGCCGCCGCGCGCCGGGCCATCGCGGAGGCGGGCAGCACGCCCGAGCGGATCGACGCGCTGATCAACACCGGCGTCTACCGCGACTCCAACATGGTGGAACCGGCCATGTCCGCGCTGATCCAGCAGCAGGTGGGCATCGGGCTGGAGTATCGCAGCGGCGATGTGCCCTGCCTGTCCTTCGACCTGATGAACGGGGCCTGCGGCATTCTCAATGCCATCCAGGTCGGTCAGGCGCTGCTGGAGGCGCCGACCGTCCACCGGGTGCTACTGGTATCCGGCGACGCGCACCCGTCGACATCGCCGCGGCCGCAGCCGGGTTTCCCGATCAAGCCGGTGGGTGCGGCCATGCTGCTGGAGAAGGCCGCGGGCCCGGCCGGATTCGGGGCGCTGCACATCAGCGCCACCGACGGACGGCCCGCGTCGGAGGGATTCGTGCGGCTCCGGGAGATGGGGACGACCGGCCGGTCCGCCATCACGGTGCACCGCCCCGCCGACGTCGAAGCGCTCCTGCGCCACGCGGTCTCGGCCGCGACCGAAGCCCTCGAGGTGGCGGACGCGCCCCTGGACCGCACGATGCTGATCTGCGGGCGACCCACCCCCGACTTCCCGGCCCGGCTCGCCGAGCGCTTGGGCATCGCCCCCGAGGCGGTCAGCGCCGACGACACCGGCGGCGACGCCCACACCTCGGCCTTGCCCGTCGCGTTCCTGGCGGCCCGCGACAGCGGCGGTCTCGACCACGCCGACGTAGCCTTGTTCGTGGCCGCCGGGGCGGGCCCGTCGGCGGCCGCCATCGCGTACCGCCTGCCGAAACCGTAAGTCGCGGTAAGTAATTCCGCCGGGAGAGCCATGAACGACCTGTGGGTGATCGTGCCCGCCTACAACGAGGAACACGGCATCACCGCCACCCTGGCGGCACTCGCCGGGCAGCGGGACCGGGACTTCACCGTCGTGGTGGTGGACAACAACTCCACCGACGCCACCGTGAAGGTGGTGCGCGACTTCGCCCTCGCGCATCCGGAGCCGCGGATCGAGATCATCACCGAGGAACACAAGGGCACCGGCGCGGCCGCCGACACCGGCATGCGCCACGCCATCGCGGCCGGGGCCACCCGCCTGGCCCGCACCGACGCCGACTGCCTGCCCGCCCCCGACTGGACCGCGCGGATCCGGGCCGCCTTCGACTCCGGCCTGCGCCTGGTCAGCGGTCAGCTCATCCCCCGCACCGACGAGGGCGTGAGCCTGCTGGACCGCACCGTCATCCGGGTCGCCCTCGAGGTGGCCTCGCAGTTCGGGAAACTCCGGCCCGGCAACCAGGATCCGCGCTACCTGGGCCCGTACGTCATGACGCCCGGCTGCAATATGGCCATCACGGCCGAACTGTACGAGGCCGCGGGCGGTTTCCCGCGCACCGCCATCGAGGAACTGCACGAGGACCGGGCCCTGGTGAACGCGGTCCGCACGCTCACCACCGACTACGGGCTGCGCCGCGACGTGCGGGTGTACGGGTCCAATCGGCGCGTGAAAGCCTGGGGTGTGCGCAAGACCCTCGCCTGGTACGCCGACCACCGCTACAAACCGGAGCTGGTGGACATCCGGTGACGTCTGGATACCCGTCGACGGGCGAGGATTTCGTCGCGCTGCTGCGTGAGCAGGTGCTGCGCACCCCCGACGCCCCCGCCCTCGGCATGATCGGCGAACGGCCGCTGAGCTTCGCCGAACTCGACGCCCGCATCCGCCTGGTGGTGAAACGCCTGCACAGCAAGGGCTTCGAGCCCGGCGACCGGATGCTGTTCTCCATCCGGCCCTGCGTGGACGCGGTGGTGCTGGTGTTCGGGACCATCGCGGCGGGCGGCAGCATCGTGTTCGTCGACCCCGGCGTCGGGCCCGAATTGTTCGCGCGCCGACTGGAATTGGTGAAACCCGTCTGGGCCGCCACCGAATCACTGCTCTACCTGCTGAGCGGGCCGCTCCAGAAGTACGGCCGCCGGCTCGGCCTCTCGCTACCGGAATTCGGGCGGCTACCGGTGCGCCACATCCACAGCGGCCCGCGCCTCCCCGGAACGCCGCGCGGCTCCATCCCGCTCGGCCGCCTGATCGGCTCCGAACCCGGCTGGTCCGGCCCCGCCACCGGCGCCGTCGTGGACGCGCCGGTCGAGGATCCCGACGCCGAGGCACTCATCGTCTTCACCTCCGGCACCACCGCGGACCCGAAAGCCGTGGTGCACACCCGCGGTTCGCTGGGCGCGGGCCTGGCCGCCGTGGCGGGCTCCACCACCCTGATGCCCGGCTCCCACCTGCACACCGAGCAGCTGATGATGGGCTTGCCCGCGGTGCTGGAGGGGGCGCGCTGGTCCATGCCGCGCTATCCCCGCTTCAGCACCCACGTCGATCCGCTCGGCTTCGCCCGCACCCTCGGCCCGGCGGGCAGCCCGGACAGCGCCACCCACGCCTTCCTCACCCCCGCCGACCTGGCGGTGATCCTCGACGCCGTCGACGCCGGGCGGCTGACCGCACCGGCCCACCTCGAGGAGATCTCCCTCGGCGGCGCGCCCGTCACCACCGCGCTGCTGCGCCGCGCCCGCGCCGCCCTCCCCGGCACCGAATTCCTGGCTGTCTACGGCATGACCGAGATCCTGCCGGTGGCAATCACTTCCGGCGCCGACAAACTCGCCTTCGAGGGGGCGGGCGACCCGCTCGGCTTCCCGTGCGACGGCGTGGACGCGCGCATCGCCGACGACGGCGAACTCATCCTCTCCGGCCCCAACCTGTGCCGCGGTTACCTCGGCGAACCCCCGCTGAAGGAGATCGCCACCGGCGACCTGGCCCGCTTCGACGGCGGCACCCTGGTCCTGATGGGCCGCAAGAAGGACATGATGATCCGCGGCAAGACCAATATCTATCCGGGGCTGTACGAACCGGCCATCGTGGGCGTCGAGGGCGTCCGCGAGGCCGTCATGATCGGCATCCCCGACGAGATCGGCGACGAGCGCATCGTCCTGGCCGTCGTCGCCGACCTGAACGCCACCGACGTCGAGGCCCGCCTCCGCCGCGAATTACCCGCCCTCATCGACGTTTCCGCCCTGCCCGACGACATCGTCCTGGTCGACGAGATCCCCGTGGCCGGCCGCACCAGCAAGCCCGACCGCGCCGAACTACGCGCCCGCCTGCAACGGCGCTGACGGATCCGGCCGCCGCGCCAGCACGGCCAGCACCGCGTCCGCGAAAGCCTCCGCCCGCGCCGCCGGCAACGCCGGTTCGGCATGGCAGAACCCGAGGTACATCTCCGCGTGCGCCGTCGTGACCGCGACCGTCATGACGCTCACGCACGAATTCGACGCGGCCACCCGCAACCCCGAAAGCCGCCACCCCCCGGCCTTTTCCGGAAACTCGACCCGCCCCAGATTCGTGACCGACACATTCCACGGCGCACGCCGATCCACCAGTTCCGCCAGCCGCCGCCCGGATTCCAGGGTGCGCGGCGTCCCGAACCGCATCCCCGCCACCGTCGCCAGATGCCGCCCCTGCCGCACGCCACGATCCAACTGCCGCTTCACCGCCCGCGCCGCCTCCCACAGCGAAACACCGCGTCCGAACGGCACGAACCCGACCAGCACCGGTGCGTACACCCCCAGCTCCTCCGAATCCACACGCGGACTGAGCGATTCCCGGAAATCCACCGGCGACCCGACTCCCACGGCACCGCGCGCGCGGGCCGCCCCGGCGCCCCGCGCGCCGATCGCCAGACCCTCCCGAGGTCCGAACCTCGAGACCCGACGCGCCGCTGTCCTCGCGCCCGGCCCGGACGTCGTGCACCGGCCTCCCGAGGGCTCCGCACCCCCCGCGGCCTCGGCAGCCGCAGTCGGGATCTCCCGGGGCGCCTCGGCGTCGATCAACCCGGATTCCCCCTCGCCGATGACGTCGGCGACCGCGGCCGCCAGGGCCGCGTGCACGGTCACCCCGGCTCGGCGGCAATCGATGATCAAGGAGGCCAGCGCTTCCCGGCCGAGCACCCGGTGCACGACCCTGGTCCGCCGCTCGGACAACGCCGCCACCGTGCCGGTCAGCCGTTGTGGTCGCCGCACCAGCGCGCCGATCTGGTCGGCCAGGGTGGTGTGCGCCCAGCGGCGGAAGCCGCGCGCGCCCCGGGGAATCAGGTCGTCCGCGGCCGGGACCGGAGGCCGCGTGGCTACCGGCCCGGGCGGATCCGACGCGTAGTCGATCAGCTTGCGCAGCAACGCCAGCAGGGAGCGGCCGTCCGCGATGATGTGGGAGATCGTCAGAACGATCTCGTGGTTTTCGCCGTCGGAATCCGCCCCGGCGACGATGTCGGTGATGCGCGCCAAGCCGTTCGCGATGTCGATGGGTTCGGCGATTTCGGCGTCGACCACGCGCACCCAGTCCCCGGAATCACGGGATTGGATCCGCCGCACCGGAATTCGCGGTGCGGGTAGTGGGCGCAACCACGGATCACTGCCCACATTGTCCGAAATGCCCATCCGCAGTAGCGGATACTCCGCGACCAGGATCGCCGCCGCGGATTCCAGCCGCCCGACCGGAATCCGCCCGTCGACGCGGACGCGCGCGGTGCAGTTGGCCGGCGACATCCGGTCGATGATCCAGAACCATCGCTCCGAAGGACTCAGGGCGCGCCCGGAATCCGTTGCCGCCGCTCCCTTTCGGCCCGCGACCATGGACGCTCCTCACCACGGCGTTACTCGGCGAGGACCCTAACCCGGCGGTCGCGGGCGCGCGATTCGAGCGGTCAGCGACCGCCGACCGGCTGGGGCGCGAGCGGGGTGGCCGAGATCTGGTTGTGCGGTTCGCCCTGCAGGGCGGACAGGCCCTTCCAGGTCTCCCAGTCGATGGTCCAGTCGTAGATGTCGCCGTCGGCCGCCGACAGCTGGATACGGGTGCCGGTGACCTCGACCGGATCGCCGTAGAGCGCGGTCGGGAAGTAGGCCTGGGCATCGGCGGTGCTGAGGTTGATGCAGCCGTTGGTGACGTTCGAATTGCCCTGGGCGGAAGCCGATTGCGGATTGGCGTGAATGAACTCGCCATTGTTCGAGATGCGCACGGCCCAGCGTTCCCGCACGTTCGTGTAGAACGGCGGATTCGACATCATGAAGTCCTCGTACTTCTCCGTCACCACGTGAATGCCGGAGCGGGTGACATTGCGGTCCTCATTGCCCTCGCCGTAGCTGCACGCGAAGTCGAAGATGGTGGCGCCGTCCCGCACCACCTGGACGCGGTGGCTGGGCGCGGAGGCCTTCACGATCTGGGCGCGGCCGATGCGGAAATCGGAGGTGAGGTCGGAGTCGCCGAACAGACCGCCGCCCATGTCCAGGCCGTACAGCTTGGCGCCGAGGTGCACGGTGGTGCCGGGCTGCCAGTACTCGCGGGGCCGCCAGTGCGCGCGCGAGCCGCCGTTGTCGTCCTGCAGCCAGGCCCAGGAGCCCTCGGTGGCCGGGGTGGCGGTGACGGTGAGCGCCTTCTCGACGGCTGCCTTGTTCTCGACGTGCCCCTTGAACTGGAGCATGATCGACGCGGCGATGCCGACCTCCTGCCCGTCGCCGATATTGACGGTGGCGGGAGCGGTCTTCTTGGGGTTGACGGTGCTGAACTTGCCGTCGATGGCGACCGGCTTGTTGTCGGTGCCGATGGCGGTGCCGGACCAGGTGTAGGTGGCGCCGTAGCCGAGCGGCTCGTTCACCGTGAATTTGCTGCGAGTGGCATCGAATGTGCCGGCTACCTGTTTGCCATTGGCATTGGTCAGCGCCAGCTGGTCGATCCGCCCGTTGGTGACGGTGACGGTGACCGGCGTGGTCGGGTTGACCTGCTCGGCGCCGGCGGCCGGTTCCAATTTCACGGTCGCGACGGGTTCGGCAGGTTTGGCCGTGCCGCCGTTCTTGTTCGACGACGAGCAGGCCGCCGCGATGACCGCTGTCGACGCCACCAGTGCGGCACGCATGGCCGACCGGCGGGACAGTCCTCGATTACTCACTTGTTCGACCCTACCCCCGCAAACCGTGTATCCCGGACGCTGTACTGGTGGTGGACACCACCCGCTACAGGCTCACTCCCACGGTCACGGGTTCGGGTTCCAGCTCGATGCCGAAGCGCTCGGCAACCCCTTCGCGAACCGTGCGGGCGAGGGTCGCCAGATCGGTCGCGGTAGCCGCGCCTCGATTGGTCAGCGCCAGCGTGTGTTTGGTCGACAACCGCGCCGGAGACCCGTCGCCCGGAAAGCCCTTGGCGAAGCCGGCGCGCTCGATGAGCCAGCCCGCCGAGAATTTTACCCCGCCCTCGGCCGGGTAGGTGGGCACGGTTACATCCGCGCCGAGATGTGAGGCGATCGCGGCGCGCACGGCCTCCACCCGCTCGTCCGGAATAACGGGATTGGTGAAAAACGAACCGGCACTCCAGGTGTCGTGATCGGCCGGGTCCAGCACCATGCCCTTGCCCGCCCGCAACCGCAGCACCACCTCGCGCACATCGGCGGCGGGCCGGGACTCGCCCTCGGCCGCGCCCAGCGCGCCGGCCAGTTCCCGGTACCCCAGCGGCGCGCTGGAACCGTCCGCGCGCAGCGCGAATTCGACGGCCAGCACCACCGCGGCGGAACTGTGCTTGAGAATCGAAGTGCGGTACCCGAATCCGAGCTCCTCGGGCGCGACCCAGCGGATCTCCCCGGTGGCCCGGTCCAGCAAGCGCACCCTGCGCAGCAAACTCGCCACCTCGACGCCATAGGCGCCGACATTCTGCACCGGCGTGGCGCCCGCGGAACCCGGGATGCCGGACAGGCATTCGAGGCCGCCGAGCCCGGCCGCCACCGTGGCCGCCACCACCGCGTCCCAGTTCGCGCCCGCCTCGGCGAGCACCGAGTCCGCGCCGATCTCCACGCCGTCGGTGGCGATCCGCACCACGACCCCGTCGAAGCCGTCGTCACCGATGAGCAGGTTGGAGCCGCCCGCGACGAGCAGCACCGGAATCCCGGCCGCGTCCAGTTCCCGGACCGTCGCCACCAGTGCTTCGGTGGTCTCGCAGTCGGCCACCGTGGCCGGGCCGCCGACCCGCAGGGTCGTCAGTTCCGCCAGCGGGACCCCGGCACGCAGCCGCGCACCGGTCGCCGCCAGCAGGTCCCGCAGGTCGTCGAACGACACCACCCGAGAAGTACGCACAGGCACAGACGGTAGCGTGTCCGACCATGGCGACACCTCTGGCCTTCACTGGGCACTCGACACATCCCATGGCCGCGGTGCGCGCTGCGTTCGCGAACGAGCAGTACTGGAAGGACCGCATCGAGGCGGTCGGCGGCCCCAACGCTCGCATCGAGAGCCTCGCCATCAACGGTGACCAGGTGCGTGTCGACATGGTCCAGACCATCCCGGCCGCGGAACTGCCCGCCCAGATCACCGCGATCAAGCCCGACGGCCTGACGATTCCGCGCACCGAGATCTGGCACGGCAGCGGCGGCACCGTCGAGGCATACGTGGACGGCGCGCCCGCGACCATCACCGGCAGCCTCACCGTCACCGAGGACGGCACCGGCTCCACCTTCGTGGTCGACGCCACCATCGAGGTGAAGATCCCGCTGTTCGGCAAGAAGATCGAGGCGGCCATCCAGCAGCACCTCACCGAACTGCTGGAGCGCGAGGCCGAGTTCACCGACAATTGGCTGAGTTCTCACTGACCGAGGTCGCCCGGCAGTAACCTGAGCGATCGTGGCCCGCCGACTCGACTATTCCGCGCGGTATTCGCTGCACACCACCCACCAGGTGTACGCGGCGATGACGAACCGTGAGCACTGGGACGCCCGCATCGAGGAACTGCGCAAGCATTCCCCGAACGACATCGTCAGCCTGGAGTCCGGCGACGACGGCATCACGGTCGAACTACGTCACGTGCTGCCCCGCGACACCCTGCCCGAGATGGCGCAGATGGTGGTGCACAAGGACATGGTGATCACCCGCCGGGAAACCTACGGGCCGTACGGTCCCGAGGTGACCGGCGCCTACACCGCCGAAATCCCCGGCAGCCCGGGCACTCTCGGCGGCAGCATGCGGCTGTTTCCCACCGAGACCGGCTGCACCCTGCGCACCTCCTCGCGGGCCCAGGTCAATGTTCCGTTCCTCGGGCGCAGGCTCGAACAGCTCATGCTGGTGAATCTGGTGGACCTGTTCCGCGCCGAAGCCGAGGTGACGAAGGTTTGGCTGGATCAGCAGCACCCCGTCGGGTAACCAAACCCATCGGCACGATCACCCGCGGCACCACCGGGATCAACCGGTTGCGCCGCGGGGACCGGTGGATGACGCACGACCCGCTCGTCACCGGAAGATTGCTGGACGCCGCGGATTCACTGGTGGTGGATCTCGGTTACGGGGCCAGCCCGGTCACCACCCTGGAGCTGGCGGCCCGGCTGCGGACCGTGCGGCCCGATCTCCGCGTGGTCGGCCTGGAGATCGATCCCGAACGGGTGGTCCCGGGCCGGGACGGAGTGGTGTTCGCCCGCGGCGGTTTCGAACTCGCGGGTCTGCGACCGACCCTGGTGCGCGCCTTCAACGTGCTGCGCCAGTATCCGGAATCCGCTGTCCCCGAAGCCTGGTCGACCATCCAGTCCGGGCTGGCCCCCGACGGCCTGCTCCTCGACGGCACCTGCGACGAACTCGGCCGCCGCTGCGCCTGGGTCCTCCTGGATCGCACCCGCCCGCTGTCCCTCACCCTGGCCTGGGACCCCTTCACCGTCGACACGCCCTCCGACATCGCCGAACGCCTCCCCAAGGCCCTCATCCACCGCAATATCCCCGGCGAACCCATCCACACCCTGCTGACCGCCGCCGACCGCGCCTGGTCCGTCGCCGCGCCGCTGGCCCCCTACGGCCCTCGCGTCCGCTGGCGCCACGCCGCGAACCTGCTGCGCGAGCAGGGTTTTCCGCTCCGCGCCTACCGCCGCCGCCTGCGGGACAACACTCTGACGGTGCCGTGGTCCGCCGTCGCGCCGCTGCCCTGAGCGAGTCCCGCGAGTTACCCTGTCCCCCTACGGTCCCCACACTCCGGCCCCCTGACGGGGCACCAGTGGCCGACCGCAGGCTGCACTGATCCGCGGGTACCCACGCGCGGATCAGTGGAGCTTGTGGAGCAGGTCCCGCACCGTGCCGGAGACCGCGGCCGGAGCGAGCAGCGACCGCGGCGCGAAGGGCTGCCGCCACAGACCGCCGTGGGCGGCGCCCGCCGCGAACAGCGCTTCCGGGTTGGAGATTCGCGGCTCGTCGGGCGCGTACAGGTCGGCGACCAACTTCGCGGCGAGCAGGGTCCGCGCGGTGGCGGGGTCGAAGATCTCGATGCCGAAGCGGGAGGACGCCCGGTACGCGGCCGCGCGCCAGCCGTTCTCGCGGGCGAGACCGCGGGTCCAGGCCGGCGGGGCCACCGTGAACGACACCGGGCAGCCCGCCGCGGCGGCCAGCACCGCCCGCCAGCGCGGCAACCGTTGCGCCAGTGCGTAATCCGGCCCGGCCAGCGCGGGCAGGTTGTCGAACAGCCCCCACGCGCCGCCCTCGGTGTCGAAGATCGGGCGGGTGTAGTTGAGCCGGTACAGCGAGCGCGGCGCCACCCGGTGCAGCAGATCCTGCGCATTGCCGCGGAAACCGCGCTGCGCCAGGTGATCCCGGGCCGCCGCCACCACCGAGGCCGGAACCGCGTAGGTATCGGTCGGCGAGCCCAGCATGGCCAGCGCCGCATCGGGCTGATGCCGCAGCACCGCGTCGGCGAGTACATCGGAGGCCACCGCCAGCCGCACCCCTGCGGCACCGGGCAGCCCGGCGTAGAGCCCGAGCACCGGCCGCGCGTCACTGTGCGCGGTGATCCATTGCGCCAGAGCCGGAAAGCCTCGGGAGATGTCGACACCGGGTTCGCCGTCCGCGACGGGGTAGCGCATCACCCCCGCGCCGGACTTGGCGGCCGCCCGCAGCCGCTCCCAGCGCACCCGCCCCGGCCGATCGACCGCGAGCACTTCCGCGCCCCAGTTCAGCAGCGGCCGCAGCGGACCGAGTTCCGCGCCCGCGCCGGTCACGGTGACCCGGAAACCGGGCAGCGCCAGCCACTCCGGATGGTCGATGACCCGCTCGATCGCGGCCACGAAATCGGCTTCCAGGATGCCGTGGGTCTGCCATTCGGCCAGGCGCAGCCGCAGCGCGTCCTCGGCCAGCAGCAATCCGCGCCACGGCACCTCGAGCCGCTTCACCGCCGCGACCTCGCCGGCCACCGCGGCGGTCTCCAGCCCGGCGCCGTCGGCCGCGGCGTCCACGTCGACGGTGTCCAGGGCCGCGACCGTGCGGCCGACGGTGAACCGCAGCATGTGCCGCACCGAGCGCAGTCCGGCCTCGGCCATGCCGATCGAGATCTCGGGCGCGCTGATCGCCAGCGCCGTCATGCCCCGGAAGACGCGGTGGTAGCCGTGCCGCCAGTCGCGGCAGGTCTCCACGGATTGCGCCAGGTCGGCGTCGTAGGGCCGGATCGCGTCGGCGACGACGGCGGCCGAGAACATGTCCGCGATCCGTTCGGGCGGGCCCGGCGGAAACACCAGATCCCACACGCCAGCACCGGTCCCCATACCAGTCACCCTGCCACGAATCGCGCGCCCGCAAAACTCGAAACCCGCACGCCGCGCTCCCCGGAATGCCGTCCGGCGAACGCTACCGGTGATCTTCCTGCGCGCGAGCCAGCGCGCGTTGCAGCCGGGCCGCAGTGGCCGGGTCCAGAGCCGCACTGGCGGAACGGATCTCGGCCCGCGCGCACCGGTGGATGGCGACCGCGTCGGAGACCACCTCGTCCAGGGCGGCCTGCCCGATCCCGGCCTCGGCCAGATCCATGACGGTGCGCAGCGGCGTCGTCACCAGGAACGCGCCCGCCGATTCCACGTCCTTGCGCGCGAAACTGCGCCGCAGCACCACCAGCCGCGGCGACAGCGGGAACCGCCCGACCCGCGCCGACAGGTGCACGAACCGCGGCCGCAGCCGGCCCAGCCCGTGCAGTTCGGCGGCGCTGTGGTGGGAGACGGCGGCCGCCCCGTCGAACCAGGCCGACCACATGGCGTACTCGTCCAGCGGCCCGTCGGGCCAGTCGGCCAGCCGTAGCAGCCCCACCCCCGACCGCAGCACGCTGCCGTCGCGTAATCCGTCGCGGATCCGGACCTCACATCCGGTGCGCAGTACCTGTCGGGTGGTGAAGTATCCCGCGTGCCGCCCGGCCTGCTCCCGCAACGCGTCCCATCCGTGTTCCGGATCCCCCGGTGCCGCGTTCCCAGCCATGGCACTCAGGATAAGCCGGACCCATGTGTGTTATGTCACATTCCGCGGCTGTGTGCCGACACCTCACAGGATGCACAGAGCTAACACAGAAAGCTCGGGAAGAATCGCCCCCATGAGTTCGGAACCCACCTCGGACGACGCAACCAAGCGCGACACCTCCGCCGCGCAGCCGGTCGACCCCACCGTGCGGCCCGGCGACTCCACGGCGCAGCCGGTCGACCTCGATAAACCAGACGGCACGCCCACCGAGGTCCTAGGTGCGAGACAGGACGCGGCCACCGACTGGTGGAACGATCCCGCCCACACCGGCACCCCGGCCACCCCCGATCCCGACGTCCAGCCCACCCAGGTCCTGCACCCCGGCGAGGCCGCCTACGCGGCGGGCGCGACCGGCCATCCCGGCACCGGCTCGACGCCGACCGCCGACACCGCGAAACTCGCGAACGGCACCGGCCCGACCGCGGTTCTGCCGGGCGGACCCGGTTATCCGGCAGGACCTTCGGGTCCGATCACCCAGTCCGGCGGTATGCAGATGCCACCGGGCACTCCACCTCCCCCGGCGAAAGTCGGTGGCGGACAGACCGGTTCATCCGGTCCGCGGCGCAGCCGCAAGAAGACCCTGCTGATCGTCACCCTGGTGGCCGCACTACTGGTCGCGGGCGGACTCGCCGGCGGCGAGGCCTGGGCTCGCCACAAGGTCCAGAAGTGCATCAGCTCGCAGTTCGAGGCCCAGATGGGCTCCAAGATCGACGTCTCGTTCGGCTGGAAGCCGCTGCTGCTCACCATGATCGACCACAAGGTCGGCGAGGTCACCGTGCAGAGCGACGATTCCAAGTTCGGCCCGGCCCAGGGCATGGTCGTGCACGCGACCTTCCACGACGTCGAGACCAAGGACGGCGGCAAGCAGGCCAGCGTCGGCAGCTCCAACGCCGACGTCACCTGGAGCAATGACGGCATCACCCAGACGATGGCCGGTCTGGTCTCGGCCACCGCCTCCGATCCCGCCACCGGCACACTGAGCTTCGCGGTGCTGGGCGGCCTGGCCCAACTGCAGGTCAAGCCGAAGATCGTGGACGGCAAGATCGAGGTCGAGACGCTGCAGGCGTCGCTGCTCGGCTTCGGGCTGCCCACCGATCTGGTCTCGGGCATCGTCCAGCTCATGACCGAGAGCCTGCAGACCTACCCGATGGGGTTGACCCCCAACAAGGTCGAGGTCACCAAGGAGGGCCTGCACATCACGCTGCAGGGCGGAAACACCGTGCTGCAGGCGGATCCGAACGCGCAGCAGCAGCCCATCCTCTGCTGACCGGCCGCCGCTAGACCGGAAACCCTTCCAGCACCGCGCGAGACCGGGACAGACCCAGCCGGGTGGCGCCGGCGGCGATCAACTCCGCCGCCTGCGCCGCGTCCCGGATCCCGCCGCTGGCCTTCACCCCGAGCCGCCCGCCGACCGTCTCGGCCATGAGCCGCACCGCATGCGCGCTCGCGCCGCCCGCGGGGTGAAAACCGGTGGAGGTCTTCACGAAATCCGCGCCCGCGCGTTCCGCGGCCCGGCACACCTCCACGATGGCGTCATCGCTCAACGCCGCCGCTTCGATGATCACCTTGAGCAGGGCGCGATCTCCCACCGCCTCCCGCACGGTGACGATGTCGGAGAGCACGGCACCGTACTCGCCCGCGCGCGCCGCGCCGACGTCGATGACCATGTCCACCTCGGCCGCGCCCTGCTCCACGGCGAGCCGCGCCTCGGCCCCCTTCACCAGCGAATGATGTTTGCCGGAAGGGAAACCCGCGACCGTGGCCACCACCAGACCGGGCGCGCGCACCGGCAACATGGACGGCGACACGCAGATCGCGAACACCCCCAATTCGCGCGCCTCGGCCACCAGCGCGGTCACATCAGCGGGGGTGGAATCGGGTGACAGCAGTGTGTGATCGATCATCTCCGCCACGTCAGAGCGGGAAATCTTCGGCATGAGCACCGAGTTTGGCACATCTTTGTTGCGGGCCGCCGCCGCTGTCACGCAGACTTGTAGGCGTGCTGATCCGTCGTGAACGTACCGGCGATGCCGCCGCGATCGACGCGGTACACCGCGGCGCTTTCGGTGCGAGCCCCGATCGCCGCGCGGCTGCCGACGGCGATTCCCCTTCCTCCCACGTCTCCGGCGACCCCGTCGAAGTGAGCCTGGTGCACAAGCTGCGCGACGACGCGGCCGTCTGGGTCCCGACCCTGTCGCTGGTGGCGGAGGTCCACGATCAGGTGGTCGGCCACGTCTGCCTCACCCGCGCGACCGTGGGCCCGTTCCCGGTGCTGGCGCTGGGGCCGCTCGGGGTGCTCCCGAACCATCAGGCCGCGGGCATCGGCTCGGCCCTCATGCACGCCGCCCTCGGGGCCGCGGACGCCCTCGACGAGCCCCTCGTGGGCCTGCTGGGCAGCCTCGAGTACTACCCGCGCTTCGGCTTCGTACCCGGCACCCGGGTGGGCGTCATTCCGGACCAGCCGGACTGGGCCACCCACTTCCAGGTCCGCACCCTCACCGCCTACGAACTCGAGATCAAGGGCGACTTCCACTACGCCGAGGCGTTCTACACGCTCTGACCGGGGCGTGCTTCACCCCTGTGCCGCGAGCCGGGCGGTTGCTGGGAGTATGTCCCTCATGAGTTCCACCCTGGACGACCGTCGCTACGTGCTCACCCTGGGCTGCCCGGACCGTCCCGGCATCATCGCCCGCATCACCTCGTTCATCGCCGATTTCGGCGGGTCGATCGTGGAGGCGGGTTACCACTCCGACCTGGAGACCGGGTGGTTCTTCACCCGGCAGGCCATCAAGGCCGCCACCGTGCCGTTCGACCTGGACGAGCTGCGCGACCGGTTCACCGCCGTCGCCGCCGAGCTGGGCCCGGAGACCGACTGGCAGCTGCACGACTCCGGGGAACGCCGCCGCGCGGTGCTGCTGGTCTCCAAGGACGGCCACTGCCTGCACGACCTGCTGGGCCGCGCCGCCTCCGGCGAGCTGCCCGCCACCATCGAGGCCGTCATCGGCAACCACCCCGACCTGGCGGCGATGACCGAGGCGCACGGCATCAAGTTCCACTACATCCCGTTCCCGAAGGATCCGGCCGAACGCGGTCCCGCCTTCGAGCAGATGCGGGATCTGGTCGACGCCCACGACCCGCACGCGGTGGTGCTGGCCCGCTTCATGCAGGTGCTGCCCGCCGAACTGTGCGAGCACTGGGCAGGCAAGGCCATCAATATCCACCACAGCTTCCTGCCGTCCTTCGTCGGAGCGCGCCCGTACCACCAGGCATTCGCGCGCGGCGTGAAGCTGATCGGCGCGACCTGCCACTACGTGACCGCCGAACTGGACGCGGGCCCGATCATCGAGCAGGACGTCACCCGCATCGACCACTCCGACACCGTGCGCGACATGGTCCGGCAGGGCCGCGACATCGAGCGCGTGGTGCTGGCCCGCGGTCTGCGCTGGCATCTGGAGGGCCGGGTGCTGGTGCACGGCCGCCGCACCGTCGTCTTCGAATAGGACCCCGAAAAGCCAACGCCCGCTCCGGCTTTCCCGGGGCGGGCGTTGTCGTTGGTCCGGCTCAGCCGGCGACGGCGATCGGGTCGCGGCGCGACCGGCGGATGACGCGGTGCAGCTCCACGTTGAACGCCTTCTCGGCCTCGATGTTCACCAGATGCCCGGTGGGCAGGATGGTGTACCGGTCGAGATGTCCGGCGACGGCGAGGGTGTCGGCGATCTCGCGCGAATGCACCTCCGGCAGCAGCCGATCGTGCGAACCCGCGACCACCGCGGTCGGAACCGTCAAATGCGCCGCGGCGCCGTGCAGGTCGAGTTCGAGCAGGCCCCGGGCCACGGCAGCGCGTACCGACGGACGGCAGGACCGGACGATCGAGGTGCCGAAGAGGATCTGGTCGCGGGTGGCTTCCGGGGTCATCAGCCGATGCTTGGCGATCAGGTTGACCGCGGGACCGCCGGGCAGTGGCACCGGGGTGCCGAACAACGCCAGCGCCAGCCAGTCCGGACCCGGGATCACGTCATTGAGCAACGGAATCACGGTGGCGCGGTTGGGAATCTGCCGCGCGGCGGTGGTGGCGAGCAGCACCGCCGAAGCCCGATGCCGGACCTGGTGCGGATAGCGTTCGGCCCACGCCTGAATGGTCATGCCGCCCATGCTGTGCCCGACCAGCACCGCGCGGCGGCCCGGGGCCAGCACCGCGTCGAGCAGGTCGGAGAAGTCGTCCGCGAGCTGATCGGCGCTGAAAAGGCGCGTGCCGCTCTCGCTTTCGCCGTGGCCGCGCTGGTCGAAGGCGATCACCCGGTACTCGCCCGCGAAGGCGTTGATCTGCGGGTTCCAGTATTCGATGGCACAGGACCATCCGTGCGCCAGCACGATCACGTCACCGTCGGCCGGACCGTAGGCGTGGACGCGCAGCTTCGCGCCGTCCCGCGTGGTGACGGGGAGGACCTCGGTGGGGCGCGGGGAGTTGAGCGATGCGGTCCGGTAGGCCCGGGACCGCAGCCCGGAACGGAAGGGCGCGGTGAGCGCGTCGACGCCGACACCCGCCTCTGGCAGTTTCACCAGCATGAGCACTCCTTTGTGTTCCAGACCACAGTATCGCGCTAACCGGGGTGCTTGCAACAGCAAGCGGGTATATATCTTCTTGCTATACAACAATGTTCGCGGTGCGCGACCTCACGAATAAGGTCCCCCAGGGGTGAGCGAGACCCACCCCTCAGGCGCCCACCACCTTCGCCGGAACCCCGAAAGCGGCCCCGGCGACGCGCGCGAGTTCGGCATTGAACTCCCGATAGGCCTCCACATTGCCGAGGTGCCCGGTCGGCAGCACCCGATAGGCGTCCAGACTGCCGGTCTCGGCGAGCATCTCCACGATCCGCTCCGCGTGCACCGGCGGGGTCATGTCGTCGGCCGAACCCGCGATGACGGTGGTCGGCACCGTCAGGTTGGCCGCACCGCGCCCGACGTCCAGGTAGGACAACAGGGTTCCGAACCGCCCACGCACGCGAGCCGGGCAGGACCGCACGATATTGAGGCCGAAGTCGGCGATGTCGCCGACCGACGCCAGGCTCATGACCTGGCGGCGGAACACCCACCGCACGGGCTTGACCGGCGGGAACAGGATCGGCGCGCTCAGCCCGAGCAGACCCGCCCGGAACGGCAGCGCGGCGGCGCCGCGGTTGAGGAACGGGACCACGGTGGTCTCGGCGATCAGGTCGCCGGCCGCGGTATTGGTGAGCAGCACCGCGAGCAGCTGCTTCTGCACGCGCCGCGGATAGCGGCCCGCCCAGGCCTGAATCGTCATGCCGCCCAGGCTGTGTCCCACCAGCACGGCCCGCCTGCCCGGCCGCAGTGCCGCGTCGAGGACCTCGGCCAGATCGTCGGCGAGCTGATCGGTGGTGAGCGGGGCGGTGCCCTCGTCGCTCTCCCCGTGCCCGCGCACGTCGTAGGCGATCACGCGGTATTCACCGGCGAAGGCGTTGATCTGGGGATTCCAGTATTCGAGACAGCAGGTCCAGCCGTGCACCAGCACGATCACATCGCCGTCGGCGGGACCGTAGGCGTGCACCCGCAGCCGCGCGCCGTCGGAGGCGGTGACCGGCAGGACCTCGTAGGGTCCGGCGGGCGGATTCAGATCCGCGGTGCCGTAGGTCCGGGTGCGCAGGTCGGCCCGGTGCGCGAGCACCAGGTCACGGACCTTCCGGCCGAGGTCCGCAGGGTGAGGCAGCGTTGCCCGCATAGGACACTCCTTTGTGTTACTGATAGATACAGTAACCCGCAGTACCGGGTGCTAGCTAGTGCAAGCACCCGAAAAGTTCCCCAGTCGGAATCCACCGCACACCGTGCCGGGCACAAAAAAGAGGCCGCCACCCGGTGATCCGGGTGGCGGCCGAAGTTCTCGGGCCCGACTACCAGCGCGGCCCGCGCTGGATCTCATCGACCTTGGGGCGCACATCGGCCAGGTAGACACCGGTCGCGACCACCGCCGCGATACCGAGGAACCCGACCGCGGTCTGCCCCAGCAGCAACCCGCCCAGCGACGCCAGCAGAATGGCGATCCACACCGGCTTGGTCAGCTTGTCCACGGCCGTGAAGGCATCCGGACGCTGCCGAATCGCGTGCACGAGGGCGAACACGGTCATGCCCATCGCGGCCAGCCACAAGACCCACAGAATCAGTCCGGGTATTCCCATCACGCCACCCATCATACGGAGCGAAGACCCGGCCACCGCGACTTCCGGGCACGACACGAATCCGCGTGACCCCCGAAACGAGCGTCGCCCCCGCGCACCGGAGTGCGCGAGGGCGACAAGCTCTTTCGCGGAACGCGAAGACCTACTTCTTGGCCGGGGCGGCCTTCTTGGCGGGCGCGGCCTTCTTGGCCGGAGCCTTCTTGGCCGGAGCGGCCTTCTTGGCGGCGGGGGCCTCGTCCTCGACCGGAGCGGTCTCGGTGGTCACGTCCACGACCTCGGCGTCGACGGTCTCGTCGGCCGGGGCCTCCTCTTCCTTGGCGGTGAAGCCGAGGTACGGGCCGACCTGGTCGGTGACCTTGCCCAGCACGTCCTGGGTCTGGGCCAGCAGGTCGTTGTAGCGGGACTCGACGAGCTCGAAGCGGTCCTCGAAGGCCGGGTTGGCGCGCAGCTTCTCGACGGTCTCCTCGCCGCGGGCGGCCAGGTCGGCGTAGAAGTCCAGCAGCTGGTGGTAGTACTGGTCGACCAGCTTGCGCAGCTCTTCGGGGGTGGCCTTCTCGCGCAGCTCGGCCAGGTCCTCGGGCAGCTCGGACGGCAGCGCCTGCACGCGCTGGCGCAGCGTCTCGGCCTGCTCCTGCAGGTCGGCCGGGAGGTTGGCGAAGCGCTCGCGAGCCTCGTCGATGCGCCCCTGCACGTCGGCGGAGTTGGCACGCTCACGGATCTGCGAGACGGCGTCGGTCACGACGGCATAGAGGGCGTCGCCGGCGCCGACGGTGGCGTAGATCGGCTTGGTGACGGTTGCGGTCAGATTCGATTCGGTCATGATGGTTCGCTCTCCTGGCGTGGCGGAACTTCGGTTGTGCGGTGCGGAACTTCGTTGTCCCTGTTTCCCCCGGGAACGCCCCCCATTAGCTCCGTTGCGTCCCCTCTGTCCTCGTTAGCCTGGTTCTCCCGGCAAAACGATTCATAGATGTCCAAGAGGACCTGCTTCTGACGTTCGGTCAGACCGTTGTCGGCCAGCAGGGCATCACGGACCGGGCCGTGCGGCCTCTGCTCGAGGTACCCGGCCCGCATGTACAAGACCTCCGAGGAGACCCGCAGACCCTTGGCGATCTGCGCGAGTACCTCGGCGGACGGGTTCCGCAGTCCGCGCTCGATCTGACTCAAGTACGGATTGCTCACCCCCGCCAGCTGTGCGAGCTGCCGCAGCGAGACCTGAGCGGCCTCGCGTTGCGAGCGGATGAAGCCCCCGATGTCGTGAGCCGCGTTGGCTACGCGGCCCGACCGATCTCCGGCGGCGGACGTCTCCGCTGCGTCGCCTTCGATCGGTTCGGGAACCTCGGGATCGTGCTTCATCACTCACCTTCCGGCGGTTGTGGGGCCAATTCTAGGACGGGGTGCTAACTCTTGCAAGCGCTCTGTTAGCACGCCCTATCGATGCCAGGTCGGCAAACACTCAGCGCTTCAACAGAAGCGCCAATTGGTCAATTGTTCAGCCATTGAACAGCAAATGCGAAACGGTGTAGATCACAAGGCCCGCAAGCGAACCCACCACCGTGCCGTTGATGCGAATGAATTGCAGGTCCTTGCCCGCCGCCAATTCGATCTTGCGCGAAGCCTCCTCGGCATCCCAGCGCGCCACCGTGTCGCTGACCAGACCCGCGAACTCGGCGCCGTAGTTGGCGACCAGGTAACGGACGCCCCGTTCCAGCCAGCCGTCCACCTGATCGCGCATCGCCGGGTCCGAGGACAACCGCTCACCCAACTGCAACACGTTCTCCGACACCTTGCGCCGCAAGGTCGAATTCGGATCGTCGGCCGATTCCAGGATCACCCGCTTGGCCGCCCGCCAGGTGGCCTGCGCCATCCCGGTGACCTCGCGCCGGCCCATCAGCTCGGTCTTGATCTTTTCCGCCTTCTCGATCATCGCCTCGTCGAATTGCAGATCGTGGGCGAATTCCTCGAGGAAGCGATTCGCGGCCAGCCGCACCTCGTGATCGGGCTGGGTCCGCACCTTCCAGGTGAATTCCACCAGCTCTCGATAAATGCGTTCGGCCAGGAGCGAATTCACGAATTTGGGCGCCCACGAGGGAGCGTCCCGGTTCACGATGCGGTCGAGGGTCTCCTGCGAGTCCAGCGCCCACTGGTGCGCGCGCTCGGCCAGCAGATCCAGCAGCGGAGCCTGCCGGTTGTCGGCGATCAACTCGTTGAGGACCTTGCCGATGGGCGGGCCCCACAGCGGTTCCGCGATCCGCTTCACGATGGTCTGGTCGATGATCTGCTCGACGTCCTCGTCGCGCAGCACGCCGATCACCGCGCGCAGAATCGTCGCGCTCTCGTCGGAGATCCGTTCCGCGTTCGCCGGTTCTGCCATCCACCGGCCCAGCCGCAACGGAATCTGCGCGGAATTCACCTTCACGGCGACGGCGTCGGGCGAGAGGAAATTGGTGCGCACGAAGTCACCGAGGCCCTCCCCCACCTGATCCTTCTTCTTGCGGATGATCGCGGTGTGCGGGATCGGCAGACCCAGCGGATGCCGGAACAGGGCGGTGACGGCGAACCAGTCGGCCAGCGCGCCCACCATGCCCGCCTCGGAAGCGGCCTTGACGTAGCCCACCCACTCCCCGCCCCCGCCGCGGGAACTGATCCACGCGCAAACGATGTAGATGACGGTGGCCACGGCCAGGAAGCCCGTCGCGATGGCCTTCATACGCCACAGCTCGCGCTTCTTACCCTCTTCGTCCAGGAGATCGGCGAACGCTCCGCCGCCGGTGGGAACGGTCTTCATCGGCTTCGGCTCGGTCTGCTCGAGTACCCCGGCACTGCCGGCAGGTTGCTCCATAACTTCCATTCTGGCGCGTGCTGTGACGAACTCCCCGCCACCGGGCCCTTCCCGAACGGCGGCGATCCACAGCATGGGAGGCTTAAGCTGAATAGGCCCAGGCCCAGGACGCGAACAAGGAGCCAACGCAGCGTGACCACCAAAGGCAGCGTGAGTGCAGCCGTCGAGGCGGCCACCGGTCCACGCGGGGGTCGTGTGGACGGCCGCAAACGCCGCTGGCAGCAGCACAAGATCGACCGACGCGAAGAACTGGTGGACGGCACCCTCGCCGCCATCCGCAAGCGCGGCGGCGATGCCGGAATGGACGAGATCGCCGCCGAGATCGGCGTCTCCAAAACCGTGCTCTACCGGTACTTCTCGGACAAGCAGGATTTGACCCGCGCCACCATGGAACGGTTCATCGAGACCACCCTGATGCCGCGCATCTACGGCGCCATCAGCGACGACCTCGATGAATACCAATTGGTCCGCAACACGCTGGCGGCGTATGTGCACACCGTGGATTCGGACACCGATGTGTACCGGTTCATCATGGGCAACGGCGCGGCGACCGACACCTCCACCCTCGCCGACTTCGAGAAGTTGTTCGCGCAGGTGGTCTCCGCGGTCATCATCGACAAGTCCTTCGACCGCGGCCTGCAGACCGAAGGCGCCATGCTGTGGTCCTACGTGCTGGTCGGCGGCGTGCAGCTGGCCACGGACTGGTGGATCTCCAACCGCACCATGTCCAGCGAGGAAATGCTCGACTACCTCACCATGATGGCCTGGAGCGCCATCGAGGGCATGGTCCGCGCGGGCGGCGACCGCCATTACTTCAACTCGCGCCCCCACGTGCTACCCGATGCGGAGAACACCCCAAACAGTGCTAGCTGACGGCTAGCACTGGAGTTCCCAGTGTGGTTAGTCTGAGTTCGGCGGAGCGCACCCTCTGAGGCGCTCACATCACAGGGTTTCCGCCATGTCGGCACCAACGGGGGTGTTGGCTCCCATGGAGGGTCACTGATGGCGAAAGAGCTGCCCACATCCAGGCTCGCGCGGGGGACGAAGCTGGGAATCGCCGTAGCCGGTAATGCCTTGCGCGCCCAGAAGACCCGGCGCTCCATGCGCGGCAGATCCGAGGCGGTGCGCGCCCGGATGGCCGAGGAATCCATGATCCGGGCCACCGAGCAGATGGTCATGGTGCTGGGCACCATGAAGGGCGTCGCCATGAAGCTCGGGCAGATGCTGTCGGTGCTGGACCTGGACCTGGTGCCGCCCGAGCATCGGGAGCGGTTCCAGCGGCGGCTCGCGGTGCTGCGCGACAGCGCGCCCTCGGTGTCGTTCGAGGTGATGCGGGCGGTCATCGAGGAGGACTTCGGGCAGCCGCTGGAGAAGGTCTTCGCCGAATTCGATCCCGAACCCGTCGCCGCCGCCTCGATCGGGCAGGTCTACAAGGCGACCCTGCACGACGGCCGCGAGGTCGCGGTGAAGGTGCAGTACCCGGGCATCGACACCGCCGTCCGCGCGGACCTGAAGAACCTGGCCATGTTTCGCCGCATCCTGCAGTCCGCCATGCCGTGGGTGACCCCGGCCGTGCTCGACGAGCTGCGGCTGAACTTGGAGAGCGAACTCGACTACGTCGCCGAGGCCACTACCCAGAAGCAGATCTCGGACCTGTTCGCCGGGCACCCGTTCATCGTGGTGCCCACCACCTACCCGGAACTGTCCACCACCCGCGTGCTGGTCAGCGCGTACTTCCCCGGCCGCGGCTTCGAGGAGATCCGGGAAATGCCCGCGGCCGAACGGAATCGGATCGGCGAGATCATCTACCGGTTCTATGTGGGCTCGCTGTTCACCTTCAACGAGTTCTGCGGCGACCCGCACCCCGGCAACCTGCTGCTGGGCCCCGACGGCCGGGTCGCGTTCCTGGACTTCGGGCTCTACAACCGGATGGATCCCGAACACGTGCGCTTCGAGGCCGTCTGCATTCGCGCGGCCGCCGAGGAGCGGGCCGAGGACCTGCGCGACCTCATGGTGCAGCGCGGCGTCATCGAATCGCCCGAGGAGATCACGCCCGAGGAATGCCTGGAATACGTACTCGCCGCGTGTGAATGGGCGCTGGTGGACGAGGAACTCACCATCACCCCCGAATTGGCCTCCGGCGCCTTCGTACTCGCGGTGGACCCGCGGGCCACCGACTTCGAGGGCATGAAACAGCAGAATCTGCCGCCCGAGCACCTGTTCTCCCGCCGCGCCGACTTCCTGACCTTCGGCATGCTCGGGCAGCTGGAAGCGACCGGCAACTGGCACCGCATCGCGCGGGAGTGGCTGTACGGGGACGACCCGGTCACCGCACTCGGCCGCGCCCATCACGAATGGCTGGCGAGCCGACCGGCTCCCACGCCGACCACCGGGGCACCCACCAAGAAGCCCCGCAAGCGCGCCGCCAAGGCGTGACAAACCCGACTCGCGGGGCTCGGGCCGCCGCCTCCGCGGCCGGCCTTCGCCCCCGAACCAACGAAACGGATTGGTGAGACCTGTGGCCGCAAGGGAATTCGACATCGCGTTATTCGGGGCGACCGGCTTCGTGGGCAAGCTGACCGCGCACTATCTCGTGGAGGCGGCGCCCGCGGGCGCGCGCATCGCGCTGGCGGGCCGCTCGCTGGAGAAGCTGGCCGCCGTTCGCGCGGAACTCGGCCCGCTCGCCGCCGAATGGCCGCTGGTGCAGGCGGATTCGACGGATCGGGAGAGCTTGAACGCGCTGGCGGCGCGGACCAAGGTGGTCGTCACCACCGTGGGTCCGTACCTGCGCTACGGCTTCCCATTGGTCCAGGCGTGCGCGGAGAACGGCACGCACTACGCCGATCTCACCGGTGAGGCGCTGTTCATCCGCGACTGCATCGACCGGTTCGGCGACAAGGCCGCCGAGACCGGCGCGAAGATCGTGAATTCCTGCGGCTTCGACTCGATTCCGTCGGATCTGAGCGTGTACCAGCTGTACAAGCGCAGTGTCGCCGACAACACGGGCGAGCTCACCGACGTCACCCTGGTGGCCTTCCTCAAGGGCGGGATGAGCGGTGGCACCATCGACTCGATCCGTGCGCTCGTCGAGGCGGTCGCCGAGGAGCCCGCCAAAGCATCGGTCATGGCGCACCCCTACTCGCTGAGCCCCGACAAGTCGATGGACCCCGATGTCGGCCGTCAGTCCGACCAGGCCCTCTCGCGAGCCTCGGACATCGATCCGAGCCTGGACGGCTGGGTGGCGACCTTCATCATGGGCGCGCACAACACCAAGATCGTGCGCCGCTCGAACGGTCTGCTGGGCTGGCCCTACGGCAAGAACTTCCGCTACAAGGAGGTCATGAGCGCCGGATCGTCGGCCGCCTCTCCCCTGGTAGCCGCCGGTATCGCGGGCGGCATCGTCGCCACCATGGCGACCGGTGCGGTGCTGTCGCGAGTGCCGCTGGGCCGCAAGCTGATCGACCGCATCGTGCCCGCACCGGGCACCGGACCGGACGAGAAGGCCCGGCGCAACGGCTGGTTCACCATGCGAACCTTCGCTCACACCACCTCCGGCGCGAAGTACAAGTGCACCTTCGCCGGTAAGGGCGACCCGGGTTACCAGGCCACCGCGGTGATGCTCGGCCAGGCCGGACTCTGCCTGGCCTTCGACGACCTGCCGGAGCTGGCGGGCATCCTCACCCCCGCCTCGGCCATGGGTGACGCGCTGACCGAGCGGCTGCGCGCCGCCGACATCACCATCGAGGTCACTCCCGCCTGACCAGACTCGGCGGTCACGCCGGGGCGCTGTACTTCGCGATCAGCTCGCGATATTTCTCGAAGGCGGGCTTCGGCGTGTAATCCGAACGCAGGAGCCCGAATTCGAGGTTCATATCGCCCTGATCGCTGTACGAATCACGGAGGCCGAAGTGCTCGTAGGTGGTGATGCCGAGCTCGTCGGCCAGGCCGTCGACGAGTTCGACCATGGTCTCGAGCACCTCGGCCTGCCGCGCGCAGGACCGTCCCGGCCCGGTGGCCCAGCCGTTTTCGCTGATGTGGATGGGTGTCGTGGCGGGTATGCCCGCGGTGGCGAGGCTGTCGCGCCGGAAGCCCGTCATCACCGCCGTGGCAGCGGCTTCCAGCTCCGAGGCCGGTAGCGGCCGGAAGACGTCGGGGAAGAAGTCCAGCCCGACATAGTCGAGCGCGTCGGCGAATTCGCGCCCGCCCAGGCGGCCGAGGTCCGTCCAGTACTGCTGCCCCGGATCGAAGGCCGGTGCCGCGTTGCAGCCGATGCGCACCGCGAGGCCGAGTCGATCCACCTCGGCCCGAGCAGCCAGCACTCCTTCGACCACGGCCCGCCGGACCTGTGGAAAGTCGCCGTTGCCGCCGGGGCCGGCGTGGTTGGGCTCCTGTGCGATCTGCAGCGAGGACAGCACCGGACCGTGCTCGCGAATCTGCTGGCGCAGGAACGCGAGCCAGCCGGTCAAGGTGTCGCCGGGCTCGTGGAAACACACCACCAAATCGAGGGTTCGATGTGCCCCGGCGTACTGCCACGGCCGCGGCGGGGCCTCCTGGAATCCACCGCGCGCGTCGCTGTACAGGACGTATCCGCGCACCACGAATGGGTGCTCGCCGTGTAGTTCGTCGAGGGCGGCCGCGATGCGGTCGGCCCGTTCCGGCGGTCCGGGGGTGATATTGCCGTACTGGTCACCGCCGAGCCCGCCCGCGTAGATGCCGAATCTGAGCGTCATGGCTCCGACCGTACCGCTAATTTTGGTGTCACACCATTTTTAGTGTCACACCTATACTGGCCGCGACCGGAAGGAGCGATCGTTGGCACTGCGCGAGGAGAAGAAGCGCGCCACCCGGACCGCACTGGCCGACGCGGCCATGGCGCTGTTCGCGGAGAAAGGGTTCGACAAGGTCACCGTGGCGGAGGTCGCGCGGGCGGCGAACGTGTCGGTCAATACCGCGTTCAACTACTTCCCGACCAAGGAGGACCTGTTCTTCGACCGTCAGGACGAGGTCGTGGACCGGCTCGCCGCGGCGGTACGGGATCGCGAACCGGGCGAGTCGGCCGCGGCGGCGGTGCGGCGTTCCTTCCTCGACCGGGTGGGCCGCGACGATCCGACGCTCGGCCTCGCGCCCGCCGCCACCACCTTCTGGCAGCTGATCGACGACAGCCCGGCACTGCAAGCACGCTTGCGGCGGCTCGGCGAGCAGACGGAGAACGCGCTCGCCGAGGCGCTGGCCGAGGCCGCCGGCGCCGAGACGGACGACCCCGTTCCGCGGCTCGTCGCGGCCGCTCTCGCGGGCCTCGATCGCGCACTGCACGCCGAGATCCGCCGAGCCGTCCTGGCGGGCACGGCCCCGGAGACGGTGCGGGCCATGGCGATTCGAGCGGCCACCGACGGATTCGATGCGGCCGTGACGGGCCTCGCCGACAGCGAGCGGTGAGCCGGGTCAGCCCGGGACGCGGTCGATCAGTGCGGTGAGCGCGGCGCGGAGGTCGGGGCGGGCCGCGCCGGAATACAGTTCGGCCAGTGCGATTTCGGCGACCATGGCGATCACCAGGTGCGCCACCGCGGGTGGGTTTCCCCAGCCCAGCGCTTCGATATCGGGGGCGATCATGACGGCCACGAGGTGATTGCGGGCCGTCACCTCGTCGAGCAGGTCGGCGTCGGTACGGGATTGAGCCAGGAAGGCTTTCGTGCCACGAGTCGCGAGGCAGGCGTCCAGGTACGCGGCGAGGCCGGCGTGGAGACGAGCCGGACCCGGCTCCAGGTCGCCGATGGCGGCGAGGACCAGGGTGGTCAGCTCGTCATGGTAGCGGCGATGCAGAGCCACCACGTAGCTGCGGCGGTCCGGGAAGTGGTGGTAGAAGGTGCCTTTCGCCATCCCCGCCGCCCGCACGACGGCGTTCACGGACAGTCCGGCCAGGCCCGCGCGGGCGGCCACGTCGGACCCCGCGTCGAGCAGGGCGTTGCGGCCGGGTTCCGCTGGTCGTGGCATGGCCGAAATCCTTTCCTGGGCCGAGGCTTTCCCCGAGGGTACATCGCGGGCTAGTCTATGACCGACCGGTCGGTCATGCCCGGCGCGCTGGGGGCGCCGGGCGTACGACCGCCACGAACACCGGGAGCACCCATGTCGCGATCGGCCACCGGCCGTCTCAGCCTCGCCGCCTTGTTCACCGCGGGCCTGTGCGCCGCCGCCCTCCCGGGCACGGCCGCCGCCGACCAACCCGATCCGTCCTACAGCTATTTCGGCGGGCTGGCCGCCGAGCTCACCGCGCCGGGGCAGCCGCCGCCCGGCGCGAACGACTGGTCCTGCGCACCGACCGCGGCGCACCCGAATCCGGTCGTCCTGCTGCACGGATTGGGCAATGACACCGTCGGCTGGAACACCCTCTCGCCGGTGCTCGTGAACGCCGGGTACTGCGTATTCACCACGACCTACGGCACGGGCGCGCTCGGACCGATCATGGGCGCGGTGACGCCGGTCGAGACCAGCGCCCGGCAGATCTCCGACTTCATCGACCGGGTACGCGCCGAAACCGGTTCGGACAAGGTCGATCTCGTCGGCCATTCGATGGGCGGCGCGGTCCCCTTCTACGCCCTGAACCACCTCGGCGCGGCTCCGAAGATCGACCACTACGTGGCGCTCGCCGCGCCACTGCACGGCTCGACGGTCAGCGGTCTGGCTGATCTGCAACCGCTGCTCGAATCCACGGCACCCGGAATGGAATTGGCGGCGCAGTGCGGCCCCTGCCAGCTGTCGCCCGGTTCACGGGTCGCGGTGGACCTGAACCCGGACCCGGCCATCGCCCCGGCGATCCGGTTCACCACGGTCGTGTCCCGCTACGACGAGATCGCCACCCCCTGGACCACCGGCCTGCTCGACGGCCCGAACGTCGACAATGTGGTGCTGCAGGACCTGTGCGCGACCGACTACACCGAGCACTTCGAACTGCCCGCCGATCCGGTGGCGGTGCGGGTGGTTCTCAATGCCCTCGATCCCGAACACGCTCGGCCGGTGTCCTGCACGGTCGTGCTGCCGTTCGCGGGACCGCCGGTCCGATAGAAATCCTCCGCCCGAATGCGACAGGTCACGAACTGCGCTCGAGCGTGACGGCCAGCACCCGCAGAATCTCTCCGGTAGGGTCGCGGGCGGGACGGAGGTGGTTACCGAGAAAGGGGGTCGGCCACGTGAAATGGATCCTGACCCCGGACGAGTTCGCGATCATCTGGACCCGCGAAACCGATCTGGAACGCCGTCCCTACCCGCTCGACACGAGCCCCGCGCCAACCGAGAACGCCGGCGGCGCATCGCGATTCGGCCCACTGGCGCTGGGCGCGCCGATGCCGCGCCACCTGCGTCGCACCGATCCGGACCTGGCCGCCGCCCTGGCGCTGTGCGCCCGCACCGACACCACGACGGTCACCCTCTACGGCGAACGCACCGCCCTGCCCGGCGCCCGGCGCATTCTCGCGTTCGCGGCGGTGGGCCAGCAGCGGGCCGGGATCCTGGTCTCGATGCCGGACGCGGTGACCGTATCCCTGTGTCCGGCCGAGCATCTGGGCCGGGAACTGGTGGAGATCATCGGATCCGCGCCGCCCGGACGGCTGGAAACGCTGCGGGAACCCCAGCAGGCCGTGCTGTATCCCGACGCCGCCGGAGCCGGGGAGGAAGCGGATCGCTTCCGCCGCAAGCTGCGCGAGCCCGTGGACGGCCGCGGCTTCATCACCGTCTCGGTGGAACCGGCGAATCCGCTCTCGCCGCCGACCCGGCATCGCACCTGGCTCGACTTCTCCGGCGACGGCCGCTACCTGCTCACCACGGCCGCCGATCTCACGCTGACCCCGGTGACCGACGAGGAACTGGCCGCCCAGCTGGTGCACCTGGCCCGGGTCTGATTCGGCGCGGTTGCCTGCGGGGAACCACGCCGCGTGCTACGCATGACGAATGGCGAAGGCGACATCCTGGTCCAAACCGGTCACCAAGGCGCTACGCGCCGACGGCATCTCGGTCGCGGACCTGAATCCGTCCGCGACTCCGGGCTTCAAGGGCGACAAGCGTGCCGGTGAGGCCCTGCTCGAGGAGCGCCGCGCGGTGCTGTCGGATCTGCAGGAGAAGCTCTACGCCAACGGCCGCTCCGGCGACACCCGCAGTGTGCTGCTGGTGCTGCAGGGCATGGACACCGCGGGCAAGGGCGGCATCGTCCGGCACGTGATCGGCTCGGTCGACCCGCAGGGCGTGGACCACGCGGCCTTCGGGGTGCCGACCGCCGAGGAGCGCAAACACCACTACCTGTGGCGGATCCGCAAGCAGCTGCCGCGCGGCGGGCAGCTCGGGGTGTTCGACCGCTCGCACTACGAGGACGTGCTGGTGGTGCGGGTGCACGAGCTGGTCCCGCCGGAGGTGTGGGGCAAGCGCTACGACGAGATCAACAAGTTCGAGCGCAAACTGGTCGACGACGGCACCACCGTGGTGAAGGTCGCCATGTTCATCTCCCTCGACGAGCAGAAGAAGCGGCTCATGCAGCGGCTGGACCGCCCCGACAAGTACTGGAAGTTCAACCCCGCCGACATCGACGAGCGTGGCTACTGGCCGCAGTACCAAGAGGCGTACCAGGCGGTCCTGGACCGCACCAACACCGACTACGCCCCCTGGTACGTGCTGCCCTGCGACTCCAAGTGGTACGCCCGCCTGGCCGTCACCGAACTGCTGATCGACGCCCTGCAGGGCCTGAAACTCGACTGGCCGCCCGCCGGCTTCGATATCGAGGAGCAGAAGAAACGCCTCGCGCGGGCGTGATCCCCGTCCCCCGCACGCCCGCTTGCTGGTTTCTCTCAGGTTCGCGGGTGAAGATGGGCCCGCACATGTCGTGACTACGGAAGGTGTGGTGAGCGCAGAGGTGAGCAACAAACCGGGTCGGAATCCGCTGGCGCAGGCGGCCAAGGCCGACCGCAACCGCAGGATCCTCATTCAAGTGGCGGTGGCCGTCGTCCTACTCGGCCTGATCGCCGGCATCGGCATCACCTTGGCGACGCGCAAGCACAACGACGACAAGGCCGCCGAGGGCTCGAACACGTTCCACTGGAATGCCGAGCAGGCCGCGCTGGTGCCGCCGAATCTCACCCCCGAGGGCGCGATCCGGATCGACAACGCCGCCGCCACCGCGCCCGCGGGCAAGCAGAAGGTGTCCGTGCGCGTGGTCGCCGACGTGCAGTGCCCCGCGTGCAACATGTTCGAGAAGGCCAATGCCGACGCGCTGGTCAAGGCGGTCCAGAGCGGCCAGGCGGTGGTGGACTACAACATCATCACCTTCCTCGACCGCGCCTCCAACGGCAATCAGTACTCCACCCGCGGGGCGGCGGCCGCCTACGTGATGTACGAGGCCGACCCGTCGAAGTTCCAGGCCTGGCTGTCCGCCATGTACGAGCACCAGCCCAAGGAGGGCGGCAACGGCATGAGCGACGACCAGCTCATCAAGATCGCCAAGGACTCCGGGTACACCGATCCGGCCGTGGCCCAGGCCATCAAGGACGGCAAGTACACCACCTGGGTGCAGCAGCAGACCGACAAGGTCTTCGCCACCGGCGTGAAGTCCACTCCGACGGTGTACGTGAACGGCACCCCGGTGTCCGACAGCCAGGCCCTCATGTCGTCCGGCGGCATGACCTCGGTGATCGAGAACGCGAGCAAGTGATGATCTCCGCTGGACCCCGATCGGCGTGGCCGCTGCTGCTGGCCGCGCTGATCGGCTGGGGGGCCTCGGTCACGCTGCTGGTCGAGAAGTTCAAGTCGCTGACCGAACCCGGCTATCGGCCGTTGTGCACCATCGACTCGACGCTGTCGTGCTCCACGGTGATGGCGGACAAGACCGCGTCGCTGTTCGGATTCCCCAATCCGATCATCGGCGTGGTGGGTTTCTCGGTGTTCGTGACCATCGGAGTGCTGCTGGTCTGCGGAATCTCGTTGCCGCGCTGGTTCGTCGGCGGCATGTGGGCCGGTCTGCTGGCGGGCGTGGCGGCCATCGGCTGGCTGGTCTGGGACGCCACTTTCCAGATCCACGCGCTGTGCCCGTGGTGCATGGTGGTGTGGGCGGTGACCCCGGCCATGTTCGCCATCGTGACCGAACTGCTGTTCGGCCGGTCCCGCGGCGTCGCGCAGATCATCGCGGAGTGGCGGTGGACGCTGGTCGCCGTGTTCTACGCGGTGGTCATCCTGATCGTGTACGTCCAGTTCCAGTCGTACTGGAACAGCAAGTTCTGATCGGCCGGGACTAGTTCGGCGGGCCGACGGTGAGGGACACGCTCACCGTCCGGCGCGCCCCACCCGGTTCGCTGATCTCGAGCCGCACCACATCGTCCGGTTTATGGGCGTTGAGTGCGGCTTTCAGCATTTGTGAGCCCGTGATGGGCCGGTCGTCGAGGGCGGTGATGACCTCTCCGTCGGCGAGCCCGGCCTCGTAGGCGGGCAGTCCGTAGATGGCGACGTCGATGCGCGCGCCCGCCGGCGCCCCCGACTGCGCGGACGGCTGCGCGTCGGAGGTGAGGATGCCGAGCGTGGCGGTGGGGCCGATGTGCACGGTGTCGGTCGATGTGCCGGAACGGATCTGGCGGACCACGCCCATGGCGGTGTCGATGGGGACCGCGTAGCCGTTGGGCCCCTTGCCCACCGCCTTCGCCGCCTCGCCGGAGGCGGCGGTGACGACCCCGATCACCGAGCCGTAGCGGTCCACCAGCGCGCCGCCGGACTGCCCGGCGGCGACCGCGGCCGCGACCTCGATCATGCCGCGCAACGACTTCCGCGTCAGGTCGGCCGAATTACGCGCCACGATGGACGAATCCAGATTGGTGATGGGCCCGCCCACCGCGGTCGGCGATCCGGTGCCGCCGGCATTGCCGATGGCCAGCACGTCGTCGCCCACGTGCAGCGGGGCGGAACTGCCGATCCGGGCGACCGGCAGACCGCCCGCGCCCTGCAGATCCAGCAGCGCGATGTCGGCCATGGCGTCGTAGCCGGCCACGGTGGCGGTGTAGACCGCGCCGGTGCCGACATCCGAGACCGTCACGGTGTCAGCGCCTTTGATGACGTGATGACTGGTCAGCACCTCCCCCTCGGCGCTGAGCACGATGCCGGACCCGGCCGCGCCCATGCCGTAGGGGCGGATCCCCGCGGTGATGTTCACCAGCGCCGGTTCCGCGACCCGCGCCACCAGGGTGACGTTCAGCGGAGGCAGCGGCGGGCCGGTCAGAGCGGCGGTGACGTAGGTGTCGCCGAAGGGCCAGCGGGGCAGTTCACCGCGGTAGCCGAGGAATCCGGTGATGCCGAGCACGACCACCACGAACAGCGCGAACACCCGGCCGCCGCCACCGCGTCTGTCGCTGTCCACGGACCCTCCCGATTGCGGTTCGCCCGCCGGCTCGAGCAAGCGTCTCTACCGGTGTACCAGCATTTCAATGACTCAGCGCCACAACGCCCAATATGAAAAGCACACCGGCCAGTGTGCATACCAACGGTCCGCGGGCGGGTTTGCCCGCGTGTGCCTCGGGCAGGATATCGGCCGTGGCGAGGTAGAGCAGGAAGCCTGCGAAATAACCCAGGAACAGTCCGACCAGTCCGGACGGAACCTTGACCACCGTACCGATCACCGCACCGATCACCGGGGCCACGGCATCGAGCCCGAGCATGATCAGGCCACGCTTGCGGGCATTGCCGTACAGCGTGGCCAGGGTGAAAGTGTTGAATCCGTCCGCGAAGTCGTGGCAGATCACCGCGATGGCCACCGCCACGCCCGTCGCCGCGCCCGCCTGGAAACCGAAACCGATACTGAGGCCGTCGAGGGTGCTGTGGAACACCAGCCCGCCCGCGGCCAGCAAACCCAGCGAACTGAAGTCGTGATTGTGCTGGTGCGCCCCGAATTCGTCCTCGTGGCCGGTGTGGATGGCCATCGACCGCTCGATCACGTGCACGGTGAAGAAACCGATCACCGCGGCCAGCAGCGGCACCGGAACGCCGAGCGCCTCGCTGTCGTCCAGTTCGAGGGCCTCGGGCATCAGATCGAAGGCCACCACGCCGAGCATGACTCCCGCCGCCAGCCCCAGCACCAGTCGCTTGCGCTCGCCGATCCGCACGGCCAGCAGGCCGCCGACCAGGGTCGAGCAGAACGACAGGAACGACAGCAGAATCGCCATTCCGCCAGCATGCCGACCGATTGCGGGCCCATCGGCGCGGCACGCCGGGGTGGGAAATCGGACGAAAGGTTTGAGCTCCGGGGGATGCGGGAGTAGGCATGACTCCATGAGCACCGCTACCGCCTATGCCGTGAACGCCCCGGACGGGTCCTTCGAGAAGGTCGCCATCGAGCGCCGCGAACTCGGACCCCACGACGTGCTGATCGACGTGAAGTACGCGGGCATCTGCCACTCCGACATCCACACCGCCCGCAACGAATGGCGTGGGACCGCCTACCCGTGCGTGCCCGGCCACGAGATCGCCGGAATCGTGGCCGCCGTCGGCTCCGAAGTGACCCGGCACCGGGTCGGCGACCGGGTCGGCGTGGGCTGTCTGGTCGACTCGTGCGGCGAGTGCGAGCCCTGCGTGGCCGGGGAACAGCAGTACTGCACCCGGGCCGCGGTCTGGACCTACAACTCCCCCGTGCCCGCCGAACAGCAGGCGGGCGGGCGGACCCTGGGCGGCTACTCCACGCAGATCGTGGTGACCGAGGGCTTCGTGCTGTCCATTCCCGAGGGCATCGGGCTGGATGTGGCCGCGCCGCTGCTGTGCGCGGGCATCACCCTGTTCTCACCGCTGCGGCACTGGAACGCCGGGCCGGGCAAACGGGTCGCCATCATCGGCATGGGCGGGCTCGGGCACATCGGCGTGAAGATCGCCGCGGCCATGGGCGCGGAGGTGACCGTGCTCAGCCACTCGATGTCCAAGCAGGACGATGGCCGCCGGTTCGGCGCGCACCACTACTACGCCACCGGTGACCGCGCCACCTTCAAGCAGCTGCGCGGCAGCTTCGACCTGATCATCAACACCGTGTCCGCGGACCTGCCGATCGAGGACTACCTCAAGCTGTTGCGCCTGGACGGCAGCCTGGTGGCGCTCGGCCTGCCCGACAAGCCCTACAGTGTGCGGGCCTCGGCGCTGTCCGGCTTCCGGCGCTCACTGTCCGGCTCGATGATCGGCGGTATCGCGCAAACCCAGGAGATGCTGGACTTCTGCGCCGAGCACGGCATCGGCGCGGAGATCGAGGTCATCCCCGCCGACCGCATCGACGACGCCTACGAGCGCGTGATCGCCTCCGACGTGCGCTACCGCTTCGTCATCGACGCCGCCACCATGTGACGCCGCGGGGTATTTCGCACCGGCCGCTGCGAAATGCCCCGCGCCGCACGTCATGCACCGACGGCTACTGGCCCGACTGCTCGCGCAGGGCCTGCTTGGCGGCGTCCTGCACCTTGTCCACCGCGCCGGCGAACTTGCCGTCGGTCTGCTGGTCCAGCGCGTCGCCGGCCTTGTCGATCAACGGCTCCAGCTTGTCGGCGTGCTGACCCGCCAGCTCCGCCGCCTTGCCCGCCGCGTCCTTCAACTGATCGAACATGCCCACGATCCACACTCCTGTCTCGAAACAACGTCCAGGACAGGCTATCTCCGCGCGACGGGCGGGACCGGCGCCGCTCAGTTCGCGGGCGGCGGGCTGAAGACGCCGAAGCGGTTGCCGGAGGTGTCGAGCAGTTCGGCGAAGACCAGGCCGTTCTTGGCGGTCATAGGCTGCAGGAACACCTTGCCGCCCTGCTTCTCGGCCGCGGCCAGGGTCGCGGCGACGTCCTGGACCAGCACATAGAAGATGGCGTGATTGGCCGAGGCGTCGTCGACGTGCGCGAGGCCGCCGGCGGGCATCTCGTTGCCCGGGTAGGTGATGAGGTCGTAGCCGCTGTCCTGGTCGGGGTCCTGCGCGAAGTTCCAGCCGAACAGGCCGTTGTAGAAGGTCTTCACCGAGTCGGGCTGGTCGCTGCCGACCTGGAACCAGGCGACGGTGTTGAAGGGCGGGGTGGTCATGGCTGTCTCCTGTGCGGTCGTCGTGGATTTCTTGTGCCCCACCACGATCTCGCCGCCCGGCGACAACCCCCTGTCGGTGTTTCCCGATCTTTCGTCGGTGTTTCCCGGGCCTAGCCGAGCGAGATCATCCGGATCTCGTGCACCGGTTCGGCCGGGCTGCACGTCTCGATGGACCGCTCCGGCCCGATCCGCTCGGTCAGTTCGATCGCCTTCATCCGGTCGAGCCGGAAATTGCGCGGTTCGTCGCGCAGCAGGCACCAGCCCAGCAGGTACCAGCCCCGGCCGCCGTGCAGCAGGGCCACCGGTTCCACCTCGCGCTCACTGAGCACGCCCGCCCGATCCAGGTATTCGATGCGCAGCACCCGCCGCGCCACCACGGCCTGCTCCACCTCGGGCGGCACCGGCATGGGCGCGACCGCCTCGGGTGATTCCAGCAGCCGCACACGCAGCGCCAATTGCCTTGCGGCGGCGGCGTTCTGGGCGGACATGGCGGCCAGGATCTTGCGCAGCGCACTGCGCCCCGCGTCGGCGAACGGACCGCCGTCGGCGCGCGCCACCGCGACGGCCAGCGCCACCGCCTCGGCCGCGGTGAAGTTGAGCGGCGGCAGCGACATGCTCTTCTCCAGCGCGTACCCGCCCCGCCGCCCCACATCGGCGTAGATGGGGACCCCCGACTGCTGGAGCGCGCTGATATCCCGCTCGACCGTGCGCACGCTCACCCCGTGCCGCGCGGCGAGTTCCCGTGCGGTGCGCAGGCGCGGCGACACCGCCCGCAACTCCTCGACGATCGCGTAGAGCCGGTCCGTGCGGTTCACGCCCACACCGTAGCGAGGCCCACCGACAATTCCGGGAGACCGCGAACCTACTTCCCCTGCTGGTCCGGCGGCATCCGATCGCCCTTCCGGTCGTCGGCGGCGAACACGCGGAACCCCGGTCCGATCGGTGGATCGAACCGGGGTCCGGGGTGAGAACGCTACGGCCTCAGGCGGTTTCGCCCGCGGCCGCTTCCGCGCGGCGGCGGACGCGACGGGCGGCGGCCACCATATTGCGCAGCGACGGATCCAGCTGCCAGTGGTGGCGGGTCTTGAGACCGCCGTCCGGGTTGGCCCACAGCCGTTCCGGGCTGACGGCCTCGGCGGCCGCGGTGAGCAGCTCGTCCAGTTCGTCGATGTCCGGGATCCGCGCGGACCGTGATTCGTAGACGCCGGGCCCGACGCCGTGGGTGAGGCCGCGGCCCTCGGCGCAGTCCTCCTTCAACGCCTCCAGCACCCATTCGATGGAGCGGGTGGCGACGATGGCGGTGACGTCGGCGTCGAGTTCCTCGATGGCCGCCACCACGTCGCCGCGACTGGAATAGCCGATGTGCGTGTGGATCTGGGTCTCGGGCTTGATCCCGGAGGTGGCCAGCTTGAACGCGCCGACCGCCCAGCGCAGGTACTCGGCCTGCCCCTTCTTGCGCAGCGGCAGCAGCTCGCGGATGGACGGCTCGTCCACCTGGATGATGGCGATGCCGGCCTTCTCCAGGTCCACGACCTCGTCGCGGATGGCCAGCGCCACCTGGTCGGCGGTCTCGTAGAGCGGCTGGTCCTGACGCACGAAGGAGCGGGCCAGCATGGTGACCGGACCGGTGACCATGCCCTTGACCGGCTTGTCGGTGAGCGACTGCGCGTACACGGTCCACGACACCGACATGGGTTCGGGGCGGGCCACGTCGCCGTACACGATCGGTGGCCGCACGCAGCGGGAGCCGTACACCTGCACCCAGCCGAAGTGGGTGGTGGCCATGCCGTCCAGCTGTTCGGCGAAGAACTGGATCATGTCGTTGCGCTCGTGCTCGCCGTGCACCAGCACATCCAGGCCGATGTCCTCCTGCAACCGGATGGTGGACTCGATCTCGGCTTCGATGTGCTTGCGGTACTCGTCGAACGACAAACGGCCCTGACCGAGGTCGTGACGCGCCTGCCGGGCGGTCGGGGTCTGCGGGAACGAGCCCAGCGTGGTGGCGGGCACCAGCGGCAGCTGAAGTTTGGCCTGCTGCGCCAGCTTTCGCGTCTCGTACGGTTCGCGCACCCGCATCTGCGGGGTCACGGCGTAGACGCGCTGACGCACCGCGTGCTTCTGTTTGAAGTGCACCGAGGTCGGCTTCTTGCGCCACTTCTCCGAGGGCCCCTCGGTCAGCGCCTTGGCCAGCGAGACCACTTCCAGCACCTTCTGCTTGGCGAAGGCGAGACGGTCGGCGACATTGCCCTCCAGCTCGTATTCGCGCAGCACGTCGTAGGGCACGTGCAGCAGCGAGGCGCCGGTGGACACCACCATGTCGGGGCAGACCTGGGCGAGCGCGTTGAGGTATTCCAGCGTCACGTACCGGTCGGCGCGCCACACATTGGTGCCGCTGATGACGCCGGCGTAGAGCCGCTTGCGCTTGATGCCGGGGATGGCGGCCAGGTCCTCGGGCCGGATCCGGTAGCTGGCCAGGTCCAGGCCGATGGCCTCGACCGCAGTGCGGCACAGGATTTCGGTGGCCTCACCGAAATCGCCGTACGCGCCGGTGACCAGCATGCGCGGGCGCAGCGGGGCCTTGGACAGCCGCTGGTAGGTCTTCTCGAACAGCTCCATGGTGGAGGGCGAGCGGTCGCTGGTGAAACAGGGCTCGTCGAGCTGCACGCAGGTGGCGCCGCGCTTGGCCAGCACCTCGAACAGTTCCTCGTACACCGGTAGCAGCTTGTCGAGCAGCACCAGCTTGTCGAATTCGGTCTCGCCGGGCACGTGTCCGGTCTTGGACAGCAGCAGCAGCGACAGCGGGCCGAGTACCACCGGACGCAGCTCGATGCCCGCGGCCTTGGCGCGGTCGAATTCGTCGAGCAGCGCTTCGGGGTGCAGTGAGAACTCGGTGTCGGGCTCGAGTTCCGGCTGCCGGTAGTGGTACGGCGTGTTCAGCAGCTTGACCAGCTCGAGCGGCGGCAGATCGGGCCGGCCGCGAGCCATCAGGAAGTAGAAGTCCAACGGGTCCAGGCCGTCCCGGAAGGGCTCGAACCGCTGCGGGACCGCGCCGAAGAGCAGCGCGTTGTCGAGAATGTGGTCGTAGAAGGAGAAGGTGTTGCCGGGGACCTGGGTCAACCCGGTGGCGGCCAGCTCCAGATACTGACTCTCCTGAATCTCGCGCCCGACCGCGAGCAGTTCGTCACGGGAAAGCGTGCCGTGCCAATACGACTCGAGTGCACGCTTGAGTTCGCGGTGTTGCCCGATCCGCGGGTAACCCAGAATGCTGGACCCGAATCCGTCGGCGACGTTGACCATGAGAAGGACACTCCTTCCGAGCTGCGGGCCGGAATCGACCTGTTTGCAGCTTATGCCCGGTGAAGGTGGACGCCGCCACATGCCCGGCGACGCGCACCTGGGTAAAAAAGGCGCGGCGCTCTTGCGAGCGCCGCGCGACTTTCTATCTCAAGCGCGGTTGTACTGGTAGAAGCCCGCTCCGGCCTTCTTACCGAGGAGACCCGCCTCGACCATGCGCATCAGCAGCGGCGGCGCGCTGTAGAGCGGCTCCTTGAACTCCGAGTACATGGAGTCGGCGATGGACTTCACGGTGTCGAGGCCGACCAGGTCGGTCAGCGCCAGCGGGCCCATCGGGTGGGCACAGCCCAGCACCATGGCCTTGTCGACGTCTTCCTTGGTGGCGAAACCGGATTCGACCATCCGGATGGCCGAGAGCAGGTAGGGCACCAGCAGCGCGTTGACCACGAAACCGGAGCGGTCGGCGGAGCGCACGACCTGCTTGCCCAGCACGTCGGCGGCGAACTGCTCGGCGCGCTTGGTGACGGTCTCGGTGGTCTTGAGGGTGGTGACCAGCTCGACGAGCGGCAGTACCGGCACCGGGTTGAAGAAGTGCATGCCGACCACCCGCTCCGGGTTGTTGGTCGCCACGGCGATCTTCATGATCGGAATGGAGGAGGTGTTGGAGGCCAGCACCGCGTTGGGGTCGGTGACGACCTTGTCGAGTTCGCTGAAGATCGCGGTCTTCACGTCCTCGTTCTCCACGACGGCCTCGACCACCAGCTGGCGGTCGGCGAAGTCGCCGAGGTCGCTGGTGAAGCGCAGCCGCCAGGCGGCCTGCTCGCGCTCGCGCTCGGTGATCTTGCCACTGGACACGCCGCGGTCCAGCGACCGCAGGATGCGGGCGCGACCGGCGGCGGCCAATTCACGGGTCTGCTCGAAGACGAGCACATCGACGTGTGCCCGGGCGCAAACCTCGGCGATGCCGGCGCCCATCTGTCCCGCGCCGATAATGCCGACGCGCTGAATCTTTTCGCTGCTCACGTCCCGCTCCGTTCCGCCTCCCCGCAACTTTTGCGGGCGGCTGAGTGCCGTTGCCACTTCTGCATCCGTGCCTGCGTCGAGTGCCGAACCAATTTCGGTCGTACCCGGTGAGTTACCCCGACCGTTACGAAATCAGTTGTCTCGTATCGAACGCCGCCAGTTCGGCCGTCGTAGCTGTGGATGAAGGCGTCGTATAACTGAACGACCCTGCGCCTTCTTAAGGTCTTGTGCAAAAACGCTATAGGAAAATGCCCTCCCCGCCGGGGCTGTCGACGGGAAGGGCGGGTGAACACCCGCCGGGAGGGGCTTGCCATCCCTCCCGACGGGGTTCGGGGTTCCCGGGGCGGCGGAGGTTGTGATGCGACTACCGCCCCGGGCACAGGTTCTCAGAACCTGTTGTGGCTCAGTGGAACTGGCCCTCTTCGGTCGAGCCCTTCAGCGCAGCGGTGCTGGTGTTGGGGTCGACGGTGGTGGCGATGGTGTCGAAGTAGCCGGCGCCGACCTCACGCTGGTGCTTGACGGCGGTGAAGCCACGCTCGGCGGCGGCCTTGAACTCGCGCTCCTGCAGGTCGACGAACGCGGTCATGCCCTCGCGGGCGTAGCCGTGCGCCAGGTCGAACATGCCGTAGTTCAGCGAGTGGAAGCCGGCCAGGGTGATGAACTGGAACTTGAAGCCCATGGCGCCCAGCTCACGCTGGAACTTCGCGATGGTGGCGTCGTCCAGGTGCGCCTTCCAGTTGAAGGACGGCGAGCAGTTGTAGGCCAGCAACTGGTCCGGGAACTCGCTGCGAACCGACTCGGCGAACTTGCGCGCGACCTCGAGGTCCGGCACGCCGGTCTCCATCCAGATGAGGTCGGCGTACGGGGCGTAGGCCTTGGCACGCGCGATGCAGGGCTCGATGCCGTTCTTGGTGCCGAAGAAGCCCTCGGCGGTGCGGGTGCCGTCCAGGAACTCGCGGTCGCGCTCGTCCACATCGGAGGTGATGAGGGTGGCGGCCTCGGCGTCGGTGCGGGCGATGATCACCGACGGCACGTCGGCGACGTCGGCGGCCAGACGCGCGGAGGTCAGGGTGCGGATGTGCTGCTGGGTGGGGATCAGCACCTTGCCGCCCAGGTGGCCACACTTCTTCTCGGAGGCCAGCTGGTCCTCCCAGTGCACGCCGGCCGCGCCGGAGGCGATCATGGCCTTCTGCAGCTCGTAGGCGTTCAGCGCGCCACCGAAGCCGGCCTCGGCGTCGGCGACGATCGGGGCCAGCCAGTTGGCGACCGAGGTGTCACCCTCGACCTTGGCGATCTCGTCGGCGCGCAGCAGCGCGTTGTTGATGCGACGCACCACGGCCGGAACCGAGTTGGCCGGGTACAGCGACTGGTCCGGGTAGGTGTGGCCGGAGAGGTTCGCGTCACCGGCGACCTGCCAACCGGACAGGTAGATGGCCTTGAGGCCCGCGCGGACCTGCTGCACGGCCTGGTTACCGGTGAGGGCGCCCAGGGAGTTGATGTAGTCCTCGTTGTTGACGAGATCCCACAGGATCTCGGCACCACGGCGGGCGAGGGTGTGCTCCTCGACGACGGTGCCCTGCAGCTTCACGACCTGCTCGGCGGTGTAGTTGCGGGTGATGCCCTTCCAGCGGGGGTTGGTGTCCCAATCCTGCTGGATCTCCGCAGCGGTCTTCGGGGTGCCGACCTTCGACATCTCTGACTCCACTTCTTCGTTCGGTCTCGGTAGCCCCGCCGGTCGAATTCCCCGGGGGGATGTTCGACCACTGCTGGAGCGGCAATTTGCAGACTTGCTAGGCCCGCGAGGTGTACTTCCACACGATGGCACAGGAAAAAATGTCCGTCTACCTGTTGCAAGTGTGAATCCCCGCTAGCTTTCACCGGCATCTTGCTAAGCCTGCAAAATTTGCCTGTTAATAGCAGCGGTGGAATCTACTTGCCAGTAGCGCTGACGTGCAGTTTTGCATAACGCCCGTACTGTTTGGGTGATGCGGGCCACCGGTGCATGACGCGCCGATGGCCGTCCAGATGTGAGCACCTTCACAGCACAGTGTGATCTTGGTTGTTGTGAGGCATGCCACCGGGGTCCGATTTCCAAACCGTTCGGTCGACCGGGGAACAAGTTTCTAGCAACGCTAGACAATCTAGCCAGAGCGTTGTTATCGTTGCTTCAGTTCCTAGCGCCGCTAGATTCAAGCCGAAAGAGGCCCCCGATGTTCATCCTGACCGGCCAGATCCTCGCCGCCCTCGCGATCCTCGCCAATGCCGTCGTCTACGGAACCGACTGGTCCGTCGCCCTCATTACCCGGTCCGTCTACCGCGACCACCTCGACGACGCGACCGTGACGATCAGCGCCGGCTGGGGCCACTACTACGGCGACAAGCGCATGCCGATCTTCGGCGCCGGCGGCGTCATCACCGCCGTCCTCACCCTCGGCTGCGCGGTCGCCGCCGGGCAGACCGCCGCCGCGGTCGCCGCCGGACTCGCGCTCGCGGCCCTCCTCACCTGGCTGGCCTGCTACGTCCTCATCGCCAAGCCGATCAACACCGCGCAGACCGCGGCCGCGCGGACCGGCGTCATCCCCACCGATGCCCGTGCGCTGCAGGACAAGTGGGACAGCATCCTCAATGCGCGGGTCGCCCTGCAGACCGTCGCCCTGTCCGGCCTGATCGCCGCCCTGGCCCTGTTCTGACCGCCGCCCCACCCGGCAATCCGCGAGGCCCCGCACCGAATCCGGTGCGGGGCCTCGTGTTTGCGGCGGGCACCCCTCAGCCCGTCGACGGCTCGACGAGCGCCACGGGCGGCGGGGTGGGCGGCGGGCCGGGCTCGGTGGAGACCCGGGTCCCACAACTGGTCGCCACCACGAGCATGACCGTGACGGCGAACGCCAGCACCGCGGCGCAGCCGATGGCGAACCACCCGGCATGGATCCGGCGCGGGAACGGCACGTACATGCCGAGCCCGCCGATATGGATGATCATCGGATTGCCTCCCGCCCCGGCCGATTCCGGACACCGGTCGCCGCCTCTCGGGACCCCGGGGACCAGGGGCGGCATCGCGCGATCGGCCGCCGCGTCCGCGTTTCGGCCTCCTCACACGGCTCCGCCTCCACGTCACCGCCGGTGTCACGCAGGGCGAGCAGGCACATGGCCTCGGTGAGGCCGAGCCCGATCAGCGCGGCGTGCAGGGTCGCGGCTTCCGTGTCGAATTCCCCTGTGGGCCCGGGCAATCCGAGCAGAATCAACTCTGCGAGCCGGACACCCGCCAGGGCTCGTTCCCTGGTCAGCCGCCGCGTCGTGGGCAGGTACGAGAGCACCCACCGGCCCCGTCCCCGCTCGGGCACATCCACCCGGAACGCCACCTCGTGAGCGACGTCCGAGGTGATCAGCCACTCGTTCTCCCATACGGCCATCCCGATCCTCCGTTCCACTCGGACCCGCCCCGTCCCGGCATTGCCCGACGCTTCCATTGGACCGTCCGCGAGCCGCCGTCCCCGTACCGCGATGTCCCGCCGTTTCTTCCCGGCCCGAACCGGCTCCGACCTGCGCCGAGCGCGGGCCCCGGCCCGGAAGTTTCCCGCCCGGCGCCGGATTTCTTCGCTACCGTCGAGAGCGAATACAGCTGTCCGCCAAGCGAATACGCCCGGTGCACCGATTGCCGGGCGATGGCGGGCGAGGAGGTGCCCCGATGGACTCGACCGCCGCTTCCTCGCAGGAGATCGCCCGGCTCGGCCGTTCGCTGCGGGCGCTCGGTCTGAGCGAGCAGACCTTGGTGGAGCCGCTGGCCGTCGAGCTGATGCGGCGGGGGCTGCGGCCGCGGACGGCGTGGCGCAAGGCCAACGGCCTCAATCAGCGGCAGGCCGCGGAGCGGTTCAATCAGCTCGCTCCCCTGGTGGATCCGGACGGCCATCGGGAGCCGCGGATGAAGAACAGCCGTCTGTGCGAGATCGAGAAGTGGCCCGCCCGCACACCGGAGGGGTACGGCTATCGGGCGCCCGCGCTGCACACGCTGGAGTTGCTCGCGCTGGTGTACCACACCACCTGGGATCGGCTGGTCGACGTCGAGGATCTGGCGCACCTGTCGCCGGACGATCGCCGCGCCTATCAGGCCACGCGGGAACGCCTGGGGCTCAACCGGACCGGGGCCGGGCAGTTGTACGTGCCGACGGCGGATTCGACGACCTTCATCGGCCGCCGCCATCCTATGGAGGAGATGCGCCGCCGGGTGGACCTGCACTTCCTGGGCGACTCCCGCGCGCAGTTGATCACGGGTGTCGCCGGGGTGGGCAAGACCGCCTTCACCCGGCAGCTGGTCGCCAAGTTCGCGGACCGCTTTCCGGACGGCGCGGTGTGGCTGGGGATGCGCAGTCACGATCGGGAGGCGGGCGCGAACAGCGCGTCCCGCCTGCTGGCGGCGGGCCTGAGTCAGCTGGGGGTGCGGCCGCCACTGCGGGCCGATCAGGGCCGGTTGGCGCAGCTGTGGCGGCGGGAGACCGCGGGGCGGCGGCTGCTCGTGGTGTTCGACGATGTGTTGGAGAGCAAGCAGATCCGGCCGCTGCTGCCGCAGTCGCCCAGCTGCTTCGTGGTGATCACCAGTCGGCGGCCGCTGACCGGCATGGTGCGGGTCAATCAGCTGGAGCTGGAGCCGCTGGGCCCGGACGAGGCCGAGGAGATGCTGGCCACGCTGGGCAATCTGGGCGCGGGCTACGACTCCGCGGCGGCCCGCCGGATCGTGGAGGTGGCGGGCGGGCTGCCGCTGCCGATCCGCTTGGTGGCGGGCCGGATCAGCCGCCGGCCCGGACTATTGGCGGACCTGCGTGACGACCTCGACGCCCTGAGCACCCTGGTGACGCTGCCCGCGACCGGGCCGAGCGTGGGTATGTGCCCGGCGGAACTGATCCTCGACAAGTTCTCCGCCGAGGACGAGTCCATGCGCGACGCCTTCGCCCTCTCGTACGCCCGGCTCCGCGACGAGGAGGCGCGGCGCGCGGTGCGCCTGCTCGGCTGGTTCCCGAGTTCGACGGTGTCCTCCGATGATTTCGCGGCCATGGCGCAGGCCGAGGACTCGGCCGCGAAACGCCTGCTACAGCGAGTCTTCGAGGACGGGATGATCGATCAGCTCGCCAGCCGTCCGGGTCATCAGCGGTATCGGATGCACAATCTGCTGCACCTCTACGCCCGCTGCCGGGCCGACGCGGAGAGCCTGCCCGGCGAGCACGGGGCCGCGCTGGGCCGCCTGCTCGGGCACTATCTGGAGACGGCGAGCGGCATCGGAAAACCGCGTCCCTTCGATACCGTGCATCCGCACGCCGGGCGTGACTTCCGGAATCCGAACATGGCCGTCATGCAGGCCCGGCTGTGGTTCGAGGAGCGGCTGGGCACGATGCTGGCGTGCGCCCGCACCGCCGAACGCACCTCGGACACCGCGCGGTTCGCCGATCTGCTGGCCGGGCAGCTCGCCACCCTGGGCTATCTGACCGAGAGCCGCAGCATGTTCGAGCTCGCCACCTCGATCAATCACGCCATCGGCGACCGGACCGCGGAATGCGACGCCTGGTACGGCCTCGGCCACCTGCTCAAGACGGTGCGCGAATACTCCAGGGCAGCAGTTTGTTTCGAGCACGCCCGGCGGCTGGCCGAGGACATCGGCGATCATGCCCGCACCGCCCGCGCCCTGCTCTGGCATGCCGCCGCGCTGCGGCACCAGGATCGCCGCGATGCCGCCCGCGACGCGGTCCGGCAGGTCCTGCGCATCGCGCATTCGCTCGGTGACCTGCACCTGGAGTGCGACGCCCTGCGCGAGCTCGGCCATATCGAGCGGCTCAGCGAGCGATACGCCGCGGGCGACGAGTACTACCACCGGGCGCACGCCATCGCCCGGCGGATCGGGGACGGCTACTGCGAGGGCTGGTCGGTGTGGGGACTGGGCGGGATCGCGGGTCTGCGCGGCGATCTGGACGAAGCCTGGACGCTGTTCGAGGAGGCGTACCGGATCAGCAAGGAGATCCCGGACACCCTGCTCCAGATCGACACCCTGCGCGGTTTCGGCCACATCCACCGCAACCGCGGCGAATTCGACGCCGCCCGCATCAAATACGAGGAGTCGCGCGCTCTCACCCGCGGCATGTCCGACGCGGGCGGTGAGGCGGCCGCGTGGTGGGCGCTCGGCGAGCTCGAACGCCGCGCCGACAACCCGGCCCTGGCGCAGGTCTATCTGGAGAAGGCCCGCACGCTCTGCGAGGGCATCGACCCCGCCCGCCTGCTGAAGGTCCAGCAGACGCTGACCGCGCTCGGCTCGTGACCGCGCGGCTCATCGGTGCGGCCCGCACCGTCCCATCTGGTCCGATGTGCGGCGGGCCGGTCGGGCTACCCTTCCGGTCGCTTGGCCAGCGAACCTGCGCGGGCCGGATTACCCTGCTCGCGTGAGTCCCGAACGCTGCGATGGAATTCTGCTCGCGGCCGGTGCCGGTCGGCGATATGGCATGCCGAAAGTGCTGGCCGAGGGTGGCGCGTGGCTGCGCGGGGCGGTGCGGGCACTGCGGGACGGCGGCTGCGACCGGGTCGTCGTGGTGCTGGGCGCGACCGGGCCCGCGTATCGAGCCGCAAACGGCGGCTGGCTGGTGTCGCAAACTTCGGGCATAGCGATACCCGAAGGCGTGCAACCCATTTGGGCCGAGGACTGGGACCTCGGGCTGAGCGCGTCTACCCGCGCGGGCCTGGCGGCGGCAGCCGCGCCCGGGATCACCACGCGCTTCACCGGGACCGGTGAATCCACGGAGCCAGCAGGTCATCCCGCGGATTCAACAGTTGCGTCGCAGACTGTCGCGGCAGGGAATACCCTGCCGGGGAATGCGGATGTCGGCGCAGCCCGCTCCCCCGCCGAGTTCGTGGCGATCATGCCGGTGGACACGCCGGACGTCGGCCCCGAGGTGGTGGCGCGGGTGATCGCGGCGGCGCGGGCGAGCGAGAGCCGGGTGGCGCGAGCGTTCTTCGGGTCGGTCCCGGGTCATCCGGTGGTGCTGGGGCGCGCGCACTGGGCGGGGGTCCGCGCGAGCGCGGAGGGAAATTCGGGGGCGGGCACTTATTTACGAGAACGAGCGGATATGGTGTGCGTCACGTGCGATGACCTCGCTACGGGGATCGATCGGGATTATCCGGCGGGCAGCGCACTGTGAGCGGGAGCATGTGATGCGGGAAATCATCGACGACCTTCTTCGGGTATGGCACAGCGGGCGGACCGGAGGGTTGGCCACTCTCGTTCGGGCACAGGGCGCGACGCCGGTGCCGATCGGTTCGGCCATGGTGGTGGACGCCGACGGCCGGGCCTTCGGATCCATCTCGGCGGGCTGCGCCGAGGCCGCCGCGTACGAGGCTGCCGCGGAATCGGCGCGCACCGGCCGGCGCGGGTTGCAGCGGTTCGGTCCGGGCAGCGGCCTGGACGCCCAGATGGACTGCGTCGGCACCCTCGACGTCTTCACGGAACCGTTCTCGCGCAGGCACTTTCCGGAATTCCCGGATATCGCGGCGGATATCGAGGCGCAGCGTCAGGTCACCCTGTTCACCGTGGTCTGGCACTCCGATCCGGATGTGATCGGGCAGCACCTCATCACCGACCGCAAGCACGGCACCGAGCTGGTCTCGCTCCCCGACTCCGACGTCTTCGTGTCCTCGTTCGCCCGCCCGCCTCATCTGATCCTGGTGGGGGCCAATGCCTTCGCGAGCGCGCTGGCCACCCAGGCCCGGCTGCTCGGCTACCGGATCACCATCGTCGACGCCCGCCCGACCTTCGCCAACTCGACCGCCTATCCCGGCTGCGAGGTGGTGGTCGACTGGCCGCACCGCTATCTCAACACCCTGGCCTCGGCCGGTGAGATCGATCGCGACACCGCCATGGTGGTGCTCTCGCATGATCCGAAGTTCGAAATCCCTTTGCTCACCGTCGCTTTGCGACTACCCGAGCTGGGGTATCTGGCTGCCCTGGGTACCTCGGCGTCGCATGCGCATCGGCTGGAGGCCCTGCAGGCGGGCGGTTTCAGCGACGAGACCCTGTCCCGCCTGCACTCCCCGGCGGGCCTGGACGTGGGGGCGCGCACCCCGGCCGAGACCGCCGTCTCGATCGCCGCGGAACTGCTGGCGGTGCGCAACGGCAGGTCGGCGGAGCCGCTGTCCACCTCGCCGGGTGGGGGCCGGCGGCACGTGCAACTGGCCCGCTGACCCCCCGATCCCGTTCTACTGCTTCAGTTCCGGGTGCTCGGCGAACGTCTCCTTCAGCACCGACAGGTCGAACAGCTGGTCGGCCTTGATGTCGATCTTCGACTTGCCGAGCGCCGCGATGTTCTGCGCGATGAGCTCGTCGGTCATGGTGAACAGGCCGTTGGCCTTGGTGTTCGCGGAGACCACGAGATCGTTCTGCGCCATCGCCTCCAGTGACTGTTCCTTCAATTCCAGGCGCTGGTCCTTGCCGTACACCTCGACGGCCAGGCGCGCCGCCTCGCTCGGATTGGCGACGGCGTCCTTCCAGCCCTTCACCTCCGCCATCAGGAACGCCTTGAGCTTGTCGCGCTCGGTGTCGATGGTCTTCTGGTGCACGGTGAGCGTCTCCGCGACCAGCGGCAGCCCGAAGTCGGCGAACAGGAAGTTGACATTCTGGAATCCCTTGGACGCCAGGGTGATCGGCTCGTTGGTGGCGTAGCTGACCCAGCCGTCCACCTCGCCGTTGGCCAGCGGCGTCGGATCGTATTGCGCGGGCACCACCGTGACGTCGCCGGGTGACATGTTGTTGGCGGCGAGCAGCGCGTTGAAGATGAGCTGATTGGTGTCCTGCACCCCGATCTTGCGACCCTTCATGTCCTGCGGGCTGCGGATCGGCTTGTTCGCGGCGCTCACGATGCAGAAGGGGTTCTTCTGATACGTGGTGCCGACGATCTTGGCGGGCAGACCTTCCAGAATGGCGGGCGCGGTGGTCTGCGGCGCGGACATGCCGATCCAGATCTTGCCGGTGCCGAGCCCGGCCTCCACCGAGGTGCTGGCCGCGCCGCCCGCGATCAGATTCACCGAACCGAATCCGGCGTCCTTGTAATAGCCCTTGGAATCGGCGAAATACTCCCCCGCGAATTCGATGTTCTTCAGCCAGGACAACTGCACCGCCACGGTCCCGAACTTGGAACCGTCGGCGACACTGCCGTTCCCGCCGCCCGACGAGTCCTTTCCGCAGGCGGCGAGCACCCCGGCCGCGCTCACCGCCGCACCGGCCAGCCCGGCGTAGCGGAAGAAGGAACGACGGCCCATGGACAACTGCGCGGCCGGAACCGGCCGGAACAAACCACTCATGCGGCGAATGTAGGCGGTTTCGATTTCCGATTTTTTGCTTTGACCAACGTATTTGTATGCGCCGCGTTAACTCGTGTGCTCAATCTCGTCCGTTGCGCGGCGAGAACCGCGCCAGCACCAGGTTCTCCAATACGCCGACCACCGCGTAGGCCACCACCGACACCACCGTGACCAGCGCGATCGAGGCCCACAACCGGTTGTACTGGAACGTGGGAATCGCGCGGATCAGGCCCGCGCCCAAACCTGTTCCGCTACCCAGCCATTCGCCGAGCAGTGCCCCGATGAGCGCGCCCGGCACCGAGATTCGCGCCGCCGCGAACACCGACGGCAGCGCGGCGGGCAGCGCCACCATGCGCAGGGCCGTCCAATGCGAGCCCCCGTAGGCGACCACGAGTTCGGTGGCCTGCCGGGGCGCGGACCGCAAGCCGGTCATGATCATCACCAGCGCCGGGAAGAACACCACGATCGCCGCCATGGCGGTCACGCCCAGCAGCCCGCGGCCGAACACCAGCACGATGATCGGGGTGATCGCGACCAGCGGCACCGACCGCAGCAGCATGGCCACCGGCATGAACGCCTGCGCCACCGCCGGGACGCCCACGAACACCGCGGCCACCAGCAGCGCCGCACCCATCCCGGAACCGAACCCGATCGCCGCGTCCCGCAGCGTGATCCGCAGTTCGCCGAAGATGACCTTGCGGGCGGACTCGGAGGTGGGCCCGGTGACCAGGTACCGCCACACCTCGCCCGGACTCTTGCCGACCAGCCCGACCTGCGGATACAGCTTCAGGAAGCCGTACCACAGCGCCACCAGCAGGATCAGCGAAACCAGCAGCGGCAATAGGAATCTGCCGATCGGCCGCAGCACGTTCAGGGTTCTCATCACGCCTCCGGTCGCCCTCCGCATCACGCCTCCGCCCGAGTCCACGGCACCGCGATCCGGGCCACCAGCGCCACGATCGCGTAGCCGAGCCCGGCCAGCGCGGCCGCGGCCAGCGCCATGCCCCAGGTGCGCGGCACGTTGTAGGCGGTCTGCGCGGCGGTCAGCGCGACCCCGATACCGCTGTCCACGCCGCCCAGGTACTCGCCGATGATCGCGCCCAGCACCGCGGACGGCGCGGCGATCTTCAAGGCCGCCAGGGTGTTCGGCAGCGCCGCGACCAGCTGCACCCGCCACAGTCGCTGCCAGCGTCCGCCACCATAGGCGCGCACCAGGTCCAGTCCGGTGGGATCGGCCGAACGCAGCCCCGACACCGTCCCGACCATGGTGGTGAAGAAGCAGTACATGGCGGCCAGGAACACCGTGGGCGTGCGGCCGCCGAACACCACCAGGATGATCGGCCCCAGCGCCAGCAGCGGCGTGCAGTAGCTGAGGATGGCCAGCTGGGTGACCAGCATTTCGATCGGCGGGATCAGCACCACCAGCACCGCCAGCGCGATGGCCAGCCCGTTCCCCCACGCGAAGCCCTGCAGCGCGCCCCACGCGGTGATCCGGAAGTTCGGCCCGTAGAGCGCCCAGCCGTCGGTGTACATGGTGTGCAGCACCGTCCACGGGCTGGGCACCGTGCCGCCCGCGACGCGCAGCTCGGCCAGCAGGGTCCACAGCAGGAGCAGCGCGAGAATGCCCGCCGCGCCGCCGATTCGGGACAGGCGGTTCATTCCGTCGCCACCCCTCCGTGCCCGCTGCGCCCGAACAGCAGCTCCGACAGATAGTCGTGCAGCTTGTGGAATTCGGGGGTCCGCATCATCTCCGGGGTGCGCGGCCGCGGCAGATCGATCTCGACGATCTCCACCACCCGGCCCGGCCGCGGACTCATCACCGCCACCACGTCGGAGAGGAAGACGGCCTCGGCGATGCCGTGCGTGACCATCAGGGTGGTGGCGGGCTTCTCGGTCCAGATGCGCAGCAGTTCCAGGTTCAGCCGCTGCCGGGTCATGTCGTCGAGCGCGCCGAACGGTTCGTCGAGCAGCAGGATGGTCGGCTTCACCACCAGAGCGCGAGCGATCGAAACCCGTTGCCGCATACCGCCGGACAGCTGCGCGGGCTTGCTCTTCTCGAAGCCCTCCAGCCCGACCAGCGCGATCAGGTCCGCGATCAGCTCCCGGTCCACCGGCAGGCCCGCCACCTGCAACGGCAGCTTGATATTGGATTCCACACTGCGCCACGGCAACAGCGCCGAATCCTGGAACGCGATCCCGAATTGATGCCGCCGCCGCAGCTCGGCCGGGGTCTCGCCATTGATCCGCGCCGTCCCCGCCGACGGCGACTCCAGATCCGCGAGAATCCGCAGGATCGTCGACTTGCCGCAGCCCGAGGGCCCCAGCAATGACAGGAACGCGCCCTGTTCGGTGTGCAGATCCACCGCGTCCAGGGCGGCCACCGTCCGCCGTCCGGACCGGAAGGTCTTGCTCAGCCCGCTGATGTGAATGCCCGTCCCCGCGGCCACTTCCGAACTCATAGGGCCACGGTAGGTGCCCGCAATTGCGGGCGGATTGCGAATGAACGGACGAGATGACCGACTTGTTACGGTGCGGCCGGATCGCTCACCAGAAGCTCGACGGCTCGAACCAGTCCCGCGCCTCGCGGCGGAACAGCAGCACGATCACCGCCAACGACACCAGCGGACCCAGCGGACCCGGCGGCCGACCGTCCAGGATCGACGGCACCGTCCAGAACATGTTCAGGACCGCCACCAGAATCGCGCCGACCCGGATCGCCTGGCCCTCGGAATGGAAGGTCAACCCCACCAGCCCGAGCAGCAGTGCCGGGACGAACGGCACCCCGGTCACGATGGCCGCCTTCGAACCCATCAACCAGCCCGAGGCCGCCACGCACATCACGCCCAGCACGCCCATACCCACGGCGAGCACCTGCGCCGCGCGCACCACCCGCGGCATGCGATATCCATTCCCGACACCCGACCCTCGATCGGGTTGAGTCTCCAGGTCCGACACTCCCCCAACGTAACCCCGAGTCATCGCCCGATCGGGCCACCACGCCGCCGGGTCTGTTTCTCCCTGTGTGCTCCTCGCGGCCCACGGTCGGCACGTCGCGGTCTGTCTGTTCTCGGCCCCGGCGCGGACTACGGCCGGGCGCTCGGAGTCGACAGCCCGTGCCGGTGCGGTCTACGACCGGACCGCGACCGTCTCCAGTTCCCGCACCCGCACGGTGGGCAGCAGGCGGTCCCGCAGCACCCGGTCGATCTCGCCCGCGACCGGGATCACCACCGCCGCGGCGGAGGTGGCGACCGCGTCGGCGAGCAGTACCGGCCAATCGGCGGCGGCCTCGGCGGCCAACGCCGCGATGATGGCCGCCACCGCCGCGTCCCCCGCCCCGGTGGGGTTGCCCGCCAGCGGCTTCGGCAGCGCGGCCGTCCAGGCCCTGGTCGGGGTCACCGCCACCATGCCATCGCCGCCGCGGGTCACCACCACCGCGCCCACACCGTCCGCGATCAGTGGATCCACGGCCGCCAGGATCTCCGGAATGGTGGCCGCCGGGCGGCCGGTCAGCCGTTCCAGCTCCTCGACATTGGGGGTGAGCACGATACCCGGCACCCGCGCCGCCAATTCCAGTGTCTGACCGTCACAATCGCAGACCGTCGGCACACCCCGGGCGATCGCGGTGCGGGCCAGCTCGGCGGGTAGCCCCGCGCTCACCCCGCCCGGCAGCGACCCGGAGATGACCAGCCCGCTCATGTCCGACAGCAGCCCCGCCACCCGCACCCGCAACTGATCCACCGCGCGCGGCTCGGTGATCCGCGGCCCCGGCTCCCACAGCGCGGTCGCGGTGCCGTCATCGGACTCGCTGATCACCACGGTGCGCCGCACCCACGGCAGCGCGTGCACGAAGTCCACCGGCATCTCGAGTTCCGCCGCGGCCGCGAAGGAGTGATCCGAGAACCCGGTGGCGCGGGCGTACTTGCCGAGCTGGTTGAGCACCCGCGTGACATTGATGCCACGCCCGCCCAGCCGCTGGTCCACCGAATGCACCCGATGCGCGCGACCACGCTCGAAATGCTCCACCCGGTAGGTCATGTCGTAGGCGGGGTTCATGGTCACGGTGACGATCACCCCACCATCACGGCACGTCACGGCACCGGATGCAACCCCTGGACGGCAATGTGGCACCGAATGTCGTTGCCGTTCGGAGACATTCGAGGGGCAGGATGTCGGCCGTGCATTCGCTCCCGCCGAAACACCTCCTGCTGCAGGCCTGTCGCGGCCTGCCCCCCGACGATCATCCGGTACTGCGCTGCGCCGGATTACTCGCGGACCTGCACGAGCGGCGGCTCACCTCCGCCGATGGCACCAACCGCATCGACCACGACCGGGCCCGGCTGGTGCACGACATCGACTGTTGGGTGGCGGCCGAGATGCCCAAGGCCGCCCGCGACGCGCACCTGCACACCGAGACCGTCGGCACCGTGGTGGACCGGCTGGCCCAGTTCTCCGCGCTGGCCTACCTGTCCCTCGCCATGTCGCCCGACGCCGCCATGCTGGACGCCGCCCAGCGGCTCACCGAATTGGCCATCGCCTATGAGGATCTCGCGGGCGAACTCGCGGCGGGCCGCCGCCGGCTGCCGAACCTCACCGGCACCCACGACTACGAATCCTGACCGCCGCGAGAGATGACCGCGGCCGGCGGTGCCCGGCGAGGGGGCGGGGCACCACCGGCCACACAGGTGGACCATGCGCAATCCACCGTCGAGCCGGCGGATGGCACGGGGCGTGCAGGGAATTCCGCGTGGGAGATGCGGTGGCAGTTCCTGCGACGACCCGTCACCTGACAACCGTCCGCCGAAGCTCGACCATCGAATCGTGCGATACGAATCTCGGAGCGACCCAGGTTTCAGCTGTGAATCCCCTGTGAGAGGACCGGCGCTCGGGATCCTCGGGGAAAACCAGCTATTTCGCCCCGGGTAGCAGGGCCCGAATGGTGTCGATGGTGTCGGCCTGGTGGGGGTCCTTGTCGGGGCGATAACGAACGACCCGGGCGAAGCGGAGGGCGACTCCGCCGGAATAGCGGGGGCTGGTCTGCACTCCGTCCAACGCGATCTCGACCACCAGTTCCGGATGGAGATAGACCGTATTCGCGTCGCGATCGCGTTCGTGACGGGGGAATTCACTGGTCTGCCATTGCAGCAGGGCATCGGTGAGGCCCTTGAACGTCTTGCCGACCATGATCGGCGGCCCGCCCCGCGGATCCCGCGCGCCCAGATGGAGATTCGACAGATAACCGGTGCGGCGGCCGTAGCCCCATTCCGCGCCCAGCACGATCAGGTCGAGAGTGTGGGTGGGCTTGATCTTCTGCCAGGCCCGCCCGCGACGGCCCGCCGCATACGGCGCGTCGAGGGATTTGATCATGATGCCTTCGTGCCCCGCGGCGAGCGCACCGTCGAAATACTCGGCGGCGCGTTCGGGATCGGGGGCGATGAGCGCCGGGATGCCGAGACCCCCGGCCACCTCCGTGAGCGCCCGGCGGCGATCCCGCAACGGCGCGTCGAGCAGATCCTCCCCGTTCAGATGCAGGCAGTCGAAGAAATACGGGTGCAGCAGCAGTTCCTGCGCGACGGTCGCACCGAAGCGGCTCATGGTCTCCTGGAACGGCCGCGGCCGCCCGGAATCGTTGAGCGCCAGGGTTTCTCCGTCGAGCACGACACTGGTGCAGTCCAATTTCCGCACCAGTTCCACCAATTCGGGAACGCTCGCGGTGATCTCGCGCAGGGTCCGGGTGAATACCCACACCTGGTCGCCGTCGCGGTGCACCTGGATGCGCGCGCCGTCCATCTTGTGCTCGACGCTGACCTGCCCGTCGAATTCGGCCACCGCCTCCTCGAGGCTGGCGCCGGGCGAGGCCAGCATGGGCTGGATGGCCCGCCCCACCTGGAGCCGGAACGCCTCCAGGGCCGCCGCCCCGCCGGTGCGGGCCGCGACCGCGGTGACCGGCAGCTGCCCGGACAGCATGTGCGCCCGCCGCACCGCGGCGATCGGCACATCGAAGGCGACGGCCACGGCTTCGGCGACGATGGCGGTCAGCGCCCCCTGCCGCATCTCCCCGGTGAGCAGGCGGATCAGGAAGTCGTGCTCGTCGCGGGTGGCGGCCCCGAACAGGGTGGCCAGCAGCTCCTGCCGCCGGGCGGCCGACCCGGAGCCGCTCACCCCGGAAAGCTGCTCGAAGAAGTTGTCCACGGTGTCCACGGCCAGGGTGGGGACGGTCCCGGACTCCACCTCGAGCCCGGTCAGCGTTCGCCATCCGGTGCCGATCCGACCTTGGGTCAGCTCGCCGGACAGCCACGCCACGACCTGTGCCAACTCCCCCGCCTCGGCCCGTTTCAGCAGCTCGGCGAAGATATTGATCTTGTTCTTGCGCGACGATGTCGCCCGTACGGCGGCTGATGCTTCGACCACTTCGGACAAGAGCATTTCCCGACGGTATCCCGGGCCACCGACATCGGTGTGATGCATTGCTCAGCGGGTCTGTTAATCCTGCGATTGGCAGGGATGTGAATTCGCCAATAAACTGGGCGCATGGCCAAGACTTACGTCGGAGCGCGGCTGCGGCAGCTGCGCACCGAGCGCGGTTTGAGTCAGGTCTCGCTGGCCAAGAAGCTCGAGATCTCGGCTAGCTATCTCAATCAGATCGAACACGACGTGCGCCCGCTCACCGTACCGGTATTGCTGCGCATCAGCGAAGTCTTCGGCGTCGACGCCGGCTTCTTCTCCTCCCAGGACGACACCCGGCTCATCGCCGAACTCCAGGAGGTCGTGATGGATCAGGAACTCGGGGTGGAGGCCGACGCGCAGGAGATCGCCGAAATGGTGTCCGCGCATCCGGGTTTGGCGCGCGCGATGGTGAACATGCACCGCCGCTATCGGAACACCACCGCCCAGCTGGCCGCGGCCACCGAGGACCGGTTCGCCGACGGCAGCGGTTCGGCCGCCATCTCGAAACCGCACGAGGAAGTCCGCGACTACTTCTATCAGCGCCAGAACTACATTCACGAATTGGACACCGCCGCCGAGGAACTCACGCATCGCATGCGTTTCCACGGCGGCGACCTGAAACGTGAGATCCCGCGCCGCCTCTCCGACGCCCACGGTGTCCAGATCGTCGAACGCATCGACCTCGGCGACGGCGTCCTGCACCGCTTCGACCCCGTCGCCCGCCGCCTCGAAATCGCCCCCCACCTCTCCGGTGGTCAACGCGTCTTCAAACTCGCCGCCGAACTCGCGTACCTGGAATGCGGCGACCTCATCGAAAAGCTGGTGGCCGAGGGCAATTTCTCCAGCGAGGAGTCGATCGTGCTGGCGAAATTGGGCCTGGCCAACTATTTCGCGGCCGCGACCGTCCTGCCGTACACCCATTTCCACGAGGTGGCCGAGGACTTCCGCTACGACATCGAACGCCTGTCGGCCTTCTTCACGCAGAGCTACGAGACCATCTGCCACCGCCTGTCCACCCTGCAGCGCCCCAAACTCCGCGGCGTCCCGTTCTCCTTCGTCCGCGTGGACCGCGCCGGCAATATGTCGAAACGCCAGTCCGCGACCGGCTTCCACTTCTCCTCCAGCGGCGGCACCTGCCCCCTGTGGAACGTCTACGAGACCTTCGCCTACCCCGCGAAGATCATGACCCAGATCGCCCAGATGCCCGACGGCCGCAAATACCTCTGGGTGGCTCGCACCGTGGAACGCCGCGCCACCCGCTACGGCGAGCCCAGCAAGACTTTCGCTATCGGCCTCGGCTGCGAACTCCGTCACGCCGGCCGCACCGTCTACGCCGACGGCCTGGACCTCAACGAGCCCAAAGCAACTCCGATCGGCGCCGGCTGCCGGGTCTGCGAACGCTCCAACTGCCCCCAACGCGCCTTCCCACCCCTCGGAAAATCCCTGGACATCAGCGAACACCGAAGTTCCATCTCCCCGTACATCATTCAGTGACGGATTCGATAACCTATCCGGGCGGGCAATACCCGCGGAATTCCGTACGAACATGATGACGTGAATATCAAGCAGGTTATCGCGACGGCCGGTCTCACCATTGCCGCGCTGGCGATTACGGGGGGCACGTCCTACGGCGCGCCGACCTTCGATCCGGCCACGGTGCATTCCGTCCAGCATGCCGCGCAGGACGCGAACGACGTGGGCTTCTCCATTGTTCGCTCGGATGCGGACAAGACCGTCACCACCACCCTGACCGGGGGCACGTTCCAGCTCACCGACACCGCGGTGAACATCCTCGACGGAAACGGCATCGTCACTTCCACGATGCCGCTCTCGGTGACCATCGACGGCACCGATCAGGTGCTCTCGCTGAACCCCAGCATCGCTGACGACGGCGCCGCACTGGTCGCACACCCGACCGCCACCGCCGTCGCGGAGGGCACCGCCCAAACCGGCAGCGCCAACGCGGCGACCGGCGCGCTCATCGGGGGCATCTTCGGTCTCGTGGTCACCGTCATCAGCCTCGGTTTCGGGTTCATGGCGATACCCGCCGGGATCCTGCTCGGCGCGATGATCGGCGGGATCAGCGGCTCCGGGACGCCGAGCAGCACCAGGCCGCGCTACTCCGTCAACCGGAACACCAACCTGGTGTACTGCTACTGACCGCTGCGAGCCGTAAACCCCACCTCACCATCGCTTTCGAGCCGGTGCCAGCTTCCGCTGGTACCGGCTTTCGCCTGTTTCGTACCTGTTGACCTGCAACGATGCCGCCGTCGCACGATCGCAAAGCTACTGCGGTGAGCAGAAATTCATCAGCGGGCAACACAGGAAATCCGACATTCATCGAGAGTCATTCCGGCGCAACAACTCCCGTTTACCTTTCGTTCCACGAATACAGCCGCTGTATACGTAAGCGAACCGAAGGATGCGCCGATGCACGACTCTTCCCGCCGGGACAGGGCTTCCCGCCTGATGAAGGCGATCACCATTCCGACCGCGCTGGCGCTGTCCGCCGTCATGGTCGCCGGTTGCGGGTCGCGCGACAGCGACACCGCGTCCGGATCCAATGCCAAGTCCTGCGTGGACACCTCGAAGGACACCATCAAGATCGGTTCGCTGCACTCGCTGACCGGCACCATGGCGATCAGTGAGGTCACCGTCGCCAATGCCACCAAGCTGGCGGTGGATCAGATCAACGCGGCGGGCGGGGTGCTCGGCAAGAAGGTCGAGGTGGTGCTCGAGGACGGTGCGTCGGACCCGAAGACCTTCGCCGAGAAGGCCGAGAAGCTGGTCAGCTCCGACTGTGTCGCCGCGGTGTTCGGCGGCTGGACCTCCGCGTCCCGCAAGGCCATGAAGCCCAAGTTCGAATCGCTGAACTCGCTGCTGTACTACCCGGTTCAGTACGAGGGCCTCGAGGACTCGAAGAACATCTTCTACACCGGCGCCACCACCAACCAGCAGATCATCCCCGCGCTGGACTACCTGAAGCAGAAGGGCGTCACCTCCCTCTACCTGGTGGGTTCGGACTACGTCTTCCCGCAGACCGCCAACCGGGAGATCAAGGCCTACGCCAAGGCCAACGGCATCGAGATCAAGGGCGAGGACTACGCGCCGCTGGGCTCCACCGATTTCTCCACAATCGTCAACAAGGTGCGCAGCGCCAAGGCGGGCGCGGTGTTCAACACCCTCAACGGCGACTCCAATGTGGCCTTCTTCCGCGAGTACGCGAACGCGGGCCTGAAAGCCGCCGAGATGCCGGTGGTCTCGGTGTCCATCGCCGAGGAAGAGGTCGGCGGCGTCGGCGTGCAGAACGTCGCGGGCCAGCTGACCGCCTGGAACTACTACCAGACCGTCGACACCCCGCAGAACAAGGCGTTCGTCTCCGCGTACAAGGCCGCCTTCGGCGCCGCCAAGCCCACCTCCGACCCGATGGAGGCCGCCTACACCTCGGTCTTCCTGTGGAAGAACACCGTCGAGAAGGCGAAGTCGTTCGCGGTGGCCGACATTCAGAAGGCCGCCGACGGCGTCAGCTTCGACGCCCCGGAGGGCACCGTCACCATCGACGGGTCCAACCACCACATCACCAAGACCGCCCGCATCGGCGAGATCCGCCCCGACGGGCTCATCTACACCGTGTGGGACTCGGGCAAGGCCATCGCGCCGGACCCGTACCTGAAGAACTACGACTGGGCCAAGGGCCTCAAGTAACTCCCGGCGGCCGCCGATGAGGGGCGGCTGGTGCGGCGCGCCACCCCGCGCGCCGCACCAGCCGTACGGCGTTCTCCACCAATAGAACTCACGAGGTATCTCACATGGACGTCGCTGTCGGACAGCTGTTCACGGGTCTGAGCCTGGGCTCGATCCTGCTGCTCGCCGCGCTGGGCCTGTCACTGACCTTCGGTCAGATGGGCGTCATCAATATGGCGCACGGCGAATTCATCATGGCCGGTTGCTACACCACTTATGTTGTGGAGCAACTGGTCTCGGCGACCGGTGTGGCGCTGATCGTGTCATTGTTCGCCGGTTTCCTGGTCGGCGGTCTGCTGGGCGCCGCCCTGGAAATGGGGCTCATCCGCTGGATGTACGACCGCCCGCTGGACACCCTGCTGGTCACCTTCGGTGTCGGGCTGGTGCTGCAGCAGGCGGTGCGCGACATCTTCGGCGCCCCCGCCAAGAACGTGGTCGCGCCCGAATGGCTGACCGGCGGCATCGGGATCGCGGGCACCGTGGTGCCCAAGACCCGCATCTTCATCATGGTGCTGGCCGTGGTGGCGGTGATCGCGCTGGCCACCGCGCTCAAGACGACCCCGCTGGGCCGGCGCATCCGGGCGGTGGTGCAGAACCGCAGTCTGGCCGAAACCTCCGGCGTCTCTTCACGTCTCACCGACGTCAGCACCTTCTTCATCGGGTCGGGACTGGCTGCCGTGGCCGGTGTCGCCCTGACCCTGATCGGCTCCACCAGCCCCACCATCGGGCAGTCGTATCTGGTGGACGCGTTCCTGGTGGTCGTGATCGGCGGCCTGGGACAGATCAAGGGCACCGTGATCGCGGCCTTCGGTATGGGACTGCTGAACTCGTTCATCGAGTACTCGACCACGGCGACGGTCGCGAAGGTGATCGTCTTCATCGTGGTCGTGATCTTCCTGCAGGTCCGCCCGCAGGGTCTGTTCACCGTCCGGACGAGGAGTCTGGCATGACAACCATCCAGCGCCTGAGCGCCAACTCTTCGCTGAAAGCCCTGGGCGGCTTCGCTATCGCCGCCATCGTGCTGTTCGGGCTCGCGCCCGCGCTGCTCAGCGATTTCCGGCTGAGCCTGCTCGCCAAGTTCCTGTGTTTCGCCATCGTCGCGGTCGGCATCGGCCTGGCGTGGGGCCGCGGCGGCATGCTCACCCTCGGCCAGGGCGTGTTCTTCGGGCTCGGCGCGTACATCATGGCCATGCACCTGCAGATGGCCGACGCCGCCAAGGCGCACGAGGACGTGCCGGAGTTCATGGTCATCGCCGGCGTGCCCGAACTGCCGTCGTACTGGCGGCCTTTCGAGTCCGCTCCGGTGGCGATCCTGGCCATCGCGGTGCTGCCGGCCGCGCTGGCGGCGGTGCTCGGCTTCGGCGTCTTCAAGCGCCGGGTCAAGGGCGCCTACTTCGCGATCCTGAGCCAGGCGCTGGCGGCGGCGCTGGCGATCCTGCTCACCGGGCAGCAGACCATCGGCGGGTTCACCGGTTTGAGCGACTTCCGCTCGTTCTTCGGCTTCCGCCTCGACGATCCGGTGAACCGGCGCATGCTGTTCTTCATCGCGGCGGCCACGCTGCTCGCGGTGGTGGCGGTGGCGCGGCAGCTGATGCACAGCCGGTACGGCGAACTCCTCGTCGCCGTGCGTGATCAGGAGGAGCGGGTTCGATTCCTCGGCTACGACCCGGCCAATATCAAGATCATCGCCTATGTGGTGGCCGCGTTCTTCGCGGGTATCGCGGGCGCGCTGTTCACCCCGATCGTCGGGATCATCTCCCCCGCCGACATCGGCGTGGTCCCGTCCATCGCGTTCCTGATCGGCGTCGCCATCGGCGGCCGCACCACCCTGCTCGGTCCGGTGCTGGGCGCGATCGGCGTGGCCTGGGCGCAGACCACTTTCTCCGAGAACTTCCCTTCGGCGTGGACCTACTTCCAGGGCGCGCTGTTCATCGTGGTGGTCGGTTTCATCCCGGCCGGGCTGGCCGGATTCGGGCCGATGGCCAAGCAGCTGCTGGAGCGGCGGCGACCTGCCGGGGCCGCCGACACCGCCCCGGCGCCCGCCGAACCCGCACCCGCCGCCGACAGCGCGGCCGACACCGAGCCGCATGCCGAAGCCGAGCCCGCCGCCGAGCAGAAGGTGGAAGCCCGATGACCACACCCGCACCGAAGCCCGGCGGCAACGCCGGCATGGACAGCGAATACCTCGAAATCCGCGGCCTCTCGGTCAGTTTCGACGGCTTCAAAGCCGTCTCCGACGTGGACCTCACCGTCCTGCAGGGCGACCTGCGGTTCCTCATCGGACCCAACGGCGCGGGCAAGACCACCCTCATCGACGCCATCACCGGGCTGGTCCCCGCGACCGGTTCGGCGCAGAAGACCGGCGCCGAGCTCATCGGCCGCAAGGTGCATCAGATCGCGCGCCTGGGCGTCGGCCGCACCTTCCAGACCGCGAGCGTGTTCGAACAGCTCACCGTGCTGCAGAACCTCGATATCGCGGCGGGCGCGGGACGGTCGGCGCTCACCATGCTGCGCCGGCGCAAGTCGGTGCTGCCCGCCATCGAGCAGGCGCTGGAGACGACCGGGCTCACCGCGCTGCGCGACAAGCCCGCCGGCGTGCTCGCGCACGGCCAGAAGCAGTGGCTCGAGATCGGCATGCTGCTGGTGCAGAACGCGTCGGTGCTGCTACTGGACGAACCGGTGGCGGGCATGAGCGCCGAGGAACGCGAGGAGACCGGAAACCTGTTGCGCCGCATCGGCGGTGAGCGGGTGGTCATCGTGGTCGAGCACGACATGGACTTCATGCGCGCGTTCGCCAGTTCGGTGACCGTGCTCGCGGGCGGCCGGGTGCTCAGCGAGGGCACGGTGGAGCAGGTGCAGGCCGATCCGAAGGTGCAGGAGGTCTACCTCGGCACCGCCGCGGCCGGTGAGCTGCCGCCCGCCGAGGCCGCCGAACACACCGCCGCCCGGGAGCACACCGCCGCCGGCGCGGAGCAGGAATCGGACGAGGCGAAGGAGGCCACGAATGCTGGAACTCGTTGACCTACACACCGGCTACGGCCGGACCGAAGTGATTCACGGTGTGTCCCTGACGGTTCCGGACAATGGCGTGGCCGCCATCATGGGCCACAACGGGGCCGGCAAGACCTCGCTGCTGCGCGCGGCGGTCGGCCTGCTGCCCGCCAAGTCCGGAAAGATCCGCTTCGGTGGCGAGGACATCACCAAGATGTCGCCGTCGCGGCGGGTCAAGCGCGGCATCGCCTACGTGCCGCAGGGGCAGCAGAGTTTTCCACAGTTGTCCACAATGGAGAACCTGCAGGTGGTGGCCGACGGCCGGGCCAAGGGCAAGGAACTCATCGCCGAAGCCCTGGACCTGTTCCCGGCGCTGCGGGAACTGTTGACCCGTAAGGCCGGCCTGCTCTCCGGCGGTCAGCGCCAGCAACTGGCCATCGCCCGCGCCCTCATCACCGAACCGAAGCTGCTGATCCTGGACGAGCCGACCGAGGGCATCCAGCCGTCGGTGGTCGCCGAGATCGAGCGCACCATCATCGATCTCACCGCCCGCGGCGGTCTGAGCGTGCTACTGGTGGAACAGCACATCGGTTTCGCGCTGCAAGCCGCGCAGCAGTTCTACGTGCTGCGCTCGGGCCGCGTCACGTCCTCCGGGGAGGGCGGTGCGGGCGCGGAATCCGCGGTGCGCCTGGCCATGGCGATCTGATCGGACAGCGGCGTGAACGCGCGCAGGGGGCGCATTCCGTTGTCGGAGCGGGTCTACCGCGCGCTCCAACAGGATCTCGCGGCCGGGGTGCTGGTGCCGACCGAGCGGCTCGGCGAGGAACGACTCGCCGAGGCGTACGGCGTCTCCCGGACCCCCGTCCGGGAGGCGCTGGCCCGGCTGCTGTCCGACGGTCTGCTGGAACGCCACCCCGACGGCCTGTACCCGTACCGCCCCCGCGTAGACGACCTGGGCGATCTCTACGAACTCCGAATCGTGCTGGAAGCCAGGGGAATTCAGCGGCTGCAAACCACGACGACCGGCTTCCCCGGCACCCCGCACGCCGCGGCGGCCGGCCCCGGTGAACCGATCACGCCCGCCCCCACCGCCTTATCGGCCACCGCATCCCCATCCATCACCGCCACGCCCCCATCCCTCAGCGGCATGCGACTCGACTCGGCCGCGGTCCGGCGGGAACTCGAATTCTGGCGTGACCTGCGCGACCAGCCGCCCGAACCCGACGCCGATCTCATCGCCGCGGACGAGCGTTTCCACACGGTCCTGCTGCACGCCGCGGGCAATGCCGCACTGGCCGACGCGCTCTCGGCGGTCCAGGCCCGCGTCCGCCCGGTGCGCGCCCTGGACATCCCCACACCGAGCCGCATCGCCGCCATGGCCGACGACCACATCGCCATCGCCGAACACCTGCTCTCGGACGAACTCGACGCCGCCCTGCGCACCCTGCTCGCCCACCTCGCCAGCTCCCGAGCCCACGTCCTCACCCGCGCCCGCCGCGCCCTGGAACTCACCAGACTCGCCCGAGCGGTTCGCGAATGAGTCCTGACCGGGCCCGCCCTGCACCGTCGGCGCAGTGCGCGGGCCGGTGTGCGGAAGCGCCGACTCGCGGCCCGCACCACGATGGTCTGGCGGGTGGCCCAGACAGGGTGTTGACTGGAGTCATGGTGTCGACGAAGCCACGCATCGCTCCCGGCCGTCTGCGGGAGCTCGGACCGGTCAACTGGGTTGTCTGGCAGGCGCTTTCCCGCGCCGCCGGGACGGACGACGCCCACCTGTTCAGCACGCTCGGCCGCACCGGCGGCCTGTTCCGCGGCTGGCTGCACTTCTCGGGGCGGCTCATGCCCGGCGGCAAGCTGCGGCGCTACGAATCCGAACTGGTCATTCTCCGCGTCGCGCACCTGCGCGAATGCGAATACGAGACCGACCATCACATCCGGCTGGGACGGCGCGCGGGCGTCACTCCCGAGATTCTGGACCGGCTGCGCGAGGGGCCCGCCGCCGCGGGCTGGATCGACAAGGAACGCGCCCTGCTCACCGCCGTCGACCAACTGGTCGCCACCCGCGACCTCGACGACGCCACCTGGCAGGCGCTGGCCGCGCACTACGACGAACAGCGGCTCATCGAGATCGTGCTGCTCACCAATCAGTACGAGGGCCTGGCCAGCACCATCACCGCGCTGCGCATCGAGACCGACCACTGACCGGAAGCCCTAGCGGCGCAGGCGGAAGACCGGCTGGGTGGCGGCCTCGTACGAGAGGCCGGGTTCGGCGGGGCGGACGGGCTGGATGCGGGCGTGCAGGTGCATATCGTGCCAGCCGTCGGTGTGCAGGCCCGCGCTGCGATTGATGCCCTCGAGGATGAAGCCGGATTTGCAAGCCACCCGGCAGGATTGGGCGTTGTGCACGGAATGACGTAATTCGAGGCGGTGGAATCCCGCCACCTCGAAGGCCCAGCCGACCAGCGCCGCCACCGCCCGCGGCGCGATGCCGCGACCGCGGGCCGCCGGGATCACCCAGTACGCGATCTCCGCCTCGCCGTGCCACAGCTCCATGTGATGCAGTGAGGCGCGGCCCATCAGCCGGCCGCTGCGGCTGTCCGCCACGGCCCAATTCGCCGCCGCGCCACTGCTCCACGACCGGGCCCACGAGTCCACCCAGTCCCCGACCTCCTCCACGGTGTCGGCGGTGCGCACGTGCCAGCGGGCGATAGCTGGATCCTGGAATGCCGCGTACACCTCGGGGCCGTCGCGCCGTAGCCACGGCCGCAGGACCAGTCCCTCCCCCACGGGAAGCACCGGCTGCGCTGCCCTGGTGAAGGTTTCGGCGGCAACGATTGCCGGGGCCGATCGGGGCATAGCTGAAATTCTGCCGCCACCCGCCGCTCCGTGCGGCGAAATTGAGACCGTCGTCCCGGTCGGTCTGTGCCAGGTTCGCGGAAGGGACAGACGCGCTCAGGGGTTCTCGATCAGTGTTCGGGGTGCTCGATCAGGCCCGCCAGCCCGTCGAGCACCCGGGCGAGACCGAATTCGTAGGCGTGGTCGGCGCTGTAGGCACTGTCGTGCGCCTGCCCGGCCGCCTCGCCGATCCGCGCCGCCAGGGGGTAGCGCTCGGCGTCGAACACCCGGGCCAGCAGCGGAGCCGCGCGCTCCCACCAATCATGGTCGGATTGCCCGCTTTCCGCGGCCGCCCCGGCGGCGTCGATCGCGAGCTGCGCGGTGGAGGTCACGAACCCCAGCACGTACGTGAGCGCCGCGTCCATTTCGAGGTCGCCGAGACCGAGGCCGTCGAAGGCCCGCAGTTCGTGGTCGTACTTCGCCGCCACGCCCGGCCCCAGCGGCGGGCGCGTGGTGGGCAGGTACGCCACCCACGGGTGCGCCGCGAGCATGGCGCGGTTCTCGGCGGCGATCGTGGAAACCCGCTCCCGCCAGCCCATTCCACTCAGATCGTGGCGCTCCATGCGCTGGTAGACCGTATCGAGCATGAGATCCAGCAGTTCCGCCTTGCCCGGCACATAGGTGTAGGTGGCCATCGGCGTGATGCCGAGCGCGGCGGCGACCGAGCGCATGGTGAGCGCGGCCAGCCCCTGGGTATCGGCGATCCCGAGCGCGGCCGCGACGACGGCGTCCACGGTGGTGCGTTGTTTGGGCCCGCGCGCCGACCCGCCGGCGCCGGGCTCGCGCCAGAGCAGTTCCAGGGTTCGCACCGGGTCTCCCGCGCTGCTGCGTTCCCCGCCTTTCGCGGCCATTCGCGTCACCTCCGCCGCCGATCGTATCCATGTGACGGTCATCACTTTGCATCCCGTCGGGAATATCCGTACAAAGTACAGCGTACTTAGTACAGAGTTTACCGGCACCACCTAGGAGGACCCTTGAACGTCACCGCATCCGCGATCTCCCTGAACGTGCCCGACGAGACCGCCTCCGCGAAATTCCTCATCGACCACTTCGGCTTCACCGAGAAGATGTCGGCCGACGGTTTCGTCAACCTGACCCGGCCCGACGCCGGCTTCGACGTCATCTACCTGCGCACCGGCCTCGGCAGCTTCAAGCCGGACCGCATCGCGGGCAGCGCCGGCCGGGGCCTGCTGGTGGTCTTCGTGGTGGATGACATCGATGCCGAATACGCTCGCGTGCGGGGCGAGGGCGTGCCGATCGTGACGCCCATCGAGACCGAGCCGTGGGGCGAACGCTACTTCCAGGCGCTGGACCCCAACGGCATCGTCATCCAGCTGGTGCAGTGGGTCTGAGCCGGATGTCGATTCCGCCCCACCCCGTTCGAGGAGTAGGCGAGGGTCGAACCACGATCCCCACACGAAGGAGGATTCGACTATGCGACACCTGGTGCTGATTCGCCTGGACCCCGCCCAGGCCCCCGACGGTCCCGGCGACGACCTGATCGCGCGGGTCAACGAGATCATCGAGGAGATGACCAAGGCGGGCGTGCTGCTCGACACCGCGGGCCTGCGCCCGCCCGAGGAGGGCACCCGGATCCGGCAGTCCGGCGGCACGCAGACCGTCATGGACGGTCCGTTCACCGAATCCAAGGAGATCATCGGCGGCTACCTGCTGCTGCAGACCCGCTCCCCCGAGGAGGCCGCCGAATGGGCCTCCCGGTTCCTGCGCGTGCACGGACCCGAATGGGAGATCGAGGTCGAGGTGCGGCAGCTGGAAGGCCAGCACTGACTCCGCGGGAGGAGCGGGCGCGCCGGGCCGTGGAAGCGGCCTGGCGCATCGAATGGCCCCGGCTGGTGGCGGGATTGACCCGCCTGGTCGGGGATATCGCCACCGCTGAGGAACTCGCGCAGGACGCCCACGTGGCGGCGCTGGAACAGTGGCCGTCCGCGGGCGTTCCGCCGAATCCCGGCGGCTGGCTCATGCTCACCGCCAAACACCGGGCGGTGGACCGCATCCGACGCGACGCGAACTTCGCCCGGAAGCTGGAACTACTGGGCCGGGAGGCGATCACCGCGGAAGCGCCGGTGGGCGAACCGGACCCGGTGATCGCCGACGACCTGCTGCGCATGATCTTCACCGCCTGCCACCCGGTGCTCACGCCCCCGGCGCGGGCGGCGCTCACCCTGCGCATGGTGGGCGGGCTGACCACCACCGAGATCGCCCGCGCCTACCTGGTCCCGGAATCGACGGTGGCGCAACGGATCGTGCGCGCCAAACGCACCATCGCCGCCAAAGGGATCCCCTTCGAGGTACCGGAGGGCGCGGAGCTGACCGCGCGTCTGGACTCGGTGCTCGAAGTGATCTACCTGATCTTCAACGAGGGCTACGCGGCCACCTCCGGCGAACGCTGGGTGCGCGCCGAACTGTGCGAGGACGCGCTGCGCCTGGCCCGCATCCTCACCGGACTGCTGCCCGCGGAACCGGAGGCGCACGGCCTGGCGGCCCTGCTGGAATTGCAGGCCTCACGCACCACGGCCCGCAGCGATTCCGGCGGCGGCCCGATCCTGCTCCCCGACCAGGACCGTTCCCGCTGGAACCGCCTGTACATCGAACGCGGACTCGCGGCCCTGGCCCGCGCCCACACCCTGAACCGGACGCGGGAACTCCCGCCCGGCCGCTACGCCCTGCAGGCCGCCATCGCCTCGGTGCACGCGGTGACCCCGGCTGCCGCCGACACCGATTGGCGGCGCATCGCCGGACTGTATGCCGTGCTCGCGCAACGATTCCCGTCACCGGTCGTGGAGTTGAACCGCGCGGTGGCGGTGGCGATGGTGCACGGGCCCGCGGCGGGCCTGGAGTTGATCGACGCGGTCGCAGCGGATCTGGACGGCTATCACCTGCTGCACGCCGTGCGCGGGGATCTCCTGGAGCGGCTGGGCCGGACCGCCGAGGCGCGGGCGGCATTCGAGCGGGCGGCCGAACTCACCGCCAATGACAGCGAGCGCGAACTGCTTCGCGGGCGGGCGCGCTGACCAGCGAATCAAGGCTGATCAGGCAGATCCCCGCGTGTCGCTCACCCCGTCACCGAAGTCCAAGGGCGTACGGTCGGTTTCTGATTGGAAGACACATGGGGTCTGTTTTTTCGTGAACGACACGGAAGGACCAGGCGTTGCCCGCTTCCCACGAGAACACCGCCCGCCGGCACCCGATCCGAGTAGCGGTACTCGGACTGCTGACGGCGGCCATCGCGCCCTTGACGGTCGGCGTCACGCACGCCGACGCCCGCACCGAGATCGCCAACCCCGTCTCCGCCACCGGCGTCCCGGTCGCGCTTCCCATCGATCCGGCCTCGCTGCTGCAACTGGTCGGCTCGGCCCAGCGTTTTTCGAAGCCCGCCCTGCAGACCATGTCCCGCTTCATGGTCCCGTTCGACCAGTGGGATTCGTTCAACCACATCATCACCCGCGAGAGCGACTGGCAGGTGTTCGCGATCAACCCGACCTCGGGCGCGTACGGGCTGCCCCAGGCCCTCCCCGCGCACAAGATGTTCAGCGAGGGCCCGGACTGGATGTTCAACCCGCTCACCCAATTGCGCTGGGCCTATCGCTACATGGTCGAACGCTACGGCAGCCCGAACAACGCGTGGGCGTTCTGGCAGGCCCACAACTGGTACTGAGCCCGCCCGTCCGCCCGATCGGTTCAGCCCGATCCCTCGATCAGTTCAGGGCCGCCCGGAACACCTCGGCCACCGGGGTGGTCGGGCGGCCCAGCAGCCGCTGCAGGTCGCCGGAGTCGACGGCCAGGATGCCGCCCGCGATCCCGGCGTCGGCGTCGGCCAGCACCGCCGCGTATCCGGCGTCCAGGCCCGCGCCCTGCAGCGCGGCCGCGTAATCCTGCCGCGGCAGATTCTCGTAACGGACCGGCTTGCCGGAGACCTCCGAGATCACCTGCGCCAGTTCGGCGTACGAGAGGGTCTCGTCGCCGCCGAGCTCGTAGACCTTGCCCTCGTGCCCGTCGGTGGTGAGCACCCGGGCGGCCGCCTCGGCGTAGTCGGCCCGCGCCGCGCCGGATACCTTGCCGTCCCCGGCCGCGCCGTGCAGCACGCCGCTCGCGACGGCGTGGCCCAGACCACCGGCGTAGTTCTCCCAGTACCAGCCGTTGCGCAGCAGGGTGGTCGGGATGCTCGCCCCGGCCAGCACCGCCTCGGTGCCGATGTGCTCCTGGGCGAGGATCAGCGGATTGCGGTCGGCCTGCGGAATGCTGGTGTAGGCCAGCAGTTTCACGCCCGCGGCCTCGGCGGCGCGCACCACATTGGTGTGCTGGGCGACACGCTTGCCGAACTCGTTGCCGGAGACCAGCAGCACGCGGTCGACGCCCTGGAAGGCGCGTTCCAGCGCCGCCGGATCGTCGAAGCTCGCGACCCGCACCTCGACGCCGCGCTCGGCCAGGTCGGCCACCTTGGCGGGATCGCGGACCACGGCGACGACGGGCTGCGACCCGTCCTTCAGCAGCGCCTCGACGACCAGGCGACCCAGCTGACCACTGGCTCCGGTGACTGCGACGGTCATGACTACCTCCAGGTTGGATGGAATGAACTGCACGCTCGACATGTACTAACTAATAGTAAGCACATGCTATTCCTGAACCGCTACCCGAATGACAGGTAACCTGAATCTCATGAACGCCCGGCCTTCCGACCAGTCCTTCGCGGACGACCCGACCCTGGAAGCCGACGTCTTCGCCCGCAACTGCGCCTCCCGCCCGGTCCTGCAGGACGTCGCCAGCCGCTGGGGCGTGCTCGCCCTGGCCGCCCTGCGCGAGGGCCCCTACCGCTTCTCGGCACTGCGCCGCCGGGTCGACGGCATCTCCGAGCGCATGCTCTCCCAGACCCTGCAGACCCTGGAACGCGACGGCATGGTCAATCGCGAAGTCCAGCAGTCCATCCCGCCGGTGGTCGAGTACACCCTCACCGACCTGGGCGCGCGGGTCGCCGACCAGCTCGTCGGCCTCATCGACATCCTCGAGTCCAATATCGCGACCATCGAAGCGGCCCAGTCCGCCTACCACCGCCCGTAAGGAGCCGCATGTCCGCCGACACCGATCTGCACTACCTGGAACGCTGCGTGGAACTGGCCGCCGAGGCCCTCGACGCGGGCGATGAGCCGTTCGGGTCCCTGCTGGTCGACGCGGACGGCCAGGTCCTGGCCGAGGACCGCAACCGGGTCTCCGGCGGCGACGCCACCCGCCACCCCGAATTCGAACTGGCCCGCTGGGCCGCCGACCACCTCACCCCCGAGCAGCGCGCCACCGCCACCGTCTACACCTCCGGCGAACACTGCGCCATGTGCTCGGCCGCCCACGCCTGGGTCGGCCTGGGCCCGATCGTCTACGCCGCCTCCACCGCCCAGCTCACCGAGTGGCTCACCGAGTTCGGCGTCCCCGCGGGCCCGATCCGTCCCCTCGCCATCCAGGAAGTGGCCCCGTCCATCCCGGTCTCGGGCCCCTTCCCGGAACTCACCGACCGCGTCTACGCCCTGCACCGCCGCCTGCACCTGGCGGACTGACCACATCGACGAAAACGGCCTGGTGCCAGCGCTTTACGCTGACACCAGGCCGAAATCTCGCAGGGGATCGGGGCGAAGCCCCTGAGACCCTTCGGAGTCAGAAGTTGATCATGTGGCCGGCGAGGCCGTGGATCGCTTCCTGAATGGCTTCCGACAGGGTCGGGTGGGTGTGGACGTTGCGGGCGACCTCGTTGACCGTGAGGTCCCACTTCTGGGCCAGGGTCAGCTCGGGGAGCAGCTCGGAGACGTCCGGGCCGATCAGGTGGCCGCCGAGCAGTTCCCCGTACTTGGCGTCGGAGATCAGCTTGACGAAGCCCTGCGCGTCGCCGAGGCCGTGCGCCTTGCCGTTCGCGGTGAACGGGAAGGTGGCGACCTTGACGTCGTAGCCCTCGTCCTTGGCCTGCTGCTCGGTGAGGCCGAAAGAGGCGACCTGCGGCTGGCAGAAGGTGGCGCGCGGCATCATGCGGTAGTCGCCCAGCGCCTGGGTCTCCGCGCCCGCGATGGTCTCGGCCGCGACCACGCCCATAGCCTCGGCGACGTGCGCGAGCTGCAGCTTGGCGGTGACGTCACCGATGGCGTAGATGCCGGGGACGTTGGTGCGCATGTAGTCGTCGATGGCGATGGCGCCGCGGTCGGTGAGCGCGACGCCGGTGTTCTCCAGGCCGTAGCCCTGCACACGCGGCGCGAAGCCGACGGCCTGCAGCACCTTGTCGACGGTGACGGTCTCGATGGCGCCGGTCTTGTTGTCCTTGATGGCGACGGTGACCTTGGAGCCGTCGTCTTCCATGGACTGCACGGCCGCACCGGTGGTGATGGTGATGCCGAGCTTCTTGTACGCCTTGGTGATCTCCTTGGAGACGTCGGCGTCCTCGTTCGGCAGGGCGCGGTCCAGGAACTCGACGATGCGCACGTCCACGCCATAGTTCTTGAGGACGTAGCCGAACTCCATGCCGATGGCGCCCGCACCCACGATGAGGATGGAGCCCGGCAGGTCGCGGGTGAGGATCTGCTCCTCGTAGGTGACCACGTTGGCCGACAGCGAGGTGCCCGGCAGCAGCTTGGTCTCGGTACCGGTCGCGATGATCACGTTGTCGTACGTGATCTCCTCGGTGCCGCCCTTGGTCAGCGCGACCGAGAGCGACTTCGGACCGGTGAACGTGCCCGTCCCGTCGAACTCGTCGATCTTGTTCTTCTTCATCAGGAAGTGGACGCCCTTGACCCGGCCGTCCGCGACCTTGCGGCTGCGGTCGAACGCCGCGCCGAAGTCGAAGGTCGCGTTACCCGAGATACCGAAGGTCTTCGCTTCCTTGGTGAAGATATGAGCCAGCTCCGCGTTGCGCAGCAGTGCCTTGGACGGAATGCAGCCCACGTTCAGGCACACGCCACCCCAGTATTTCTGCTCGACGATCGCTGTTCGCAGGCCGAGTTGAGCGGCACGAATCGCGGCGACGTAACCGCCGGGACCAGCGCCGAGAACGACGACATCGTAGTGGGAAGTCACGGCTTCGAGACTAGACCTGTTGCCGGGTGCTCACTCAGCCATCCCCCGCCCGGGTGAGACCGGGACCACGTGAGAGCGGTCACTCCCACACCATGGAAACGACCGATCAGTTCGCTATGCAGGCGGAATCAGCCGCACCACACCTGCCGGGCGACGCGCGCGAAGTTGCCGCCGAAGACGGCCGCCCGGTCCGCCACGGAGAAGCCGCGGTCGGCGAGCGCCGCGTCCAGGCCGCGCACCCCCGACGTGCCGAGCAGATCTTCCGGTGGCGTCCACTGCAATTGGCCGTAGCGGAGGTACTCCTCGGAATAGCTCTCCGGATTCTCGGCCAGCTCCCGATTGAAATCGTCGGCGTCGAAGGAGTAGTCCGAGCCCACCCCGACGTGCTCGATACCGACCAGTTCCGCCCCGTAGGCGATGTGGTCGGCCATGGCCTCCACCCGCCCGGCCCGGTCGGCGGGCTCGTTGCGGCCCAGGAAGATGCCGACCCCGTTGACACCGATCACCCCGCCGGTGGCCGCGCACGCCTTGGCCTGCTCGTCGGCGATATTGCGGGGATGCTCCCACAGCGCCGCGAAATTCGAGTGGCTGTAGATCATCGGGACGCTGGTGGCCTCCGCGATGTCGAGGCCGGTGCGGCGCGAGCAGTGCGACCCGTCGGCGAACACGCCCACCTCGTTGAGGGTGCGGATCAGGTCGCGTCCGTAGGCGGTGAGCCCGGTGTCCTCGGTGTCGAGGCAGCCGCAGCCGGCGGCATTGGCGTGGTTGTAGGTGGGCAGCAGCGAGCGCAGGCCCAGTTCGTGGAACAGCTCGACATTGTCGAGGTCGCCGTCCAGCGGCCCGGCGTCCTCGAGGTCGAAGGCCAGCGCGATGGTGGACTCGGTCTCCGCGGTCGGTGTGCTCGGCCAGGCGTCCTCGATGTCGTGCACCAGCCGGAAACGGCCGTCGGTCAAGGCATCCCGCCGCAGCTGGGTGACCAGTTCCAGCGAGTCGCGGGTGGTCTGCGGCGAATACCCGATGTTCACCGAGAGATACGAGCCCAGCGGGTACCGAATCAGCTCGGTGACGTCAGCGGTCGGCAGTAATGGCAGGCAGCAGTGCTGTTCCCACAGCCGGGGCTCATGCGACACCCGGCAATCCTACTGACCGGACGGAGCGGTCGGCGCCACCCGCGCCCGGCCGACCTTGCCACCGTGCCGGGCAACACGTTCGCGACCGGCGAACGCGCCCCTGGGCAACAATGAGGGCATGACCGGTGTTGGAGAGGGTGTGACGGACCCCTACCTGTGGCTCGAAGAAGTCGAGAGCGACCGCGCATTGGCGTGGGCCGAGGAACGGAACGTGGTGTCGAAGGAGCGTTTCGCCTCGACCGAGCGTTTCGGCGAACTCGAGGCGCGTGTGCTCGCCATGCTCGATACCGACACCCGCATCGCCTATCCGAGCCGGCGCGGCCCGTGGCTCTACAACTACTGGCGCGATCGTGAGCACCCCAAGGGCCTGTGGCGGCGCACCACCTTCGCCGAATACGCCAAGACCGAGCCGGACTGGGAGATCCTCATCGACCTGGACGCGCTGGCCGCGGCCGAGGGCGAGAACTGGGTATGGGGCGGCGCGGCGGTGAAGCGCCCGGAGCAGCGGCGCGCGCTGATCAGCCTGTCGCGCGGCGGCGCGGACGCCAAGGTGATCCGCGAATTCGATATCGAGGCAAAGACTTTCATCGACCCGGCGGACGGCGGCTACCACCTCCCCGAGGCCAAGTCCGACTACGCCTGGATCGATCACGACACCATCTACGTGGGCACGGACTTCGGCCCCGGTTCCCTCACCGACTCCGGCTATCCCCGGGTGGTGAAGCGCTGGCGGCGCGGAACCCCCTTGGCCGAGGCCGAATTCGTGTACGAGGGCCTGTCCACCGACGTGGCCGTCTCGGCGGGCTACGACCGCACCCCCGGCTACGAACGGCACTACGTGAGCCGCGCCACCGACTTCTTCAACGAAGAGGTCTACCTGCTCGAATCCGATGACACCTTGCGGCTCATCGAGGCTCCCACCGACGCCGACGTCTCCTGGAACAAGGAGTGGCTGCTGGTGCGGCCAAAGACCCCGTGGGAGGTGAACGGCTCGACCTATCCGGCGGGTGCGCTGCTGGCCGCCGACTTCGAGGAATTCCTCTCCGGCGCACGCGATTTCGAGGTGCTCTTCACCCCCGACCCGCACACCGCCCTGCACGGCTACAGCTGGACCGAGAACCACCTGCTACTGGCCACCCTGCACGACGTGCAGACCGAACTGCACGTGCTCACCCCCGGTCCGGACGGCTGGACCCGCGCGCCGCTGGCCGACGCCCCGGCCATGTCCACCACCAGCGTGATGAACCTCGACCGGCTCGAGGGCGGCGACGAATTCATGCTCTCCACCAGCAGTTTCACCAGCCCGGCCACGCTCATGTCGAGTTCGGTCGGCGGCTCGGTGGAGGTGCTGAAGCAGGAGCCCGCGTTCTTCGACGCCGACGGCATGGAGACCGAGCAGTTCTTCGCGCGTTCCGACGACGGCACCGAGATCCCGTATTTCGTGATCCGCCACCGTGATCTGCGGGGCACCCCCGGACCGACCGTCATGTCCGGCTACGGCGGCTTCGAGGTGTCGCGCCGCCCGGCCTACAGCGGCGCGGTCGGCATGGGCTGGCTGGAACGCGGCGGCACCTACGTCATGACCAATATCCGCGGCGGCGGCGAATACGGCCCCGAATGGCACACCTCGGTGCTGAAGGCCAACCGGCACAAGGCCTACGAGGATTTCGCCGCCATCGCCCGCGACCTGGTGGCGCGCGGCATCACCACCCACGACCAGCTGGGCGCGGTGGGCGGCAGCAACGGCGGCCTGCTCATGGGCGTCATGCTGACCCGCTACCCGGAGCTGTTCGGGGCCATCGTGTGCCAGGTGCCGCTGCTGGACATGAAGCGCTACCACCTGCTGCTGGCGGGCGCGTCCTGGATGGCCGAGTACGGCGACCCGGACAAGCCCGAGGAGTGGGCGTACATCTCCGAGTACTCGCCCTACCAGAACACCAGCGCCGAGCAGACCTATCCGCCGATCCTGCTCGCCACCTCCACCCGCGATGATCGCGTGCACCCCGGCCACGCCCGGAAGATGGCCGCGCGCTTGGCATCCGAGGGCCACGAGGTCTGGTATTACGAGAACATCGAGGGCGGTCACGGCGGCGCCGCGGACAACAAGCAGTCCGCGTTCCAGGCCGCGTTGGTCTACGAGTTCTTCCTGCAGCAACTGATGGACGGTGAACGGCCGCGTCGCGCTTGAAAGATCCGCCCGTTTCGGAAAGATCGGACTCGGTTGCCGATGTGGGGTTTTCACCGAGCGAGGAGTCGACGTGGCCGAACTGGACGAGCTGATCAGTAGCACCGCCGCGGCCACCGGACTCGATCCGGAGGACATCCGCGCCTTCGCCGCCACCGCCGAGCGGCGCGAATACCCGGCCGGGGCGGTGCTGTTCCACGAATCCATGCCGCGCGAGTGGGCGGGCATCGTGGTGGCGGGCGAGATCCGGATCACCTCCGGCCTCACCGGCCACGTGATCGAGCTCGCCCTGCTCGGCCCCGGCAGCCTGATCTCGGAGATCGCGCTGGTCGACGACACGCCCCATACCGCCACCGGGCGCAGCGTCACCGGCGCGGTCGTGCTCACCGTGCCCCGGGCGACCCTGCGGGAACTGGCCGTCCTGCACCCGGATCGCCACTACCGCATGGTCTCCCGGGTCGCCCAGCTGGTCGCGCACCGCATGCGGGTGGTCTCCGCCCAGCTGTCGGCCGCCATCGCGGCCCAGCAGCCGCTGGGCGGCATTCGCACCGAACACGATTCGCTCGGCACCCGGGAACTGCCGGCCGAGGCGTACTACGGCGTGCAGACCCTGCGCGCGGTCGAGAACTTCCAGATCTCCGGCATCAAGCTGCGCAAGTTCGGGCACCTGGTCAATGCCCTGGCCCACGTGAAAAAGGCCGCCGCCCTGGCCAACGCGGAACTCGGCGCACTCGCCCAGCCCAAGGCCGACGCCATCGTCGCGGCCTGCGACGAACTGCTCACCGGCCATCTGCGCGAGAACTTCATCGTCGACATGGTGCAGGGCGGCGCGGGCACCTCCACCAACATGAACGCCAACGAGGTGATCGCCAACCGCGGCCTGGAGCTCATGGGCCACCGCAAGGGCGAATACCGATACCTGCACCCCAACGACGACGTGAACCGCTCGCAGTCCACCAATGACGTCTACCCCACCTCGGTGAAACTGGGCGTCTACCTGTCCCTGCAGGACGCCTCCGCGGCGCTGGGCGAACTACAGAACGCGCTGCGCGCCAAGGCCGTCGAATTCTCCGATGTGATCAAGATGGGCCGCACGCAGCTGCAGGACGCGGTCCCGATGACCCTGGGACAGGAATTCGGCGCGTACGCGGTCATGATCGGCGAGGCCGTCAACCATCTGCAGCGCATCGGCGGGGACCTGCTCGCGGTGAACATGGGCGCGACCGCCATCGGCACCGGCATCACCAGCCCGCCCGGCTACGCGGACCTGGTCACCGTCAAGCTCGCGGAAATAACCGGATTGCCCATCGTGCAGGCCGAGAACCTGGTCGAGGCCACCCAGGACTCCGGCGATTTCGTGGCGGTGTCGGCCACCCTCAAACGGGCCGCGGTGCAGCTGTCCAAGATCTGCAACGACCTGCGGCTGCTGTCCAGCGGTCCGCGCGCGGGCCTGGGCGAGATCAATCTGCCCGCCATGCAACCGGGTTCGTCGATCATGCCGGGCAAGGTCAATCCGGTCATCCCGGAGGTGGTCAGCCAGGTCTGTTTCCAGCTCATCGGCTACGACATGACCGTCACCATGGCCGCCGAGGCCAGCCAGCTGGAACTCAATATGGCCGAGCCGATCATGGCCCACGACCTCATGATGGGCACCATGATGCTGCGCAATGCCGCGGTCACCCTGACCAGCCGCTGCATCACCGGCATCACCGCCAACCGGGAGCACTGCCGGGATCTGGTGGCGCACAGCATCGGACTGGTGACCGCGCTGGTGCCGACGCTGGGCTACGAGCAGTCGGCGGCCATCGCCAAGGAGGCGCTCGAGTCCGGCGGCAGCGTCTACGACCTGGTGCTCGAGCGCGGAGCCATGACCAAGGCCGAGCTCGACGACCTGCTCAGCCCCGAGAAGATGACCGCGCCGCGCTCGCGAAGGCTCTGAGCGCCCCCGATCCGCTGACGAATCAGCGGTCCCGCAGCCATTTTTCGACATAGTCGATGGTGGAATCGGGATCGCTGATCCAGCCGTTGTGCCCGAGCGGGGCCGGGTTGTGCCAGGTGGTGATTTCGGCCTGCGGCATTTTCGCCAGCAGTTGCCGGGCAGCTCCGCGCGGGGTCAGCTCATCACCGGTCATGGTGATCGACAGGACCGGCAGTTTCAGCCGCCCGATCCGCTCCTCGTAGTCGATATCGGCTCCGGCGGGTTCGAACCTGCCGGTGCGGGCCAGTCGCGCCCAATCGGCGATGAGCGCCTTGGACTGCCGCCCGAAGCCGCCCGCCGTGACCGTGTCGCCCGGCCAGAACCCGGCCAGATTGGTGGTCAGCGACAGCGCCGCGCTGCCGACCGCGGCCAGCCCGGAGTACCCGCGGAAATGCGGGGTGCCGGACGCGATGAGGATGAGCCCGCCCAGCCGCCCCCGGATCCGGGACGCGTACATGGCGCCCAGCTGACCGCCCATGCTGTGGCCGAGCAGGTACGGGGTGCTGTCGGGGAAGCGCAGGCGCACCGCCTCGAACATGGCCGGGAAGTCCACCGCCACCAGGTCCTGATAGCCGTAGCGGGACGGTCCGATCCCGGGTCCGCCGCCGTTGCCGCGGATCTCCAGCAGCGCCACATCGAAACCCCGGGCCGCCAACGGCATTCCGAACAGCGAGTAGTACTCCCCCGGCACGCCGAGGCCGGGGGCGATCACCACCACCGGCCGCGGCGTGTCGGCGGTGATCGGATGCCGGTGCGAGCCCTTCGCCGGAATCAGCCGCACCGGGATCGTGGTCCCGTCGGGCAGCTGGATCGGCACCGTCTCCATGTTCGGCCCGGTCCCCCGGTTCGGCCCGGTCCCCGTGTTCGGCGCAGCCTCCATGATCGGCACGCTACCCGTAAAGTTCGCGCCCGTCCGCGAGGCGGACGGGCGCGAAAGAGCGTCGGAAGGTTGGTTTTCGGGTCAGGCGCTGACCGCGCCCATGATGATGCGGCGCAGCACCTGGATGACGTCGTCGAGCGGCTGGCGCGGATCCGAGCCGCTCCAGGCGTCGACCACGTAGTTCACCGCGCCGATGATGGCGAGCACGCGCATTTCGTAGTCGCCGGGCGGGATCTCGCCGTGCAGGGCCGCGTCCTCGGCGGCGCTGGCCAGCAGTGCGCCCCAGGCGCGGCGCAGCTCCAGGCGGAACTTCTCCACCTTGGGGCCCGCGCCGACGACCTCGACGAGGGCGACCCTGGCCTTGCGCGGATCGCGTCCGATGGACTCGATGTAGGCGCGGACCGCCGCGTCGATGATGTCGATGGCGCTGGCGTCGGAGTGCTCGGCGATGGTGGCCGCCACGGCTTCCCGCGACTCGCGATCGATATGCTCGTAGAGCTCGAGCAACAGCGATTCGCGACCGGTGAACTCCTCGTAGAACTGTCTGGAGGAGAGTCCGGCGTCCTTGCAGATGGCTCCGACGGAACTATTGGCGTATCCATCGCGCGCGAACACCGTGAGCCCGGACTCCAGAAAACGCGCACGACGCTGCCGCTGCCGGTCTTCTACGGGCTGCCCGGCGTACATTCTTCCCGCGTTCGTTTCCTGTGACATTGCGCCAGACAATACCGAAGGGCCCGATCCCCTCGTCATGGATCGGGCCCTTCGTTTGAACCTTCGACTTACCGCGCGTTAGCCGAAAGTTGGCTCAGCAATGTTGGGCCATGCGACGCACCCGGGACGGTGGGTATAGGCAGGGGAACCGTCCCGAGTTCGGTACGCGGGTCCGGGGGGAGAGACTCGCGGGCCGATGTCGCATTGACCCGAAAGTCACTGATCGTTTGCCGTTCATCACGATACAGAGCAGGCGAACTGGACGGAATACTTTTCGAGGAACTTTTTAGGTTTTATTTGAGCGCCGCTCGCGACGCGCCGCCGGACCAGCACCGGAGCCCGGCGCAGGGGCGGAGTACCCCCTGCCGTAGCCGGATAATCCGGACACGAAAAAGGGCCCGATCCCCGAAACCGGGGGAGGGCCCTTCCGCATCACTCCGACACCCGTTCAGTTGCCGAAAGATGGCGCTCGCGTGGCTACTTGGCCGAAAGGCTCGCCGAACCGGTAGCCAGCAGCTTGAACAGGGTCTGAGAAAGAACATCCGAAAGGAAGTTCGCCATGGTGGTGCTCCGATCCGAACGATTGCCAGTGTTGTCACTGACTGTTTGCCCTCGCGACGATACCGAGCCGATACCCCAGGAGGGAAGATTGCGGATGAACTTTCTGGAACCACCTCGACAGAGCAATGGATTACGCGGGCACCTCAGGCTCCCCGAGGGTGAGCATCAGGCGGTTGGCCCACGAGAACGAAGCCGCCGACAACACCAGATCCTGCAGCTCCGCGGCATCGAAACCCAACTGCCGCAAGCGGTTCAGGTGGCCGGTGGTGGCTCGGGGCGGGTTCGCGGCGAGGGCGTCCACGAAATCGATGACCGCGTCCCACCTTTCGTCGATCCGCACTTCGTTGCCTTCGTCCAGCAACCGCTGAACATCCCCGGGCCGCTTGGACAACGCAGATGTGAAACGTGAATGAACGGAGGCGCAGTACTCGCACCCGTTGTGCCGGGAGGTAACGGTCGCCGCGAGTTCGCGCTCCGCGCGGGTCAATCCACCTCGACCGTAGAAGATCTCTTTGTCGTTGCCACTGCGATGCGCCAGCACCTCCGGGTTGCGCGCGAGTAGCCGGAAGTACGGCCCGATCCCGCGATCGCCCTCCAGCAGGGGTTTCTGCAACTCATCGGCATCGGCCAGCAGGATGGGTTCCACCCACGGCACCCAGTCCAGCTGGTCCTGGGTGAATCCCGTTGGGAGGCGTCCGTTTTCGACGCTGCGCACCTCGCTCACGCCCCGCTCACTCATGGTCCGCTCCGATCAGTGTGAGGCCGGCCAGCAGCCGGACCTGGAAGTGCACGAATCCGATGAGCTGCGCCACCGTGACGATGTCGCGCTCGGACAGCCCGGCCGCGCCCAGGGCATCGATATCCGCGCGGGTGATGGCGGCGGGCGCGGTCGTGACCCGCGCGGCGTGCCGGAGAATGGCGGCCAGCACCGGATCCCCCTCGGCCGGAGCCGTTCCCAGTCCGGCGTAATGCGCCCCCAGCTCGGGCGCGCCCGCCAGCTCCGCCACCGCCACCGCCGCCGCGATCAGCCGGTCCCGCCCGACGGTCGCGGCCGCCGGACCGTTCAGCAACGCCTCGTACACCCCCTGCGTATGCGCGATCACCGCCGGGCGTGTCGCCCGCAGCGCCCGGACCGCGTCCGCGCGTGGGCCGAGTACGGCATCGATGACATCGGCGGACCGGTCCGCCTCGGGTTCGGCCGGGGCGAGTGGCGCCACCTCGACGGCGGCGGTCGCTTCGGTCACGAGGAAGTCCTTTCGTCGGGTCGCCAACCCAGTTGCGGGGCAACCTTGGTGGCGATGAGTTCGATGGAGCGCAGGGTGGCGGCGTGGCCCGGGTCGACCGGGTGGACCTGCACGATGAAATCGGTGGAGTGCCGCAGCGCCACGTCGGCGGCGAGCTGCTCCACCACCTCGTCGGGCGTGCCGAAGTAGATGTCGCGCAGCACCTCGGCGACCGAATCGGCCACCTCCGGCCCGCCGTTGCGACCCAGCTGATCGAGGAACCGGGCCGCGCCGCGCTCGGCCAGGGCCCGGGCCTCGGCGTGGTCGTCGGCCACGAAAACGCCCCGGGACGCGCCGATTCGCGGTTCCACGCCCGGCGGCAGCGCGTCGAGATAGGCGTCGACCAGTGGCTGCTGGATCTCCCACAGGGTGGCCGCGGGCGCGGCCGGATCCCGCGGCTGCGCCTTCGACAGCAGCAGTCCGTCACCCGCGCGGCCGGCGCGCGCCGCGCCTGCGGCCGAGAAGGTGGCCTGCCACAGCCGGTCCCGCAGTCCGGGCGCGGGCGGATTCAGCCCCCGATCCCCGATCAACGGCGTTCCCGCCAACGCGGCGGTGACCTTGGCGAGTTTGTCCGCGTACAGCCGCTGCCGGTCGAGATCGGCCGCCTCGAACAGTTCGAAGGCGTGCCGGGACCCGCCCGCGCCGAAGCCGAGTTCCAGCCGCCCGCCGGACAGTTCGTCCAGCACCGCCGCGTCCTCGGCGACCCGGATCGGGTCCTCCAGCGCCAGCGTCACGATGGCGGTCCCGACCCGGATCCGCGGGAACCGGGCGGCCACGTGCGCCAGGAACACGAACGGCGACGGCAGCCCGCCCTCCGCCGGATCCAGGTGGTGCTGCGCCACCCAGGCGGTGTCGTAGCCGAGCCGTTCGGCCAGTTCGATCTGGTCCAGGGCCTGCCGGTACACGCCGGCCGCGGCCTCGGCCGGGTCGGTGCGGACCAGGCGGGTGAAGAAGCCCAGGCGTCGCGCGGTCATGTCGTCACCTTTCCTAGGTAGGCATCGCGGACGGCCGGATCGCCGACCAGGTCCGCGGCCGGGCCGTGCAGCACGATCCGCCCCGTGCGCAGCACATTGGCGGTGTGCGCGATGCTCAGGGCCAGCTCCGCCTGCTGTTCCACGATCAGGATGGCCAGGCCCAGTTCCCGATTGAGCCGGGCGATCTCCGACAGCACCCGATCCACGAACAACGGCGACAGTCCCATTGTCGGCTCGTCCATGCAGATCAGCCGGGGTTTGCTCATGAGCGCGCGGGCGAAGGCCAGCATCTGCTGCTCCCCGCCGGACAGGGTCCCTGCCCGTTGCAGCCGGCGCTCGGCCAGTCGCGGGAAATGCTCGAACAGCTCGGCGGCCCGCGCGGCCAGCACCGCGCGCCGCTCCTTGCGGATGTAGCCGCCGACGAAGAGGTTCTCCTCGACGGTCATGGCCGGGAACACGCGCCGCGCCTCCGGCACCGAGGCCAGCCCGGCCCGGATCCGGGTGGCCGCGGAGGTGCCGCTCACGTCGACGCCGTCGATCCGGACCGCGCCGGAACTCGGATGCAACAGTCCGAGAGCGGTTTTCATGGTGGTCGACTTGCCGGAGGCGTTCCCGCCGAGCAGGGACACGATCTCACCGGGGCGCACCGTCAGCGACACCTCGTCGAGGGCCCGAGACGCCCCGTAATGCACCACCACGCGATCGAATTCCAGGATCGGCGTGGCGTTCTCGTCGAACTCAGACATCGACGGCCACCTTTCCCCCGGCCCGGCTGCGGCCCAGGTACGCCTCGATGACGCGGGGATCGGAGAGCACCTCGTCGGGCGTGCCCGACGCGATGATCCGGCCCTCGTCCAGCACCAGCACCCGGTCGGAGAGGTCGTGGACCAGGTCCATCTTGTGTTCGACCAGCAGCACGGTCTGGCCCTGCGCCTTCAATTCGGCCAGCTGCCTGCCGATTTCCGCGGTCTCGGTCTGGTTCATGCCCGCGGCCGGTTCATCCAGCAACAGCAGATCGGGCACGGACGCGAGCGCCCGAGCGATCTCGGTGCGGCGGCGATTGGCGTAGGACAGGGTGTAGGTGGGGTGGTCGGCGCGCGGGACCAACCGTTCCTCGAAACGTGCCAGCTGGGCGTCGATGCGGGCCGCCGACGCGCGTCGTTCGGCGCGCGCCGCCGGAGTCGGCACCAGGGCCACCCCCAGCTCGGCCAGCAGCGAAATCCATTTGAGCACCGGAATACCGGCCAGCGCGCGCAGCGGGCGGGTGGCGTGCAAGGTCGGCTGGAGACCGACGTCGATATTCTCGCGGACGGTCATATTGCCGAACACCCGGCCGTTCTGGAAGGTGCGCGCGATGCCCGCCGCGGCGCCCGCCTCCGGGCCACCCGGACGAATCCGCCTGCCACGAACCAGAACTTCCCCGGCGTCCGGCCTCAGCACGCCCGAGATCAGGTTGACCGTCGTCGACTTGCCGGACCCGTTGGGCCCGATGATCGAGACGAATTCGCCGGGCGCGATCGAGAATTCGACCCCGTCCACGGCCTGCACGCCACCGAAGGCGCGCCGTAGGCCGGTGACGGTGAGCACCGCCTCGGCGGAGTCAGGCACCGACCGGGCTGGGCTTGTTTCCAGAGCTCTGTTCTTTTCCGACGACACGATCCCTCCTCACCAGAATTCCCTGCGGCCGGAACCGCACCACCAGCAGCAACACCAAGCCGTACAACACGATTCGCCACGACGGCGCGAGCCGCAGCACCTCCGGCACCCCGATCAGCACCGCCGCGCCCAGCACCGCGCCGTACGGCGACGCCGTGCCGCCCAGCACCAGGATGGTCACCACCAGCAGCGACATCGGCAGGTTGAACACCGTCGGATCGATGTAGGAGTACTGGTGCGCGAGCAGCGCACCGCCGATGCCGGAGAAGAACGCCGCCACCGCGAAGGCCAGCGCCTTGTAGTCGCGCACCGGCACACCCGCCGAGCGCGCCGCCACCTCGTCGGCCCCGATGGCCCGGATGGCGGTGCCGAGGCGGGACCGCTGCACGCCGACGATGACCGCCACCACGACGGCCAGCACTGCCAGCTCAAGCCGGAAAACCTGGGTGTGCGTGGTGAATTCGTAGCCGAACAGGCTGGGCGCGGGGATCCCGAAGATGCCGTAGCTGCCGCGGGTCACCGACTCCCAGTTGCGAATGATCGCCACCGTCACGATGCCGATGCCCAGCGTCGCGATGGCCACATAGTGACCGCCCAGCCGCCACAGCGGCGCGGCCAGCACCGAGGATGCCACCGCAGCGACGATCCCCGCGGCCACGATGGCCGGCAGGAAGGCCCAGCCGTGCGACACCGTCAGCACCGCCGAGGTGTACGCACCGATGGCGATCGGCCCCGCCTGCCCAATGGCCAGCTGCCCGGCCGACCCGGCCACCAGCGTCATCGAGACCGCGATGATGGCGTAGGCCAGGATCTGGGTGCCCACCGAGATGCCGTAGTCGTCCGCGACGAGCGGAATCGCCACGCCCGCAATGGCGAGCGCGATCAGCGCATGCCACCAGCGCACCCGCAGTTCCCGGCCGGAGCTGAGGAAGGTACCGGTCATCGGCTCGGATTCGATGGCGGGCGGCCGGGCCAGCAGGCCGCCCGGCCGCAGCACCAGGAAGATCACCAGCAGGCCGAAGGTGATCAGATCCCGATAGCCGTCACCGAACCAATAGATGCCGAACGCCTCCACCAGGCCGAGCACGAATCCGCCGACGACCGCGCCTGGAATCGAGCCCAGCCCGCCGATGGTGGCCGCCACGAACCCCGTCATGCCGACGATGCCGCCGCTGGTCGGTGAGATGTTCGAGTTGTAGAGGCCGACGAAGATGCCCGCCAGGCCACCCAGCCCGGAGGCGATGGCGAAGGCCAGCGACTGCACCCGGCCGACCCCGATACCCATCTGCGCGGCAGCGTCCGGATCCTGCGCGGTGGCGCGAATGGCCAGGCCGTGGCGACTGAACCGCAGGAACGCCCACAGCCCCGCCATCACGATGAGAGTGATGGCGAACATGACCACGTCCGAAGTGCCGAACCGCACCCCGCCCACCTGAAAATTGTTGGTGGACAGCACCTGTGGGAATGGCCGGGTATCCGGACCGAACACCAGGGCGACCACGTTCTCGATGATCAGCCCCACCGCCACCGTCGCCAGCAGCGCGGCGATGGCCGGGGCGCGGCGCAGCGGCCGCACCGCCAGCACATCGATGGCCACGCCGACCAGCGCCGTCACCGCCACCACCACGATCAGCGCCGCCCACCACGGCACCCCGTGCTGGGCGATCAGCCACCAGCCCAGCACCGAACCGAACGCGAAGATCGCACCGTGCGCGAAGTTGATGACATTGCTGACCCCGAAGATCAGGGTGATGCCCACGGCGATCAGCGCGTACGCATTGCCGTGGACCAGACCCGCGATGAGCGTGTCGAACATCTACTTCTTGCTTCCGACCGGCACGAATTTGCCGTTCTGCAGCACCAGTTCGATCGGCTTCACACCGCTCGGGCGGCGGGTCTGCTGATCGAAGGCGAAGGTACCCAGACCGATGCCATCGAAGTCCTTGACCTCACGCAGGCCCTTCAGCACGCCCTCGCGGGTCGCCCCGCCGGCCTTGGCGGCCTTCACCAGCACGTTGAGGGCGTCGTAGGCGTAGACATTGAAGTCGCCCGGGTCGGTGTTGAACTTGGCCTTGAACTTGGTGACGAAGCTCTGGATCTTCGGGCTCGGATCCGACGGGGTGAACACGCCGTTCACGATGTCGCCCTCGGCCGCGGTGCCCGCCAGATCGATGAACTGCGGGGTGTTCTGGCCACCGAAGAACTGGCCGCTGAACCCGACGTCACGCAGCTGCTTGACCACCAGCGCGCCGTCCGGCCCGTAACCCAGGTGGACGAAGGCGTCCGGGTTGGCGTCGCGGCCCTTGATCAGCACCGGCCGGAAGTCCTGCGAGTCCGGCAGAATCGGCGAGGAGTAGGCGATCTCGATGCCCTTCTCCTTGGCGAACTGCTCGAAGAACTTGAAAGCCTGCTTACCCCAGTCGGTTTCGAGATACACCACCGAAACCTTCTTGGCCTTGGACTTCACCCATTCGGCATTGCGTTCCTGGAACACGTCCAAGGTGATCGACGGGCTCCACGAATAGTCGCCGCCCTTGGTGAAATCCACCGAGGAGTTGGTGAATCCGTACTGCACCAGCTTGCCGCGGTTGTACACCGGCGAGGCGGCGATGGAGGCGGGCGAGGAGAAGTCGCCCAGCTCGGCGATGATCGACTGGTCGCCGACGAACTTGGTGGCGATCGGCACCGTCTGTTTCGGATCCGACTGCGAATCCTCCCACTTCAGCGCGACCTTCTTGCCGTCGATCCCGCCTGCGGCGTTGATCTCGTCCAGCGCCAGGTCGAACCCCTGCTGCCAGAGCCGGCCGTACTCGGCCGAGCCGCCCGTCTTCGGACCGGACACTCCGAAATACACCGTGTCCGAACCACTTCCGGACGAGTCGCGGCCGCCGCAGGCCGTCGCCGATCCCACGACCAGAGCCGCCGCACCGACACCCACCGCGACCCGGAGAACACGCGACCGGGACCAGATCCTGCTCATTGCTACCTCTACATTCGCGCACCGGCACGCGGCCGGGCATGGGGACACGACCGCGACGCGAAGGGCGCGGTCTGGCGCTTGCGATGCCCGGGCGGACATCGCCTGGTCGTCACCCGGGGCACCCCACCGCCCACGCGAGGGTTGCCGATCAGCGAGCCGGGGCTCGAAAAACGCTGATACTCGTGACCGTGTCCAGAAAGGTAGCCGTGACAACCGGCGGCCGACACCGTTCGAATCACCCTGATGCCAAACGCCACCCGGCCCCACCGCCGGGAAATCCCGTGTCATCCCCGCGAATTGCCCCCGCAGGAGCGTCGCCCCCCGCCGGGAAATCCCCTGTCACCCCCGCGAATCGCCCTGCGGCCGCATCGGCCCCCGCCGAGGCCGCCGCTAGCGCCTACGCCAGATGCGCGGTCAGCCAGGCCGGGAACTCGGTCAAGTCGCGCAGCACCACATCCGCGCCGGCCGCCGACAACTCCTCGGCCGCATACGGTCCGGTGGTCACCGCCACCGAGGTCGCGTCCGCCACCTTGGCCGCGCGCACGTCACCGAGATGGTCACCCACATAGATCGAGGCGCCGCGCTGGAGCAGCACCTCCCCCTTCTCCTCCGCCCAGGCGCCACCGACCAGTTCGTCGACCGCCAGCCCCAGATGGTCCAGATGCAATTGCGCGTGCGGCCCGTTCTTCGCGGTGATCACGAGCACCCGGCCCCCGGCCTCGTGCACCGCCGCCAGCGCGTCCACCACACCGGGCAGATGGTCCGACGCGTGCACCGCCAGCTCCGGATACATCTCCCGGTACATGGCCACCACGCCCGGCACCTCGTCCTCCGGGAACCACTGCGCCGCCTCGTGCGCCAGCGGCGGACCCAGCCGCGACACCACCAGCTCCGAATCGATCGCCACCCCGGTCCTGGTGGCCACCGCGTCCCACACCGCGGCGATTCCCGGCCGCGAATCGATCAGCGTCATATCCAGGTCGAACCCGACCACCAGACCACCGGCGGAACCGCTCGAATCATCAACAGCCACGCCCCGACCCTACGGCCCGCCCGTCCCCATCCCGCGCCTCGACCGCCACGATGTGACCCCGGCAACCGCCCACCGCGGCGGGCGGCACAGCGAAAATCAGAGGCGCGGCCACCGATTCGCGACCTAGGCTCGACCCATGCCGAGCGATGAGGGAACGCTGTTCTGCGGGAGCGAGCTGGCCGCCCGCGTCGAGCGGGTGGAAACCGAGCTGATGGCCAAGGGCAGCGCGGCCGCCGCGGCCCGGCTCGAACCGGACACCGGCTTCGTGATCCCCCTCGCGGGCGGGGTCGCGTCCTTCGCCGAGGACGGGTCACCGCTGAACAAGATCGCCGGACTCGGCTTCGCGGGGATTCCCGACGAGGCCGAACTCGACGAGATCGAGCGGCTGTTCGCGGCTCGCAAGACGCCCGTGCAGGCCGAGGTCTCCCAGCTCGGCGATCCCGGCATCGGGGAACTGCTCACCGGCCGCGGGTACCGGCTGGTGTCGTTCGAGAACGTGCTCGGCCGCGAACTGGGCGCTCCCCGCGCGGCGGACGTCGCGCCGGGTGTCGAGGTGACGCCCAGCGGCGAAGACGAATTCGACATCTGGCTCACCGTGGTCGCGGACGGCTTCGCCCACCCCGACACCCAGGGCGTCGCCTCCCATGAGGAATTCCCGGCCGACATCATCGCCCGCGCCATGCGCGACCTGACCGGCGCGGCGGGCGTCCATCGGTATCTCGCCCGGCGCGACGGCGACGTGGCGGGCGGCGCGAGCCTGCGCATGTCCGGCGGCGTCGCCCAACTCACCGGCGCGGCAACCCATCCCGCGCATCGGCGGCACGGCGTGCAATCGTCGCTGCTGTCGGCCCGCCTCGCCGAGGCGGCCGCGGCCGGCTGCGACATCGCGGTGGTCACCACCCAGCCCGGCTCCAAATCCCAGCAGAACGTCCAGCGCCAAGGCTTCGCGCTGCTCTACACCCGGGCCATCCTGGTCAAGGGCTGACCGCCCGAGGGCAGCCATATAGACGGCCCGCACGGATGGCTTCGGCGCGCGGAGAAGGATCGCCGAACTCGTGCTCGAGGTCCGCCAGCGCCGCGGCAGCACTCTGCGGTTCGATGCCGCGCTCCCGTGATCTGCCCTGGTGGGCGCCAGCCAAGAGCGGCGGCGTCAGTTCGGCAGCCGGTGCGCGGCAATCGGTTTCAGGTGCTCGCGCAGCAGGTCACCGTCCGCGCCGAAGAGCTGCTCGTCGGTGTCGACGGCGATCCGCACGCCCCGGCTCGCCAATTCCCGGCCCTCGGCGGTGAGTTCGATGCGCAGCACCCGAGCGTCGGCCGGGTCGGCGCGCCGCGCCAGCAGGCCGCGCTCCTCGAGGCCGCGAATCACCTTGGACGCCATCATCCGATCCGCGCCCGACATGTCGGCCACCTGCTGCTGCGTCGGCAGCTCCCCCGCCCGGCTCAGCCAGCCGGCCGAGGCCAGCAGGTTGAACTGGGTGGGGGTGAGCCCGAGCGCGCGCAGATTGCGTTCCAGCGTCGCCCGCCACTCCAGGGCGGCGTGGTGCAGCCAGAAGCCCGGACTCATCAGCGGTCCCCGTGGTTCAGCCACGCCGTCGTGCCTCCTGTTCCAATGCGGCGAAGGTCAGCGGCATATCCGCGCGCATGCCCTTCTCCCAGATCAGCTTGAACAGCGGGCCCATCGGCCCGTGCACCTCGACGTGCTCGGCCACCCGGACCGTGCCGTCGCCGAGCGGCTCGTAGGTGCGGTGACCGCGCAGCTTCCCGAACGGGATGCCCGCCTCACTGGTCCACGACTGTCCCGGCTCCACGGCCACGATAGTGAACGGCCCGGCCGGGGCCCCCTTCGGCTTCACCCACCCCTTGGTGCCGGCCGCGAACTCGCCGTCGATCCGGGACTTCTCCTCGTGCGGGTCCCATTCCGGCCAGCGGTCGACATCGGTGGCGACCGCCCAGATGCGGTCCAGATCGCCGGTGATCACGGCCTCTTCGGTGAACGAGTACATCATCGTCGTCTCCTATCGGGAAACTCTGTTGTTGCGACAACAGTAACTGTTGTCGCGACAACAATCAACCCCTCGGGCGTGACCGACTGCCACCCATGACACGGGGCCCGGCGACGAACGGCATCGAAATGCCGCCGTCACCGAGCCCCGGTCACCCGCCGCTACGGCGCGAGGGCGTAGCCCAGCGGGCGCGTCGTGAACGTGCCCCGGCCCTGCGTGCGACTACGCAAACGCGTTGCGTAGCCGAACAACTCGGCCAGCGGGACCGTGGCCGTCACGACCACCGTGCCGGTCCGCGCGACCGAACCCGTGACCCGGCCACGCCGGGCCGCCAGGTCACCGAGCACCCCGCCGACACCGTCCTCCGGCACGGTGACGGTCAGCTCCGCCAGCGGCTCCAGCACGGCCATCACACTGGCGCGCAAGGCTTCCCGCAGCCCCAGGCGGCCTGCGGTCCGGAAGGCCAGCTCCGACGAATCCTTCGAGTGCGTCGCACCGTCGGTCAGCGTGACCCGGACACCGGTGACCGGATGACCGGCCAGCGGGCCCTCGGCCAGCGCGTCCCGGCACCCGGCCTCGACCGCGCGCACGAACTCGGCCGGCACCCGGCCGCCCACCACCGTGGACTCGAACTCGAATCCCGTGGCCCCGGGCTCGGATTCGTTGAGCGGCCGCACATCGAACACGATGTGCGCCCACTGTCCGGAACCGCCGTCCTGCTTGGCGTGCCGGTAGGTGAAGCCCCGCACGCCGCGCACCACGGTCTCCCGGTACGCCACCTGCGGCCGCCCGACCGTCACCGCCAGCCCGCGGTCCCGGCGCAGCTTCTCCACCGCGACCTCCAGATGCAGCTCGCCCAGTCCGGCCAGCAGCGTCTGCCCGGTCTCCGGATCGGTCCGCACCGTGAGCGACGGGTCCTCCTCGGCGAGCCGGGCCAGCGCCACCGCCAGCTTCTCGAGGTCCGCACCGGACTTCACCTCCACCGCCACCGACACCACCGGCTCGGTCGGAGCCGGGGGTTCCAGCAGCACGGGGGCCTCGGGCGCGCACAGGGTCGCACCGACCCGCATGGCCTTCGGGCCGACCAGCGCGACGATGTCGCCGGCCTGCGCGACCTCCACCTCCGCGTGCCGGTCCGCCTGCACCCGCAGAATGCGGGCGATCCGCTCGCGACGACCCGCGCCCGCGTCCAGCACGACGTCACCCTTGCGGAGCACACCGGAGTACACGCGGACGAACGTGAGCCGACCCGTCGGCGTGGCATGCACCTTGAACGCCAGGGCCGCCAACGGTTCCGCCGGATCCGCCGCGCGGGCGCCGTCGCCACTCCCGACCGCGGGCCGGTCCAGTGGCGACGGCAGGTACGCGGCCACGGCGTCGAGCAGGGGCTCGATACCGATATCGCGATAGGCCGCGCCGCACAGCACCGGCACCACCTCACCGAAGAGCGTGAGCTCCCGCAGCGCGGCGGTCAGGGTGTCCGCGGACAGCGCGGAGTGCTCGACGAACTCCTCGAGCGCCGCCGTACTCCGCTCCGCCACCGCCTCTTCCAGCTCCCGGCGGGCCTGGGCCACCGGGTCCGCCAGATCAGCCGGGATCGGCCCCTCCGCGAACCCGTTCTCCCACCTGAGTTCACGCAGGCGAACAAGATCCACCACACCGGCGAAATCCGCACCGGCGAACACCGGCAGCTGAACGAGCAGCGGAACCGGATGCAGCCGTGCGCGAATCGAGGCCACCGCGGCCGCCAGGTCCGCCCCGGCGCGATCCATCTTGTTGACGAACGCGATCCGCGGCACCCCGTAGCGATCCGCCCGCCGCCACACCGACTCGCTTTGCGGCTCCACCCCCGCGACGGCGTCGAAAACCGCTACGGCGCCATCCAATACCCGCAGCGAGCGCTCGACCTCATCGGAGAAGTCGACGTGCCCGGGGGTATCGATGACGGTGAACCGGTGCCCGGCCCACTCGCAACTCACGGCGGCCGCGAAGATCGTGATGCCCCGATCCCGTTCCTGCGGATCGAAATCGGTCACGGTGGTGCCGTCGTGCACCTCGCCGCGCTTGTGGGTGATACCGGTGAGGAAGAGCATCCGCTCGGTCACCGTGGTCTTCCCCGCATCCACATGCGCGAGAATCCCCAGATTGCGAACGACAGCCAGGTCTTGCCGAGAAACATTGGTACGCACGGTCATCCGTCCTTCGTGCTGATCAGGAACAGAACAGCGCGATTCCCCCGGACGGAGACGACACTCCCGGGCTACTCGATACGGCCGCGCAGCCGGCACCGAGCCGGCAAAGAAATCATGGTGCGACCGTATCCGGGCGATACCCGCGGTGTCGCGTGAATTTCACATCGACAGATGCCCGAGGTGGATCGCCGCCAGGTTCGCGACCACGAGCAGCGGGAAGGCGACCGCGAGCCTCCGATACCCCAGCTGCCAGAGCGCGGCAGCCGCACTACCGAAGACCAGAACCTTGGTGGCCACCGCGGCCACCGGAATCGAGAAGCTCGCCTCCGGAGCCGCGAACAACCCCCACAGCACCATGGCCGCAACAGCCATGCCGGCCCCCCGCAGGATCTTCGCGACACGGCTGCGGCCGGTCCGCACACCCCAATAGGCCAGTGCACCAACGGCAACCAGCTCGAAGACGAAGGCGAGGGTGAAGTTGAGGATGGACCAGACGGTGGCGATCATAGCTACTCCGAGATCAGTGCTCTCTATTTTGAACAATGATCATCTATCGTGCGATCCAAGTCAAGAGCACTGCTCTCGTCGGTGTCCGGGTGGCGAAATGCCGAGGCCCCCGGCGATCAGCCGGGGGCCTCGGGCGGCAAGGAAAGCGGAAGAGCTGAATTCGATTAGAAGGAAGCTCCCCCATGGCCTCGCCGGACATCACGGTAGCAGTCACGCCGGGATCAGGTCGCTCAGATTCTCCGGCGTGAACACCCGCGACCCCTCCGGCAAGCCCTCCGGGCGCGTCAGGCCGATGAACATGACCGGCTCGTCGAAAGACCGCCCGTCCCACAGGGTTACCTCCTCGGCCATGAGTCGCGCGAGGTACGCGAGGGTCAGGTATCTGCGATCGATCACAGCGCGCGCGAGCGCCGACGCCGAAACCTGGTTGTTCTCCACGGCATTGAACGCCGGCGCACCTCGTAGATTCAGGTGCAGCCACTTCACCCGCCACTCCCCGGACGGCGCCCGGAAGAAGACCAGCGGCAACGCGACGCGCCCCGCACCGCGCAGATCCGACTTCATGCGCACGGTGCGCGGCTCGTAGGGCAGGCCCCGCTGGTCACCATCCCGGAGCATGAAGCCGAAGAACGACTCGGCTACCTCGTCGAAGCCCTCCCCGGAGTAGACATTCACCTGCGGCACGATCGCGTGCGCGACCACCTTGTCCAGATCCAGCTCGATGAACTCCGACGCGCCCTCGGGGGCCGAGGTGATGTCGCCGGAGTGCACGCCACCCACGTCGGTCAGATTGGTGTAGGACAGCCGGCCATCCAGCTCGTAATCCTCATCGAGCAGTAGCGCGGAAAGGTCGAAATCGGTGCCCGCGTTCCGTTCTCGCCAGTAGACGAAGAATCGGAGTCGCTCGCCGTACACCGGCGACACCGAACCGCGCGGCAGCACACCCAGGCCACCGCTGATCGCCTTGCCGCCCAGAGGGAGCGCGATATCGACGGCGTCCGGATCGATCACCAGCCGGGCCGGGGCGGGCAGGCGGCGCTTCAGTTCTACGTCCAGCAGTACGCGCAAGCGATCGAGGATATTCGCGTCGATCGGTGCCCGGCCATCCGGCTGTACCCGGCCGCGGCCCAGACGGTTCGTGAACACCCGCTGCGCGACACCGTCGCGGTTGTCCACATGCTCACGGACGGAAAGGATCACGCGGGCCGACACCAGACCGATCGTCGATTCGACCGCGGCCAGCACCGCTTCCCGCTCGGCATCCGTTGTGGCCATGCGCAACAGGCGATCGAGACAGCGGAACAACAACCCGGGCGCCGCCCGCAACAGCCGTGCGGCACCCACAACATCATCGACCGCCAACAACGCCTCGAACCGCGACCCGAACGACCGGGCGCGCCGCTCACCCCGCGCGACCTCGAAAACCGTTGCGGCATGCTCCCACTGCGGGAACTCGTGCGGATGCAGGCGCTCACCCAGGCGCTTCCACGCCTCCCGCCGCGCGACCACATCGCCCAGTTTGGCCGGCTGATCCGCGATCACCGCATCCAATGCCGCCAGCAGACCACGGCGCGAACGCCGCGATAGCGAACGGAACCGCGTGGGAGTCGACAGCGACACATCGCCGTCCGACAGCAGGCACGCCAAGCGCAGCACATCGGTGACGGTGTCGGCCAACAGCTTCTCGCCCGCCGCGAGCCGAACCTCGTTGATGATCGCCCGGTGCTCACGCACCGGAATCGACTCCGGTTGCGGGCCGGACGCACAGCGGAGCGCCAACTCCCGAAGAATCGGCAGATCTTCCTCACCGAGCGGCGTAGCCCGTCCGGCCAAGGACAGGTAGAGCGCGGACACCTCGTCCTCGATTGACCCCCCAAGGTGCAGGACAGTCACCCGATCCCGCACGGACTCGATCAACTCATCATGAGCCGCGACCATGTCGGCATAGCCGTGCTGATACCTCCCGTATTCGGGAAGAGCGAGCAGGTTCGACACCCCTTGCGCCAAACCCTCGGACACCGCCGCAGCCGCCGACTCATCGCCGAGCGCGGCCAGCAGGCGGTCGGTCCAGAACTCCACGGTGTCAGGCACATTCGCCGGAAAGTCCTTGAAATACACATTGTGCTCGACATGGGCGCCGGCCATCCGGCGCACGATCGGCAACACCCGCACCGCCAGATCGATCACCGCCCCCGCGGCCGATCCCGACAGTCTCGCGACGAGCTCCCCGGAGAGCTTGAACCCCACGGACATCAATATCGCATCGAATTGCCTCGTGGCGACCACGCCGTCCCCGCCAGGCCCCTCGATATCGGGCAGTCGCAATGTACGGCTGACTACGAGCTCTTCAAGATCCCAACTCACCCAAGGATCTTCTCAAAGAAACGCCAAAGGCCCCCAGCTAATAAGCTGGGGGCCTTCGCGAATGATGTTCCGGCGGTGTCCTACTCTCCCACACCCTGTCGAGTGCAGTACCATCGGCGCAGGTGGCCTTAGCTTCCGGGTTCGGAATGGGACCGGGCGTTTCCCCACCGCTATAGCCGCCGTAACTCTATGAAACTGTCACACAGAGAGCCAGGTCACGATCCCCTTGCGAGGGTTCGATTCCCGTCTTCCTGTATCTGTGTGTTGTTTCAGATACTGCACAGTGGACGCGTAGCTTCTTTGTTGGTAAGTCCTCGGCCTATTAGTACCAGTCACCTACACCTGTTACC
>NZ_JBEXYE010000009.1:0-319828 GCF_040630785.1 Nocardia sp. NPDC005746
GTTGAAGAAGACCAAGTCCAACATCGAGTTCCTGATGACGGTCTCCAAGACCGCCCCGGGCGCGAGGCAATCGATTGCCTTGCGCCACAGGCTTATTCGTCGATCGCGCCCGGGGCGGTCTTGGAGACCGTCATCAGGAACTCGATGTTGGACTTGGTCTTCTTCAACCGGTCCACCATCAGGTCGATGGCCTGATGCGAGTCCAGGCCGGACAGCACGCGACGCAGCTTGTGCAGCACGGCCGCCTCGTCCGGGGACATCAGCAGGTCGTCGCGACGGGTGCTGGACAGGTTGACGTCGACCGCCGGGAACACGCGGCGCTCGGCGATCTTGCGATCGAGCTTGAGCTCGGCGTTACCCGTGCCCTTGAACTCCTCGAAGATGACCGTGTCACCGGTGGAACCGGTCTCCACCAGCGCGGTGGCGATGATGGTGAGCGAGCCGCCGTTCTCGATATTGCGGGCCGCGCCGAGGAACCGCTTGGGCGGGTACAGCGCGGTGGAATCCACACCACCGGAAAGGATTCGACCCGAAGCCGGGGACGAGTTGTTGTACGCGCGGCCGAGACGAGTGATCGAATCGAGCAGCACGACGACGTCCTGACCGGCCTCGACCAGCCGCTTGGCCCGCTCGATGGCGAGCTCGGCGACCGAGGTGTGGTCGCTCGGCGGGCGGTCGAAGGTGGAGGCGATGACCTCGCCGCGCACGGAGCGCTGCATATCGGTCACTTCCTCGGGACGCTCGTCCACCAGCACCACCATCAGGTAGCACTCGGGGTTGTTGGTCGCGATCGCGTTGGCGATGTCCTGGATGACCATCGTCTTACCCGCCTTGGGCGGGGACACGATCAGCGCACGCTGGCCCTTACCGATCGGCATGATCAGGTCGATGATGCGCGTGGTCAGCTTGTTCGCCTGGGTCTCCAGCCGCAGGCGCTGGTTCGGGTACAGCGGGGTGAGCTTGTTGAATTCCGGTCGGCGCCTGGCGCTTTCGACGTCGCCGCCGTTGACCGTGTCCAACCGCACCAGCGGATCGAACTTCTGACGCTGGTTGCTCTGGTCGCCGTCGCGCGGGGCGCGCACCGCACCGACGATGTGGTCACCGCGGCGCAGGCCGTTCTTGCGGACCAGGTTCATCGACACGTACACGTCGTTCGGGCCGGCCAGGTAGCCGGAGGTGCGGACGAACGCGTAGTTGTCGAGGACATCCAGGATGCCCGCGACCGGCTGCAGGATGTCGTCCTCGCGGATCTCCATCTCGCGGGCCTCGCCGCCGCCACCGGCACCGCCGTCGCGGTCCCGCCCACGGCGACGCTCACGGAAGCGGCGACCCCGACGGCCGCGGCCCTCTTCGTCGTCACCACCGCGGTCGTTGCGGTCATTGCGACCGGCACCGTTCTGCTGGCCGGCGTTCTGGTTGCGCTCGCCCTGGTCGCCGCGCTGACCGCGCTCGCCCTGGTTGCGCTCACCCTGGTCGCCGCGCTGGTTGCGCTCGCCCTGGTTGCGCTCGCGGCGACGCTCGCCACCGTCCTGCTCGCCCTTGTCGGCGGCGGGGGCCTCGGCATTGTCGGCCGCGCCGCGCTGCTCGCGGCCCCGGCGCTGGCGGCCGCGGCCACGCTGGCCGCCGTCGCGAGTGTCCTCGCCACCCTCGGCGCGGGCGGTCTCGCCCTCCTCGCGCTTGGCCTCACGGGACTCCGCGCCCTTGGATTCGCGCGTCTCCGAAGCGTTTTGGCGGGACTCGGCCTTCTCGGCGCGGTCGGTCTTCGCCTCGGTCTTCGCCTCGGCCGGCGCCGCATCGGCGGACCGGGCGGACTTCTTCACGGACTCGGTGTCGGCGGCCGACACGGACTCCCCGGCAATCGACGCGTCCTCGGCCTTCGCCTTGGCCTTCCCCGTGGTCTTGCCACCACTGGTCGCGGGCGCCTTGGTGGTGGCCCCGACCTGGTTCTCCTTGATAGCGGCGATGAGATCACCCTTACGCATCCCGGAAGTGCCTCGGATACCGAGCTCTCCCGCAAGCGCACGCAACTGCGGCAACAACATTCCAGTCAGCCCCGATCGTGCGACGTCAGTTTGTTCGCTCATCTTCGAAATCTGTCCGGAGTCACTTTCGCGGCTCCCCGAGGACGCTGGATCACTGTCCACCCCGGGTGTCGCGAGCAGGTCCGTATCTGTCACGGAAATCCTTTCCTTCCCTCGACCGCCGTGTGCCAGTTCGAGGGTTCCTCCTGCAGTCCGGACTCCTGCCGGACTCGGATGCCGTATCGCCTGTCCCGCCGGACCGGTGGGCTCGCCAAATGGTGGGAGAGATCATTCCAGTTGACTGGCTACCCCCAAGTTTCGAGCCTCAAGCCTCGAGCCCGAGCAAGGAGCCTCTGGAGCGATTTGCCCTGATGAAGCACCGGCGTCTGACGCGCACGATGTACGGACTCGCTCAGGATAGCTCCCACCTTTTGCATCGGCAAGGCAGGCGCGCTGTCAATCCACCAAGACGCCGTCGGCGATGCCGGGCTCGAGCACGCGCAGTCCGTCGGCGATCGCGAGTTCACGCAGTTCCTCGGGGAATTCGCTGGTCGCGAAGGCCAACACGGTCGGACCGGCGCCCGACACGGTCGCCGGGATGCCGGCCGCGCGCAGCCGTTCGATCCACTTCGTGGTGAGCGGCAGCGCCGAGGCGCGGTAGCCCTGATGTAGCCGGTCGGCCGTGGCGGGCATCAGCAGGTCAGGGCGCTGCGTCAAGGCGACTACCGCCAGCGCGGCCCGGCTGGCGTTGAACGCCGCGTCGGCGTGCGGCACCGTGTCCGGGAGCAGGCCGCGGGTGTGCGCGGTGGAGGAACGCTCCTCGGGGATGAGCACCACCGGGCGCAACGAGGCGTGCGGTTCCAGCCGCACCGCGCGGTAGGCGCGGCCATGAAGCTCGGCCGTGCCGTTTCCGTCTGCGGGACCGTCGGTTTCGGACCAGGACACCACGATCCCGCCCAGGATGCTGGCCGACGCGTTGTCCGGGTGGCCCTCGAATTCCGAGGCCAGCTGCACCATCACGTCATCGCCGTAGGCCAGTCCGGCGTCGAATTTCGCGGCCAGGCCGCGGCCGGCGGCCAAACCGCCGACCACCGCCGAAGCCGACGAGCCCATGCCCCGCGAATGCGGAATCACGTTGCGGCACACCACGTCCAGGCCGTCCGCCCACACGCCCGCGGCCTGCAGGCCGCGTTCGATGGCGCGCACCACCAGATGCGAAGGGCCCCAGGGCACGTCATCGGCGCCCTCCCCCTCGACCCGGATGGTCAGGCCGGTGCCGGTGGTGGACACCATGATCTCGTCGTAGAGACCCAGAGCGATTCCCAGGGAATCGAATCCCGGACCCAGATTCGCGCTGGACGCCGGAACCCGCACGGTGACGGAGATTCCGGCGGGCAGCGTCCGCGTCATGAGCTGTGCGTCGCGCGCGATCAACTCAGGCCAGCTCGAGCTCGTGGGCCACGGCGACCGGGTCCACCGCGATCGGCTTGACCTCGGGCATCCCCTTGAGCGCGTTGTCCGGGTCCTTGAGACCGTTGCCGGTCACGGTGCAGACCACGGTGAGGCCGGAATCCAGCCAGCCCTCGGCGCGCGCGGCCAGCAGACCGGCGACCGACGCGGCGGAGGCGGGCTCCACGAAAACGCCCTCGGTGGCCGCGACCAGGCGGTACGCGGCGAGGATCTCCTCGTCGGTGGCCGCGCGGAAGGCGCCGCCCGACTCCTCCTTGGCGTTCATCGCACCGTTCCAGGACGCGGGGGCGCCGATCCGGATGGCGGTGGCGATGGTCTCCGGGTTCGACACCGGAGCGCCGTTGACCAGCGGCGCGGCGCCCGCGGCCTGCACGCCCAGCATGCGCGGGCGCGAGGTGGTGACGCCGTCGGCGAAGTACTCGCTGTAGCCCTTCCAGTACGCGGTGATGTTGCCCGCGTTGCCGACCGGGAGCACGTGCACGTCGGGGGCCTTGCCCAGCGCGTCGGCGATCTCGAAGGCGGCGGTCTTCTGGCCCTCGATGCGGGCCGGGTTCACCGAGTTCACCAGGCCGACCTCGGGGAAGTCGGAGGTGACCTTGCGGGCCAGCTCCAGGCAGTCGTCGAAGTTGCCGTCCACCTGGATGATCTTCGCGCCCAGCATGACCGCCTGGGCCAGCTTGCCCATGGCGATCTTGCCCGACGGGATCAGCACCGCGCAGTGCAGTCCGGCGCGGGTGGCGTACGCCGCGGCCGAGGCCGAGGTGTTGCCGGTGGAGGCGCACAGCACGGCGGTCTTGCCGTTGTACTTGGCGTCGGTCATGGCCATGGTCATGCCACGGTCCTTGAACGAGCCGGTCGGGTTCGCGCCCTCGACCTTGAGGTACACCTCGCAGCCGGTCAGTTCCGACAGGTGGTGTGCGGGCACCAGCGGGGTGCCGCCCTCGAAGAGAGTGACGGCCTTCCAGTCGGCGGGAATCGCGAGACGATCGCGATACGCGTCGATCAAACCCGGCCACGGCGTGTGCACAGGTGCAGCAGCGCGTGCGGTTGCACTCATTCCTCGGTGCCTTCCAATCTCAGAACACTGGTCACGGACGTGACGGAGTCCAGTTCGGCCAATGCGGCAACGGTATCCGCCAGCGCGGACTCCAGCGCGTGGTGGGTCACCACAACCAGGCGCGCACCCTCGTCGTGTCCCTCCTGGCGGACCGTCGAGATGCTCACACTGTGCTTGGCGAATTCCCCGGCGACCGCTTCCAGCACACCAGTGCGGTCGGCGACCTGCATGTTCACGTGGTAGCGGGTCGGGGTGTCGCCGATCGAGGCGATCGGCAGCTCAGCATAGACCGATTCGCCCGGGGCGCGGCCACCGTAGAACTTGTTGCGCGCCGCCATCACCAGGTCACCCATCACGGCCGACGCGGTGGGAGCGCCGCCGGCGCCCTGCCCGTAGAACATCAGGCGGCCGGCGTTCTCGGCCTCCACGACCACGGCGTTGAACGCGCCGCTGACCGAGGCGAGGGGGTGCTTGCGCGGGATGAGAGCGGGGTAGACGCGCACGGAGATCTTCTCCTTTCCGCCCTCGTCGGTGACGCGCTCGGCCATGGCCAGCAGCTTCACCGTGCAGCCCACAGCCGCGGCCGTCTCCAGATCCTCGGAGGTGATCTTGGAGATGCCCTCGCGGTAGACATCGCCGGAGGTGACGCGGGTGTGGAAGGCGACCGAGGCCAGGATGGCGGCCTTGGCGGCGGCGTCGTAACCCTCGACGTCGGCGGTCGGGTCGGCCTCGGCGTAGCCCAGGCGGGTGGCCTCGGCCAGCACGTCGTCATAGTCGGCGCCGGTCTCGGCCATGGCCGAGAGGATGAAGTTGGTGGTGCCGTTCACGATGCCGACCACGCGGTTGACCCGGTCGCCGGACAGCGACTGGATGAGCGGGCGGACCACCGGGATGGCGCCGGCGACGGCGGCCTCGAAGTAGAGGTCGGCGCGGTGGTTCTCGGCCGCGGCGGCCAGCTCGCCGGTGTAGTCCGCGAGCAGCGCCTTGTTGGCGGTGACCACGGACTTGCCCGCGTTCAGGGCCGCGGAGATGAGGGCGCGGGCCGGGTCGATGCCGCCCATCACCTCGACGACGATATCGACGTCGTCGCGGGTGACCAGGGCCTCGGCGTCGGTGGTGAGCAGGTCGGCGGACAGGCCGCGGTCCTTGCTCAGATCGCGCACCGCGACCCCGCGCAGCACGACGGGGGCGCCGACACGGTTGCACAGGTCGTCGGCGTGGTCACGAATGATACGGACCACCTCGGTGCCGACCGTGCCCATGCCGAGGACCGCGACACCGATCGGGTGATCCGATCCCCACACGCCGTTCTTCGCAGCGTTGTTCGCCACCTCGGTCATGCCTTCACCTCCAAGCTGAGTAGGTCCTCCACCGTTTCACGGCGGAGGATCAAGCGCGCCTTGCCGTCTCGCACCGCGACCACCGGGGGCCGGGTGAGCATGTTGTAACGGCTCGACATCGAGTAGCAGTACGCGCCGGTCGCGGCCACCGCCACCAGGTCGCCCGGGCCCACATCGGCCGGGAGCCAGGTATCGCGGATGACGATATCCCCACTCTCGCAATGCTTTCCGACCACTCGGGCCACCACCGGACCGGCCTCGCTGGACCGCGAGACCAGACGGCAGTCGTACTCGGCCTGGTACAGGGCCGGACGAATGTTGTCGCTCATGCCGCCATCGACGCTCACATAGCGTCGGCGATTGCCGCCGTCGAGCACAACATCTTTGATGGTGCCCACCTCGTAGAGGGTGACGGTGCCGGGACCGGCGATGGCGCGGCCCGGCTCGACGGCGATGGTCGGCATCGGCAGTCCGGCGCGCTCGGCCTCCTCGGCCACGATGCGGCGCAGGTTGGCGGCGAAACCGTCCAGGGCGGGCGGGTCCTCGTGCGGCAGGTACGAGATGCCCAGGCCGCCACCGAGATCCAGGATCCGCATCTGCTCGGCGCGCTCCATGCCGAACTTGTCGGCGACCTCGCGCAGCAGGCCCAGCATGCGGCGGGTGGAGATCTCGAAGCCGTCGATCTCGAAGATCTGCGAGCCGATGTGCGAGTGCAGGCCGAGCAGGCGCAGGTTGTCGGATTCGAAGACCCGGGCGATGGCCTGCATGGCGTCGCCGCCCGCGATGGAGAAGCCGAACTTCTGGTCCTCGTGCGCGGTCGAGATGTACTCGTGGGTGTGGGCTTCCACGCCGACGGTGACGCGCACCAGCACGTCGACGACCTTGCCCGCGCGCTTGGCGACGGCTTCCAGGCGCTCGATCTCGATCAACGAGTCGACGACCACGTCGCCGACGCCCGCCTCGACCGCCATCTCCAGTTCGGGCACCGATTTGTTGTTGCCGTGCAGCGCGATTCGCTCGGCCGGGAACCCGGCGTGCAGCGCCACCGCGAGCTCGCCGCCGGAGCAGACGTCCAGGTGCAGGCCCTCGTCACGGATCCAGCGGGCGATCTCGCCGCACAGGAACGCCTTGGAGGCGTAGTGGACTCGCGCGCCGTCGCCGAAGGCGCGGACCATGTCGCGGCAGCGGGAACGGAAGTCGTCCTCGTCGATGACGAACAGCGGGGTGCCGTACTCGGCGGCCAGCTCGTGCACCGGCACACCGGCCAGCCGCACCACGCCGTCGGCGTCGCGGGAGGCGTTGCGCGGCCACACGTTCGCGGGCAGCTCGATCATCTGGGCGGGCGCGCTGGGGCGCTCGGCCAGGGTGGGCGCGTGCGGAATGTCCGCGTGGCGGGGACCGGCGGGGTGGGCACTCATCTACATACGCTCCGGAGCACTGACGCCTAGCAGGCCGAGGCCGTTGGCGAGAACCTGACGGGTGGCTTTGACCAGCTCGAGGCGAGCGGCATTGAGCGGGGTGACCTCGTCGTCGCCCTGCGGGATGACACGCAGCGTCTTGTCGGACTGGAAGGGGTGGTACGCGCCGGCCAGCTCCTCGAGGTAGCGGACGACGCGGTGCGGCTCGCGCATGTCGGCGGCGGTGGCCACCACGCGCGGGTACTCGCCGAGGGTGCGGATCAGCTCGCCCTCGCGGTCATCGGTGAGCAGCGCGAAATCCGGTGCGACCGAGGCGTAGTCGAACGCGGCGGCATTGCCGATGATCTGGTTGGTGCGGGCGTGCGCGTATTGCACGTAGTAGACCGGGTTCTCGCTGTCCTGGCGGGTCCACAGGTCCAGGTCGATGTCGATGCTGGAGTTCACCGAGGAGCGCACCAGCGAGTAGCGGGCGGCGTCGACGCCGATCTGCTCGACCAGGTCGTCGAGGGTGACGACGGTGCCCGCGCGCTTGGACATGCGGACGGCCGCACCGTCTTTCACCAGGTTCACCATCTGGCCGATGAGCACCTCGACGGTGTCGGGGTTGTCGCCGAACGCCGCGGCGGCGGCCTTCAGGCGGCCGATGTAGCCGTGGTGGTCGGCGCCCAGCATGTAGATGCACAGGTCGAAGCCGCGCGAACGCTTGTTCTGGAAGTAGGCGATGTCACCGCCGATGTAGGCGGACTTGCCGTCGCTCTTGATGACGACGCGGTCCTTGTCGTCGCCGTACTCGGTGGAGGCGATCCACCAGGCGCCGTCCTTCTCGTACAGATTGCCCGACGCCTTCAACTCGTCGAGGGCCTTCTCCACCGCGCCGGAGGCGAACAGCGAGCTCTCGTTGAAGTACACGTCGAAGTCGGTGCCGAATTCGTGCAGCGTCTTCTTGATGTGCGCGAACATCAGCTCGACGCCCTCGCGGCGGAACAGCTCGTGGCGCTCGGTCTCCGGGAGTTCCAGCACGCCCGGGTTGGCCTTGACCACGGTGTCGGCGATGTCGTCGATGTAGTCGCCCGCGTAGCCGTCCTCCGGGGTCGGCTGCCCGAGCGCGGCGGCGACGAGCGAGTTGGCGAAGCGGTCGATCTGCGCGCCGTGGTCGTTGAAGTAGTACTCGCGGGTGACGTCGGCGCCCTGCGCGGCCAGGATGCGGCCGAGCGCGTCGCCGACCGAGGCCCAGCGGGTGCCGCCCAGGTGGATGGGGCCGGTGGGATTGGCGGAGACGAACTCCAGGTTGATCCTGGTGCCGCCCATGGCGTCCGCGGTGCCGAACTTCGCGCCCGCTTCCAGGATCTTCTCCACGATCGCACCCTGCGCGGCCTTGGCCAGGCGGATGTTCAAAAAGCCAGGTCCCGCGACTTCGGCGGCGTCGATGCCCTCGGCGGCGGTCAGCGCCTCGGCGAGCAGCGTGGCGAAATCGCGCGGGTTCATTCCCGCCTTCTTACCTACCTGCATGGCCACATTCGTGGCATAGTCACCGTGCTCGGGGTTGCGGGGACGCTCCACCTTGACCTCGTCGGGCAGGACCGAAGGGTCGGATCCACGTTCGACAAGTACCTTCGCCGCGGTAGCACGAAGGAGATCTGCAAGGTCAGCTGGAGTCACGAGTCACTATCCTATGGTCTGAGCAGGTGAACGCCGCGAGCGGGCACCACCGGGCAGGTGCCCAGCAAACGATGCGGCCGCGTCGTTTGATTGTCCGACACGTCGAAAAGAGCACAACAAGCATGCCGAGCAAGACCAGTGCCAAATCGGCCAAGGCCATCAAGGCCGCGGGCAAGTCCGCCGGGCCGTCCCGCAGGGGCGGTGGCGGCGGACTGGGCGGAAAGCGCCAGATCCCGTGGCTCATGATCGGGGCCGTCGTCTGCGTTTTCGCCCTGATCGGCGGCATCGCCTGGGTGCTCGTGCCGAAGATCCAGGACAAGCAGGAGCAGAACAAGTACACGCCGTCCGCGCAGAAGAAGGATCCCTCGGATCAGATCTCCGGCGTGGTGAAGAAGGACTACGCGGCGGGCCTGCACATCGCCGCGACCCAGCGGGTGGCCTACGACCAGGCCCCGCCCTTCGGCGGCCCGCACGACAGCTCGTGGGCGGCGTGCACCGGCGTCGTGTACCCGACGGCGATCCGCACCGAGAACGCGGTGCACTCGCTCGAGCACGGCGCGGTCTGGATCGCCTACAACCCGGACAAGCTCGACAAGGCGGGCGTCGACACGTTGTCGGCCAAGGTCAAGGGCAAGCCGTACACCCTGATGTCGCCGTACCCGGGCCTGGATTCGGCCATCTCGATGCAGTCGTGGGGCCACCAGCTCAAGCTGGACAGCGCCGACGACAAGCGCGTCACCCAGTTCATCACCGCGCTGCGGCTGAACCAGTACGCCTACCCCGAGGTCGGCGCGGACTGCGCGAACCCGACCTTCAAGACCGACAACCCGCCCGCCTTCGACCCGAGCGCCCCCGGTCCCGACGCGGTCCCGATGGACGGCACCGGCGCGACCAAGGCGCAGAACGAGATCGGCGGCACCCCGGGCATGCCCAGCATCCCCGGCTTCCCCGCCGGTATCCCGAGCCTGCCCGAGGGCACCCCGGCGCTGCCGACCGACGCCAATCTGCCCGGCGGCATCCCGACCATCCCGGCCCCGACCGACGGCCCGACGCAGCCGGAGCAGCCGGCTCCGACCCAGTAGTGCCGCCGTTCATGGCCGACGTCCCCGATCGCAGCTCCGAGCCGGATCCCGCCGCCGAGCCCGCCCAGCAGCCGCGCCGCAATCAGCGGCAGCTGCTGGCGATCCTCGGCGTGGTCGGGGTGCTGCTCGTCGGTTTCCTGGCCGGGCTCCTGGTCGGCAATCCGCTGCGGCATCAGACCGAAACGCCCGGCGCCGTGGATGTCGGCTTCTCCCAGGACATGTCGGTGCACCACACGCAGGCGGTGCAGATGTCGAGTCTGGCGCTGTCCGGGTCGGCCGACCCGGCGGTGAAGCGCCTGGCCTACGACATCCTGACCACGCAGGCCAATCAGGCCGGGCGCATGCAGGGCTGGCTGCAGCTGTGGGACAAGCCGCTCATCGCCCCCGACGGCTACATGGGCTGGATGACCGACATGTCGGCGCACCAGCATTCGGGCACGTCCATGCACGCGGGCGCGGTGCAGACCATGCCCGGTATGGCCTCGGATCAGGAGATGGCCGCGCTCGGCCAGGCCACCGGTCCGGCCCAGGACGCGCTGTTCCTGCAGCTCATGCTGCGCCACCATCAGGGCGGCATGCCGATGATCGAGTACGCGGCCCAGCGCGCCGACACCGACGCGGTGCGGTCGCTGGCGGAGAGCATGGCCAAAACCCAGCAGGGTGAGGCCGATCTGATGACGCAGATGCTCGCCGAACGCAAGGTCGCACCGCTGCCGATGAATTGAGGACCGGCGGACCGGGTGGATAGAAACGCCCGGTCCGCATCGGTTTTTGGCGCAGCGCGGCCGATGCGATACGCTTTCCCCGCCCGACCGGGAGACCGGACGGGACCATCCCCGCCCTCGTAGCTCAGGGGATAGAGCGTCTGCCTCCGGAGCAGAAGGCCGCAGGTTCGATTCCTGCCGAGGGCACCACCAAAGGCCCCGACCGTGAATGACGGTCGGGGCCTTTGTCGTTCGCGCACTGCGATGCTGTCGTTCGCGCACTGCGATGCTGTCGTTCGCACACAGCGATGCTGTCGTTCGCACACAGCGATGCTGTCGTTCGCGCAGCACGGTGACGGCCGCGTCAGATGTCTGACTTATCGTGCCATCGTGACCGATCGGTATTCCGATTCACGGCCCTGGGCGGGAAGGTAGAGATGTGCATCGCGGTGTCCGGTTGTGCAGGAGGCAGCCGGACACCGCGAGCGCGTTCCGGGCAGACTGGTCGGCCCCGCCTTGCCGAGTGAAACACGTGCACGCCGGTATCTTCTGAGAGGTGCCGGAGAACGAGAGCGCCCGTCCAGGACAGCGGTCGCGGGGCGCTTCGCGCCCCGGAATCCGCCGCTTGTTCCCGCTGCTCGCGGCCACCATCACCGGCTCGATCCTGGCCACACCGGCCACCGCCACACCCGTCCGGCCGGAGGAGACGACCCTCGCGTCGTTCTACGAGCCGGCCGCCGACCAGATTCCCGGGACCCACGGTTCGGTGATCCAGATCCGGCCGCTCACAGGCGAACCCGCGCTCGCCGGGGCGCGCAACTATCTGCTGATGTACCGCTCGATCGATATGCAGGGCAATCCGGTCGCGGTCACCGGCACGCTCGCGGTGCCCGACAGCACGCCGCCACCCGGCGGCTGGCCGTTGATCTCCTGGGCGCACGGCACCACCGGTGTCGCCGACGCGTGCGCGCCCTCGCGCGACACCTCCCCCGACTTCCCCGCCCACGACTACACCTCGATGGTGCGGCGGGTGCAGGAGCGCTGGGTGGCGGCCGGGTACGCGGTCGCGCAGACCGACTATCAGGGGCTGGGCACGCCCGGGCCGCACGGCTATCTGATCGGCACCGCCGAGCAGCGCGCCGTCACCGACATGGCCAGGGCCGCACGGCAGATCGACCCCGATATCGGGACGCGCTGGGTGGCGGTCGGGCATTCCCAGGGCGGGCAGGCGGCCGTCTTCACCGACGCGCAAGCCCAGCAGTGGGCGCCCGACCTGGAGCTGCTGGGCGCGGTGGCGCTGGCCCCGGCCTCACACCAGGGCATCGGCTTGCAGGCCTCGCAGCTGGCTACCACCGCGGGCGTGGCGGGTACGCTGGCCCCGCTCACCGGCGGCGCGGTGTCGTTCCTGCCCTTGATCATTCGCGGCGCCCAGACGGTGGCCGAGGTGGATCCCGTCCGATTCCTCACGCCACGTGCGCAATCCATGCTGGATGAGGCCGACGATCGGTGCATCGGGCAACTGCGGCAGTCGGATTCGTGGGGCGGACTGACCGCCGACGATGTCTTCCGGCGCGACGGGGACACCGCCGCGCTGATCCGCGTGCTGAACGAGAACGACCCCACCGCCCTGTCCTTCACCCAGCCGCTGCTGGTGTTGCAGGGCCGCGCCGACACGACCGTGCCCGCACCGGGCACCGAGGCCATGGTGGTGCAGCAGCGCGCGAGCGGGCAGCCGGTGCAGTACCACGCCTATGCGGGGGTGGATCACCGCGGCGTGCTCGACGCGTCGTTCGACGACGCGCTGGCCTGGGTGAACCGGCGCTTCGGGCGCTGAGCTCAGGCCGACGGCGTCCAGGCCGGATCTCGGCCGAACCAGGCGGCGAGGCGGTCATAGACGGGGGCGTCCGCGGCGATCGGCATCTCGGCGCCGAAAGCCTTTCCCGGGCCCCGGAATTCGGGCTTCAGCACCCGATGTGACCAGGCCAGGCCGTATTCGGCGAGTTCGGGGTCCAGGGTCCGGTCCTGGCCGGTGGCGCGGGCGAGATCCCAGGTGTGCGTGGCGAATTCGGCGATCTGCTGGTCGGCGCGGCCGCGCAGCGGGGCCTCCCCGCCCAGGCTGGGCACCGGCCGTTCCAGGTCGGCGGTCCGCCACTGGTCGAGCAGGGCTCGCGCGCGGGTCTGGAATTCGGCGGACCAGTCCGCGCCGACCTGCTCGGGCGGCGCTCCCCACTCGGGCATGTCGCCGCGGGCGGCGATGCGGAAGTCGCGCAGGATCTGACCGATCAGGTGGGTCACCAGTTCCCGCACGGTCCAGTCCTCGCACGGGGTGGGCTGGTCGGCCTGATCCGGGGTGACGGCGGCGATGACCTCGCTGGTCTGGGTGATCGCCCGGGCCAGGAGATCGACGGTCGGGTCCACCGGTGACGTATCGGTCATGCGGCCAGACTAGCTCCGGGGCATGACATTCCGCGGTTCATCGGCGTGGCGCGCGGCGAGCAGGGCGGCGGGCGCGGCGCCAGCCGGCCGGATCCGCCACAGCAGGTACACCCCGGCCGCACAGCCGAGGGTGACGATCAGCGCCGACCAGCCCGGCAGCGCCGAGACCACGCCGGTCGGATCCCGGTACCAGCGCGGCGAATACGCGACCCGGCCGAAGTCGCTGCCGCGCAACGCCACCACCAGGCAGGGCACGATCAGCACCGCGATGGCCACCACCGCGCTGCCCGCGCCCTTCGGCACCGCCGCGCCGAAGCAGCAGCCGATGGCGAATCCGGTGCCGACCACGCCGAGCACCGGGATCACCGAGTACTGGTGGGCCAGGTCCGCGGTGCCCGCCGCGAAGACGGCCAACGCTCCGGTCACCGCCAGCGCGAGCCACGGTGAGCGCCGCGCGCGTCCGGCGGCCAGTCCGGCCAGCAGGGCCAGCACCGGGAACGGCGCGGTCCAATCCGGCCGCGGCACCGCGATGATCGCGCTGCCCGCATTGGCCACCGCGACCGCCAGCAGCACCAGCGTGCCCTCGCGGCCCGGCAGCAGCAGGGCGGCCAGTACGGCCGCGCCGACGGTGACGGCGATCGCCGCGCCGATCTGCACGAGGGTCCCGGCGTGGCGCACGAACCATTCCGTGGACAACACGGTCGCGGTGATCACCACGAGCGCGGACAGGATGGTGCCGATGGCCAGGTCGGTGGTCTCCTCCTCGATCGCCGGATCGGGCTGTTGCAGCATGATTCCCGCGGCCAGCAGCGCGGCGGTGAGCAGCAGCAGCCATACCGGCGGGGTGCCGACCGAGGCCAATTGGATGAGCGGGTTGCCCTGGCCGTCGGCGGGCGGCAGCGAGGTCTGGTCGCCGACCAGGATCGAGCCGAGCGCGCCGATGAGGAAGGCCGCGGTCGCGAGCGGCTTGCCGAAGACCGCGACGGCCAGTGCGCCGAGCAGGATGCCCGCGAACATGGAGTCGATGTAATTGGCGGTGGTGAGGCTGTCCATGGTCGGCGCGCCCCGGTTCCAGAACTGGTCGACCAGCAGCATGACCGCGCTGCCGCAGGCGGTGATCCACGCGCTGCGTCTGCCGAGCGCGACCACCAGGGCCGCCGACACCACGGCCAGCGCGGCTCCCGCCGCCGCGGCGCGCGGCATATTGAGGACGAGCAGATCCAATTGCAGGACCGGTCCGGCGGTGGCGCCGCCGAGATCGAGGGGGGCCATCAGCAGCAGTCCCGCCACTACCGCGCCGAGCAGGGCCGCGAGCGTCTCGATCGACACCGCGTAACGCCGGATCGACAGGGGCACGGCCATGCTGGGCTGGTGTGCCAACGCGAACCTCGCGCCCATGTGTCACCTACTCCCTCGGTGATGCGACGCCTTCCGCGTACGGCGATGTCGAGCAGCTATGTGTGACCGAGGCTAACAGCCCCGAGCAGTGTGCATTCCGGGATGTGGAGTCGGTCACACGGGATCACGATCACACGAGACGTGAGGGAGATGAGAATGCGGTCGCGGGCGCCGGTTCAGGCGCAGCGGAAGCGGAACGTCGCGAGCGGGGTTGCGCCGGGCACCGACGTGACCTCGAGCGCGGAATCGCCGTCGAGCATGCAGCCGATGGGCGCGGCGACCTGAACCCGATAGCAGCCCGGCGCGCCCGCGTAGACGGCTGACCCGTCGGCGCCGGTGGTGATGGTGGCCAGGCTCGCGCCGCCGCCGCAGGGCGCGATGTCGGCGGCCACGCCCGCCATGGGGAACTGTTCGGTTCCGAAGACCGCCTGCACCTTCAGCGCCGGATCGGCGGCCGGTTCGGCGCCGGCCTGCGGGGCGAGCGCGCACGCGGCGGCGAGGGCGGACATGACGATCAGCGTGCGGCGCACCGGGTCTCCTTCGGCCTCGAGCCGATGATTCGGCTTCCGCGCCAATATAGGTGCTTCCCAGACCATTCGGTCACATTCCGTCGACCCGGTGCACGGTGTGAGCCGACCGGGCGCACGGTGTGATCAGACCGCGGAGACGGCGTCCGGCACTGTGAACACGCCGGGCGCGGCGCCGTTGCGGGGTGCGCGACCTGCGGCGGCGCACTGCTCGGAGGTGAAAGCGACCGCCGCGCCGAGGACTTCGAGGTCGACCCGGTCGCCGACCGTGGGCGCGTCGACGCTGACCCGGCGCACCTGGATCGGTTCCGGGGAGCCGTCGAGGTCGAGGGTGAGCATGACGTCCGCGCCGCGGAATTCGAGGGCGCGCACGGTGGCGCTCCCGGCGTCGCCGGCGGCGGTGGCGTGGGCCAGCAGCTGTTCGGGGCGCAGCATGATCGCGCCCTGCCCGGTCGGGGCGTTGTCCTGCACGGGAATCCGGCCCAGCAGGGTCTCGGCGGTCACCGGGCCGATGCTGGCGTCGAGCAGCACGGTGTCGCCGAGGAATCCGGCGGTGAACAGGTCCGCGGGCTCGGCGTAGACCTGCTCCGGGGTGCCGACCTGGGTGAAGCGGCCGGAGCACATGACCGCCACCTGATCGGCGAAGGACAGCGCCTCCTCCTGGTCGTGGGTGACCAGGATGCTGGTCATGCCCGCGGCGCGCAGGGTTTCGGCGACGGCCTGGCGGGTGGCGGCGCGCAGTCCGGTGTCGAGGGCGCTGAAGGGCTCGTCGAGCAGCATGAGGGCGGGTTTGCGGGCCATGGCCCGGGCCAGGGCGACGCGCTGCTGCTGGCCGCCGGAAAGCTGGTGCGGCCGCCGGTCCGCGTACGACGGGTCGAGGGAGACCATGTCGAGGAGTTCGGCCACGTGCCGCCGGTGTTTGCGGCCGGCCCCGAACCCGCCGCCCAGACCGTAGGCGATGTTCTGTCCCACGGTCAGGTGCGGGAACAGCGCGCCGTCCTGCGCCACGTAGCCGATGCGGCGGCGGTGCGCGGGCAGCGAGAAGCCTTCGCGGGTGACGGTTTCCCCGCCGATGGTGACCGAGCCCGCGTCGGGGTGCTCGAACCCGGCGATCACCCGCAGCAGGGTGGTCTTGCCACAGCCGGAGGAGCCGACGACGGCGGTGGCGGTGCCGTCGGCGACGTCGAGGCCGATGCCGTCGAGGACCGGCGCTCCCGGCCCGAAGCTCTTGCGAACCTGGTCTACGACAAGCCGACTCACAATCCCGCCGCCTTCCTGGATTGGGTGAACAGCAGATAGGTGACCGGCACCGAGGCGATGATCATGATCAGCGCGTAGGGCGCGGCCGCGGCGTAGTCCAGTTCGCCCGACAGCTGCCAGAACTGCATGGCGAGGGTGTTGGTGCCGTTGGGGGCGAGCAGCAGGGTGGCGGTCAGTTCGGTGGCCACCGCCACGAACACCATGGCGGCGGCGGCCGCGGCGGCGGGCGCGGTCAGGCGCAGGGTGACGCGGAAGAACGTGGCGGCCGGGGACTTTCCGAGCGCCAGCGACGCCTCCTCCAGCCCGATCGGCACCTGCGCCAGCCCGGCGCGCACGCTGACCAGGGCGCGCGGCAGGAACATCAGGGTGTAGGCGGCCAGGATGGTGGCGGCGGTCTGATAGAAGACGGGCAGCCAGCGGATCGACACGGTCACCAGGGCCAGCGCGATCACGATGCCCGGCAGCGAACTGGTGATGTAGTTGGCGCCCTCGATGATTCGCGCGAACCGCGAGGTGGAGCGGACCGCGACCCAGGCCACCGGGAAGGCGCACAGGGTGGTGATCACCGCGGCGGTGGCGGCCAGACCGATGGTCTGGCCCAGGGATTCGCCGATGTCGACGGTGTTCCACACCGCCGAGCCGCCGATCTTCAGCCAGCGCCCGATGGTCCACAGCGGCACGCCCAGCGTGGCCGCCAGCGCCCCGAACAACACCAGGAGCATGGGAATCCGGCCCAGCCCCAAGCGGATCCGGTGGACACCGCGTTGCGCGCCGCCGCCGATCCGCGCGTAGCGGGCCCGCCCGCGCACGCCGGCCTCGGCGGCCAGCAGCACCAGGCACAGCACCACCAGCACGCCGGACAGGGTGCTGCCCGCGGCCCCGGCGAAGCTGGACTGGTACTGCTGGAAGATGGCGGTGGTGAAGGTGTCGAACCGGATCATGGCGAAGGCGCCGTACTCGGCGAGCAGGTGCAGCGAGATCAGCAGTCCGCCACCGAGAATCGCGAGTCGTAGCTGCGGCAGCACCACCCGCGCGAAGACGGCGAACGGTCCCGAGCCCAGTGCCCGGGCGGATTCCTCCACGGCCGGGTCGAGCCGGCGCAGGGTGGCCGCGGCGGGCAGGTACACCAGCGGGAAGTAGGAGACGGTGGCGACGAGCACGCCCGCCCACAGTCCGTGCAGCGAGGGGATGGCGCTGACCCAGCCGTAGCTGTTGACGAAGGCCGGAACCGCCAGGGGCGCGGCGAAGGCCGGTCCCCACCAGACCGCGCCCGGCACGTCGGTGCGTTCCACGATCCAGGCCAGTCCGACGCCGAGGGTGACGCTGATCGGCACGGTGAGGACCACCAATTCGGCGGTGTTGCGCAGCAATTCGGCCACGCGCGGCCGGAAGACGAGTTCGGCGGTCTCGTGCAGGCCGGTGGAGACCAGGGTGGACACGATGTAGCCCAGTGGTACGAGCGTCGCCGCCACCATGAGCAGGGCGGCGACGGTGACGAGCGACCCGGGCCGCCAGGCGAGTGCCTTGGCGACCCGGGTCGACCCGGTGTCCCGGGTGGGTACAGCGGTCCGAGCGGTCACTTAGAGCAGGCCCGCCTGGGTCATCAGCTGGGTGACCTTCTTGGAGTCCAGCTTCGAGGGATCGATCTTGGGCGCGTCCAGCGAGGCCAGTGGCGGCAGCGCCGCGTTGGCGGCGACGTCGGAGGCCACGGGGTACTCCATGGAGTCGCCGTCGCGCAGCACCTCCTGGCCCTTCTTGGAGGTGATGTAGTTCAGGAACTTCTGGGCGTCGTTCTGGCGCTTGCTCGACTTCAGCACGCCGCCACCGGAAATCGAGACGAAGGCGCCCGGGTCCTGGTTCTTGAAGTAGAACAGCTGGGTGTTCTTGCTGTTCTCCTTCGTCTTGGCCTGATCCTTGAACCAGTAGTAGTGGTAGATCACGCCACCGTCGAACTGGCCGGAGTTGACGCCCTTCATGACGGTGGTGTTGTTCTGCGAGATGACCGCGTTCTCCTTCATGCCCGCGAGCCAGGAGAGGGTCGCCTCCTCACCCTTCTGGGCGAGCAACGCGGCCACGATGGCCTGGAAGTCCGCGCCCGCGGCGGCGCCGCTCCAGCGGCCCTTCCACTGCGGCTGCGCCAGGTCCAGCAGCGACTTGGGCAGCTGGTCGGCGGGGAGCTTGCCGGTGTTGTAGACGAAAACGGTGGAGCGCGCGGCGATTCCGGTCCACTTGCCGGTGGAGGGGCGGAACTGCTCGGGTACCTGGCCGAGGGTGTCCTTGTCGACGTCGGCGAACAGGCCGGCGTTCTCGACCAGCGCCATGGCCGGGGAGTTCTCGGTGATGAAGACGTCGGCCTTGGAGTTCTTGCCCTCGGCGACGATCTGGTTGCCCAGGTCGGTGTCACCGCCGTTGCGGATGGTCACCTTGATGCCGGTGTCCTTGGTGAACGCGTCGATCCACTCCTTGGTGAGGGATTCGTGCTGTGCGTTGTAGACCAGGATCTCGTTGTCCTCGTCGGAGGAGCTGGAGCATGCCGTGGTCGCGCCGAGCACCGCGATCGCCGCCAATGCGCCGGACACCAGTTTCCATCGAGCCGCCGTCATGACCGTCCTTCCACTCGACGCTGAGGTTTGCCTAACCAACGTACCGTCCCACGTCACGGGTGGAAATGCCACCCCGCCGACGAAACCGAATCGCTGTAATCTGCCCCTCGATGACTCGGCACAGGCGCACCCCTCTCACCATCGGCATCGGCATCGCGGCCGCGGTTCTCGTCGGCGGCGGCATCGCTGCCGCGATGACGTTGAACGGCAAGGACTCCGCGCCGAGCGACGCCAAGCGGATCGAGACCACGCTGCGCGATTTCTACGCAACCCTCTCCACCGGCGGCGCGTCCCAGGCTGTCGGCCAGACCTGCGCGGGCGACCGCGCCCAGTACCAGGGCCTGCCCGAAGCCCAGCGCAAGGCCATGGACCAGGGCAAGGTCAGCATGAAGGTGGATTCGGTGGAGGGCGTCACCGTCACCGGCGACCGCGCCACCGCCGTCACCCTCGGCACCCTCTCGCTGCCCGGCGCCGCCGACAGCCAACGGTCCACCAACGAACACCTCCGCAAGGAAGACGGTGTATGGAAGGTCTGTTCCACCGACGCGAAGTAGGACCGGCATGAGCTGCTGCGGCCCGAATCGACGCCAGGCCCTGGGCCTGCTCGCGGCGGCCGCGGCGCTCCCGCTCGTCCACCCGGGTCCGGCCCGGGCCCACGCCGATTCGCCGATCGCGACCGATCTGGAGGTCGTCACGATCACCGAGCGGTCGGCGGTCCTGACCTGGACGACTTTCGGCGCGGACGGGCTGCCCGCGGAGACCGACGGCGAGGTCTGGCTCGGTCCGGCCGACGGTTCGGGCCTGCGGCAGGTCTTCGGCGACTCGCGGCCGACGGCCTACCACTACGCGGAGGTCACCGGCCTCGAGCCCGGCCGCGCGTATCGGTTCGAGGCCCGCTCGGCGGGCATTCCGGCCGCGCCCGCGCTGAATGTGGCCACCCGACTGCCGGATACGCCGGAATCGCGGGGCGTCTTCACCACGCTGGTGCCGCCACCCGGCCGGCTGCTGCGAACCCTGGCGCTGTCCAATGACATTCATCTGGGTGAGGAGGTCAGCGGGATCATCGCCGCGGGCCTGCCCCCGGGCCTGCGCCAAGAGCCCGGTCTCGCACCGTATCCCGAGGTCATGCTGACCGCGCTGCTCGACGATATGCACCGGCCCGATCGCGCGGTCGACCATCTGGTGCTGGCCGGTGACCTGACCGCGGAGGCCACGCCCGAGCAGGTGCGCGGCGTGCACGCCCACCTCGCGAAGTGGGGTGCGCCGGGCCGGGATTGGTTCGCGGCCCGCGGCAATCACGACCGCCCGCACGTCGGGTCCGATTACGCGGAGTGCGCCCCGTACGCCGACCACCACGACTGCTGGGCCGATTCCTTCGGGCCCCGGCAGCGATTGGCGGCCCACGAGGTCGGTGAACTGCGCCTGATCGCGCTGGACACCACGCAGCTCGACGGGTCCGGCGGCATCCTGGAGCGACCTCAGCTCGACGAGCTGCGCGACCGGCTCACCGCCGATCCCGACCGTCCCACCCTGGTTTTCGGCCACCACCCGGTCACCACCGAGTCCGGCTGGTCGAATCTGGCGGGCCCGGGTTTCATCCTCGACGCCGCGAATGCCGCCGAGCTGCAATCGATCTACCGCGACGCCCCCGGCGTGTTCCTGCACCACGCGGGCCACACCCACCGCAATCGCCGCACCCGCCCCGACCTGCCGATCCCGGTCGACTTCCTGGAAGTGGCCGCGACCAAGGAATACCCGGGCGGCTACACCCTGCTCCGGCTGTTCGAGGGCGGGTACATGGCCAATTTCCACAAGACGCGGACCGAGGACGCGCGCCGCTGGAGCAGCCGGTCCCGGGGCGAGTACTTCGGGCTGCTACCCGAGTACACGCTCGGTTCCACGGCCGACCGCAACTACACCGTGCTGCGCGATCTTTCGGGTCTCAGCCGTTCCTGAGCGTCCGGCGGCAGGAGGAAAAGGGAACGCCTCCCTGGGCTGATTGCCCGGGAGGCGTTCTCCGATGGAGCGAGCGGCGGGAGTCGAACCCGCGTACACGGCTTTGCAGACCGCCACCTGGCCACTCGGTCACACCCGCATCGGCGAGGTCCATAGTGCGCCGGTTCGGGTCCGGGACCGAGGGTTTGAATCACCGTGATTGCTATGGGGCGGCCCGAGCGCTTCGCGACATGCGATGATCAGGGCATGTCGCGTCCCCGTCCGCTGCCGCTCGATCCGATCGAGGAGGCGCACCGCCAGTGGACCGAGCACGGCTGGGGCGAGGTCGCGGACGGGATGGCGGCGGTCACCTCGCTGGTGCGGGCGCAGCAGATCGTGATGGCGCGGGTCGACGAAGCACTGAAGCCGTCCGGTTTGACCTTTTCGCGGTATGAGCTACTGATGTTGCTGAGTTTCAGCAAAACCGGTGCGCTGCCGATGGCGGTGGCGAGCGCTCGGCTGCAGGTGCATCCGACCTCGGTCACCAATACGGTGGACCGGCTGGAGGCGGCCCAGTTGGTGAAGCGTGTGCCACATCCCAGTGACCGGCGGGCAACGCTCATCGAAATCACCGGGGCCGGAAGAGAATTGGTGGCCAAGGCCACCACCGAACTGAACCGGCGGGTTTTCGCCGAGACCGGTTTGGCGCCGGAACGATTGCAGCTGCTGCTGCAATTGCTGGCGGAGTTCCGGCAGAGCGCGGGCGACTTCGACCCCGGTAGCTCGCCCACCCGATGGGCCGGTCAGTAACCACCCAGCGACCCAGCAGCCAATTTCCTGCGTCATAGTCTTGGCTTCGGCCCGCAAAGGGTTCACCATTGAGGCCATGGTGCTGGTCCTGGGGGTGTCGGCGGGCGCTGCTGGCGCACGCGCCATGCTCACCCATTCCGACCAGCCTCACCTGCCTCCCATCGATCGGTGCAAGGTCCTACGCCGGGCCGGCGGCGGGAGCATGGCGGAGGCGGTCTTCGAGGCCATCCGCCTGATGCGGAAGTCGGCGGCCGAGCGTGACGAGTTCATCACCGGTATCGCGGTCGCCTGCCGCAGCACCAACCATGCCGAGGCCGTCCGCACCGCCGCGGGCCGCAATCGCCTGACCGTCATCGACGAGCCGGTGGCTCAGCTCAGATATCTGCGCTTCACCAGGAAGCTCCCCACCGAGGGCTCGATCCTGCTGTACGACCTCGGCGCGTCCGGGCTGACCCTCACCCAGATCGACTGCCGAAACGATGCCGTCCTGGCCACCAGGCGCAGCACCGTCCTGGGCGGGGACGGCCACGACGCCCTGCTGCGCTGGCTGCTCACCCGCGGCGGCGTCACCCTGGACCTGGCCGATATCCGCCGTCAGAAGGAAGCCCTGGCCTCCGAACGCGTGCTGGCCGTCTGCGACCCGATCTCCGGGCAGCGCGCCGTGGTCACCCGCAGTGATTTCGCCGAGCTGGTCGAGGCGGGCATCCATCATTCGGCGTCGTTCGTCCGCCACATGATCGACGAGACCGGCATCCGGCCCGCGGGTCTGGCCCTGCTCGGCGGCTGCACCCGCAACAAGAGCATCCGCGACGAGCTGAAACTCCAGCTGGGCTACCCGATGATCTACGATCCGGAGCCCGATTTCGTGTCCACCCGCGGCGCGGTCCTGCTGGCCGCCGAACGCCCGTCGGCCCGCAGCATCCGCAGCGTGCACCTGGCCCCGGGCGCCACTCCCGTCGAGGCCCCCGTCGCCCCCGTCTCCCGCCGCAAACTCGTTGCGGCGGTGGCGGTGACCGCCACGCTCGGCGGCACCATCGTCGGCGGGCTGGCCATGAACCGGGACGGTGGCGGCCACACCGACGGCAAACCGCCGACCGTCGAGGTGGTCGGCCCGCCCAAACACGGCTGAGGCCACCGGAATTCCCCCACGCCCGTTACCCCGGCCTGCGCCTGATCCCCGCCCGCCGGCCAATCCCCGCCCGCTGGCCGATGGCGCACGGCACGAGGCACGCCAGGCAATCCCCACTCCCCCTCGACAACGTGCCCCGCTGCCGTATGCCGATGGGATACGGCACGAGGCACGCCAGGCAATCCCCACTCCCCCTCGACAACGTGCCCCGCTGCCGTGAGGCAGCGGGGCACGAGAGCTCCGAGAGTTGGTGCGGCGCTTACTTGTTGGTGAAGTTGGCCGGGCGCTTCTCGACGAAGGCGGTCATGCCTTCCTTCTGGTCGTCGGTCGCGAACAGCGAGTGGAAGACGCGACGCTCGAAGCGCAGGCCCTCGCCGAGGGTGGTCTCGAAGGAGCGGTCCACGGCTTCCTTGGCGATCATCACCGACGGCAGCGACATGGAGGCGATGGTCTCGGCGACCTCCATGGCGGTGGCGACCAGTTCGGCGGCCGGGACGATGCGCGAGACCAGGCCCGCGCGCTCGGCCTCCTCGGCGCCCATATTGCGGCCGGTGAGGATGAGGTCCATGGCCTTGGCCTTGCCGACGGCGCGGGTGAGGCGCTGCGAGCCGCCCATGCCGGGGATGACGCCGAGCTTGATCTCGGGCTGCCCGAACTTGGCGGTGTCGGCGGCGAGCAGCAGGTCGCACATCATGGCGAGTTCGCAGCCGCCGCCGAGGGCGTAGCCGGCGACCGCGGCGATCAGCGGCTTGCGGAAGGCGGCGACGCGGTCCCAGCCACCGAAGTGGTCGGTCACGAACATGTCCATGTAGGACTTGGTCTGCATCTCCTTGATGTCCGCGCCGGCCGCGAAGGCCTTCTCGGATCCGGTCAGCACGACCGCGCCGATCTCGTTGTCGTTCTCGAGCTCGTCGAGCGCCGCCGAGATGTCGGACAGGACCTGCGAGTTCAGCGCGTTCAGGGCCTTCGGCCGGTTGAGCGTGATGAGCGCGACGCGGCCCTTGCGCTCCAGCAGAATGGTCTCGAAGTCGGTCACGCCGTCTCCCCTTCAGATCGCTTACGGATATCGGTGACGATAGCCGAGAAGTCCTTGCCCGCTTCTTCCTGGTTGAAGCGGTTGTAGATCTCGGCCGCGAGCTGACCGATCTGCCCGTCCACGCCGTTGGCGCGCAGCGCGTTGGCCGCGAGCCCCAGGTCCTTGGACATGAGCGCGGTCGCGAAGCCCGGCTGGTAGTCGTTGTTGGCGGGGCTGGCCGGAACCGGTCCCGGCACCGGGCAATACGAGGTCAGCGCCCACGACTGGCCCGAGGCGGTGGACACCACGTCGAAGAACTTGTCGTGGGTCAGGCCCAGCTTCTCGCCCAGCACGATGGCCTCGGACAGCCCGATCATGGAGATACCCAGCAGCATGTTGTTGCAGATCTTGGCGGCCTGCCCGACGCCCGCGCCGCCGCAGTGCACGACCTTGCCGCCCATCACCTCGAGCAGCGGCAGCGCCGCGGCGAAGTCGGCGTCCGCGCCGCCCACCATGAAGGTGAGGGTGCCCGCCGCCGCGCCCGCCACGCCGCCGGAGACGGGGGCGTCGAGGGCCCGATGTCCCGCCGCCACAGCGAGTTCCGCGGCCTGCTTGGCGTCGCCGACGTCGATGGTGGAGCAGTCGACGAACAGGGTGCCCGGCTTGGCGGCCGGCAGGATGTCGCCGTAGAGGTCGAGCACGATGCGGCCGTTGGGCAGCATGGTGATCACGATGTCGGAGGCCGACACGGCTTCGACGGCGGTGGCGACCACGGTCGCGCCGTCGCGGCGGGCCTGGTCCTGCGCGGCGGGCACGGGGTCGAAGGCGAGGACGTCGTATCCGGCCTTGACCAGGTTGGCGGCCATCGGCCCGCCCATGTGGCCGAGTCCGAGGAACGCGACCTTGGTGTTGTTGCTCATCATTCGTCCTTAGCTGCGGCCACACCCAATTCGCGATCGCCGAGCGCGCCGAAGTAGGCGTCGACGTCGGCGTCGGTGACGTCCGCCAGGGTGGCGGGCGACCACTGCGGGTTGCGGTCCTTGTCGATGACCTGGGCGCGAATGCCTTCCACCAGGTCGTGGGTGTTCAGGGCGGCGACGGAGACCCGGTATTCCTGGTTCAGCGCCGTCTCGAGGTCGGCGGCCCGGCGCGCCTCGCGCAGGGAGCGCAGCGTGACCTTCAGGGCCACCGGGGATTTCGTCAGCACGTCGGCGGCGGCCTTGGCGGCCTCGGCGCGGCCGTCGATCTCGAGCCGGTGCACGATCTCTTCGACGGTGTCGGCGCCGTAGCAGGCATCGATCCAGTCCTGCTGGGCCACGAACTCCGAAACCGGTGCGGGCTGAGCGAATTTCGCGATGGCCACCTCGACCTCGGTGGTCGCCAGCGCCTCCAGCAGTGCGGGCAGGTGTTCCGAGGGCACGAAGTGGTCGGCGAAGCCGGCCGCGATGGCGTCACCGGCGGACATGCGCGCGGTGGTGAGCGCGATGTGGGTGCCGATCTCGCCGGGCGCGTGCGCCAGCAGCCAGGTGCCGCCCACGTCGGGGATGAAGCCGATGCCGGTCTCGGGCATGCCGACCATGGACCGCTCGGTCACGATGCGGTGCGAGGCATGGCCGGACAGGCCGACGCCGCCGCCCATGACGATGCCGTCCATGATCGCGACGTACGGCTTCGGGTAGCGCTTGATCAAGGCGTTGAGGATGTACTCGTCGCGCCAGAACTTGCCGCTGGGCGAGTCGGCCGCGACCTGCGGCGAATCACCCCCGGCCACAGTGGCCTTGGCGTCATTGTGGATGGCGACGATATCGCCGCCCGCGCACAGTCCACGCTCGCCCGCGCCTGTCAGCACGACCGCGCGCACCGCGTCGTCGTCCGCCCAGGCCCGCAGCGCGTCCAGGATGGTCAGCGCCATCGGGTGATTGAGCGCATTGATGGCCCGGGGCCGGTTGAGCGTGATCAGGCCGAGCCCATCACGCCGCTCGATCAGAACCTCGGGTTCCTTCACGCCTTCGCTCATGCTGCTCCTACCACCGAGCGGGCGACGACCACCCGCATGATTTCGTTCGTGCCCTCGAGGATCTGATGCACCCGCAGGTCGCGGACGATCTTCTCGATGCCGTATTCGGCCAGGTAACCGTAGCCACCGTGCAGTTGCAGGGCCTTGTTGGCCACCTCGAACCCGGCATCGGTGGCGAACCGCTTGGCCATGGCGCACAGCTCCACCTTGTCGGGGGCGTCGGCGTCCAGGGCGGCCGCGGCGCGCCACAGCAGGGTGCGGGCGGCCTCCAGGGAGGTCCGCATGTCGGCCAGCTCGAATTGCAGGGCGGTGTTGTCGAGTAGTCGCGAGCCGAAGGCCTTGCGCTGGGCCATATAGGCGACTGTCCGGTCCAGCGCGGCCTGCGCGCCGCCCATCGAGCAGGCGGCGATGTTCAGCCGCCCGCCGTTGAGCCCGTTCATGGCGATGCGGAAGCCGTCGCCCTCGGAGCCGAGCAGGTTGGCCACCGGCACCCGCGCGTCCTCGAGGATGACCTGCCGGGTGGGCTGGGCGTTCCAACCCATCTTCTTCTCGTTCGGCCCCACCGACAGACCCGGGGTGTCCGCGGGCACGATGAGCGCCGAGATCCCGCGCGCCCCTTCGGTTCCGGTGCGCACCATCATGACGTAGACGTCATTGGACCCGGCCCCGGAGATGAACTGCTTGGCGCCGTTGAGGATGTAGTCGTCGCCGTCGCGAACGGCCTTGGTGCTCAAGGCCGCCGCGTCGGATCCGACGCCCGGTTCGGTCAGCGCGTAGGACGCCAGCAGATCCATGGAGGTCAGGCCCGGTAGCCACCGATTGCGTTGCGTCTCATCGCCGTAGGTGTCGATCATCCACGTCGCCATGTTGTGGATGGAGATGTAGGCGGCGACCGACGGGCAGCCGGTGGCGAGCTGCTCGAAGATGCGCACGGCGTCCAGCCGCCGCAGCTGGGAGCCGCCCACGTCCTCGCGCACGTAGATGCCGCCCAGGCCGAGCGAGCCCGCCTTGCGCAGCACGTCCACCGGGAAGTGCTTGCGCTCGTCCCATTCCAGGGCATTGGGCGCGAGCAGCTCGTCGGCGAAGGAGCGGGCGGTCTCGACGATCGCCTTCTCGTCCTCGTCCAGTACGAACATCAGCGTCAGTCCATGGTCGGGATGACGAAGGCGTTGGCGGCGGAGCCGCCCGAGGACGCGGTCTCCTTTCCGCCTGCCGGCCAGCGCTGCGTCACCGTCTTGGTCTTGGTGTAGAAGCGGATCGAGTCCGGGCCGTGCTGGTTGAGATCGCCGAAGCCGGACCGCTTCCAGCCGCCGAAGGTGTGGTACGCGATCGGCACCGGGATCGGGACGTTGATGCCGACCATGCCGACCTGCACGCGGGCCGCGAAGTCGCGGGCGGTGTCGCCGTCGCGGGTGAAGATGGCGACGCCGTTGCCGTACTCGTGCTCGTTGGGCAGGCGCAGCGCCTCTTCGTAGTCCTTGGCGCGGACCAGGGCCAGCACGGGGCCGAAGATCTCTTCCTGGTAGATCCGCATCTCGGGGGTGACATTGTCGAACAGCGAAGCGCCCGCGAAGAATCCGTCCTCGCCGCCCTCGACCACCAGGCCGCGGCCGTCGATGACCAGCTCCGCGCCCTCGTCGACGCCGATCTGCACGTAGTTGTTCACGCGGTCCACGCCGTCACGGCCGACCAGCGGGCCGAAGTCGGCGCCCGGGTCGTCGGAGAGGCCGACGTTCAGCTTGCCGATGCGCTCGACGAGCTTGGCGCGCAGGCGATCCGCGGTCTCCTCGCCGACCGGCACCGCCACCGAGATGGCCATGCAGCGCTCGCCCGCGGAGCCGTAGCCCGCGCCGATGAGCTGGTCGGCCACATCGTCGAGGTCGGCGTCGGGCATCACGATGGCGTGGTTCTTGGCACCGCCGAAGCACTGGGCGCGCTTGCCGTTGGCGGTGGCGGTCTCGTAGATGTACTGCGCGATCGGGGTGGAGCCGACGAAGCCGACGGCCTTGATCCGCTCGTCGTTCAGCAGCGTGTCGACGGCTTCCTTGTCGCCGTTGACGACATTGAAGATGCCCGCGGGCAGTCCGGCCTCGAGGAACAGCTCGGCCAGGCGCAGCGGCACCGAGGGGTCACGCTCGGAAGGCTTGAGTACGAAGGCGTTTCCGCAGGCGAGGGCGGGTCCGGCCTTCCACAGCGGGATCATGGCCGGGAAGTTGAACGGGGTGATGCCGGCGACCACGCCGAGCGGCTGGCGCATGGAGTAGACGTCGATGCCGGTGCCGGCGCTCTCGGTGTACTCGCCCTTGAGCAGGTGCGGGATGCCGACGGCGAATTCGATCACCTCGAGGCCGCGCTGGATGTCGCCCTTGGCGTCGGCGATGGTCTTGCCGTGCTCGGCGGAGAGCAGGGCGGCCAGCGAGTCCATCTCGTCCTGCACCAGGGTCAGGAACTTCATGAGCACGCGGGCCCGCTTCTGCGGATTGGTGGCGGCCCAGGCGGGCTGTGCGGCGGCCGCGTTCGCGATGACCGCCTCGACCTCACTCTTGCTCGCCAGCGGTACCCGCGCCTGGACCTGCCCGGTGCTCGGGTTGAAGACATCCCCGAATTTGCCGGAGGTTCCCGGTACGTGCTTGCCGTCGATGAAGTGAGTCAGTTCGCGAACCATGCCAGTCCTGTCTCGAAGCTTGCGCGCCATTTGCGCGGTATGTGGCGATCCTATAGTTGGACATCCAAGTATTGGCTGTGGGATAATTCACAGCACCTACAGGCTCTCCGTGCGGAGGATTGGCATGCCAGATCTGCATGTCCCGGTAAATCCAGTGCGGTTCGTCACCGCCGCTGCGCTCTTCGATGGCCATGACGCGGCCATCAACATCATGCGAAGAATCCTCCAGGCGCAGGGGGCGGAGGTGATTCATCTGGGGCATAACCGGGCCGTGCGCGAGGTCGTGGACGCGGCCGTCACCGAGGACGTGCAGGGGGTGGCCGTCAGCTCGTATCAAGGCGGGCACATCGAGTACTTCGAGTACCTGGCGCAGGCTTTGACAGAGGCCGGGGCCGGGCACGTGAAGATCTTCGGCGGGGGCGGCGGGGTGATCATTCCCGAGGAGATCTCCCGGCTGCGGGAGTCGGGGGTGACCATCTTCTCCCCCGAGGACGGGCAGCGGCTCGGGCTGCCGGGCATGATCAATCAGCTGATTTCGGCGTGCGACGTGGATCTCTCACAGACACCCGCCCCCGTCGACGCAGTGCTGAGCGGCGATCGGGCGGCCTTGGCCCGCACGCTCACCTGCCTGCAACAGGGGACGCTGCCGCCGGACGACCTGGCCGCCCTGACGGCCGCGGCGGCGGCGCGGCAGGTGCCGGTGCTCGGCATCACCGGGACCGGCGGCTCCGGAAAGTCCTCCCTCACGGACGAACTCGTGCGGCGGCTGCGCACCGACCAGCAGGACAAGCTGCGGGTCGCGATCCTGGCGGTGGACCCCACCCGGCGACGCGGCGGCGGCGCGCTGCTCGGCGACCGGATCCGGATGAACGCCCTGGACGGGGAACGCGTCTACTTCCGGTCCCTGGCCACCCGGGGCGAGCGGGAGGTGCCGAACAATATCGACGCCATGCTGATCGCCTGCAAGGCAGCGGGATTCGACCTGGTGATCCTGGAGACCCCCGGCATCGGGCAGGGTGACGCGGCCATCGCCGAGCACGTGGACGTGTCGCTGTACGTGATGACGCCGGAGTTCGGGGCGGCCTCCCAGCTCGAGAAGATCGACATGCTCGACTTCGCGGATGTGGTGGCCATCAACAAGTTCGAGCGGCGCGGGGCCGAGGACGCGCTCCGGGACGTATCGCGGCAGCTGGTGCGCAATCGCGAGGACTTCCACGCCCTGCCCGAGGACATGCCGGTGTTCGGCACCAGCGCGGCCACGTTCAACGACGACGGCGTGACGGCGCTCTACCACCATCTGACCGGGCTGCTCGCCGAGCGCGGGCTGCCGCTCCAGGAGGGCGTGCTGCCGCGGGTGGAAACCCGCGCCTCGACGCGGTTCGCGCAGATCATTCCGCCCGCGCGGGTGCGCTACCTGGCCGAGATCGCCGAGACGGTCCGGGATTACCACGCGGCGACCGCCCGGCAGCTCGAGGCGGCGCAGCGGGTGCAGCGCGTCGAGCAGGTGCTCGCCGAACTGCCGGACGACGAATCCGTGAGCGATCTGCTCGCCCGGGCCGAGCGGGAGCTGGCGCCCGAGAACGCCGCCCTGCTGGCGGAATGGCCCGCCGTCGCGGAGTCCTATCGCGGCGAAGAGCAGGTGGTGCGGGTCCGGGACCGGGAACTGCGGACCACGCTGCGCCGGGAGACCCTGTCCGGCAGCTCGATTCCGCGGGTGGCGCTCCCCCGCTTCACCGATCACGGTGAACTGCTGCGGTTCCTGCGGTCGGAGAATCTGCCCGGGCGGTTCCCGTTCACGGCCGGGGTGTTCCCGTTCAAACGAGACAACGAGGATCCGGCGCGCATGTTCGCGGGCGAGGGCGACGCGTTCCGCACCAATCGGCGGTTCCGGGTGCTGTCCGAACACGCCGACGCCAAACGGCTTTCGACGGCGTTCGACTCGGTGACCCTGTACGGGCACGATCCGGCCGAGCGGCCCGATATCTACGGCAAGGTCGGCACGTCCGGGGTCTCCATCGCCACGCTCGACGATATGAAGGCGCTGTACGCCGGGTTCGATCTGGACGCGCCCAGCACCTCGGTGTCCATGACCATCAACGGGCCCGCGCCGACCATCCTGGCCTACTACCTCAATGCCGCCATCGATCAAGCGCGCGAGGAGTTCTCGGCCGAGCAGGGCCGCGAACCCACCGACGCGGAGGCCGCGGACCTGCGCGCCCGCACCCTGGCCACCGTGCGCGGCACCGTGCAGGCCGACATCCTCAAGGAGGATCAGGGCCAGAACACCTGCATCTTCTCCACCGAGTTCAGCCTGCGCATGATGGCCGATATCCAGGAGTGGTTCGTGCGCAACGGTGTTCGCAACTTCTACTCGGTGTCCATCTCCGGCTATCACATCGCCGAGGCCGGGGCGAACCCGATCAGCCAGCTGGCCTTCACCCTCGCCAACGGCTTCACCTATGTGGAGGCGTATCTGGCGCGCGGCATGGACATCGACGATTTCGCGCCCAACCTGTCGTTCTTCTTCTCCAACGGGATGGACGCCGAATACTCGGTGATCGGCCGGGTGGCGCGGCGCATCTGGGCGATCGCCATGCGCGACGAGTACGGGGCCGGCGAACGATCGCAGAAGCTCAAGTACCACGTGCAGACCTCCGGGCGGTCGCTGCACGCACAGGAGATGAGCTTCAACGACATTCGCACCACCCTGCAGGCGCTGATCGCGATCTACGACAACTGCAACAGCCTGCACACCAATGCCTACGACGAGGCGGTCACCACGCCCACCGAGGAATCGGTGCGCCGGGCGCTGGCCATCCAGCTCATCATCAACCGGGAGTGGGGGCTGGCGATGAACGAGAACCCGTTGCAGGGCAGCTTCGTCATCGACGAGCTCACCGATCTGGTGGAGGAGGCGGTGCTGCGGGAGTTCGAGCGGATCAGCGAACGCGGCGGGGTGCTGGGCGCGATGGAGACCGGGTATCAGCGCGGCCGGATCCAGGACGAGTCCATGCTCTACGAGCGCCGCAAGCACGACGGGAGCCTGCCGCTGATCGGAGTCAACACCTTCCGCAATACGCACGAGGAAGAACACCGGGTACTGGAATTGGCGCGTGGCACGGAGGCCGAGAAACAGTCTCAGCTGCAACGAGTCAGCGAATTCACCGAGCGACATCGCGACGAGGCCCCGGCCGCGCTGGCCCGGCTCGCGGCGGCCGCGGCGAGCGACGAGAACGCCTTCGAGGTATTGATGGACGCCGCGCGGGTGTGCACGCTGCAGCAGGTCACCGACACCTTCTTCACCGTGGGTGGCCAGTATCGCCGCAACGTTTGATCACTCCCGGGCCCGCTGACCGACAGCGCCCCGCTATATCTCGAAATATAGCGGGGCGCTATTGCTTTCATCCGCGATCCCACACTGGCGAGTGCTAACACCGTCCAGGGTGTATGGCAATTTCCGATCGGCAGCAATTTCTCGGCTATACCGGAACTGTTCGGTTCGATTGCGGCTGACAGGAAGACGATCATGCGTAGAACGACCATGAGAACCACCGCCAAGCTCGCCACCATCACCATGTCGCTCGCCGCGGCAGCCACCCTGTTCGCCGGCGCGGCCAACGCCGAGGCCCCCGACAGCGCGCCGATCCAGGTCACCCCGGTCTCCGAGGGCATTCCGCTGGATCCGGTGGCCACCAACCCGAACGCGATGTTCCCGGACCCGGCCCTGAACGGCGCGGCCGCGGGCGCCCTCACCGGCAGCGCGGGCGGCGCGGCACTCGGCTCGGTCGTCGGCTCCATCCCCGGCGCGCTGGGCGGCTCCGCCCTGGGCGCCCTGATCGGCGGCGGCATCGGCGCGCTGGTCGGCCTGCTCGACCCCAACGCCATCCCGCAGGTGCTGCCGTAACGCACCGCCACACCTCCCCGGGCAAACTCCGTGCCGCGTTCGCTCAGGCGAGCGCGGCACGGGCGTCTCTGTGGAACAATCCGGACAGGCTGACCCCGACGGAAGGCACCCCATGGAGTTTGCGGGAATGACCGTGGTGGACGCGCACATTCACCAGTGGGATCCGATGACCACGCCGCGCGAGTTCAGCGGCCTGGCGAAGCTGTTCCGATACGTACCGGTGCCGGTCGACTGGGCCAAACGGCTCGCGCCGCGCCGTGATCGCGAGTTCGTGGGGGACCCCACGCCGTTCATGCGCCCCTATCTGCCACGCGACTACGACTCCGATGCGGGCGAGGTGCCGGTCGAGGCGATCGTGCACATCGAGGTGGAATGGGTCGGCAACGGCCCGCTCGGGCCCGTCGACGAGACCCGGTGGGTGGCAAGCCTGCCGTGGGGCGTGGACACCCCCGCCCTGGGCGCGATCATGGGCGCGGCCGACCCCGTCACACCCGAATTCGCCGAGTTGCTGGACGCGCATCAGGCCGCGTCCCCACTGTTCCGGGGCGTGCGCACCCGCGTCGAATACCACCCGGATCCGGATGTGCGGGCGACCTGCGAGGCGCCGGGCAAACTCACCTCCACCGCCTTCCTCAACGGGTTCGGCGCACTGGCCGACCGCGGGCTCGCGTTCGAGGCATGGGTGTACTCCGGCCAGCTGCCCGAGGTGACGGCGCTGGCCGAGCGGTATCCGGACACCACCATCGTGCTCAACCATCTCGGCACGCCCGCGGGCGTTTTCGGGCCGGTCGGGCGAGAGACCGGCAGGAATCCGGGCCGGCGGCGCGAGCTGTTCCTGCGCTGGCGCGACGACCTCACCGCGCTGGCCGCGCACCCCAATGTGGTGGCCAAGGTGAGCGGGCTGATGATGCCCATCCTCGGCCACCCGGTGCCCAAACGCGGCGAGCCGACGCCGGTTCCGGTACTGGTGGAACGGATTTCGCCGATGCTGGAGCACGCGCTGGACGTCTTCGGCTCCGACCGGCTGATCTGGGGCTCGAATTTCCCGGTGGACAAGCCGATTACGAGCATCCCGAACGCCGCGAACGCGGTGGCCACCGCGCTGGCCGGGCACGGGGCCGACGACAAGGCCATCGAGCAGGTGTTCCGCCGCAATGCCGAACGGATCTACGGGCTCGACATGCTCTGATCCGGTCGGGTGCTCCGAATTTGCCGGGTCCGGCCGTGGCGGAGCGTCACGCTGGCTATCGTGATGCGCCATGGAGCGGATCCTGCGGATCGGAATGGGTTTCTGGGAGTCCCGGACCTTGCTCAGCGCCGTCGAACTCGGGGTGTTCACGGTGCTCGGGCATCGCCAGCTGACCGCCGAGCAGCTGCGGCGCGAACTCGGCCTGCACCCGCGGTCCGCCCGTGACTTCTTCGACGCGCTCGTCGCCATGGAGATGCTGCGGCGCACCGACGGCCGGTACGCCAACACCGCCGACACCGCCACCTATCTGGACAGCACCGGCAGCGAGTACATCGGCGGCTTCCTGGAGATGGCGGCGGCACGGCTGTATCCCTTCTGGGGCCATCTGACCGAGGGCCTGCGCACCGGGCTACCCCAGAACGAGGCCCGCGAGGGCCGTGACTTCACCGAGCTGTACCAGGATCCCGAGCGGCTCTACGACTTCCAGCGCGCCATGACCGGGCTGTCACTGCCCGGCGCGCACGTCATCGCCGAGGTCTTCCCGTGGCAGCGCTGGAAGACCGTCGCCGATATCGGCACCGCCCAGGGCGCGCTGCTGCGCACCGTCCTGGAGACCAATCCGCACCTGCACGGCATCGGCTACGACCTGGCCCCCGTCGAGCCGATCTTCACCGAATACATTGCCCCGGTGGCGGATCGGAGCAGCTTCCGGGCCGGGGACTTCTTCGCGGAGGAGCTGCCCGAGGCCGATGTCCTGGTCTTCGGCCACATCCTGCACGACTGGGATCTCGACACCAAGCGCATGCTGCTGGAGAAGGCCTACCGCGCGCTGCCCGAGGGCGGCGCGATCCTGATCTACGAATCCCTCATCGACGATGATCGCCGCACCAATCTGCCCGGCCTGCTGATGAGCCTCAACATGCTGATCGAGACGCCCGGCGGCTTCGACTACACCGCGACCGACCTGCGCGGCTGGCTCGCCGACGCCGGGTTCCACGACCCGCAGACCGAGCACCTCGCCGGGCCGGAATCGATGGTGTGGGCCGTCAAGTAGCGGCCGCCGGGGTTTCGGTCAGGGCAGGGCCAGGTATTCCGCGCCGAGCAGATCGGCCGCGTGGCTGACGTGATCGACGATGCGGGCGGCGTCGGCCTCGATGATCCCGGCCCGCCAGGCGGTCAGCAGTTCGATGAAGCCGCCGATGCTCATCAGCACGCCCATGCGCAGGTCGGATTCGTCGACGCCCGGGCGCAGGTACGGGCGGGCGGTGGCGATGAGCAGGTCGGTGGCCTCGGTGAGCAGGGCGGTGCGGCGCTGCTCGAGCACGCGGCTGCCCGAGTGATCACCGAACAGGATGCGGGCCGGGCCCTGGGATTGCAGTTCCACGGCGCGGGCGATGGCCAGGTGCAGGATGCCCAGCGCCGGGTGCGCGAGATTGTCGGCGACCACGGCCGAGAGTTCGCCCAGCACCTGGAATCCGACCTCGTCCCAGACCGCGCCCAGCAGGTCGTCGCGGTCGGCGAAGTGCTCGTAGAAGTAGCGGTCGTTGAGGCCCGCGCGGGTGCACACGCCGCGCATGGTGACCGCGGCCCAGCCGTGCTCGAGCCAGATGTCCAGGGCCGCCGTGATCAGCCGCTCGCGGCGTTCGGCCCGGCGCTGCTCCTGCGTGCGGCCACCCCAGGTGCCGCCGCGCCGCCCGGGTGTCGCGGTCAGGTCGGTCGTCGCCGTCGCGGGCACGTCCATAGTTGACAAAATAGCGCATCCGGAGCCTAATTGGTGGCAGGTGCGGCCAGTGGTGGCACACGCCACCACTTGACTGCCCGGATGGCACGCTCCCGGGAGTTCCCATGCGACTCAATCCTTTCGGCGGAACCCACCGCACTCGGCAGGCGGACGCGGTGGTGACCGGTGCGGGCAGCGGCATCGGCCGCGCCTTCGCCCTCGAGATCGGCACACGGGGTGGACGCGTCGTCTGCTCCGACCTCGACCCCAACCGCGCCCGTGAGACCGCCGAACTGGTCGGCGACATCGGGGGCAAGGCCTTCGACACCGGCTGCGACGTGAGCAGCCTGGCGCAGGTCACCGCGCTCGCGAACACCGCCGAGGAATGGTTCGGCAAGAGCCCGGACCTGGTGGTCAACAATGCGGGCATCGGCCGCGGCGGCACCGTCATCGGCGAGACCCCACCCGAGGAATGGCATCAGGTGCTGGACGTGAACCTGTGGGGCGTCATCCACGGCTGCCACGTCTTCGCGCCCCGGCTGCGCGCCGCCGGACACGGGTCCATCGTGAATGTCGCCTCCGCCGCCGCCTTCGGGTCCGCGCCGCGCATGGCCGCCTACAACGTGTCCAAGGCCGGGGTGCTGGCGCTGTCGGAGACGCTCGCCGCGGAGCTGTCCGGGACCGGCGTCACCGTCACCGTGCTCTGCCCGACCGGGGTGAGAACCAATATCCTGGAAGGCGTTTCGATCGGCGACGAGACCGTGCAGCTGTGGGGCGACCGCCTGCTGCGCTGGACCGGACGCCCGCCCGCGGCCATCGCCCGCGCCACCCTCGACGCCGTCGACCACGGTCAGCTCTACGTGGTCCCGCAGCTCGAGGCCAAGGCGATCTGGCAGTCCAAGCGACTGCTGCCCGAAACCTACACCCGCGCCGCCGGATTACTGGAGCGGCTGGTGCGGTAGCCATGCAGCGAGGAGCAGAACAATGGCGTTCGCGTATTCCGACATGCTCACCGTGGTCCGGGACCGGCAGTGGGCGCTGGCCGACATCGACTGGGACGCACCGGGAGCCGAGCTCATCACCGATGAGCAACGCCCGGCGCTGGCCACCTTCATGGCCGACCTGGTGTGGATCGAACACGTGGGCGCGCGCGGCTTCGCCGCCCTCACGCTGCACGCGCCGGACGGCCCGCTCAAGGAGATCTACCGGCACTTCCACGCCGAGGAACAGAAGCACGCCAATGCCGAACTGGCGTTGATGCGCCGCTGGGGCATGCTCGACGGGGACGCGATGCCGCTGCCCAACAAGAACATTCAGCTCGTCATCCAATGGCTGGACCGGTACGGCGACCAGCTGTCGCTGCCGGTGCTCGGTACCGTGATCCCCTCGCTCGAGTGCGCGCTCGACGGCGCACTGGTGAAGTTCCTGCTCGATGAGGTGCGAGACCCCCTGTGCCACGAGGTGTTCCGGCACATCAACAGCGACGAGTCCCGGCATCTGGCGGTCGGCTTCCAGGTGCTCGAGCAACTCGGCGCGGGACCGATGCGGCGCATCGCCATCGAGACGGCCGGTTTCGCGCTGCGCCCCACCCTGCTGATGGGGGCCCTGCTGTACACGCCGCTGCTGTCGCGCATGTCCACCAACATCATGGCCATGGGGCTCGACGAGGAGAAGCTGTGGAATGCCGTGCGGCGCTACGAGAAAGCCGGTGAACGCGGCCCCGATATCCAACGCCTGCCGCTCTACCATGTGGTCCGCCTGCACGGGAAGGCCACCATCAACCGCCTGCAGCCGATCCAGGGCATCAACGACGCGTTGAACAAGGCCATCGACCGCCTGCCCGAACGGCTGCTGCGCCGCCATACCCCGTCCTGGTCCAAGGCACTGACCTATGAGCCGGTGGCGAAATGAGCGCCCCGATCCGGGGCGGCGCGGGCGGCGGGGCCCGGGACGCCTACACCGGGCCCACCATCCATTGCGCGCATTGGAAGGATCAATACGCGCTGGACCGTCTGCACGTCGCGGTGGTCGGTGGCGGGGCCGCGCTCGCGACCGTCGTTCCCCCGGTGGCCGCGCGGGCGCGCAGAGTGACCGTCTTCCAGCATGATCCGGTGTGGATCCTGCCCACGCCGCCGCTGCCCGGCCTCCGGCTGCTGCTCGGCCGGGTGCCCGCCGGCGCGCTCGGAACGCTCCCCGCGGACTCGGCGCCACCGCTTCCCGGTGACCCCGTCACCCCCGCCGCCGCTGCGTCACGGGCGGCGCCCGGGCCCGGCGCGCCGGGGCGATTCGGCCTCGACGCCCTGCGCTGGGGCGGGCGACAGGTGCTGCGGCGGGTGGCCGCGGCGAATCTGCGTGCGCAGGTCGGGGATTCGTGGGTGCGGCGGCAATTGACGCCGGACCAACGGGCGGCGGTGCGGGTGCACGGCCGCTACTACCGGGCCCTGCGGCAGCCGAACTGCACGCTCGTCAGCTGGCCCATCGCCCGGCTCGCACCGCTCGGGATTCGCACCGTGGACGGGATCGAGCATCGAGTGGACTGCATCATCTACGCGGAGGACCCATCGTGACAAGAACCGTCGTCGACCATCAGATCATCATCGTAGGGGCCGGTTTCTCGGGGATCGGGACCGCGATCGCCCTGCGCAAGGCCGGATTCGACGACTTCGTCATGATCGACGAGGCCGACGGGCCGGGCGGGACCTGGCATTGGAACACCTATCCCGGTATCGCGGTGGACATTCCGTCGTTCAGCTACCAGTACTCGTTCGAGAAGCAGAACTCGTGGTCGCGGGTGTACGCCCCGGGCCGGGAGCTGAAGGCCTACGCCGAGCGGTGCGTGCAGAAGTACGGGCTGCGGCCACGGATCCGGTTCGGCACCACCATCGAACGCGCCGACTTCGACGACGACCTGCACCTGTGGCGGCTGCACACCAGCGACGGCGACGAGCTGACCTGCCGATTCCTCATCGGCGCGACCGGGGTGCTGACCCGCCCGAAACTGCCGGACATCGCGGGGGCGGAACGGTTCCGGGGCGTCACCATGCACACCGCGCGCTGGGATCACGACATCGACCTGCGCGGCAAACGGGTCGGGATCATCGGGACCGGGGCCTCGGCCATCCAGATCATCCCCGAGATCGCGCCGCGGGTGTCGGAACTGGTGGTCTTCCAGCGCACCCCGATCTGGTGCCTGCCGCGGCCCGACGCGCCCATGCCGCCGGTGGCCCGCGCACTCATGCGGCTGCCCGGCGGGCAGTTCGTCACCCGCTGGATCAGCCAGGCGTTCGTGGAACTGACCTTCCCGCTGTCGGCGCACTACTACAAGGTGCTGCCGATCGTGAAGCTCGGCGAGCGCACCGGGCTCGCGCACCTGCGGGATCAGGTGCGGGACCCCGAGATTCGCGCGAAGCTCACGCCCGACTACGCGCTGGGCTGCAAGCGGCCGTCGTTCTCCAACGACTACCTGAAGACCTTCAACCGCGAGAACGTCACCCTCGAAACCGATCCCATCACCGAGATCACCGCGAGCGGTCTGCGCACCACCGGCCGCCACCACCAGGTCGACGTGCTCATCATGGCCACCGGCTTCAAGGTGATGGAGTCGGGCAATATGCCCACCTTCGACCTGCACGGCAGCGGCGGACTGCGGCTGGAAGATTGGTGGGACACCCACCGGCTGCAGGCCTACGAGGGTGTCAGCGTGCCCGGATTCCCGAACTTCTTCACCATCATCGGGCCCTACGGGTACAACGGGGCGTCCTACTTCACGCTCATCGAGATGCAGACCACCCACATCCTGCGGCTGCTCCGCCAGGCCCGTCGCCACGCCGCCACCCGGGTGGAGGTCACCGCCGCCGCCAACGAGCGGTACTTCCAGGAGATGATGTCGCGGCGCGGCACCCAGGTGTTCTGGCAGGACAGCTGCACACTGGCCAACTCCTACTACTTCGACAAGAACGGGGATGTCCCGTTGCGGGCCATGAGCACGCCCGAAGCCGCCTGGCGGGCAGCCCATTTCGACCTGACCGACTACACCTTCGAAGCACCCGGCGGACGCCGCACCGACGATCGGCCCGCCACCCGGACCGCCACGGCCTGACCCGCGGCGGGCCGGGGAACAGCCCTCAGCGGTCCAAGGAGCGGTAGAGGTCGCGCAGTTGCCGCAGCCCGGCGGCGACGGACTGCTCGTCCTCGGAGGTCATGCGCAGGGCCTGGCGCAACAGCACCGGGTCCAGATCGTCGGGAGCCGGATGGAATTCGGGATCCGGCAGCGTGGGCAGCGCCGCGTGCTCGCCGTACAGGTCGCCGCAGTCGAGGGTCTCGCTCTGCAACAGGCCGCCGATGAGGTCGTCGAGCCGGATCCCGCGCAGGGTGAGCAGGTCGGTCGGGTGCTCGTCGAGCCGTTCCGCCACCACGTAGCAGATGGCGGCCGCGTGCTTGCAGGGCCAGCCGTGATCCGGGCAGCTGCAGGAGAAGTCGAGTTCGGACACCGTCGTCGGCAGCAGCAGCGGGCCCAGCGCCCGGGGCAGCGTGCCCGCCGCGATCTCGCCCAGCATGCCCGGCGACTCGCGCACCGCGTCCGCGAGTTCCTCCAGGTGGTGACGGTCGAAGGTGCGCATGGTCAGCACGGAGACGAAGGGGCGGGGCTGACTGCCCTGCACCTCCGCGGTCACCATGCCCTCCTCGAGCCGGTAGTTGATCACCTGGCCGGTGCGGGCGTAGGAGCGGCCGCGCGAGAGCCGCCCGGCGTCGGCGACCTGCTCCACGGCGTCCAGAAAGGCACGGCCCCACCAAGTCCGGGCGAAGGCGGCGCCGCGGCGGCTGCGCGCCGGCACCCCGCCGCGCACCGGGCGGCGCTTGCCGTACCCGCCGAAGTCGATGACATCGTTCATTCGCCGACCGCCTCCGCTCCCAGCGCGAACAGTTCCCGCAGCTCCTCGTCGCCGAGTTCGGTGATCCAGTGCTCGCCGGCGCCGACGGTGAGATCGGCCAGCCGGCTCTTGCCCTTCAGCATGTCGTCCACGCGCTCCTCGATGGTGTCGACGCAGACCAGCTTGCGCACCTGCACATCCCGGCGCTGGCCGATCCGGAAGGCACGGTCGGTGGCCTGGTTCTCCACCGCCGGATTCCACCAGCGGTCCAGGTGCACCACGTGATTGGCGGCGGTGAGATTGAGGCCGGTGCCGCCGGCCTTGAGCGACAGCAGCATCAGCGGCGGGCCGTCGCCGCCCTGGAAGTCCCGCACCATGGCGTCGCGCGCCTGCTTGCTCACCCCGCCGTGCAGGAACGGGACCTCGGCCCCGAAACGCTCGGACAGGAAGGGGGCCAGCAGCTTTCCGAACTCCGCGAACTGGGTGAACATCAGGGCGCGTTCCCCGTCGGCGATCACCGATTCCAGGATGTCCTCGACCAGCGCCAGCTTCCCGGACCGGTGCTGACCGCGGCGCAGCACCGGCGAACCGTCGTTCAGGTAGTGGGCCGGGTGGTTGCAGACCTGCTTGAGCCGGGTCAGCGCGGCCAGTACCGCGCCCTTGCGTTCCATGCCCTCGGCGGCCTTCAGTTTGGCCGACATATCGTCCAGGACAGCCTGATACAGCGCGGCCTGCTCCACGGTCAGGTTGGCCCGCACCGTCATCTCGATCTTCTCCGGCAGATCCGAGATCACCGCCGGATCGGTCTTGACCCGGCGCAGCACGAACGGCGAGGTGATGGCACGCAGGCGGGTGACGGCGTTCTCGTCGTGCTCACGCTCGATCGGGACCGCGAACCGGGCGTGGAACTCCGACGCCTTGCCCAGCAGCTTGGGATTGGCGAAATCCAGGATCGACCGCAACTCCTCCAGGCGATTCTCCACCGGGGTTCCGGTGAGCGCCAGGCGATGTCGCGCCGGGACCAGCCGGGCCGCGCGCGCCTGCCGGGTCCCGGCGTTCTTGATGTGCTGCGCCTCGTCCAGCACCACCCGCTGCCAGTCCTGCCGCTTCAGCTCCTCCACATCGCGGGCCAGCAGGGCGTAGGTGGTGACCACCAGATCCGAATCCGTCACCGCCGCATCCAGTTCCGCGCCCGAGCGGCGGGCGGGGCCGTGGTGCACCAGCACGCGCAGATCCGGGGCGAAGCGCTCGGCCTCCCGCTGCCAGTTGCCCACCACCGACATCGGGCACACCAGCAGGGTGGGGTCGGGCGACTCGGCGGCCGTCTCCCGCTCGTGCGCCAGCAGGGCCAGCACCTGCACGGTCTTGCCCAGGCCCATGTCGTCGGCGAGGATCGCACCGCAGCCCAGGCGGCTCATCGTCGCCAGCCAGGCCAGGCCGCGCTGCTGATAGGGCCGCAGCTGGGCCTTCAGGCCGACCGGGTCGGGCACCGGCTCGGTGGCGCGCTCGCCGTCGAAAAGCTCTGCCGCCCAGCCGGTCGCGGTGACCTCGTCCAGCGGCACGCCGATCACCGGGTGGGCGGACAGCTCCGCGAACAGGCCGCCGATGGTGGTCTCGGTGCCGTCGGTGCGGCCCGAGACGTAGTCGGCGGCCGCGGCGAGCATGCGATGGTCGGCCTGCACCCAGTCGCCGCGCAGGCGCACCAGATCCGATTTCGCGTCCACCAGCCGCGCCATCTCCGCGGGCGTCAGCACGGTGTCGCCCAGCGCCAGCTCCCACCGGAACGTCACCAAACCCTCGAGCCCCACGGCGGTTTCGGTGGCCGCCGGGCTCTGCACTCGCAGTTTCATGGTCGGCGCGGCGACCCGCCAGGCGCGGGGCAGCATGAGACGCACCCCGGCGGCGGCCAGCGCGTTCGCGCCGTGCGCCACCAGGTCCATCACCACCTCGGTGGGCAGGAACAGGTCCATGCTGCGCGGATCGCCGGGCAGGTCCCGCAGGCGCGGATACACCTCCTTGGCGGCGCTCAGCTTCTCCCCCGCCAGCCGGGTCAGCACCGGATCACCGGGCAGCAGCACCGGTTGCGGCGCTTCACCTTCGACGCGCAGGCAGACCTCGAGCCGCCACAGTTCACCCGGCTCGTCGCCGTCGGGTTCCAGCAGTCGCAGCACCAGATCGGGTTCGCCCGCGGTGAGACTGGTACGCCAGTCCTCGAGCACCGCCGCCACCCGATGCGAGCCGGTCTCCAGCGGTGTGGCGTCCAGCAGGGCCCGCAGCAGCGGATGCGACACCGAATCCGTCGGCGCGGAACCGATCCCGGGATCGCGTTCGGAAATCCATTTCCTGGCAATGGGATCGGTCAGCTCGGCGACCAGGTTCTCCAGGATGTCGGCGGGTCTGCCGTGGTCCTTCAGCGCCGACGGCATGGCCACGGCCAACTCGGCCAGCCAGGCCCGCTGCCGCTGCCCGCCGACCAGCCGCCACCGCACCCACCACTCGCCGTCGTCGCGGCGGATCTCCGGCACGATCCGCCCCGCCCGCACCCAGCGCTCGATCCCGCGCGCCACATGCCCCAGATAGCGCAGATCACCCGCTACCGGCCAGTGCGGCGGCAACTCCCCCAGCAGCACCCGGGCCGCCGCCTCCGGGGCCAGCGCGTGCGCCCGCACCCGGGCCCGTTCCTTGCCGTACTCCCCCGCCAGCGTGACCTCGGCCCAGTGCCGCCACTTGGCCGCCCGCACCACCGACCGCAGCGGCTCGGGCAGCTTCTCCGTCTCGTCGGCGAGCACGAAGCCGTCCGGGTCGTGCCACAGCACCAACCCGGACCCGGGCGTCCATAGTCCGTGCAGCATCCGACCATCCAAGCAGCCCGCCCCGACAGGGCCCGCGCTACCCGCGAGTCAGGTCCCTCTTTATTTCTGATCGGATACGGCACATACTGGATAAATCCGCAGGTCACCGCAGGTCGGTGACACCTGTGTGCGCACCCGACATCACCGCGACCCAATCCGGGGCCGTGGCACTTTCGAGACCGTAGGGAGGCCGTGAAGATGACGATTCTGCTCCAAGTGCTCGAGCAGGCCTTCACGCCCACGACTTCGTGGGAACGGCGGAAATTCACCTTCGTGGATACAGCGAAGATCGTGGGGATGCGCCTGGACGGGCAGTCCGGGGTGTGGCTGGATCTGTCCCGGCCCGGTGAGTCGCAGCGACTCGCCCGGACCCCGGATCCGCGCGACTCCATCACATTCCTGCTCACCATCTTCGCCAAGATCGCCGAGTGCGAGGACCGGGGCGGCTCGTGGCTCATCGGGCACGACGGCGCGCACGTGGATTCCATTGCGGCCACGCGCTTTCCGCCACAACTGTCGGAGACGGCGGCCGACGACATCCTGGCGCACGCCTGGCTGTAACCCGCCGCGGGGGTGCGAAGTTCGTATGACGGCCCGCCGCGGCGGGCGGTAGCGATACACCTGATGCCGTGTGGCTCAGAGGCGCGACTTCGCTACTCGGCACGGTGGTCATCCTGTTCGCGGCCCTGGGGTGCGGGGCCGTCGGGCAGGTGACTCCCGCGCCGGGCAGTCCTACCCGCGTCCAGCTCGAACGCCTGCTCACCGCCGTGGTCACCGTGCCCGCGCGGCCGCGACCCGGCGGCTACCAGCGCGGATGCGGCGACGGGCAGGGGTGTGTGTTCGGTCCGGCCTGGACCGATGATCACGACGGGCCCGGCGGCCACGACGGGTGCGACAGTCGCAACAGCGTGCTGGCCCGCCAGCTCGCCGAGGTGGTCCTGCGGCCGGGCGATGCCTGCGTGGTGGTCGCGGGCGCGTTGAACGATCCGTACACCGGGCGGCGCATCGCGTTCGAGCGGGCGGCGGCCAAGACCGTGCAGATCGACCACGTGTACCCGCTGGCGGCCGCCTGGGATCTGGGCGCGGCCGGCTGGCCGGTCGCGCGGCGGGTGCGGTTCGCCAACGACGTCGACTACAACCTGCTCGCGGTGGACGGAAAGACCAACCAGGACAAGGGCGATCGCACGCCCGGCGACTGGCTCCCGCCCGCGCGGGCGAACCGCTGCTTCTACGCGGGCAAGTATCTGACCGCCGCCAACCGGTACGGACTACCTGTCACCGCCGCCGACCGCGCCGCCCTCGCGGGCGTCGCCCGCGGCTGCCCATAGCGCCGCGAAATGCCGGTACGCCTGTTCGGCGGTGAGCTCCTGGGCCGGATCCATGACCGATTCGAGCAATCCGTAAAGCCCCCAGGAAAGAAAGGTGATCGCGACGGACGCCGCGGTGGGGTCGGGGCCCAGCAGCGGGGCCAGATGCTCGGTGAGCAGTTCGGCGTACATCTGCCGGATCGACCGCAGCACTGTGGCGTTGGCGCGCGGACCGACCAGCGGCCGGTACACCTCGGGGTGGGCGTCGATCAGACGGAACAGGATCTCGATCGGCAGCAGCGGCGGCGGGGGGCCCGGAGAGCGGGACAGCTGCGCCGAAATCTCGGCCCGCACATACTCGATACAGCTGACCAGCAGCAGATCGTCCTTGTCGCGGTAGTGCGCGTAGAAGGTGGAGCGGCCGACATCGGCGCGATCGATGATGTCCCGCACGGTGATTCGCGCGTACGGGCGGGACAGCATGAGTTCGATGAGCGCCCGGTGCAGGGCCGCACGGGTGCGGCGCACCCGGCGGTCGGCAACCGGGTCCGGATCCGTTCCGGGACGGATCCCGACGGGATGTCCCGAAACGTACACATCCGGGGAAACTGCTTCTGGCCTGGCATTTCCCATTCTTCGATGATGGAACACATGACTGAGAACAAGCAAGTGTCCGATAGCGACGCCCGGTCCGTCGGAGGCCTGATCACCTGGCCGCGCGGGTACACCCTGCTCACCGACGTCTTCTTTCTGGGCCGCGGCGGCAGCCTGGTGCGGCACTTCGCCACCACCGCGGGCATCCGGCCCGGAGATCACGCCATCGACGTGGGCTGCGGTCCGGGGCGGCTGGCCAATGAGCTGGCCCGCCAGGCCGGGCCGCACGGGCGGGTCGTCGGCGTCGATCCGTCGGCGCCGATGATCGAGTACGCCACCGCCCACGCGGCCCCGAACTGTGTCTTCGAACTGGGCGCGGCCCAAGCCCTGCCCCACCCCGACGCGTCCTTCGACGTGGTGACGTGCACGTTCGCCATGCACCACATCGCCGAGGCGGATCGGAACACCGCGCTCGAGGGCTTCTTCCGAGTGCTGCGACCCGGCGGCCGCCTGCTGCTGGCGGACACCCACCCGGCGACCAAGGGCATGCGCGGACTGGCGATTCGCGCCATGGCCGGTCTGGCCGCGCATCGCGGCGGCCGTGATCACGGGCACGGCGACAGCCGTCCGGGCGGAACCGACGATCATGGGCACACTCACGAGGGCCCCGGCGACTCGCTGGCCGCGGTGGACGTCCGCCGCTACCGCGCCGCGCTGGCCGAGATCGGTTTCACGGCACTCGAATTCCGCACCGGTCCGTTCGCGACCGGCGTCCTCACCGCCACCAAACCCGGTTGAGCACCGGCACGGCCGGGCGCGGTGGGGCGGCTGCCGCCGGGTCCGGCGTCCGGTCCGTCGGCGCCGGCCGGGTTCACGCGGACCCGCCGGAGCCGATCCGGTCCGGCGGGTCGGCGTCGATCAGGCCGGGTCGGGTCCGGTGGCCGCCGGGCGCTTGGGATCGTTGGACCACTGCGACCACGAGCCCGGATAGAGCGCGGCGTCGATGCCGGCGACGGCCAGTGCCGCGACCTGGTGGGCCGCGGTGACCCCGGAGCCGCAGTACACCGCGACCGGGCCGGAGCCGAAACCCTCGAAGCGGGCGGCCAATTCGGCCAGCGGCCGGAAATGCCCGGCAGCGGTGAGGTTGTCGGCGGTCGGCGCGCTCACCGCGCCCGGAATGTGGCCCGCGCGCGGGTCGACGGGCTCCACCTCGCCGCGGTAGCGCTCGCCCGCCCGGGCATCCATCAGCACGCCCTGCCAGTCGGCCGCGCCATCGGCGTCGACGGTCGGCATGTGCCCCGAGGACAGCACCACCGTGCCGGGTTCGGGGTCGGGTTCGTCACCGGCGGAGATCTTCCCACCGGCCGCCTCCCACGCGGGCAGCCCGCCATCCAGGATGCGGACATCGGCGAGGCCGGCCCAGCGCAGCAGCCACCAGGCGCGGGCCGCGGCCATGCCGCCGGTGGCGTCGTACACGATCACGGTGTCGCCGTCGGAGACGCCCCAGCTGCGCGCACACTTCTGCAAATGCGGCAAATCCGGCATGGGGTGGCGGCCGTGCGCGGCCGACGGCGGATCGGCGAGTTCGGTTTCCAGATCGACGAAGACCGCGCCCGGAATATGCCCGTCCAGATAGTGCTGCGGCCCGTCCGGATCCCCGAGCGCCCAACGCACATCCAGCAATCGCACCCGGCCCCCGCTCGCTCCCAGCAGGTCCGCGAGCTCCGCAACCGAAATCAGCACCGAACTCAAGTCAACTCCTCTTCGCCGATTCACCGCATCATGAAGTCGATTCCGCTCCACCCTAACCAGCCCGGGCCGCACTCCGCAGCCGCCCGCCGTTCCGGCCGGGGGCCCGGCGGCCGTCAGCCCGCGGCTGGCGGCAGGAACCAGCGCACCACCAGACCCGCGACCAGCGCCCAGAAGGCCGCGCCGATCCCGAGCATCGAGATGCCCGAGGCCGCCACCAGGAAGGTGAGGGCGGCCGCGGACCGATGCGCGGCGGGGGTGAGCGCGGCGGTCAGCGCACTCGCGAGGGTGGCGATGAGGGCAAGTCCCGCAACGGTTTCCAGTACGCCCTTCGGAGCGGCGGCCACCAGGGCGACCAGCGCGCCCGAGGCCAGCGCGAGCAGCAGGTAGGTGCAGCCCGCGGTGTACGCCGCGACCCAGCGGCGCTTCGGATCCGGGTGCGCGGACGGGGCCGCCGAGAGCGCGGCGCTGATGGCCGCCAGATTGATGGCGTGCCCTCCCGCGGGCGCGCCCAGCACGGTGCCCAACCCGGTGACGGTCATGGCCGCGCGCCACGGCACCCGATAGTCGAAGGTGCGCATGACCGCCGTGCCCGGAATGTTCTGCGCTGCCATGGTCACCACGTACAGCGGCACCGCGACGCCGATCATGGCCTGCCAACTCCAGTGCGGCACAGTCCATTCCACCCGGGGCACCATGGCGGACAGCTCCAGACTCCGGTGCCGCACGGCGATGTCGATGCCGGACCCGGCCGCCGCGACCGCGAAGGCCGCCAGCACCGACCAGCGCGGCGCGAAGCGTTGCAGCACAAGCCAGGTCACGATGACCGGCACCACCACGGCCGGGCTCACCGGCAACGCCTTGACCGGCGCGAGGCACAGCGGAAGCAGTACTCCGGCCAGCATGGCCTGCGCGATCTCCACCGGAATGGCGGCGATGAGCGCGCCCAGCCGGTCCCAGAATCCGGTCAGCACAATGAGTCCGCCCGCCACCGCGAACGCGCCGACCGCCGCGGCCCAGCCGCCCGCCACCGCCCCGGTGCTCGCCAGCAGAGCCGCGCCGGGTGTGGACCAGGCCAGTGTGATCGGCATCCGATAGCGGCGGCTCAGCACGAGCATGCCGACCGCCTGGGTCACGCACACCGCCAGCAGACCCGACGCCGCCTGCGCCGACGTGGCTCCCATGGCGGTGAGACCCGCCAGCACCACCGCGAACGAACTGGTGAAACCGACCAGCGCGGTGACGATTCCGGCTCCGATCGGCTGCCCGGGACCTGCCTCCGGTGGGCTCTCGACCTCGGCGGCGGGAGTGACGCTGGTGCTCATGGGGCTATCGTCGCGGTCCAGTCACCTGCTGGTCTGCGGCCAATCAGCCGAAACTGGACTGAATTACGCGCTGCCGCCGGCGGCCAGCCGTTCCAGCAGCGGCGTGATGCGCGGCCCGACCAGCGACTGCATGACCAGTGCCATATTGGTGCGCTCCACCCCCGGGATCTTCAGGATGCTGCCCGCCACCCGGTACAGATCCTCCGCGTCGGCGGCCACCACCCGGACCGTCAGATCCGTCGGCCCGGTCATGCCGCACACCTCGGTGACCTCCGGGATCTCGGCGAGTTCGGCCGCCACCGCGTCGAGCCGATGCTGGTCCACCACCACCGCGACGAAGGCGGCCAAGGAATAGCCGAGCGCGCGCGGGTCCACCCGGCGCTCGAAACTGGCCAGTACCCCGCTCGCCTCCCAGCGAGCCAGTCTGGCCTGCACGGTATTGCGGGAAAGCCCCAGGCGGGCGGCCAGGTCGACACCGGTCGCACGCGGGTTCGCGACCAACTCCAGCAACAATCGGGCATCGGTGGCGTCCAGCGGCGCCGGATTGGGCTCCCTGCTGCTCATGGGGATCAGTATGACACCGATGAAGGCGAATTGACCGTGCATTCTGCTCAGTTCTGCGCGTCAGACTTGCGCAGATCGCCATGCGGAGGATGCTTGTGGTACAGGACACACATTGGTTTGCCACACGGACACAATCCCGCGGCCGAAGCGATGTCACCCGGTGTCAGGAGGCGATACCCATGCCCGACAAGAACACCTACCCGGTCCAGCTCATCCAGCCCGACGGACAGCGCGTCCATGATCGCGTGCACGCCCCGCTGATCGCCGATATCGACGGTTCGCGGCTGCGCGCCCTCTACACGGACATGGTCGTGGCCCGGCGCATCGACACCGAGGCCACCGCCCTGCAACGGCAGGGCCAGCTCGGACTGTGGCCCCCGCTGCTCGGTCAGGAGGCCGCGCAGATCGGCTCGGCCCACGCCCTCGAATCCGACGACTACGTGTTCTGCAGCTACCGCGAGGCGGGTGTCGCCTACTGCCGCGGCGTCGCGCCCGAGGACCTCACCCGGCTCTGGCGTGGCGCCGCACACTCCTGCTGGGACGCCGACCAGGTCAAGATGACCAATCCCGCCATCGTGGTCGGCGCGCAGGGCCTGCACGCCACCGGCTACGCCTACGCCGCGCACCTCGAGGGCGCGGAGATCGCCACCATCGCCTACTTCGGCGACGGCGCGACCAGTCAGGGCGATATCGCCGAGGCGCTCGGCTTCGCCGCCACCTGGTCGGCCCCGGTGGTGTTCTTCTGCCAGAACAACCACTGGGCGATCAGCGCGCCGGTCCGGGTGCAGAGCGCGACCCCGATCGCGAATCGCGCCCTCGGCTACGGCATCCCCGGCGTCCAGGTCGACGGCAACGACGCCCTCGCCGTGCTGGCCGTGACCCGGCAGGCGCTGCGGCACGCGCGGGCGGGCGGCGGACCCAGCTTCGTCGAGGCCATCACCTACCGGATGGGCCCGCACACCACCGCCGACGACCCCACCCGCTACCGCACCGCCGCCGAACTCGAACTCTGGCAGCGCCGCGACCCCATCGACCGGATGCGGCGGCTGCTGGAACGAGAGCACCTGTGGGACAGCGACTTCGAGGCGGCGGTGGCAGAGCGCGCCGACGACGTCGCCGCCCGGCTGCGCACCGCCACCCTCACCATGCCCGACCCGGACCCCGACCAGCTCTTCGACCACGTGTACGCCACCCCGCATCGGCTGATCGAGGAAGAACGCCGCGAGTACGCGGCCTACCTGGAGGGAGTCGGACGATGAAGACCACGTTCACCGGAGCGATCAACCACGGGCTGCGCCGCAGCCTGGAGGACGATCCGAAGGTCGTGCTCATGGGTGAGGACATCGGTCGCCTCGGCGGCGTCTTCCGGGTCACCGACACGCTGCAGAAGGATTTCGGCAACAACCGCGTCATCGATACTCCACTGGCCGAATCCGGAATCATCGGAACCGCTTTCGGAATGGCTTTACGAGGATTGCGGCCGGTCTGTGAAATCCAGTTCGACGGATTCGTGTATCCGGCGTTCGACCAGATCGTCTCGCAGGTGGCGAAAATCCACGCCCGGACCCGCGGAAAAGTGGTCGCGCCCATCACCATTCGCATTCCGTTCGGCGGCGGCATCGGGTCGGTGGAGCACCACTCGGAATCGCCGGAGGCTTATTTCGCGCACACCGCGGGCCTGCGGGTGGTGTCGCCGAGCAATCCCGCGGACGCCTATCTGATGATCCGGCAGGCCATCGCCCTCGACGATCCGGTGATCTTCTTCGAGCCGAAACGCCGGTACTGGGACAAGGCCGAGGTGGATTTCGAACGGCTCGACCACGACGGCGGAATCGCGCTGGACCAGGCGCGGATCTGCGCGTCCGGGAAGGACGCCACCATCGTGGCCTACGGCGGCACCGTGGCCACCGCGCTCACCGCCGCCGATATCGCGGCGTCGGAAGGACATTCGATCGAGGTGATCGATCTGCGCAGCCTCTCGCCCATCGATTTCGACACCGTCGAGACCTCGGTGCGGAAGACCGGGCGGCTGATCGTGGTGCACGAGGCGCCCGTATTCGCCGGACTGGGAGCCGAAATCGCGGCCCGGATCACCGAACGCTGTTTCTACCATCTGGAATCACCCGTATTGCGCGTCGGTGGCTTCGACATCCCCTATCCCCCGGCTAAGCTCGAGCGGCACCACCTGCCCGACCCCGATCGCATTCTCGCCGCGGTCGACCGCACGCTCGCCGCTTAACCCGCTCACCGCACGAATGGTTACCGCACGGAGGAAGCCCGGTGGACAGTCAGCAGCAGGTCATGGAATTCCGTTTGCCCGATCTCGGCGAGGGCCTGGCCGACGCGGAATTGGTGTCGTGGGCGGTCGCGCCCGGCGACAGCGTCACGCTCAACCAGGTCATCGCGGAGGTCGAGACGGCCAAGGCCCAGGTGGCGCTGCCCAGCCCGTACACGGGCACGGTGCTGGAACTGCTGGCCGAGCCCGGCGACACCGTGCCGGTCGGAGCGCCGCTGATCCGCATCGGCGTGGCCGCGCCCGCCGGGACGAACGGCGCCACGGAAGCCACGGACGCCGCGGCCAAAACCCCGGAGGCTCCGGCCGAACGGAAATCCGTGCTGGTCGGCTACGGCCCCGAGGCCGAGCCGGTCTCCCGCCGCGCGGCCCGCGCGGCGACCGCGCGCGGCATGGGCTACGACGGTGCGGAGGGACTCGGCAGTTCCGCACCCGCCGGGCGCCCCGCCGCCACGCCGGCCGCCCGGAAGCTGGCCCGCGAGATCGGGATCGACCTGAGCACCGTCATCGGCACCGGACCGCAGGGCGCGGTCACCGTCGAGGATCTGCACGGCATGCGGCCGGAATCCATGAGCACGGGCCACATTCCGATCCACACCCCGCCGCCCGCCACCCTCACCGCGCTGCCCGCCACCCAGGCCGCGCCCGAGGTGACGCCCATGCATCCGGCGCTCGGCGGCGGGCGCGCCGTCCCCGCCGAACGCGAGACCCGCACGCCGATCAGCGGCATCCGCAAGCGCACCGCCGCCGCCATGGTGGCCAGCGCCCAGCACATTCCGCAGGCCAGCACCTTCGTGACCACCGACTTCACCGCGTCCATGGAACTGCTCGAGCATCTGCGCACCACGCCCAGCTTCACCGGGCTCACCCTCACCCCGCTGGCCCTGGTGGCCCGGGCCGCGCTGGCGGCGCTCACCGAGTTCCCGGAGATCAATGCCCGCTGGGACGAGGCGAATCAGGAGATCGTCACCAAGCACTATGTGAACCTGGGCTTCGCGGTCGCCACCGAACGCGGGCTGCTGGTGCCCAATCTCAAGGACGCGCAAGGGTTCACGCTGCGCGACCTGTGCCTGGAGATCGCCGGGGTCGCGGCCAAGGCGCGCAGCGGCACCGCCACCCCCACCGACCTGACCGGCGGCACCTTCACCATCACCAATGTGGGCGTGTTCGGCGTGGACACCGGTGTGCCGCTGGTGAATCCGGGCGAGGCGGCGATCCTGTGCCTGGGCTCCATCCGCAAGCGGCCGTGGGTGCATCGCGACGAACTGGCCGTGCGCTGGGTGACCAGCCTGGGCCTGAGCTTCGACCACCGGATGATCGACGGCGAGCAGGGGTCGCGGTTCCTGGCGAGCGTGGCCGCCCTGCTGGAGGATCCGCTGACCCTGCTGAGCCGGGTCTAGCCCTCGGCGGGCCCGGCGACCACCAGCGGCTCGGCGGCCGCCCGGATGACCGCCGGGATCGGCACCGGCTTGCGGGTCTGCTCGTCCACGTAGACGTGCGTGAAGGTGCCGGTGGCGGCCAGCTCCAGATGGTCGCCGCCGTCGCGGAAGATGGCCAGCTCGTAGTTGATGCTCGAATTGCCCAGTCGCGCAACCCGGATGCCCACCCGCAGCATGTCCGGGAAGCTGATCGACCCCAGGAACTTGCAGGAGGTCTGGGCCACCACGCCGATCGCGTGCAGGTCCCGGATATCGGTTCCGGTCGCGCTGATCAGCCAGGCGTTCACGGCCGTGTCGAAGTACGAGTAGTACGTCACGTTGTTCACGTGCCCGTAGTGGTCGTTGTCCGCCCAGCGCGTCGGCACGGGCCACAACACCGGGTACTCAGTCATCTTGCCCTCCGCTTCGCTCCGGGCGGGTTCACGGCCCTGGTCCCGATTCTTCCCTCCTCCGCTTCGCTCCCCGCTCCAAGGCGGAGGTCTATCGAGCCGCAGTCCAGAATCGGGACGGCCGCGAACCTTCACGTTGAGGCTTTCCGACCACGAACCTTAGCCGCTCCGGCCGAGGCGCGGTCCGCCGTGTTTTCAGGCGGAGCGTTCGTCGGGTGTCGCGCGATGGTCGCGGGGGCTGATGCCGTAGTGGCGTTTGAAGGCGGTGGACAGGGCGAAGGCGCTGCCGTAGCCGACGCGGCGGGCAATGGCCTCGAGGGTGGCGTCGGAATCGTGCAGCAGGTCGGCGGCCAGGGCCAGCCGCCAGTCGGTGAGAAAGGCCATGGGCGGTTCGCCGACCAGTTCGGTGAAGCGGCGGGCCAGCGCGGCCCGGGAGACGCCGACCTCCGCGGCCAGCGAGGCGACCGTCCACGGGTGGGCGGGATTGTGCTGCATGAGCCGCAGGGCCTTGCCGACCAGCGGATCACCGTAGGCGTGATACCAGGCGGGGGCGTCGGCGCGGGAGAACCACGCGCGCAGGGCGGCGATGAGCAGCAGATCCAATAGTCGGTCCAGCATGGCCCCCTGCGCCGGCAGATCCTTGGCGGACTCGTCGACCAGCAGATCCAGCACCCGGGAGTCGATCTCGCCGCGGCCCAGCACCGCGATCGGCGGCAGCGCGCGCAGCAGCCGGCGACTGGCCGCCGACTCGTGCTCGTAGGTGCCGGTGACCAGCACGGTCTGGGCGTCGGCGCTGGTGCCCCAGCTGCGCACGCCCAGACTCAGTGCCTCGCAGAGGACTTCACCGTCCATGGTGGTGGTGATGTTGCCGGGTTCGATGAGCACCTGCGGCGCGGTGCCCGGATCGTCGGCGACGACGTAATGGTCGGGGCCGCGGAAGATGGCGATATCGCCGGTGCGCAGCTGCCGCGGCGGACCCGGCTTGCCGTTCGCGGGTTCCGGCAGCACCCAGCCGCCGCCCCGCACCACCGCCACCACGGTCAGCGGGGCCTCGTCCCGAATTCGCAGGGACCACGGCGGATCGAACGACGAGCGCATCACGAATGCCGCTCGGGCCCGTGGTCCTTCGAGCAGACTGGCCAACGCATCCATGACAAAGACGATGGCAAATGCCCGGGCGCTTCTCAACCATGTTCGCGCTCGCCGAATCCCGGTGTACTCGTTACATGATCAACGAAACCACCTCGAGCAGCGCGAACACCGTCCTCGTCCTCGGCGCGACCGGCAAGACCGGACGCCGGGTGGCCGCCCTGCTGACCGAGCACGGTGTGCCCGTGCGGGCCGGTTCGCGCACCGGCGCAATCCCGTTCGACTGGACCGACCGCGAAACCTGGACGGCCGCTCTGGACGGCGTCGACGCCGTATACCTGTCCTACCAACCGGATCTCGCGGTGCCGGGCGCGCCCGCCGACATCAAGGCGTTCTGCGACCGGGCCGCGGCGGCCGGGGTGCGCACCGTGGTGCTGCTGTCGGGCCGCGGCGAACCCGAGGCCCTGGAATGCGAAGGCATCGTGCGGGATTCGGGAATGTCGTGGACCGTGGTGCGGTGCGCCTGGTTCGCGCAGAACTTCGACGAGGGCTCGTTCGCCGACTTCATCCTGGCCGGCGAGGTGGCCCTGCCCGCCGGTGACGTGCCGGAGCCGTTCGTGCACGCCGACGACATCGCCGAGGTGGCGGTGGCGGCGCTGCTCGACGATCGGCACGCCGGGCAGGTGTACGAGCTGACCGGCCCGCGCGCGATCAGCTTCGCCACGGCGGTGGCCGAGATCGGTGCGGCGTCGGGACGGGAGATCGCCTACATCCCGCTCACCCGAACCGAATTCGTAGCGGCACTGACCTCCTACGGGGTCCCCGCCGACGAGGTCAGCCTGCTGGACTACCTGTTCGGCACGGTGCTCGACGGACGCAACTCGCCCGTCACCGACGGGGTGCGGCGGGCGCTGGGCCGGGAGCCGCGCGACTTCGCCGATTATGTGCGCGCGGCGGCCGCGACCGGGGTCTGGTCGGTCACCGCGGACGCGTGACCCTAGGACCCGGAGGATCCGAGGGTTCGGGACGATCCGGTGAGCAGGGCGGATCCGGAGGCGGGGTCGAGCTGCGCCAGGGTGTTCTGCCAGTACTCGGCCCGGGTGTGACACTTGGCGTCGCCACCGCTGATGGAGTTGAAGAACGAGGCCGGGTAGCACTCGACCGGTTGGGGGCTGGGCGTCGGCGTGACCGGGGCCGCGGTCGCGGTCGCCGTGGCGAGCGGGGCGAGCCCCGCGACCAGCAGAGCGAAAAGTCCGTGTCTGAACCTCATGCAGGCACTGTGTATCCGCGGGCGTGATCGCGGTAGACCCGGAATCAAGGGCTACCGCGGCACACACCGGGCCGCGAAACTGGTCGGCCCCTTGGACTGGACTCGAAAGCAAACCGCCTGTACCGCACCCGATTCGGATCGCGATCCCGAACGTCGACGCCGCCGCGACGGACCGCGAAAACCGGGGAGACGCCGGGCGCACCCGGTAGCGTCGTACCGATGGCCGCCGCGACGCCCCCTCCCCGCCTGCGCAAGGCGCGCCTGGCGCTGTTCGCGGTGTTCGGGCTCAACGGGATGCTCTCGGCCGTGTGGATCGTGCACATCCCCGCCGTCACCGCGCGCGCCGGCGTCTCACCGACCGTGCTGGGCATGCTGATCCTGCTCATGGCGGGCTGCGCCATCGTGGGCATGCAGACCGCGGGGCCGCCGGCGGACCGGCTGGGCAGCCGCACGCTCACCGCGGCGGCCGTCACGCTGCTGGCCCTGACACTGCTCGGCCCGGCCCACGCCGCCTCCCCCGTCGCCCTCGGACTGTTCCTGTGCGCCTTCGGTTTCGCCAACGGCGCGCTGGACGTGTCCATGAACGCGCAAGCGGTCCACATCGAGCGGGCCTACGCCCGGCCGATCATGTCCGCGTTCCACGCCTTCTTCTCCTGCGGCGGATTCCTCGGCTCGGCCTTCGGCGCGGCCGCTCAGCACGCGCACTGGTCGCTACCCGCCACGTTCACCCTCACCACGGTGGTCGGCCTCGCCGTCACGGCTGTGGCGATTCCGGCCCTGCTCCCGCACACCACCCCGGCGGCGGGCGACGTGCCGGGCACCTATGTCGATCCGGCGGCGGCACAGCATCTTCCGGCGACTGAGGCCTCGACTCCGGTGCCGGAAGGCAAGCCCTCCGGGCGGATCGGACGGAAGGTCGTAGCCCTGGGCCTGATCGCTTTCGCGCTGCTGATGGCCGAGGGTGTCGCCGCGGACTGGAGCGCGCTGCAGGTCCGAGATCGGCTCGGGGTCGACGCGGGCGCCGCCGCGCTGGCCTTCACCGCGTTCTCCCTGACCATGACCATCGGCCGATTCGGCGCCGACCGGGCGAGCGGCCGGCTCGGCCGGGTGGGCGTGCTGCGCTGGGGAACGGCCGTGGCGGCCATCGGTTTCGGGGTCGTCGTGCTGTCCGGGTGGCTGCCGCTGACCGTGGCGGGGTGGGCGCTGTGCGGGATCGGCTTGTCCGGCGGCGTCCCGCAGGTGTTCACAGCCGCGGGCAATCTGGGCTCGGCGACGGCCGCGACGGATATGTCACGGGTCTTCGGGCTCGGCTATGTGGGCCTGCTGGCCGGTCCGGCCGTCATCGGCTGGCTCGACAAGCTGGTGCCGCTGACCGCGGCCATGACGGTGCCGCTGGCCGCGATGGCGTTGTGCGCGTGGGGCGCACGCGCGGTCGCCGCGCCCGTTCCGGCGCCGGCGAGCGACTGACGCTCAGCAAGGTCATGACGCCGACCACGGCGATGGCGGTGCCGTTGCTCGCAATGCTGTTGTGCGCGTAGGCCGCCCGCGCCGGCGCGGGACCCGCGCGCGGCTGACGATCAGGCGGTCTCGGGCCGGTCGCGGGCGGTGGCGCCGAGGTCGCCGATCGATTCGGCGTGGTCGAGGAAGGCGTCGACCATGCGGTGGTTGAGGGCGGAGACGGCCTTCAGGTCGTCGGTGGTCCAGTCGGCCAGGGCCTCGGCCATCCAACCCCGCATGACCTCCCTGATCGCCTCGACGGCGCGGCGGCCCGAGGCGGTAGGCCCGACCCGCTGGGCGCGGCCGTCGTCGGGATCCTGGACGCGTTCCACGTACCCGGCCTTCTCCAGGCGCTGGATCTGGCGGCTCACGTGCGGGGCCTCCACGTCCAGGCGGGTGGCGAGCTCGCCCAGCCGCATGGGTTCGGGGGCGTCGGCGAGCAGCCGCAGCAGCGGGACGCTGGCCCGGTCCATGGTCAGGCCGCACTGCACCATCGCTTTGTCGTGGCGGCGGACCCGGGTCAGCAGGTAGGCGACACGGGCCAGCGCGCGTTCCAGTTCGACGATGTGAGCTGCGTCAACTTCGATGGCGGGAATGGCTTCCGGTCGCGGCATGTGGTTATCTTACGAAACCATTTACTTAATTTTGGTAAGTAAACCAAAGGACCAACTTCATGACTACGACCGCTGTCGGTCAGGTCGACGTGACGAAACCCGTCGAACCTTCGAAGGCCCACCTCGGCCTCACCCTCCTGGCGCTGTGCGCGGCCGGACTGGTCGTGTCGCTGCAGCAGACCGTCGTGATTCCGCTGCTGCCCCGCTTCATCGTGCAGCTGCACACCGACGTCGCGGGCGTCACCTGGCTGTTCACCGCCGCGCTGCTCTCCGGCGCGGTCGCCACGCCCCTGCTGTCCCGCTTCGGCGACATGTACGGCAAGAAGCCGATGGTCATGGTCGCCATGGGCGTGCTCATCGCCGGCTCCGTGGTCTGCGCCTTCGCCACCACGCTGCCCGTCTACATCATCGGCCGTGCGCTGCAGGGCATCTCGTCGGCCATGATCCCGCTCGCCATCGGCATCATCCGCGACACCTTCCCGCGCGAACGACTGGTCAGCGCCATCGGCATCGTCTCCGGCACCATGGGCGTCGGCGGCACCATCGGCCTGCTCGCCACCGGCGTCATCGCCGACCACACCACCGACCCGCACCCCGTCTTCTGGCTCACCGCGGCCCTCGGCGTCATCGCCACCGTGCTGATCCAGGTGAGCGCCAAGAACAATGGCGTCCGCCACGGCGGCAAACCCGACTTCATCGGCGCGGCCCTGCTCGCCGCCCTGCTCGTCTGCCTGCTGCTCGGCATCAGCGAGGGCCCGCGCTGGGGCTGGGGTTCCGGCTCGGTGCTCGCGCTCTTCGCGGCCGCCGCGGCGCTCACCGCCGTGTGGGTGTTCGTGGAGCTCAAGGTGGAACAGCCGCTGGTGCGGCTGCAGCTGCTGGTCGGCCCGCAGTCGCTGTCCGCCAATGTCGCCTCGGCGCTGCTGGGCTTCTCGATGTTCGGCGCGTTCTCGCTGATCTCGAACTTCATCCAGACCCCGGCGGACAAGGTCGGCTACGGACTGTCCGGCACCGTGCTCTCGGTCGGCCTCTACGGCATCCCCAGCGCGGCGCTGATGACCTTCTTCTCCTTCAATACCGGGCGCATCTCCGCCAAGATCGGGCCCGCGTACACCCTGGCCATCGGCGCGGTGTTCGCCGGACTGTCCATGGGGTGGCTGGCCGTCTCGCACGGGCACGGCTACGACATGATCATCGCGAACATCCTGCAGGGCACCGGCTTCGGCATCGGCTACGCCGCGCTGGGCACCCTCGCCGTGCAGCACGTGCCGATGAGCGAGAGCGGCATCGCCTCGGGCATCAACTCGCTGGTGCGCACCGCGGGCGGCTCGATCGCCGGTGCGATCACGGGCTCGATCCTCACCGCGCACGTCCTGCACCTGGGCCCGCACGCCACCGTGCCGACCGAGGGCGCGTACGTCGCGAGCTTCGCGACCCTGGCCATCGGCGCCTTCGGCGCGGCGGCCGTCGCCCTGGGACACGGCCTGCGCCACAAGGGGAATTGACAGCTCTCGCCACTCGGGCCTCCCCGCGGCCGGCTTCGCCCTGAAACCCCGGCCCGAGACGACCGGAAAGCCTGCGCACTCCTCGGTGTGCGCGGGCTTTTTCCATGTCCTAGGTCAGGACCGTGGTGCTCTCACCGTCGACGACGACCACGTGGTCGTCGGTGAGCGCCCAGTGGGGAATCCCGGCGGAGACGTAGTCGCGCACCAGTTTCCGGGACAGGCCCTGCGGGTCGGTCGGGGAATCCAGATGCGGGACGATGCGTCGGTCGACCAGGCCGAGACCGTCCCAGCGCGGCTCGACACCGCAGGCGGCGCGGACCTCGCCCGGATCGTCGATGGCCTCGATGCCGTGGAAGTCGGGGGTCATCACGCAGGCTCCCGCGCTGTAACCCGCGTACACCAGGGCATCCTCGGCGAGCAGTTTCCTCAGGGCGAGATCGGCTCCGCTGCGGGCGAATTGGGCGCGCAGCACGAAGGTATTGCCACCGCGCACCCACACCGCCGGGAACTCGCGCAGCCGTCGCTCCACCTCGTCCGGGCGGCCGAGGTAGTCGCGCAGGTCCAGGACCTCGGGCTGGAAACCCAAGCGGCGCAGCGGAACCAGATCGCTGGTGACCGCGCTCTGCCAGGCCGAGGGCCAGGCGTCACAGGCATTGGCGATGACGGCCACCGGGCCGGGCGCACCCGTCAGTTCGAGCAACCGCCGCTGGTGCGCGCCGAAGCGGTAGCTGGACAGGAACAGTCGCACGGGTCAGATGGTGAAGGCGAGGCTGCGGACCAGGCGGTTGCCGAGATCCGTGTCACCGGCGAGGGTGATCTCCCCGGCGTGCGCGTCGGCGGTCGTGCGGCCGCCGCGCAGCCGGGCGAACAGGCGCGAGTCCAGGGTGACGACGGTGGTGGCCGGACCGTCGAGCGCCTCGACCAGGTTCGCCCGGCCGCCGTCGACCGCCACGTGCAGGGTCTGCGGCACCGGACCGGTCAGCTCGAAGGTGATGCGCGAACCGTCCGGCGCGCCCGCGCCCTTGACCGCGGCCCGGCCGAGAGCGGTCAGCAGTTCGGCGTAGGCCCGGGCGCCGCGCGCACCGCCCTCATCGACGGAGACGCCGAGCGCATCGGCGATGTCGTGCTCGTGCATCCAGCAGTCGAACAGGCGGATACGCATGAACCGGCCGTAGGGGGCCATACCCACCGGGGTCGGCACGAGCTCGGCCCACGTTTCGGGGGTGGTCTGTTCGAGGGCCTTCAGGCGGCGGCCGGTGACGTCGAGGAAACGCTCCAGCAGTTGCGTCCCGGCGAGCGGGCGCAGGGATTCGATCCACTTCTCGTTGAGCGCGCCGATGTCGTTGCGGATGTGGTCGCCCGACACCTCGGCGTCGGGGGTCGGCTCACCCAGCAGCATCGATTCGATGCCGATGACATGGGCGATCACGTCGAAGACCGTCCAGCCCGGCAGCGGCGATGACGTGCGCCACACGTTTTCGTCCAGCCCGTCCACCAGCCGGGTGAGGGCGTCCCACTGGTCGGATAAAAGGGCGGTGATCTCGGCGCGGTCCGGCACCGTGTCGGTCATGCGGTGGTCTCCCTCTCCTCGTCGGCGAGCCGGTCCAATCCGGCTCGCAGTGCCGCGGCGGTGCGCTCGGTGTCGTGCGGGCGGCGCAGCACGAAGCCCTTCGCGAAGCGCAGGGTGTCGCCGTGATGGCGGGGAATCACGTGCAGGTGCACGTGATGAACGGTCTGGAAGGCGGCCTTGCCGTCATTGATGAGCAGGTTCGCGCCGTCGGCCGTGAGGCCCGCCCGGCGCATGGACTTGGCCAGGCGGTGGCCGAAGCCGAACAGGCGGGCGCCCATCTCCGGGTCGAGCTCGTCGAGATCGGTCGCGTGCCGCTTGGGGATCACCAGGGTGTGCCCCCGGGTGATCGGCCGGACGTCGAGGAAGGCCACCAGATGGTCATCCTCGAAGATCTTGGTCGCGGGTGCGTCGCCCGCGACGATCCGGCAGAAGATGCAGCCACTCACCATGCAGACATTACGGCGTACAGGTGATGCGCGACACCCCCTACTCGACCCCGATACGGGCACAACCGGACCCAGAGCTACTGACCAGTAGCATCAGGGATTCGATCGTGTTCGACGCCGGGAGAACCCCGGCCGAGCACGGAGTTGTCCGGTTTTCTCGCCACACCATGTGATGGGCATCTCCGCTACGCTCACCGCGAACCAGGTACAGTTGCGAGAATTCTCACGAACTTACTGCACAGTAAGTTCGGACCACCGTTCAACCGGTGACACGGCTTGGAACCGACAGGTGGCCTGGACTCACCACGAGAAGGAAGTTTGACAAGTGGACACAACGCAGAGCGCACAGACCGCTGCGCCCCGCGGTGCGCGCGTCGGAGTGGTTCGCGAGACGAACCCGGACGAACGACGCGTCGCATTGGTGCCGAAGATCATTCCGGCCCTGCTGAAGCAGGGTGTCGAGGTGATCGTCGAGGCCGGTGCCGGTCTGGGCGCGTTGATTCCGGACGAGGCGTACACCGAAGCCGGTGCGACGCTGGGCGATCCGTACAGCGCCGACGTCGTCGTGAAGGTCGCGCCGCCCAATGACGGCGAGATCGGCAAGCTCGCGCCGGGCCAGACCCTCATCGGGTTCCTCGCGCCCCGCAACGCCGACACCAAGATCGGCGCGCTGAAGGCCGCGGGCGTGCAGGCCTTTGCCGTGGAAGCGATTCCGCGCATCTCCCGCGCCCAGGTCATGGACGCGCTGTCCTCCCAGGCGAATGTCGCCGGCTACAAGGCCGTGCTGCTCGCCGCGTCGGAATCCACCCGATTCTTCCCCATGCTGACCACCGCCGCGGGCACCGTGAAGCCGGCGACCGTGCTGGTCCTCGGTGTCGGTGTCGCCGGTCTGCAGGCCCTGGCCACCGCCAAGCGCCTCGGCGGCCGCACCACCGGTTACGACGTTCGCCCCGAGGTCGCCGACCAGGTGCGCTCGGTCGGCGCGCAGTGGCTCGACCTCGGCATCGACGCCGCCGGTGAGGGCGGGTACGCCCGCGAGCTCACCGATGACGAGAAGGCTCAGCAGCAGCAGGCCCTCGAGGACGCCATCAAGGGCTTCGACGTGGTCATCACCACCGCGCTGGTGCCCGGCCGCCCGGCCCCGCGCCTGGTCACCGCCGCCGCCGTCGAGGGCATGAAGCCCGGCAGCGTGATCATCGACCTGGCCGGCGAGACCGGCGGTAACTGCGAGTTGACCGAACCCGGCAAAACCATTGTGCGCCACGGCGTCACCATCGCCTCGCCGCTGAACCTGCCGGCCACCATGCCGGAGCACGCCAGCGAGCTGTACTCCAAGAACATTGCCGCCCTGCTCGAACTCATGCTCAAAGACGGTGCGCTGGCACCCGATTTCGAGGATCAGGTGCTGGCGGACTCCTGCGTCACGCGCGAGCGCAGCGAGCAGAGCACTCAGAAGGTGGAAGCCTGATGTACACCGAATTGTTGGCGAACATCGCGATCCTGGTGCTGTCCGGGTTCGTCGGTTTCGCCGTGATCTCCAAGGTGCCCAACACCCTGCACACCCCGCTGATGTCGGGCACCAACGCCATTCACGGCATCGTGGTGCTCGGCGCGCTGGTGGTCTTCGGCAAGATCGAGCACCCCTCGGTCCTGATGCAGATCATCCTGTTCGTCGCCGTCGTGTTCGGAACCCTGAACGTCATCGGCGGTTTCGTCGTGACCGACCGCATGCTGGGCATGTTCAAGGCGAAGAAGCCTGCTGCGCAAGAGAAGGCGGGCGAGTAACCCCATGGACAATCTGGTCAACGTTCTCTACATCGCCGCGTTCGCGCTGTTCATCTACGGTCTGATGGGCCTCACCGGCCCCAAGACCGCGGTGCGCGGCAACTGGATCGCCGCGGTCGGTATGGGCATCGCGGTCGTCGCGACGCTCATCTCCATCCGGCACACCAACAACTGGATCCTGATCGTCGCCGGTCTGGTCGTCGGCATCGGCCTGGGCGTGCCGCCCGCCAAGTTCACCAAGATGACCGCCATGCCGCAGCTGGTCGCCGCGTTCAACGGCGTCGGCGGTGGCACGGTCGCGCTCATCGCGTGGGCGGAATTCCTCGACACCAAGGGCTTCTCCCAGGTGCACGAGCAGCCGTCGGTGCACATCGTGATCGCCTCGCTGTTCGCGGCCATCATCGGCTCGGTCTCGTTCTGGGGCTCCTGCATCGCGTTCGCGAAGCTGCAGGAACTGCTGTCCGGGCGCCCGATCACCGTCGGCCGCCTGCAGCAGCCGCTGAACCTGCTGCTGCTCGCCGGCGCGATCGCCGCGGCCGTGGTCATCGGCATCGGCGCCACCAATGACGGTGTGCCGCAGTACTGGATGATCCTGGTGCTGGTGCTCGCCGGCATCCTCGGCCTGATGGTCGTGCTGCCCATCGGCGGCGCGGACATGCCGGTCGTCATCTCGCTGCTCAACGCCCTCACCGGTCTGTCGGCCGCGGCCGCGGGTCTGGCGCTGAACAACACCGCCATGATCGTGGCGGGCATGATCGTCGGCGCGTCCGGCACCATCCTGACCAACCTGATGGCCAAGGCCATGAACCGGTCCATCCCCGCGATCGTCGCCGGTGGATTCGGTGGCGGCGGAACGGCTCCGGGCGCGGGCGGCAGCGGCGAGCAGAAGCAGGCCAAGGCCACTTCCGCCGCCGACGCCGCGATCCAGATGGCCTACGCCAACCAGGTCATCGTGGTCCCGGGCTACGGCATGGCCGTCGCCCAGGCCCAGCACGCGGTCAAGGAGATGGCGGCCCTGCTCGAGGCCAAGGGCGTCGAGGTCAAGTACGCCATCCACCCGGTCGCCGGTCGTATGCCCGGCCACATGAACGTGCTGCTGGCCGAGGCCGAGGTCTCCTACGACGCCATGAAGGAAATGGACGACATCAACGGCGAGTTCGCCCGCACCGATGTCGCCCTGGTCATCGGCGCCAACGACGTCACCAACCCGGCCGCCCGCGAGGACGCCTCGTCCCCGATCTACGGCATGCCGGTCCTGAACGTCGACCAGGCCAAGTCGGTCATCGTGCTCAAGCGCTCGATGAACTCCGGCTTCGCCGGCATCGACAACCCGCTGTTCTACGCCGACCACACCTCCATGCTGTTCGGCGACGCCAAGAAGTCCGTCGGTGCGGTCACCGAGGAACTCAAGGCGCTGTAACCGCGACTCGACAGCGACGGCCCGCATCCCGGAAGGGATGCGGGCCGTTGGCGTTTCAGGGCTTGTCGATCAGCTGGGAGACGGTGACGAAGCGGTAGCCCTGGTCTTGGAGAGCCTTGGCGATGCGGGGGATGGCGCCGAGGGAGGGATCGCCGGCGGGATACATGGTGTGCAGCAGGATGATCGAGCCGGGGCGGACGTTCGCGAGGGTTTCGGTGACGATCTCGTCGGTGGTGGGGGTCTTGCCGGAGTCCGGTTCCACGTCCCAGGTGACGGTGGTGCGGTTGTGCTCGGACAGGTACCACGGGAGGGCGATCAGCTTCTTGCCGTTGGGCGGGCGGAAGGTGATCGGGCCGCGGTAGCCGGTTTTCGCGATCTCGGCGTCGGTGCGCTCGACCTCGTCGCGGACGAAACCGGGGGTCACGAAGATCATGCGTTCGTGGTGGTAGGTGTGGTTGCCGATCTCGTGGCCGGAGTCGGCGATGGCGCGGCCCTCGTCCGGGTGGGCGGCCAGTTCGCTGCCGATGAGATAGAAGGTGGCGGGGATGCCCGCGTCGGCCAGGGCCCGCAGGATCGCCGGGGTGCGTTCGGTGGGGCCGTCGTCGAGGGTGAGGGCCACGACCTTCTCGGCGGTGTCGACACGGGAGACCAGGCGGCCCGCCACCTGGTAGGTGCGGGAGTTCATGAGCACGTACAGACCGGTCGAGATCAGCACCAGCCCGGCCAGGATGAGCGCGCCCCGGACGAGCAGCTTGCGTCCCATAGTTCTTGACCTCCAGGTTCAAAACGGCTAGGTTCGATCACATGGGCAGACCACGCGGCTTCGACGCGGACACGGTAGTGGACCGCGCCATGGACGCGTTCTGGACCCATGGGTACGCCAACACCTCACCCGCACAGCTCGCCAACGCTACGGGAGTCGCGAAAGGCAGTCTCTACAACGCCTTCGGGAGCAAGCGGGAACTGTTCGACCTGTGCGTGGCCCGCTACGACCGAATGGGTACAGAGCTGGCCACCGAGGTGCTGAACCAGCCCGGCACCACCAAGGAACGGCTGCGGGCCTGGATGCGACAGGTCGTGGACAGCGACCTGGGACGGCCGGTGCGGCGGGGCTGCCTGGTGGCCAATACCGCCATGGAGCTGGGCGGGCACGACCCCGAGGCGACCACCGCGGTGGGTGTCGCGGTCGAGCACATGGTCGAGGCGTTCACCGCGCGCATCGAGCAGGGGCAACGCGACGGCGACGTGCGAGCCGAGATCGACGCCCGCGCGTACAGCGAGTTCCTGATGAATACCGTTGGCGGACTCCGCATCACCACGAAGGTCTCGGACGCGCAGACGCTGTACCGGATCATCGACACCGCCCTGTCCACCCTCTAGTTCCCGGGCCGCACCCTGCGGCCTTTTCTTTTACCCCAGTTTTTGACCCAGAGTTCAAGAAAGGTACGGATCATGGATCTCGGACTGAACGGAAAGACCGCACTCGTCACCGGCGCCAGCCGGGGCATCGGACTCGCGGTGGCCGAAGCGCTGGCCGACGAAGGCGTGCGGGTGGTGGGTGTGGCTCGCACCATCTCCCCTGAGCTCGAAAAGGTCGCGACGGCAACCGTTTCCGCCGATCTCAGCACCACTGAAGGCGCACTCGCCGCGGTCACGGGGGCGCTGGAGGAGCTCGGCGGCCTCGACATCCTGGTCAACAATGTCGGCGGCGGCGACGCCGACAAACTGGCCCTGGGCGGCTTCCTCGACATCCCGGACGAGCAGTGGCGAAAACTGTTCGACCTCAACCTGTTCGGCGTGGTCACCACCACCCGCGCGGCGCTGCCCAGCCTGATCGAGCGCCGGGGCGCGATCGTCACCGTGTCCTCGATCAACGCGCGGATGCCGGCATCCGGTCCCGCCGGCTACAGCGAGGCCAAGGCAGCACTCACCAATTTCGGCAAGCGGCTCAGCGAGGAGTTCGGCCCGCGGGGCGTGCGTGTGAACACCGTGTCACCGGGCCCGGTCGGCACCGACATCTGGCGTGGGCCCGACCATCTCGGGGCCCGGCTCGCCGCGGCGAACGGCGTGACGCAGGAGGACTTCCTGGCGGCTGTCCCGGCACAGTTCGCCATCGCGTCGGGCCGGATCGCCGAGGCCGACGAGATCGCCGCGCTCGTGACCTTCCTGACCTCGGAGCGGGCCGCGATCATCAACGGCGCGGATTACGTCATCGACGGCGGCATCGTGAAGACGGCCTGAGCTACAGGTACAGGCCGGTGCCGTGTTCGGGGTGGGTGTTGGCGACGGCGTGCAGATCACGTTCGCGCAGTACGTAATACGCCTGCGCCTGGATCTCCACCTCGAACTGGTCATCGGCGCTGAACAGCACCTGATCGCCCACGCTCACCGCGCGCACGTGCGAACCGACGCCGCACACCTCACCCCAGGACAGGCGCTTGGCGACCTGGGCGGTGGCGGGAATGAGGATGCCGCCACTGCTGCGCCGCTCGCCCGCCTCGGGGCTGAGTTTGACCATGACGCGGTCGTGCAGCATTTGGATTTCGAGCTTGGCATCGGACACCGCGGCAGTGTACTGCGCGGGATTGTCCGGTTCCGCCCCGGTGCCCGCCCGACCGCGTAGGTTCGGAACCGTGACGGGCCAAATCTCCGATATCGACGGTCTCCGGGCTCTCCTGCCCACGGGCATGGTGGTGACCGATCCGGATGTGCTGGGCGGTTATCGGCAGGACCGGGCGCTGGACCCGGACGCCGGGACCGCGCTCGCCCTGGTGCGGCCGCTCACCACGGCGCAGGTCGCGGTCACCGTGCGGTGGGCGGCCGAACATCGGGTGCCGATCGTGCCGCGCGGGGCCGGCACCGGGCTCTCCGGCGGGGCCACCGCCCAGCACGGGGCGCTGCTGCTGAGCACCGAGAAGATGCGTGAGATCAGCGTCGACACCGTGACACGCACCGCGGTGGTGCAGCCGGGGCTGCTCAATGCCGAAGTGAAGCGGGCCGTCGCCGAGAAAGGGCTCTGGTATCCGCCGGATCCCTCCTCCTTCGAGATCTGCTCGATCGGCGGCAACGCGGCCACCAACGCGGGCGGGCTGTGCTGTGTGAAGTACGGGGTCACAACCGATTACGTGCTCGGCATGGAGGTGGTGCTGGCCGACGGGACCGCGGTGCGGCTGGGCGGGCCGCGGCTCAAGGACTCCGCGGGCCTGTCGCTGACCAAACTGTTCGTGGGCAGCGAGGGGACGCTGGGCATCATCACCGAACTGACCCTGCGGCTGCTGCCCGCGCAACCGCCGCAGTCCACGGTGGTGGCGAGCTTCCCGACGCTCACCGCCGCCACCGACGCCATCCTGGCCATCACCGGCCAATTGCGGCCCTCCATGCTGGAATTCATGGATTCGGTGGCCATCAACGCCGTCGAGGACGAGCTGCGGATGGGGCTCGACCGGCAGGCGGCCGGGCTGCTGGTGGCGCGCTCCGACGCCCCGGGCGAGCACGCCGGGCACGAGGCCGACCTCATGCTGGCGGCGTGCGAGAAGGCCGGGGCCACAGAGGCTTTCCGCACCGACGATCAGGAGGAGGGCGAAGCCTTCTGCGCGGCACGGCGATTCGCCATTCCCGCCGTGGAGCGCAAGGCGCCGCTGCTGCTCGAGGATGTCGGGGTGCCGCTGCCCCGGCTGGGAGACCTGGTGAACGGGATCGCGGAGATCGCGGCTAACCGCCAGGTTTTGATCTCCGTCATCGCGCACGCGGGTGACGGCAACACCCACCCGCTGATCGTGCACGACCCGGCGGACCCGGAAGAATCCGAACGGGCGCATCTGGCATTCGGCGAGATCATGGAGCTGGCCATCGCCCTGGGCGGCACCATCACCGGCGAACACGGTGTCGGCCGTCTGAAGAAGCCGTGGCTGCCCGACCAGCTCGGCCCCGAAGTGATGGGGCTCACGCGCCGGATCAAGGATGCGCTGGATCCGGACGGGATACTCAATCCGGGTGCGGTGATGTGAACCCCTCAGGAACAATCGGCATCACAGAGGAGTTCACACAGGTCATGAGCACCAAGCTGGAACACAATGCCGACGCGACCCGCTACGAGATCTACCTCGACGGCACTCTCGCGGGCTACGCCGACTACGCGGAGCAGGTCGACGGCGACGTCAAGGTCCGCGATATCCAGCACACCATGACCTTTCCCGAGTTCCGGGGCCGCGGCGTGGCCGCGCAGGTGGTGGAGTACGCGTTGCGGGACGCCCGCACCGAGGGCTTCTCGATCATCCCCACCTGCTGGTATGTGGAGAAGTACATCGGCGAGCACCCCGAATACGCCGACCTGGTGGCCTGATTCGCTAGTTGGCGCGGTGGTGCCGGCGCTGCCAGACCCGGAAATGCCGGTCGGCGCTGCCCACCATCGCCTCCCCCACCTTCGCGTCGTCGAACCCCGGCAACGACTGCAACTTCGTCAGGAACACGGTGTCGGCGGCCGAGTAGGGCACCACGCACCCCTTACCGGTCGCCCCGATGAGCACGAAGAACACGTCCCCGGCGAACGGCCCGTCCGCCGCGGTGATGATGCGCACTTCCGCCAGTTCCGTCCACGCGACCTCTTCCACCCGCCCGTCGGCCAGTGTCCGCCGCACGAAGGTGTCGTTGATTTCGACTCCGGACATGGCTCCATAGTGCCCCCGGCATCCCGGCCCGAACAGCCCTCGAACCCGTGGTTCACCTGAGGAAGCGGGAAAGAAGAGTCCTGGCGAATCCCCCTGCCGCACATCGAGGGCGAACCGTTTCCCAGAGCAATTCTCCAGCTACTGAAGAGTTTTCGACGCGCCACGGACCCGCGCGTCATCCGGGCAACCGGTGGGTTCGCCGCGCCCGGCGAACCCGTCGGGGCGGGCCGGGTCGACCTCGGGTCCGCCCCGGCGGATTGCCTAATGCAGCAGGCTGCTGAGCAGGCCCCCGATCACAGGGATCGAGGAGGCGCTGCCCGCTCCTGCGCTCGAGCAAATTTCGGTTCGCCATCGCGAACCACGCAGAAGCTACAGCAAACCCGGGCGTCGACCGCGACAGGCGAATAGGCCATCGAATCGGTCTCTTCGAGCAGCGATTCACAGCAGATTCCATGCTGTGTGAAGTATTTACATTTCACCAGGCGGGCTAGTGTCCCGAAGCCCCCTCGACACAGGGGTTTTCGACAACTCGGGAGACACAGTCCTTATGAAGAAGTCGGTTCTCGCTCGATCGGGCGCCGGAATCGCGGGGGCCGCGGCCGTCGCCGCCGTCACCATCGCGATGGCCCCCGCCGCCTCGGCCCAGATCGCCATCACCACCTCGACGGCCTATTGCGCCGACACCACCTACACCGTCACGCTGCCCGCGGCCGACGCCGCCACCATGGCGAGCCAGTACGGGGACAACAACTTCGTGCTGCAGGCCACCAACACCAGCACCAATGTCACCTGGTGGTCGGCCGCGCAGGCCTCGGTCTCCGGGCAGGACCTGACCTTCCAGTGGACGCCGTCGCAGTCGATCCCGGCCTCGGGGACCGCCACCGGTACCTGGAGCCTCTACATCACCGAGGCGCACGTCGCGGCCACCGCGCTCGGGCCGGTGTCGGTCACCGTCGTGCAGACCGCGCCGCAGGGCACCACCTGCCTGCCGCAGACCAGCACCGGCAGCTCGACGCTGACGCCGCTGGGCAGCATCATCAGCAATCTGCTGAGCAGCCTCTCCGCCCAGTAGAGGCGAACTTCGGTCCAGCCCAACCCTGGACCGAAGCGACCGGAGGCGGCCCGAACGAAAGTCGGTGCCGCCTCCGGGTGTTCGTCACGTCGTCCGGAACGGAATCAGCGCAGGATCTGGCGGGACATGACCAGACGCTGGATCTGGTTGGTGCCCTCGTAGATCTGGGTGATCTTGGCGTCGCGCATCATGCGCTCCACCGGGAAGTCGGTGGTGTAGCCGGCACCACCGAAGAGCTGGACGGCGTTGGTGGTGACCTCCATGGCCACATCCGAGGCGAAGCACTTGGCTGCCGCGGAGATGAAGCCCAGGTTCTTCTCGCCACGCTCGGCGCGGGCGGCCGAGGTGTAGACCATCAGGCGGGCGGCCTCGACCTTCATGGCCATGTCGGCCAGCATGAACTGGGTGTTCTGGAAGTCGGCGATGGCCTTGCCGAACTGCTTGCGATCCTTGGTGTAGGCGATCGCGGCGTCCAGCGCGCCCTGCGCCAGACCGACGGCCTGCGCGCCGATGGTCGGGCGGGTGTGGTCCAGGGTCTGCAGCGCGGTCTTGAAACCGGTGCCCGGCTCGCCGACGATGCGGTCGCCCGGAACCTTGCAGTTCTCGAAGTACAGCTCGGCGGTCGGGGAACCCTTGATGCCCAGCTTGTGCTCCAGCGGGCCGACCACGAAGCCCTCGTCGTCCTTGTGGACCATGAACGAGGAGATGCCGTTGGCGCCCTTGTCGGCGTCGGTCACGGCCATGACGGTGTACCAGTCGGACTTGCCGCCGTTGGTGATCCAGCACTTGGAGCCGTTGATGATCCAGCCGTCGCCGTCCTGACGGGCACGGGTGCGCATCGAGGCGGCGTCGGAGCCGGCCTCACGCTCGGACAGCGCGTAGGAGGCCATCTTGCCCGCGACGATGTCGGCGAGCACCTTGGTCTTGAGCTCCTCGGAACCGTTCAGGATCAGGCCCATGGTGCCGAGCTTGTTGACGGCCGGGATCAGCGAGGAGGAACCGCAGACGCGGGCCACTTCCTCGATCACGATGCAGGTGGCGACCGAGTCGGCGCCCTGGCCGCCGTAGGCCTCGGGCACGTGCACGGCGTTGAAGCCGGCGGCGTTGAGGGCGGTCAGCGCCTCCTCGGGGAAGCGGGCGTTGCCGTCCACGTCCTTCGCGTAGGGGGCGATCTCCTTCTCACACAGGCCGCGGATGGCCTCGCGCAGCTCGTGGTGGAAGTCCTCGAGCTGGAACAGGTTGAAATCGGGGTTGCCCGCCATGGGGTTGTCTCCTGGTCGTCGCCAACTGATACGGCACTCAGTGCCATTTGCAGCCAACTATACGCCGCGATATCGCGAATACGTGCGGGTACTTCCTCACAAAGTTGTGGCACGCAGTGTCAAACCCCGCACTGCGGTCACTTCACAGCGTATCGAGACGACGGGCCAGCAGGTCCGCGACCTGCCGAGGCGCCAGATCACGGGGGAACACCGCCACCACCATCTGATCCGAACCCGCCGCCGCCTCGCGGCCCGCTCCCCCGCGCGGAATCGCCGCCAGCGCCGACCGCAGATCCTCCGGACTGGCCGCGGACTCGCCGCGCACCATGCGCCGCAGCAGATAGTTGTGGGTCGCCGTCACCGCGGCGGTGAACTGCACCAGCGCCAGATCCGAAATGCCCGGCAGCTTCCGGCGCAGGTAATCGGTGAACAACCGCTCGTAGCGGAACACCGTCACGATCTCGCGCTCGCGCAGGGTCGGCACCTGCCGCACCACCCCGTAGCGGCGGGCCGCGAGGTCACGCCACTGCGTGAACCGCTCGAACACCTCGACCACGGCCTCGCACACGGCATCCCAGGCATCCCCGCGCGCGGCCTCCAGGAAGGCCCGCGCCTGCGTCAGCTGCGACTCGTGATCGGCGAAGACCACATCTTCCTTGGACCGGAACTGCCGGAAGAAGGTGCGCCGCGAGATCCCCGCGGCCTCCGCGATCTCGTCGACCGTCGTTGCCTCGTAACCCTTCTCGGCGAACAACCGCAGCGCCTGGTCCACCACCGTCAATCGGCGTTCGGTCGAATCCGCGTCGGCGCGCGGCCGCGCGGGCTGGTCGTTGGGCATCCGCCAACGGTAGCCCGGCGCGGGAGCCCGGTGGCTCAGCCCAGCAGTTTGGTCCGCAGCGCCTCGTCCTTCTCCAGGACGAGGGTTTCCAGGTTGGCCTGGAATCGTTCCATGCGCGAACGCAATTCGGGGTTCGCGGTGGCCAGGATGCGCGCCGCCAGCAGGCCCGCGTTACGAGCGCCGCCGATGGAGACGGTGGCGACCGGCACACCGGCCGGCATCTGCACGATCGACAGCAGCGAGTCCATGCCGTCGAGGTACTTCAGCGGCACCGGGACGCCGATCACCGGCAGCGGCGTGGCCGAGGCGACCATGCCCGGCAGGTGCGCCGCGCCGCCCGCGCCCGCGATGATCACCTTGATGCCGCGGTCCGCGGCGGTCTTGGCGTAGTCGAGCATGCGCTGCGGGGTGCGGTGCGCGGAGACCACGCCCACCTCGAAGCGGATCCCGAACTCGGCCAGCGCTTCCGCGGCGGCTTCCATGGTGGGCCAGTCGGAGTCCGACCCCATGATGAGGCCAACCTGGGCGGTGTCAGTCATGGTGCGGATCCCATCCGTCGGTCCAGATCGCGTGCGACATCCAGTGCGCCGCGCGCTCGGCTTTCTCCCGGGTCTCGGCGGCGTCGTCGCCGAGGACATTGATGTGGCCGATCTTGCGGTCGGGGCGTTCGCCCTTGCCGTAGAGGTGCACCTTGGCCTCGGGGAGACGGGCCGAAAGATGGTGCAGGCGTTCGTCCATCGACATCTCGGGGGCTTCGGGCGCGCCCAGGATGTTGGCCATCACGGTGACCGGGGCCAGCGGCTTGGTGCTGCCCAGCGGGTAGTCGAGCACCGCGCGCACGTGCTGCTCGAACTGCCCGGTGCAGGCGCCGTCCATGCCCCAGTGGCCGGAGTTGTGCGGGCGCATGGCCAGCTCGTTGACGAACAGTTCGCCGGCGTGGGTCTCGAACAGCTCCACCGCCATCGCACCGGTGACGCCCAGTTCGGCGGCCAGCCGCAGGGCCAGCGCCTCGGCCTCGGTGGCCTTCGCCGACGACAGGTTCTGGGCGGGCGCGATCACGACCGCGCACTGGCCGTTGCGCTGCACGGTCTCGACGACCGGCCAGGCCGCGGCCTGGCCGAACGGGGACCGCGCCACCATGGCCGACAGTTCACGCTTCAGATCCACCTTGGCCTCGGCCATCAGCGAGACCCCGTGCGCCAGCTGGTCCTCGATGATCGGGGCGGCCTCGGCGGCGTCGGCGGGCATCCAGACGCCGCGGCCGTCGTAGCCGCCGCGCACCGCCTTCAGCACGAAGGGCCAGCCGTGCTCGTCGGCGAAGGCGACGGCGTCGGCGACCGAGTTCACCTCGGTGTAGGCCGGGATCGGCACGTCCAGCTCGGCCAGCTTGCGGCGCATGCGCAGCTTGTCCTGCGCGAAGATCAGCGCCTGCGGCCGCGGCTGCACATTGACGCCCTCGGCGATCAGCGCCTCGAGGTGCTCGGTGGGCACGTGCTCGTGGTCGAAGGTCAGCGCGTGCGAACCCATCGCGGCCTTGCGCAGCGCGGCCAGATCGTGGTGGCTGCCGAGCACCAGGTCCGGGGTGACCTGCGCGGCCGGGTCGTCGGGTCGTTCGGCGAGCACGCGCAGCCGCTGGCCCAGCGCGATGGCCGCCTGGTGGGTCATGCGCGCGAGCTGGCCGCCGCCGATCATGGTGACGGTGGGCATCGCGGAGGTATCGAAGGAACGGGCGCTCACGCTGCACTATGTTGTCATGACACCCACCGGCGGCTCGCCCGTGGGTCGCATGACAGGTATCGGCGAGTCTCCCGAAAGGCCGCTGCCCCGATTTGTACCGGCCCGACACAGCCCAGCCGAGAGACGTAGACTCGGCCCGTGTCATTTGTCGATGAAGTGGTCAATCGCCTGCCCGCGCCGCTGCGGGCCCTCGCGGACCGCCATTACGAACTCCTGAAGTTCGCGATTGTCGGTGCGACCACGTTCGTCATCGACCTAGGAATCTTCTACGTCCTGAAATGGACGATCATGGACACCAAGCCCACGGTGGCCCGCATCATGTCGGGCATCGTCGCGGTCATCGTGTCCTACATCCTCAACCGGGAATGGACGTTCGACAAGCGCGGTGGTCGCGAGAAGCACCACGAAGCGCTGTTGTTCTTCCTGGTCAGCGGTATCGGCGTCGGCCTGGCCGCGCTACCGCTGTGGGTGTCGAGCTACGTGTTCGACCTCCGCCAGCCCAATGTGAGTTTCACCGTCGAGAACATCGCGGACTTCTTCAGCGCCTTCATCGTCGGCAACCTGCTGCAAATGGCATTCCGATTCTGGTCCATGAAGAAGTGGGTCTTTCCGGACGAAATGCAGGAACTCCAGGACGAATTCGAGGACCTCGTCAACGAGAACGAGGAACAGCTGGGTCACAGCTGAGGGTGATGGTCAGGCGGACACCGCCTGCCGGATTTTCCCCGATTGTCGCGGTTCCGCCGTGTAAGCGGGCTTGCTGAACCACCAGCGCGAGACCCAGGCCACTGCCCTGCGTCGGGCTCGCCCGATAGAACCGTTCGAAGACCCGCTCGCGATCCGCAGCGGGAATGCCGCATCCGTTGTCGTCGATGGTCAGCACCGCGTGACCGTCCGCCGGGTGCGCCGCGATCTCGATCCGATCCGCGCCGCCGTGCCGCACCGCATTGGTGACGGCGTTGTCGACCACCGAGCGCAGGCCCGCGGCCAAGCCGCGCAGGCGAATCGGCTCGACCCCGTCCGTGCTGATCGTCACCCCCGGATACTGCCGCCGGGCGTCGTCCACCACCTGGTCGACCACCTCCCCCAGATCCAGATCCGCCCAATCGGATTCGGTGGTGAGATCACCGACCGCGAGCCGCTCCAGGGCGTGCAGGGTGGCCTCGACCGAGCTCTGCGCGCTCAGCACGTCATCCAGGATCTCGGCGCGTTCGGTCTCCGACAGCGGCATCGACCGCAGCACCTGGAGATCGGTGCGCATGGCCGTCAGCGGGGTGCGCAGTTCGTGCGCGGCGGTCGCGGCGAAATCCCGCGCCGTGACCAACGCCTCGTCGGTGTGGCGGCGCTCGGTGGCGATCCGCCCGAGCATGGTGTTCATGGCTCGCGCCAATTCCGTTGTCTCACTGGCCACCGGATGCCGCGGCGAGTCCAGGGTGAGCCCCTGCCCCAGCCCGGCCGTCGCCGCGGTCAGCCGCCGCAACGGCACCACGGCACGATGCGCCGCCAGCCAGCCGAGCACGCCGGCCAGCGCCACCCCGGTCAGACCGATCAGCACGATCCGGACCCGTTGCCGGGTGGCCGAATCCGAGGCGACCTCGGTGGGGACGGTCAGCGCGACCGGCTCACCGTTCACAGCGACGGTGCGCGAGAACTCCGCATCCGGATTGCCCGGATCGATGCGGGTGATCAGCACGCCGGGCGACGGGGAGGCGGGCAGCGCGGGCAAGGCGGTCGGCGGTTGCGCCGGAGCGCCGGGAACCGGTTGCGCGGGAACACCCGGTTCCGGCATGTGCACGGTGTCGGCGGGGGTCAGCGCGATCGCGCTCACGATCCGGCCCACCTGGTTCGACGCCTCCGCGGGCGCGAACGCGAACAGCACCACCGACATGACCGCGACCACCACCGCGGCCGTCGCGGCGCTGGCCAGTGCCACTCGGGCACGCAGGGACAGGGCCATCCCGCCACGCGGCCGCGGCGTCCGGATCACGGCTCGGCCCGCAGCACGAACCCGACGCCGCGGACCGTGTGGATGAGACGCGGGCACCCGGTGTCCTCGATCTTTCTGCGCAGGTAGGAGACGAACACGTCGACCACCTTGGTCTGGGTTTCGAAGTCGTAGCCCCACACCCGATCCAGCAGCTGCGTCCGGGAGAAGACATGCCCGGGGGCCGAGGCCAGCGCGGCGAGCAGATCGAATTCGCGTTTGGTGAGCTCGAGGGGGGCGCCGTCGATCGCTGCCCGGCGCGCGCCCGGCAGCACCGTGAGCGGGCCGACCGTGATGCGGTCGTCGGAGACGTGGGCGGGCGCGGGGGCCCGGCGCAGCATGGCGCGCAGCCGCGCCACCAGCTCACCCAGGTCGAAGGGCTTGGTCAGGTAGTCGTCCGCACCCGCCTCCAGGGCGTCGATGCGATCGGTGACCTCGGCGCGGGCGCTCAGCACGCAGATCGGGATGTCGTTGCCGAGCGCGCGCAACGCCGTCACCACCTGGACGCCGTCCAGATTCGGCATGTTCAGGTCCAGCAGCATGGCCTGCGGGGCGTCGGTGGCGATGTGGCGCAGCGCGGCGGCCCCGTCCGCCGCGGTCTCGACCTCGAAACCCGACATCCGGAGCCCCCGCGCCACCGAGGTCAGCACCCTGGCATCGTCATCCACAATCAGAATCCGGGGACCCGTCACGGCATCAGACGATACGGGCGCGGACTGAGAAAACTTCTCAGCGAGCCGGATTCAACACGATGGTGTGCGATGGCGAGTGACCGTCCGGCACCGCCACCACGGGACCGCCGGGCAGGGTGACGCCCGGCTCCAGCGGGACAGCCGGAATCGAGTCCGGCCCGATCGGCTCGCCGGGCTGGAGCCGCCGCACGATGACATTGCCGTCGCGGTCCTTGATCACCACCGTGCCCGGACCGGTCGGCTCACCCGGCAGGGCGGGCAGCGCCGGCTCCAGGGGCAGCGCCGGCTGGGTGGCCGGGGCCGGTCCGGAGCTACCCGTATCCGCCAGTCCGGCAATCGAATCCGGGGTGTCCGCGTATGCGGTCGCGGGCAGCGCCGCCACGGTGAGGGCGGCGGCGCCGATGACACCGGCGGTCAGAGTGCGGCGAACGGTGAACGTGGGCATGGGATCTCCTGTTCTTCGTCGACGATCGCTCGTCGGTTCCTGATGACCGGACCCACCGTAGGAACCGAGTTCTCAGGGCCGGATAACGAAGAGTTAGAGAACCGATAGAAGAATCAGCGCGGCTCGGCGCCCACCGAGATCGGCCGCGACGCCACCCCCGACGAGCCGAGGAACACCGCGAACAGGGCGGGGCGGCGGCGCTGCAGTTCCAGCCGGCCGCCGTCGGCCTCGATGAGCGCGCGGGCCAGGGCCAGCCCCACACCGGTGGACCCCGCCGCCGAGAAGCCGCGGTCGAAGATGTGTGGCGCCAGCTCGTCTCGCACCCCGTCGCCCTCGTCGGCGACCTCCACCACCACCAGCGGTTCGCGGTCGTCCAGGCGGCCCGCCACCGTGCGCACCGACACCGTGCAGGTGCCGCCGCCGTGCATGAGCGCGTTGTCGACCAGCACGGCCAGCGCCTCCCGCAGGCGCGAACCGGTCACCGGCGCTTTCAGGGTCGGGTCGCCGAGCAGCACCAGTTTGCGCCCGGCCTCGGCGAAGGGATGCCGCCATTCCGCTACGACACTGCGCAATTCGGCCACCACGGGCAGCGGATCACGTTCGGCCGCGCCCTCGTCGCGGGAGGCGCGCACCAGCTCGTCGATGGCGTCGGTGAGCCGATCCACCTGCGCCATGGCCTCTTCCGCCTCGTGCACCACGGCCGGATCGGCGTGCGCGGACAGTTCGTCCAGGCGCAGCCGCACCGCGGTGAGCCGGCTGCGCAGCTGATGCGAGACGTCGGCGACCAGCGCGTGCTCGCGTTGCAGCCGGCCCGCGATCTCCACGGTGGCCGAATCCAGCACGTCGGAGACGCGATCCAGTTCGGTGATGCCGTGCCTGCGCGGGTCGGCGCGGAAGTCGCCCATGGCCAGCCGGGCCGCGCGGGCCGCCACGTCCCGCAGCGGGTCGGCCACCCGGCGCGCGGTCACCACCGCCACCGCGATGCCCGCGCCCAGCGAGATGAGCACCAGGCCCAGCACCGCGCCGAGCGCCTGCCGCTGCATGGAATGCATGGGGGCGGAGGGGATCTCGAGGCGGAGCGAGCCGTTGATGCCCATCGACCAGGACTCGGCCAGCGGGTCGACCACCGTCTCCGCGCCGATGTCGATCTTCTTGTTGTTCTCCGACTGGGTCGGATAGATGATGGTCAGCTTGCCGTTGGCCGGGATCAGCAGCCGCACCGCCTTGGTGTCCAGCTCGCCGTACACCATGCCGTCGTGCTCCTGCCGCATCACCTCTTCGGAGATGCTGTTGAGCCGGTTGCGCAGTTCGTTGCGGCTGATGTCCTCGACCCACTTCCAGGCCGTGAACGCCAGCGGCACACCGAGAACCAGGGTGGTGAGGGTCAGCGCGGCCACCATGGACAGCAGGATCCTGCGTCTCATCGTCGAGATGCCTCGCTTCGCCGGGGCTTCGGGGTTCGCACGCGCACGGAACAGCACAACAGATCGATCGGCAGAGATTTCGAACGGCTAATCGGTATTGAACCGGAAGCCTACGCCGCGCACGGTCACGATACGCCGCTCGGCCACCGGACCCTCGTCACCGATCTTGCGGCGCAGCCACGACATGTGCATGTCCAGGGTCTTGGAGCCGCGCAGATCCGCATCCCCCCACACCTCGCGCAGGATGGTCTCGCGCGAGACCACCTGCCCGGCGCGGTCGATGAGCACCTTCAGCAGCTCGTACTCCTTGTTGGCGAGGTTCACCTCGATGCCGTTCACCAGCACCCGGCGCGCCGCCGGCTCCAGCCGGATACCGCCGACCTCCACTGCCTCGTCGCCGATTCCGCTGCGGCGCAACAGCGCCCGCACCCGGGCCAGCAGTTCGGCGAGCCGGAACGGCTTGCCCACATAGTCGTCGGCGCCCGCGTCCAGGCCGACCACGAAGTCCACCTCGTCGGTGCGCGCGGTCAGCATGAGCACCGCCAGCTCCGCGCCACGGGCCCGCACCTGACGGCACACCTCGAGCCCGTCCATGCCGGGTAGCCCGAGATCCAGGATGAGCAGGTCGTGACCGCCCTCCAGAGCCCGCTCGAGCACGGCGGGACCATAGCTCTCCACGGTCACCGAATAGCCCTCGCGGCCCAGCGCGCGCGACAGCGGCGCGGCGATGGCCTCGTCGTCTTCGGCCAGCAGTACTGCGGTCACGGCATCAGCCTACGGGTACGCACCGGCGGAACCCTAGAAGCCGCCGCCGTTCGGATTCTTCTGCACCACATCGAAGACCTGGTGGTAGAGCAGGTTGTGCACCCGCTGCACGTGCGGAATGTCGTCGTACTCCAGCGGATCCTCCGACGCCGACCCGATGATCAGGGTGCCGGTGCCCAGCATGCGATCGAACAACCCATGGCGGAACTGCACATTCGAGATCCGGTTCATCGGAATGTCGATGCCGGTGTGAGTGAGCACGCCCTGCCGGATCAGCACCCGGCGATCGGTCACGATGAAATGCGTCGACTTCCATCGGATGAGCGGAGCGACGCTGCGCCACAGCACGATCCCCGCCCACAGCGCGAGAATGCCGAGCAGCAGACCGGTTCGGAGACCGTCGTCGGTATTGCGCGCCGCCACCCCGGCGCCGAATCCGGCCAATGCCGTGATCAGGATGAAAGTCACAGCGGGCCAGAACAACATCTTCCAATGCGGATGGCGATGTAGGAGCAGCACCTCTTCGGGGGCCAGTGCCTCCTCCGGATAACCCATGCCGAAACCCTATCCCGCCGAGATGCCGGAATACCGCACGCGGCCCCGGGGACCGGGGCACAATCGTGCGGTTGCCGGTAGCATCGTCGGCACGCGTTTGCCGTTCGTCATCAGCAGGCTCCACCCGGTGTGCAAGACACAGGAGGCGTGTGTGACCCGAGAGTTGACGCAATACCAGATACTTCGCGAGCTCGAGCCCGTTGCCGAAGAGAACCTGAACCGGCATCTGTCGATGGCCAAGGATTGGCACCCGCACGACTACGTGCCGTGGGACCAGGGCCGCAATTTCGCCTCGATGGGTGGTGAGGACTGGGATCCGTCGCAGTCCACGCTGTCCGAGGTCGCCAAGGTCTCGATGATCACCAATCTGCTCACCGAGGACAACCTGCCCTCCTACCACCGTGAGATCGCCGAGAACTTCTCCCAGGACGGCGCCTGGGGCACCTGGGTCGGCCGCTGGACCGCCGAGGAGAACCGCCACGGCATCGTCATGCGCGACTACCTCGTGGTGACCCGCGGTGTGGATCCGGTGGCCCTGGAACAGGCCCGCATGATCCACATGACCGGCGGCGCGCAGTCACCCGACGAGTGGGGCGGCTTCCTCGACAATGTCGCGTATGTGACGTTCCAGGAGCTGGCCACCCGCGTCTCCCACCGCAATACCGGCCGCGTCTGCGACGACCCCATCGCCGACCGCATGCTGCAGCGCATCGCCGCCGACGAGAACCTGCACATGATCTTCTACCGCACCCTCTGCGGCGCGGGCCTGGATCTGGTGCCGGATCAGGCGATCGACGCCATCACCCGGGTGCTCACCGGTTTCGTCATGCCCGGATCGGGCATGCCCAACTTCCGCCGCAACGGCGCGCTGATGGCCAAGCACGGCATCTACGATCTGCGCCAGCACATGGACGAGGTGGTCGCGCCGGTGCTGAAGAATTGGAATGTCTTCGAGCGCAACGACTTCGGACCGGCCGGCGAGCAGGCGCGTGAGACCCTCGCCGCGTACATGGAGAAACTGGGCAAGGACGTGGTCAAGTTCGAGGAGCAGCGCGACCGCCTGCTCGCGCGGGAAGCCGCCCGCGGGGTGTTGCAGACCGCATGACCGTCACCCGCGTGCGGCGCGGGTGAAACAAATTCGGTTCGCTATGGTAGTCCCCCAGTGTGACGAGAGGAACTCCGTTGGGGGATGGCTATCTGGGCCGGTACCGCCTCGACGAACTGCTCGGCAGCGGCGGGTCGGCGGAAGTGTGGCGCGCCCACGACACCGCGGCGGATCGCACCGTCGCGTTGAAGCTGCTGGCGCCCGTGCTGACCGCCGACCCCGAATACCGGGAACGGTTCGAACGGGAGGCGCGGGCCGCCTCGATGCTGCACGGACCCCACGTGGTCGCGGTGCACACCTACGGCGAGCTCGAGGGGCGACTGTTCATCGAGTCCGAGTTCGTCGACGGCCTCGATATCGAAGCCCTGCTCGAATGGGAGGGGCCGATGGCCCCGGACGCGGCCGTCGGGCTGATCGCGCAGGTCGCCTGCGCCCTCGACGAAGCCCACACCGCCGGGCTGGTGCACCGCGACGTCAAACCGCAGAACATCATCGTGGCGCCCGACGACGTCGCCTACCTGATCGACTTCGGCACCGCGCTGCAGGACGGGCAGACCGCCATCACCCAGACCGGCATGCTGATCGGCACGCCCGCCTACATGGCGCCCGAACGCTTCGACGGCACCGTCTCGGTCCGCTCGGACGTGTACTCGCTGGCCTGCGTCCTCTACGAATGCCTCACCGGCGAGCGGCCTTTCCGGGTCAAGAACCCCGCCCAGCTGATGCGCGCCCATCTGGAACGCATGCCGGAACCGCCATCCAAGCGCTCCCCGGCCGTCCCCGCGGCCCTCGACCGCGTCGTCGCCCAGGGCCTGGCCAAGAATCCGGCCGAACGGTACGCCACCGCAGGCGAATTCGCGGACGCCGCCCGCGCCGCGCTCACCGAGTCCGCGATGCCGGGGACGGTCACCGAGCCGGAACCCGATGACCGGGCGACCGTGAGCATTCCGATGCCCCGCCCGCCGGCGCCGGCGAACATCCCCTCCGGACAGCGCGATTCGCCCGAACCCGACCCGGATACGCGAACCGTCGCGCTGCCGATGGATTCGCTCACCGCCGAGGCCCCGCCCGTCCACCGGTGGACGAAACAGCGCAAGGTCGCCGCCGCCGGTATCGCCGTCGCGGCGCTGGTGCTGACCCTGGGGGCGGCCTGGATCGGCGGGAGCTCCGCCGACCCCGAGCCCCGGCAGACGCGGGCGCCCGGCACGGTCGCGAAAACGCCTATCCAGGAATCGGTTCCGACGACGACCGAACAGCCGGTGCAGGAGCAGCTCCCGCCGCCGGAGTCGAGCGGGCCCGAGGTCCCGGAGCAGCCCGCACCGGTCGTACCCGTCATTCCGCTGCCGACCGTGCCGTGGAACCTGCCCAATCTCCCCGATCTCCGCAATATCCCGGCTCCCGACCTGTGGCCCGACACCAATCCGAGGAAGCCGGGCGGCGATCGCCGCGGGCACGGAAGCAAGCAGTAGCCGGATCCGGGTGCGGCGGATCGGTTTCCGCTCAGTACTCGGCGCGCAGATGAGTGACGTCACCGGCGGAGACGGCGCGGTCTCCGATCAGCAGGCGGCCGTTCTCGTCGATGCCGGTGGCGACGCCGGTGAGCACCTCGCCGCCCGGCAGCTCCGCGCGGACCTGCGCGCCGAGGGTGGCACAGCGTTCCCGATAGGCGGCCGCCAGCTCCGTGATGTCCCAGCCCGCCGCCTCCCAGGCGGTGAAGCGACACGCGAACTCGCGCAGCATGGCCTGGGCCAGCGCGGTCCGGTCGACACCGGGCGCGCCGGCCAGCAGTAGCGAGGTGCCGTGCGGGACAGGCAGTTCGGCATCGGTGAGCGAGACGTTCAGGCCGACACCCACCACGACCGCCGGATCCGGGCCCACCGCGGCGATCTCGGCCAGGATGCCGGCCAGCTTGCGGGCGTCCACCAGCACGTCGTTGGGCCACTTGAGGACCGCCTTCAGACCGGTCTCGGCCCGCACCGCGTCCACCGCGGCGATCCCGGTGAGCAGCGGCAGCCAGCCCAGCACCGCCGGGTCGATGCCGCGCACCCGCACCAGCACCGACATGGCGATCTGCGCCCGCGCGGGGCTCACCCACTGCCGGTCGTAGCGGCCGCGGCCGTGCTCCTGCGCCTCGGCGATCAGCACCAGCCGATCGGCACTCGAATCCGCGGCCCGCGCAACCAGATCCGCGTTGGTCGAACCGGTCGACTCGACCACCTCGATGGCCGAGAAGAACCCCAGCTCCGGCGACTCGGCAATGCTCCGGCGCAGTACATCGGCGTCCAGCGGCGACCTCTCCATGACCCCAGACGCTACCCGTCCCGCCTCTCCGGGCCTTCAGCGGACAGCTAAGTGTCGTCGACAGTCACACTGCCGTGCCGGCGGTTGGGTACCGAACCGATTTCGGACGTACCCCCGGAGTTACCCCGACCGGCACGAGATCAGTGGTCACGTTGGGATACGAGGAATCCCATCCAAGCCCGTCCGGCTCACAATAGCCCGCGAGCGCGGCGAACAGCTCGGCGAGGGCGCGCTCGGAGACATCGGTGTACGCGCCGTCGTCCGCCTCCCCGCATTTGTCCTCGGTCTCGTCGAATTCCGGGTCGGTCACGGTCGGTTCCGGGTCGCGTATCCGCCACGCGGTGAACGATCCCGCCGCCGCCCGATCAGCCTGGTGTCTGCTCCATTCCCACATAACCGCCTCCCCTGGTCGTCGGTTCCGGATGCGATTCCAGACTGACGCACGACAGGGGCCGGGCACGAGTGATTTTCCGGCGGACGAATACGATCTCCGCTGGTGAACAGGCATTTTCGGGAATTGATCAGGTTTCCGGACCGGACAACCGGACGACGATCTCAGGCGTCGACGGGGTCCAGGCCGAGCGCGCCCGCGGTGAAACGGCGGACCGAGACCAGGCCGTCCTCGAGGGCGGAGTCGTATCCGGAACGGGCCCAGCCGGTCACGGTCGCGGTGCCGTCGGGATGGGGGTGCACGCCGATCTCGGCGACCAGTTCGGCGGTGGTCGGCACGCACACCGCCCACGAGAAGTGGCTCTCGTCGGCCCATTCCGCGGTACGGCGCTCCACGTAGCCGGGATCGGTGATGCCGCCGTCGGCCAGGGCCGGGCGGTCGTCGATGCGCTCGTCGGCGCGCAGGGCCCGCAGATACCAGCTGCCCGCATTGATCTCGATGGGTTCCATCAGTCCTCCTGTCCGCGGTCGAGCCGCCGCCGTCGATCCCGGCGCTCGCCCCGCTTGCGGCGTTCTCGGCCGCTCTCCCCGAACAGCACCGCGCCCGCGAGCGGGATCAACAGGAACACCCACCACTGATGCGTGATGAGGAACAGGATCACCGCGACGATCGGCACCACCGGCATGATCCGCTCCGGCGGAATCGAACCGAACGGCATCCGGCGCGGCGCCGGAGCGGGCTTGTCCGCCACCGGTTCCGGCAGATCGGTGAACACCCGCTCCAGGTCGCCGCGGGTCAGCGCCGCGGCCACGACGCCACTGCGTTCGTCGAACTCGGCCACGCTGAGCCGTCCCGCCGCGAAATGGTCCGACAGCCGTTTCATCGCGTCCTCGCGCTCGACGGTGCCGATACGGATCTCCGGTGGTTCAGCCATGCCACGACATTAGCGCGAGTGGCCGCTCACCTTGCAGGTGAGCGGCCACTCGCGAATTGTCTTGCGTTACTTGATCTCGGCCAGGACGGTGCCCTGGGTGATGGCCGCGCCGGCCTCCACCGCGAGACCCGTGATGACACCGGCCTTGTGGGCGGTGACCGGGTTCTCCATCTTCATGGCCTCGAGCACCACGACCAGGTCGCCCGCTTCGACGGACTGGCCCTCTTCGACGGCCACCTTGACGACAGTGCCCTGCATCGGGGCGGTCACGGCGTCACCGGAGGCGGCACCGGCGCCCGCGCCACCGCGCTTGCGCGCCTTGGGCTTCTTGCGGACGACGCCCGCGCCATTGGCGGACGCGGCGGCGCCGACCGAGAACTGACCCGGCAGCGACACCTCGAGGCGACGGCCACCGACCTCGACGACGACCTTCTGGCGCGGAGCCTCTTCGTCCTCTTCGATGGCGACAGCGCCCGTGTAGGGCTCGATCGGGTTGTCCCACTCGTTCTCGATCCACTTGGTGTAGACGTCGAACTTCTCGCCGTCACCGATGAACGCGGGGTTCTCGACGATGTGGCGGTGGAACGGGATGACGGTCGCGAGACCCTCGATCTGGAACTCGGCCAGCGCGCGAGCGGCACGCTGCAGCGCCTGCTCACGGTTCTCACCGGTCACGATCAGCTTGGCCAGCATGGAGTCGAACTGACCGCCGATGACCGAACCCTCGACCACACCGGAATCGACACGCACACCGGGGCCCGCGGGCTCGCGGTAGACGACGACCGGGCCCGGCGCCGGGAGGAAGCCGCGACCGGCGTCCTCACCGTTGATGCGGAACTCGAAGGAGTGGCCGCGCGGAGTCGGGTCCTCGGTGATGGACAGCTCGTGGCCCTCGGCGATGCGGAACTGCTGACGCACCAGGTCGATACCGGCGGTCTCCTCGGTGACCGGGTGCTCGACCTGCAGGCGGGTGTTCACCTCGAGGAAGGACACGGTCTCGCCCTGCACCAGGTACTCCACGGTGCCGGCGCCGTAGTAACCGGCTTCCTTGCAGATGGCCTTGGCGGAGGCGTGGATCTTGCCGCGCACCTCGTCGGACAGGAAGGGGGCCGGGGCTTCCTCGACGAGCTTCTGGAAGCGGCGCTGCAGCGAGCAGTCACGGGTACCGGCGACCACGACATTGCCGTGCTGGTCGGCGATGACCTGGGCCTCGACGTGACGGGCCTTGTCCAGGTACTGCTCCACGAAGCACTCACCACGACCGAACGCCGCGATGGCCTCACGAGTCGCGGACTCGAACAGCTCCGGGATCTCCTCGATGGTGTGCGCGACCTTCATGCCACGACCACCACCACCGAAGGCGGCCTTGATGGCCACCGGAACACCGAACTCCTTGGCGAACGCCACGACCTCGTCGGCGTCCTTCACCGGATCCTTGGTACCCGCGGCCATCGGCGCCTTGGCGCGCTCGGCGATGTGGCGGGCGGTGACCTTGTCACCCAGATCCCGGATGGACTGCGGCGACGGACCGATCCAGATCAGTCCCGCGTCGATCACAGCCTGCGCGAAATCGGCGTTCTCCGACAGGAACCCGTAACCCGGGTGGATCGCGTCCGCGCCGGCCTTCGCGGCGGCGTCGAGGATCTTGTCGAACACCAGATAGGACTCGGCCGAGGTCTGACCACCGAGAGCGAACGCCTCATCGGCGAGCTTCACGAACGGCGCGTCGGCGTCCGGTTCGGCATACACGGCCACACTGGCGATACCGGCGTCCTTGGCGGCCCGGATCACGCGCACGGCGATCTCGCCTCGGTTGGCTACGAGGACCTTTGTGATCTGCGCGTTGGCATGGTTGGGCACTGAGCCTCCTGTGCTCTGGATACTTTCGTCTGTCGGCAGTGTAGGCATCGTGCCAACAATGACCGAACCCGGCTAGGGCTACCAATGAGTAGGCCCAGAGAGTGGGCATGCGACTCTCGAGGCCTAATTTTTAGAACCTGTTCTACCAGACTCCGCGGAAGCCTCCACAGGGAATCCCCCGAAGGGGGTTCGGGCGTTACGAGCTTGCCACGACCGAGGGCGCCGCGCCGGGTTCTTCACCGATCACGATGGGCGCACCCACGGCATTGGCCCACTCGGTCCAGGAGCCGTCGTAGTTGCGCACCCCGTCCACACCCAGCAGGTAGGTCAGGACGAACCAGGTCAGCGCCGACCGCTCCCCCACCCGCGAGTAGACCAGCGGCGCGACGCCTTCGATCACCCCGCCGTAGATGACATCCAGCTCGACCCGGGGCCGGAAACGGGCGTCCGCGCCCACCGACGAGGTCCACGGGATATTGACCGCGGTCGGGATGTGACCCGCGCGCAGCGCCTGCTCCTCGGGACGGTCCAGCACCACCAGATCGCCGGTGTACTCCTCGAACGCGCGCGAGTCGATGAGCGGCCCGCCCAGGTGCGCCACCACGTCCTGCCGGAAGGCGCGCGCGGACTTGTCGTCGCGATCGGCCACCGGGTACTGGCCCAGCCCGGCGGCGGGCACCTCGAAGGTGGTGTCGCGAGCCTCGGAGATCCAGGCGTCGCGGCCGCCGTCCAGCAGGCGCGCGTCCTCGTGCCCGAAGAGGGAGAACACCCACAGGGTGGCGGCCGCGGTGCCATTGGATTTATCGCCGTAGATGACCACGGTGTCGCCGCGTTCGATGCCCTTGGCCCGCATAAGGTTGGCGAAGGTCGCGCCGTCGACGACATCGCGAGTACGCGGATCGATCAGCTCGGTCCGCCAGTCGATCTTGATGGCACCGGGGACATGGCCGATGTCGTATAGCAATATGTCTTCGTTGGACTCGATGATCTTGAGTCCCGGCGTGCCGATGTTTGCCGACAGCCACTCTGTGGTTACTAGTCGGTGAGGATGTGCGTAGGAGCCGAATGAGTGATGCGGATCCGGAGCGACAGGCACGGTGTGGTCCTTCACGCGTGGTGGGTTAGGTATTGGCGGTTCGATTCTCTGCACCGATCGTAGGCATGTGGCGGTTACGAAACTCGTTTCAGATCACGAATCGGATGATTGGACGAATTAAGCGCAGCTTCATCCGATAAAGTCTCTCGAAGAGGAGGGGTGATCTATGTCCGATTCTTGGCCGCGACGGCGACTGCTGGCGATCCTACGTGGCGCCAGCGAGCCTCTCGACGCCCAGGAACTCGCGCGCGTCACCGGACAGCATGTGACAACGGTGCGTTTCCATTTGGATGTGCTGACCCGGGAATCGCTGGTCCGCCAATTCCAGCAGCCGCCCCGCGGCCGCGGCCGCCCGCGCATCGGCTATACCGCTGTACAGCGATCGGTGGGTTATCAGGAATTGGCGCAAGTGCTGGCAGATCAGCTCGGCAGCGACCCGCGCCGCCGCTCGGAAGCCGCCATCAGCGCCGGCCGGGCCTGGGGCTCGAAACTCGAAGCCGCCGACCAGCCCATCGAATCGCTCGAGGACGCCAAGGACCTCACCGTCACCCTGATGTCGGAACTCGGCTTCGCGCCCGAACGCGATCAGGCCGGCGAGACCGACGAATCCGCCATGATCCGCATGACCGCGTGCCCGCTGCGCGAACTCGCCCGCACCCACTCCGAGGTGGTGTGCGGCGTACACCTGGGCCTGATGCGTGAAGCCCTGGACCGCAACGGCGGGCGGGAGAACGTGAACGTGCGCCTGCACCCGTTCGTGGAGCCCGAATTGTGCGTGGCGCGACTGGAATTGCTGCAGGGCCGCCCCGGCGAGGACGCGCGCGACGGTCAGGCCGAGACCGACGAACCCCGATCAGCCACCGGCGAGCCCAGATTGGCGCCCTCGGCCGGGCGGATCGCGCCGCAACTACGCGCGGCCACCGATCCACAGCCGCGCAATGCCGACACCCACCTCGGCAAGCAGTCGACGAACCAGTGGTAGTCCGATACCGATGACACTCGACGGGTCGCCGTCGATCTTGTCCACGAACCAGCCGCCCATGCCGTCCAGCGTGAAGGATCCAGCCACCTGCAGCGGCTCCCCCGTCGCGATGTACGCGTCGAGTTCCTCCGGCTCGGGTTTGGCGAAATGCACCGTGGTGGAACTGCAGTCGGCGGCCTCGCCGACGATCTCTCCGGCATTCAGCCGCAGCACACAGTGACCGGTCAGCAGATCAGCGCTGCGTCCGGCCATCTCGGCCCAGCGCGCGCGGGCGACCTCGGGGGTCAGGGGTTTGCCCTGCAGAACGCCGTCGACGAGCAGCATCGAATCGCAGCCCACGACAACGGAATCGGTGAAGGCGGGATCACCCGCCAGCTGCCCGGCCACCTCCAGCGCCTTGGCGCGGGCCAGCTCGATCACCACTCGATCGGGCGGGGTGTCCGGGGGAAGAGCCTCGGCCACGGCGTCCTCGTCCACGTGGGAGACCCGGACGACCGGCTCGACGCCCGCGTTGCGCAGGACGCCGAGCCGAGCCGGAGATTGTGACGCCAGTACGAAGACGGTCACAAGCCGTCAGTCGCGCAGGTGCGAGAGGGCCGGAAAGGCGTAGGGGGAGAACGGCGAACTGCCGCGGTGCAGCAGGGTCGGGCGACCCCACATGTCCGCCGGGCCACGGTCGGCCGGAGCGGCGGCGGTCGCCGACGCGGCGGCGAACACGCTCACCAGGGCGGCGAGCTCGAGGTCGGTCGGGTTGCCCTTCAGGACCTGGATGACCGGACCGGTGCTCGCCGGTTCGATCTCCGCGACGGCGGTGTCGATGGCGTCCGCCAGATCCTCGACAGCCAGATCCAGTTCGGCGGCGCGCAATACCTCTTCATCGGCCATGGTCGTCACAGCGCCAGTCCTCCTGTCCTTCGCCGCGGGGGTGGTGCGGCGTTCCTTCATCTTTGCCCGGATGAGGCGATCGTGCGCGGTACGAGTCCCACTGTCCTGTTCGACAGTGTGCGCCTCACACCGCGCATATCGCATTTTCAGAGCGGAATGTTGCCGTGCTTCTTCGGCGGCAGGGACACCATCTTGCGCTCCAGCAGACGCAGCGCCGACACGATCTGACCGCGGGTGTGCGACGGCGGGATGACCGCGTCGACGTAGCCGCGCTCGGCCGCCACGTACGGGTTCACGAGGGTGTCCTCGTACTCGTTCTGCAGCTCGAGGCGCAGAGCGTCGACGTCGTTACCCTCGGCGGCCGCGGTCTGCAGCTGCTTGCGGTACACGAAACCGACCGCTCCGGAAGCACCCATGACCGCGATCTGAGCGGTCGGCCACGCCAGGTTCACATCGGCGCCCATGTGCTTGGAACCCATGACGTCGTAGGCGCCGCCGTAGGCCTTGCGGGTGATGATTGTGATCTTGCCCACAGTGGCCTCACCGTAGGCGTAGAGCAGCTTGGCGCCGCGGCGGATGATGCCGTTGTACTCCTGGCCGGTGCCCGGCAGGAAGCCCGGCACGTCGACCAGGGTGATGATCGGGACGTTGAAGGCGTCGCAGGTGCGCACGAAGCGCGCGGCCTTCTCCGAGGCGTCGATGTCCAGGCAGCCCGCGAACTGCGAGGGCTGGTTGGCCACGAAGCCGACGCTGCGGCCGTCGATGCGGGCGAAGCCGACGATCACGTTCATCGCGCGCTCGGCCTGGACCTCGAGGAACTCCTCGTCGTCCACCAGGCGCTTGATGACCTCGTGCATGTCGTACGGCTGGTTCGGGGAGTCCGGGACGATGGTGTCCAGCTCGAGGTCGGCCTCGGTGAGGTTCTCCTCGATGGCGCCCGCGGCGGCGGTGGCCGGGAAGCGGGGGGCCTCGGCGCGGTTGTTGCTGGGCAGGTAGCCGAGCAGGTCGCGCACGTAGTCCAGGGCGTCCTGCTCGCCGGAGGCGACGTAGTGCGCGACACCGGACTTGACCATGTGGGTGTGGGCGCCGCCCAGCTCCTCCATGGTGACTTCCTCGCCGGTGACGGTCTTGATCACGTCGGGGCCGGTGACGAACATCTGCGAGGTCTGGTCGACCATGACGACGAAGTCGGTGAGGGCGGGCGAGTAGACGTGGCCACCCGCGGCCGGGCCCATGATCAGCGAGATCTGCGGGATGACACCCGAGGCCTGGATGTTGCGGTGGAAGATCTCACCGTAGAGGCCCAGGGAGACGACGCCCTCCTGGATGCGCGCGCCGGCGCCCTCGTTGATGCCGACGAGCGGACGACCGGTCCGCAGGGCCAGGTCCATCACCTTGACGATCTTCTCGCCGTAGACCTCGCCGAGGGAGCCACCGAAGACGGTGACGTCCTGGGAGAAGATGCAGACGTCGCGACCGTCGATGGTGCCGTAGCCGGTCACCACGCCGTCGCCCAGCGGACGCTGGTTCTCCAGGCCGAAGTTCACGCTGCGGTGCCGGGCCAGCGCGTCGAGCTCGACGAAGGAACCCTCGTCCAGCAGGGCGAGGATGCGCTCACGCGCGGTCATCTTGCCCTTGGCGTGGACCTTGTCGACCGCCGCCTCACCCATCGGGTGCTTGGCCTCTTCCAGCCGATTGCGCAGGTCAGCCAGCTTGCCGGCGGTGGTGTGGATATCGGGGGCACCCGCCGGACCCGGCGAAGGCTGATGCTGGACACTCGTCATGCCCCGGAGTGTAACCAGTACCAGACCCGCTTCGTAATCCAGTCGGGGCTACTCGCGAGTACGGCTATTGACTACCCGCCAGTAAAAACCCGCAGGTAGAGCACGATATCCGGCTGCTCCGCCGGGCAAACTCGAACAATGTTCAATAGTGGATCTCGCCAGTCATCCCGGCAAGCTTTTGGCGGGGTCCACACTTCGGTTCACCGCGCTACTCCTCGGTCCGACCGAGCCGCCGCCGGAACCGGCGACGGCTCAACGCATTACGCCGGTGTGGCCCGTCGAGTACCGGCCCGGCTGCGGCCAGATGGTGAGCCCGTGCGCCCCGCGGCCGACCGGAATCCGGGCCAGCAGCTTCCAGTCGACGATGTCGATGGCGTACACCTCGCCGTGGTTGCGGCCCGAGACCCAGAACACCCGCCCGTCCGCGGACAGGTTGCCCATGTCGGGGCTGCCGCCGCCGGGGATGCGCCAGGTGTCGGCCAGCCGCCCGGTGGCGAAGTCCCAGACCGAGATGCTGCCCTCGCCGCGGTTGGTGATGAGCATCCGCTTCGAGTCGCGGGTGATGTAGAGGCCGTGGGTGCCGCGGCCGGTCTGGACGAAACCGGTGTTGTCGAAGGTCCGGGCATCGAAGACGTAGATACCGCCCGCCATCATGTCGGCCACGAAGAAGGTGCGGCCGTCGGGCGAGAGCTTGACGTCCTGTGGCATGCCCGAGGAGCCGCCGGGCAGGTCGATCATGCGCAGCAGGCTCAGGCCCGCGATGTCGACCACGGCCATGCGCCCGCCGAATTCGCAGCTGACCAGGGCCGTGCGGCCGTCGGCGGTGAAGTCCATGTGATTGACGCCGTGGCATTCGGGCACCGCGATGTCGTGCAGTTTCTGCCAGCTGTGCGGGTCGTAGAAGTCCAGGGACCGGTCGGCCTCGGCGACGACCAGGGCGTATTTCCCGTCCGGGGTGAAGTACATGTTGTACGGGTCACGGACGGGGATGGGGTCGCCGGGCTTGCCGGTGCGCGGGTCGATGGGCAGCAGGCTGCCGCCGCCGATGGGCAGATCGTTGTTGGCGTAGAGCGTCTGCAGGTCGTAGGAGGGCACGACATGCTGGGGTTCGCTGCCACCGGAGGGGTAGCTGTCGATGACCTCGAAGGTGGCGGGGTCGATGACGGTGATGGTGTGCGACTCGCTGTTGGGGACGTAGACGCGGGTGGGCTGGCTGGTGACGGCGGGGCTCATCTCCCGGGTGGCGGCGTAGACGTCGGTGGGCGAGAGCGGCGGCGGCATGCCGGGCAGGAGGTGCGGCGCTTCGGCCGCGGCGGGCGCCGCGCCGGCCGGGGCGGAGGACGGTGCGGCGGTCGGCGATGCGGGACCGGTGTCACCGTTCGAGCAACCGGACAGCATCGCCAGTGAGAGAATCAGACCCAGACGTGCACCCCGCGCGATCACAGGGTGCACCGTGCCATGCCGACATTGCGGTGAGCTGACATGTCATTGCGGTGAGCTGACATGTGGTCGAATAGTAGGCGGCGACACGGATGTTCGCGGCGACAACGCGGGGTGTCGCCACGCCGCGCGCTTCGGGCAAAAGCCATCATTCAGCAAATGCGGACGGGCCGGATCGGGCGATCCGGCCTGCGGCTCAACCCAATACGCGGTCGAGAGCGTCCACGGCCTCGTCGAGTTCGGCGGCGGTCACCGTGAGCGGCGGCCGGAAGCGGATGCCGCGTTCGCCGGTGCCGAGGATCAGGACGTGCTCCTGCTCGCGCAGGCGGTTCACCACATCGTTGCGGAGCGCCGCGGATTCGAGGGTGATCGCGCACATCAGGCCGCGGCCGCGCGGATCGGTGACTTCCGCATGGGCGGTGGACAATTCGATCAGACGGTCGAGCAGGTGGGGGCCGAGGTCGCGGGCGCGGGAAACCAGGTTCTCGTGCTCGATCACCTCGAAGACGCGGCGGGCGCGCACCATGTCGGCGAGGTTGCCGCCCCAGGTGGAGTTGAGGCGGGAACTGACCCGGAAGACGTTGTTGGGCACCTCGTCGACGCGGCCGCCGGCCATGATGCCGCACACCTGGGTCTTCTTGCCGAAGGCGACGATGTCGGGCTCGAGCCCGAATTGCTGGTAGGCCCACACGGTGCCGGTCATGCCGACGCCGGTCTGCACCTCGTCGAGGATGAACAGCGCGTCGTGCTCGTGGCACAGCTGCTGGATCGCGGACAGGAACTGCGGCCGCAGGTGCCGGTCGCCGCCCTCGCCCTGGATCGGTTCGGCGATGAAACACGCTATGTCATGCGGGTTTTCATGGAAGGCGCGGCGGGCCTGGCCGAGGGCGTGGCGTTCGGCGGCCTCGATGTCGAGGTGGTCGGGCCCGAGGTAGGGGGTGTCGATGCGGGGCCAGTCGAACTTCGGGAAGCGCGCGGTCTTCACCGGATCGGTGTTGGTGAGCGAGAGCGTGTACCCGCTGCGCCCGTGGAAGGCCCCGGTCAGGTGCAGCACCTTGGTGCCGAGTTCGGCTGGGCGGCCGTGGGTTTCGTTGTGCCGGGACTTCCAGTCGAAGGCGGCCTTGAGGGCGTTCTCGACGGCGAGCGCGCCGCCGTCGATGAAGAACAGGTGCGGCAGTCGCGGATCGCCGAGCACGCGCACGAAAGTGTCTATGAAGCGCGCCATTTCGACGGTGTAGATGTCGGAGTTGCTGGGCTTGTTGAGCGCGGCGGTGGTGAGACCGGACAGGAAGCGCCTGTCGCCGAGCAGGGCCGGATGATTCATGCCCAGCGTGTTGGACGCGAAGAAGCCGAACATGTCCAGGTACGAGGTGCCGTCGCGGGCGTCGACCAGTCGGAGTCCACGTGACTTGCGCAGGTCCAGTACGAGGTCGAAGCCGTCGGCGAGGATGCTCGCCGACAGGATCTCATGCACCCGGGCGGGGGTGACAACGGTGGTTTCGGCGGCCGCCCCGAGCCGATCGAGTTCGAGGGTCACGCCCTCAGGGTAAATGAATATTTACGGCAATGCCCGTAAGTTCCGGAATAATTACGTCCGTAACCGTGTCGTCATCCGAATGTCTGCGGCTTGACCGGGGCTACTTGTCATAGAATGTTTGCAGAATGATGGTGCTTCGCGTCCTGACGTTGGCCGTAGCGCGGATCTCCTGCAGCAGCTGCTCCAGGTGTCTGGGCGAGGCCACCCGCACCATGAGCATGTAGCTCTCGTCTCCGGCCACCGAATGACACGCCTCGATGCCCGGAATGTGCTGCAGCAGTGCGGGTGCGTCATCGGGTTGTGACGGGTCGAGAGGAGTGATCGCGACGAAAGCCGACAGCATCTGGCCCAGCGCCTCGGGATCGACGTTCGCCGTGTAGCCGCGAATCACGCCCCGCGCCTCGAGCCGCCGCACCCGCGACTGCACCGCGGACACCGAAAGGTTGGCCTTCTCCGCCAGATTGGACAGGGTGGCGCGACCATCGGCAATCAGCTCACGGATCAGCAGTCGATCGATGTCGTCGAGTACAGGTTTCGCCGGTGTATCCGCCATCAGCGAAGGCTAACGCAGCGAAACGAACTCGGTTGCCGGAACCCAACCTGGAGCATGTAATGACTCACGCACCGACCCAGACCGCGACCCGTGAGCTCCGTGAGCAAACGGAGACGCTGCTGCGACGGCTGGGCGTCGACACGCCCGAGCCGGGTGAACTCTCGGCCCGCACCCCGATCACCGGCGGTGAGCTGATCACCCTGCGCGCGAGCGACTCCGCCGCCGTGGACGCCGCCATCGGCCGGGCGCACGCGGCCTTCCGGGACTGGCGCACGGTCCCGGCGCCGCAGCGCGCGGCGGTGGTGCGGCGGCTGGCGGCGCTGCTCACCGACCATCGGGACGACCTGGGCGAACTGGTCACCCTGGAGGCGGGCAAGATCGGCGCGGAGGCCCGCGGCGAGGTCCAGGAGATGATCGATGTCTGCGAGTTCGCCATCGGCCTGTCGCGGCAGCTGTACGGGCGGACCATGCCGTCGGAGCGGCCCGGCCACCGGCTGATGGAGACCTGGCATCCGCTCGGGGTGGTCGGGGTGATCTCGGCGTTCAACTTCCCGGTCGCGGTGTGGGCGTGGAACACCGCCATCGCGCTCGTGTGCGGGGACACGGTGGTGTGGAAGCCGTCGGAGACGACGCCGCTGACCGCGCTGGCCTGTCACGCGCTGCTGCGCCGGGCGGCGGTCGACGTGGGCGCGGATCCCGAAGTGCACCAGTTGATCCAGGGCCCGGCGGCGGTCGGCGAGCAGCTGGTGGACGATCCGCGGGTGGCGCTGGTGAGCGCGACCGGGTCGGTGCGGATGGGTCGGCTGGTCGCGCCGCGGGTGGCGGCCCGGTTCGGGCGCTGCCTGCTGGAGCTGGGCGGCAACAACGCCGCCATCGTCGCGCCCTCGGCGGATCTGGAGCTGGCCACCCGGGGCATCGTGTTCGCGGCCGCGGGCACGGCCGGTCAACGCTGCACCACGCTGCGCCGATTGATCGTGCACGCCGAAGTGGCCGAGCCGCTGCTGAATCGGATTTCGGCGGCGTATCGGCAACTGCGCGTGGGTAATCCGCTCGAGGAGGGCGTTCTCGTCGGGCCGCTCATCAACGAGCGGGCCTACGACGGCATGTGCGCGGCGATCGATCGGGCACTGGCCGACGGCGGCGAACTGCTGTGCGGTGGTGAGCGTTTCGAGGGGCCGGACGAGAACGCCTTCTACGTCCGCCCGGCCCTGATGCGCATGCCCGCGCAGACCACGGTGGTGCGGGAGGAGACCTTCGCGCCGATCCTGTACGCGATGACCTACCACGATCTGGACGCGGCGATCGAGCTGCACAACGCGGTGCCGCAGGGTCTCTCGTCGTCGATCTTCACCCGCGATCAGCGGGAGGCGGAGCGGTTCCTGGCCGCCGACGGGTCGGACTGCGGCATCGCCAATGTCAATATCGGCACCTCGGGGGCCGAGATCGGCGGCGCGTTCGGCGGCGAGAAGCAGACGGGCGGTGGCCGCGAGTCCGGGTCGGACTCGTGGAAGGCGTACATGCGCCGGGCCACCAACACCGTCAACTACTCCACCGAACTGCCGCTGGCGCAGGGCATCCGGTTCGAGTGATTAGTCCTCGGCGTTGATCGCGCGCACCTGCTCCTCGTACCGTGCGCGCACCTGCTCGTCGGCGGGGTGCAGGGCCCGGTCGCCGTTGAAGAGCCGGCGGACCAGCCGGACCGCGGGCTCGGGCGCGGCGGCCAGGGCGACGTCGATGGGGCCCAGGTAGTTCGGTACGGCCACCTCCGCGCGACGGCTGCGGACCGTGCCGACGATGGCCTCGGCCACGTCCTCGGGGTCGACGGTGGGCATGCCGCCGCCCAGCGCGAGGCCCGAGGACAAGCGGGTGCGCACGGCCGAGGGCATGACGCAGCTGACGCTGACGCCCCGCGGCGCGAACTCCAGACGCGTCGCGGCGGAGAGGCCCACGGCGGCGAACTTGCTGGCGTTGTACACGGCCAGACCGGCGACCGGGATCTTGCCGGCCAGTGAGGCCACGTTCACCACATGGCCGTGGCCGCGCTCGATCATGCCGGGGACCACGGCGCGCATGCCGTGGATGAGTCCCCAGACATTGACGTCGATGGTGGTGTGCCCCACCGCGTCCGCCTCGTCGAGGAAGGCGCCGGCGGGCATGACGCCGGCGTTGTTGACCAGGATGTCGACGCGGCCGAAGTCGGCGACGACCTTGTCCCACCGGGCCCGATCGCGCACGTCGAGCTCGAACGCCTGCCCGTCCAGCGCGGCCGCGGCGGCCTGCGCGGCGGCGGTGTCCACATCGGCGATGGCGACCTGCGCGCCCTTGCTCGCGAACAGTTCGGCCGTGCACTGGCCGATACCGCGGCCCGCGCCGGTGATCAGGACTCGCGCTCCGGCGAGATCGATGGCCGGGTAACCGTTTCCGAAGAGGCTCATGCGAAGACTCCCTGCTCGACCCGGCCGCGGAGGCTGCCGAGGCTGTGTTCGAAGGTGGGCAGACGGCGGCGGCCGTCCATGAAGTTCGGGCCCATGACCGCGAGGTCATCGGCGGTGGCGTCGATGCGCAGCACCTTGACCCCGCTCGCGCGCAGCCGGGCGATCTCACCATCGAGCTTCTCGCTCATGCGGTTTCGCAGCTGCCGCTCGACGAAGTGGCCGGCGCTGGTGACGGGCAGGCGGCCGGTGGAGGCCATGGGCGTGATCACCACGACCTCGTCGAGCCCGGCCGGGATGAGCAGGTCGGCCGAGGCGGTGGACGCCGCGCCGCCGTCGATGAACCGCCGGCCCGCGATCGGTACGGCCGGGAACCAGCCGGGCACCGCCCACGAAGCCCGCAGGGCCGCACCGAGATTCGTGTCCGGCGCGGACGGCGATCCGAACGCGACGCGTTCACCACTGGCATTGTCCATGGCCACCAGCCAGGTCGCCGGGTGCTGGACCCAGTCGCGGCCCGGGTTGAGGCGTTCGGCCAGGGACTGCAGCCAGGCCGGGTTGCCGCCCCCCAGCGGCAGCAACCCGCTGCCCGCGGTGAGCAGGGCGTGCCCGTTTCCGGGGCGGGCCAGCAGTTCTCGGACCGCGCGGCCGGGCGCGCCCAGGCGCGGGCGCGGCAGCGGCGGGAATCGTCCGGGCTCCGAACGTATGTGGGCGGTGAGGATCGGGTTGGTCGAGGTGCCGCGCTGCATGGCGACCAGTTCGTCGACGCCGACCCCGCTGCCCAGCATGGTGAGCGCCTCCGCGCCCGCGGAGGTGCCGATCATGACGTCGGCGGTGCGGGGATCCCAGTCCAGGACGTCCTGGACGGCGGCGAGCGCGGCGACGATCCAGGCCATCCCGACGGTGCCGCCGCAGCCGATGGCCAGGCCACGTCGCTGTGACCCGTTCCTAGTACTCATGGTTTCACACACTAGCAGTTTTCAAATACCGTCGGTATCCCAAATCTGGGAGAACCTAGAATCTCAGTCATGGCACGACTGACCAGGACCGAGAGCCAGGCCCGCACCCGCGCGGACCTCCTGGCCACCGCGCGCGACATGTTCCTGACAGACGGCTACGCCAAGACCAGCCTGGAACGGGTGGCCGAGGAGGCCGGGTACTCCAAGGGCGCGGTCTACTCCAACTTCCGGACCAAGTCGGCGCTCTGCCTCGAGGTGCTCGCCCTCATTCACGAGACCAAATTCGGGGAGGTCAGCGAACTGCTCGCGGGCGAGGACACCCTGGAGACCCGACTCGACCGCTTCCAGGACTGGGCCGAACACACCCTCGGCGACGTCGGCTGGACCATGCTGGAATTCGAGTTCGCCATCGTGGCCCGCGACGACCCGGCATTGCAGGCCGCCCTGGTGTCGAACCTGAGCCTGGTGCGCGGCACGGTCGCGGCGCAATTGCAGGCGCTGGCCGACTCCACGGGCCTGGCGCTGCCGATGCCGGCCGACGACGCCGCCACCGCGGTGCTGAGTCTCGGTCTGGGACTGGGCATTCAGCGCGCCATCGATCCGAGCCTGCCCGCCCGGCTGATCACCGACGCCGTGCGGGCCATGGTGCTGGCTAACGGAAGTGCAGCGTCCATTCGCCGCGATAGTGCAGCCGGGTCACGCTGACCGGCGGAACGTCGATGCGCCAGAACGAATTCGCGGGCGCGTCCAGGGTGACGAGCAGTGCGGCGCGGATCACCGCCGGGTGCGTGATGGCGATGGTCGGCTCACCGTCGAGGGCGATATCGGCGAGCCACTCCCCCGTGCGCTCGATGACGTCGACGACCGCCTCGCCGCCGTGGCCGCGAAAGTTCGGATCGGTGAGCCAGAGGTAGAGGTCCTCCTTGGGGACGGACATGAGCTCACCACCGCGCCACGCCCCCGCGTCGAGGTCGCGTAATCGGTCGTCCTCGTCACCCATCAGGCCCATGAGAGTGGCGGTCTCGACGGTGCGGCGCTCCGGGGCAGTGATGACGCGCGCGGCATGCAGCCGCCCGCACGAGGAGACCGCGCGGCGCCCGGCTTCGGTGAGGGGTTCGTCGACGGGGAATCGTGCCTTGCGCATGGCCTCGGTCATGCCGTGACTGACCAGGTCCAGCCGGAGCACCTTCTGCACGGTCCGAAGCCTACGCGCGGGGCCGGGCACCGCGACGGGATTGCCTGCCCTTCACTCTGCGCCCGCGCCCTGGTTCGCGGGCTCTGTCGGTGGGCGGGTGCAGACTGGGACGATGGATCGGTTCTCGCCCGCGACTCGAGAGTGGTTCGACGGCGCCTTCCCCGCGCCGACGGCCGCTCAGCTGGGGGCCTGGGAATCCATCGCGGCGGGGCAGCACACGCTGGTGATCGCGCCCACCGGGTCCGGCAAGACGCTGTCGGCGTTCCTGTGGGCCATCGACCGGCTGGCCGCCCGGGAACCAGAGCCGGGGCCGCGCAAGACCTCCGTCCTCTATATCTCGCCGTTGAAAGCGCTGGCGGTGGACGTGGAACGGAATCTGCGCGCGCCGCTGGTGGGGATCACGCAGACGGCGAAACGGCTCGGGGTGGCCGCGCCCGAGATCCGGGTGGGGGTGCGGTCGGGTGACACCAGCGCGGCGGATCGCCGGGGCATGCAGCGCACGCCGCCGGACATTCTGATCACCACGCCGGAATCGCTGTTCCTCATGCTGACCTCGGCGGCGCGGGAGACGCTGAGCGGGGTGCACACGGTCATCGTCGACGAGGTGCACGCCATCGCGGGCTCCAAACGCGGTGCCCACCTGGCGCTTTCGCTGGCACGGCTGGATCTGCTGCGTTCGGAGCAGTCGGCACCGGCCGCCCAGCGGATCGGCCTGTCGGCGACGGTGCGGCCACCGGAGGAGGTGGGGCGGTTCCTGGTGGGGAGCGCGCCCATCACCATCGTCGCGCCGCCCGCGCCCAAGACCTTCGACCTGTCGGTACGGGTGCCGGTGGCGGATATGACCGAACCCGATGCGGGAGCGGAGGATTCGGATCAGCCCGGCTCGATCTGGCCGCACGTGGACGAGGCGATCGTGGATCTGGTGCTGGAGCACCGGTCCTCGATCGTGTTCGCGAATTCGCGGCGGCTCTCCGAGCGGCTCACCGCTCGCTTGAACGAGGCGTATTCGGCGCGGATCGGGGAATCGGTGGACACCGAGCACGCGCCGCCCGCGCAGCTGGGGGCGTCCACCGAGGTGATCCACGGCGCGACAACGCTGCTGGCGCGCGCCCACCACGGCTCGGTGAGCAAGGAGCAGCGAGCGCTCATCGAGGACGACCTCAAGACCGGGCGGCTGCGGTGCGTGGTCGCCACCAGCAGCCTCGAACTCGGCATCGACATGGGCGCGGTGGATCTGGTGGTGCAGGTCGAGGCGCCGCCTTCGGTGGCGTCCGGACTGCAGCGGGTCGGCCGGGCCGGGCACCAGGTGGGCGAGATCTCGCGGGGTGTCATCTTCCCCAAGCACCGCACCGACGTCATCCACTGCGCGGTGGCGTCGCAGCGCATGGTGGCCGGGCAGATCGAACAGCTCCAGGTCCCCGCGCATCCCCTCGACATCCTGGCGCAGCAGACGGTCGCGGCCTGCGCGCTGGAGCCCATCGACGCCGACGCCTGGTTCGACACCGTCCGCGGCACCGGAAGCTATGCGGCGCTGCCCCGTTCGGCCTACGAATCGGTGCTGGACCTGCTGGCGGGCCGCTACCCCTCCGACGAGTTCGCCGAGCTGCGGCCCCGCATCGTGTGGGATCGCGACGCCGGGACGCTCACCGGCCGTCCGGGGGCGCAGCGGCTGGCGGTGACCTCCGGCGGCGCGATCCCCGATCGCGGCCTGTTCCCGGTGTTCATGGTCGGCGAAAAGGCTTCCCGGGTCGGCGAACTCGACGAGGAGATGGTCTACGAGTCGCGGGTGGGCGACGTCTTCGCCCTCGGCGCTACGAGCTGGCGCATCGAGGAGATCAGCTTCGACCGGGTACTGGTGACGCCGGCCTTCGGCCAACCCGGGCGTCTCCCCTTCTGGCACGGCGACTCCCTGGGCCGTCCCGCCGAGCTGGGCTCGGCCCTGGGCGAATTCGTGCGACAGGCGGGGCAGGCCGTCGAGCAACACCGCGCGCCCGCTCGAACCGCGGCCGACGGGAAGACGGCGGCCGCAGGAAAGGCCACCGCTCGAAAGGCCACCGCCGCGACGGCCGAAGGGCGTGCGCCCGTCGAATTGGCCCGAGCGCTGACCGAATTCGCCGCGGCCCACGACACCGAGGCGACGGCGGCGGACTCGTCGAGAACCGGTGTCTCGCGAGCACGCGCCTCGAAAGCCGGTGCGACCGGCCGCAAGGCCGCACCGGAGACAGAGCTGGAGCGGGTCTCGCGGGTGGCGGGCCTGGATGCGAACGCGACCGGGAATCTGGTGTCGCTGCTGGCCGAACAGCGGGAGGCGACCGGGCAGTTGCCGACGGACAAGACGCTGGTCGTGGAACGCTTCCGGGATGAGCTGGGCGACTGGCGGGTGGTGTTGCACTCGCCGTACGGGCTGCCGGTGCACGCACCGTGGGCCTTGGCGGTGGGAGCGCGGCTGCGGGAGCGGTTCGGGGTGGATGCCGCGCCCACGCCGTCCGATGACGGGATCGTGGTCCGGCTCCCGGACACCACCGATGATCCGCCCGGCGCGGAACTGTTCGTCTTCGAGACCGACGAGATCGACGACCTGGTCACCGAACAGGTCGGCGGCTCCGCGCTTTTCGCGTCCCGCTTCCGGGAGTGCGCGGCCCGGGCGCTGCTGCTGCCGCGCCGCGACCCCGGCAAACGCGCGCCGCTGTGGCAGCAGCGGCAGCGGGCCGCCCAGCTGCTGGACGTGGCGCGCAAGTTCCCCGAATTCCCGATCCTGTTGGAGACGGTCCGCGAATGCCTGCAGGACGTGTACGACCTGCCGTCGCTGCGGGATCTGCTGGGCCGGGTGGCGCGGCGGCAGATCCGGCTGGTCGAGGTGGAGACCGCCGCCCCGTCGCCGTTCGCGAACTCGCTGCTGTTCGACTACATCGGGCAGTTCATGTACGAGGGCGACAGCCCGCTCGCCGAACGACGCGCGGCCGCCCTGTCCCTGGACTCCAGCCTGCTCGCGGAGCTGCTCGGCCGGGTCGAGCTGCGCGAGCTGCTCGATGCTGCCGTCCTCGAGCAGACCGAGCGGGAGTTGCAGCGGCTCACGCCCGAACGCCATGCCCGGGATATGGAAGGACTCGCGGACCTGCTGCGGCTGCTCGGGCCGTTGACCGCCGCGGAGGCCACCGAGCGGTGCGTGGACGATCCCCGGAAGTGGTTCGCCGACCTCGTGACATCACGCCGCGCACTGGAGGTTTCCTTCGCCGGGTCGCGGTGGTGGGTGGCCATCGAGGACGCGTCCCGCCTTCGTGACGCCCTCGGCGTCCCGCTGCCGATCGGCGTCCCCGCCGCTTTCATCGAGCCTGTCGCCGACCCGCTGGGCGACCTGATCGGCCGCTACGCCCGCACCCACGGACCGTTCACGCTAGCCCAGGCCGCCCACCGTTTCGGTCTCGGTCCGGCCGTGGCGGCGACCGCCCTGCACCGCTTGGCCCTCGAAAAGCGCGTGGTGGAAGGCGAATTCACGCCCGGCGCGGCGGGCACCGAGTGGTGTGACAGCGAAGTCCTGCGCCGCCTCCGCCGCCGCTCCCTGGCCGCCGCCCGCAAGGAGGTGGAACCGGTCGCCACCGCCGCCCTGGGCCGCTTCCTCCCGTCCTGGCAGCACGTCGGCACCGGCGAACTCCGCGGCGTGGACGGCGTCGCGGCCGTGGTGGAACAGCTTGCGGGCGTGCCGATCCCGGCCTCGGCCTGGGAATCCTTGATCCTCCCGCTCCGGGTCCGCGATTACTCCCCCGCCATGCTCGACGAACTCATGGCCACCGGCGAGGTGATCTGGTCCGGCCACGGCTCCATCACCGCCAAGGACGGCTGGATCGCGCTGCACCCCGCCGAGCAAGCGGGCCTGACCCTGCCCCCGCCCGACGACATCGACCTGTCCGACCGGCACATCAGCCTGCTGACGGCCTTGGGCGCCACGGTGATCGGCGGCACCCTGCCCCCGGGCGTCGGCTCGGCCGGCCGTGCCGGTGTGCGCGGTGCGGCGAGCCCGGACAACACCCTACGCGACGACAGGACCACCGCCGCCGGCGCGGGCGACGACGCGTCCGGCCACCGCGACAGCGCGGGTTTCGGCGGTGAGGATTCGGAGCCGGTCGGCGTCGCGCTGCCGCAGGGCGAGTACCAGGTCGTCGCGGGCAGCACCGGGGGCGCGTACTTCTTCCGGCAATTGCTGGACAGCGTCAGCTCCGCGGGCTCGGCCGGTGGCATCGGTCCCCGGGGCGCGAGCGACCGTGCCCCGATCCGTTCCGGCGGCGATGTCGGTCCCGGTGGTGGGTTCGATGCGGCGAGCGGCGTCGAGGAGGCCGCGGTGACGGCGGCGCTGTGGGATCTGGTGTGGGCCGGTCACATCGGCGGCGACACCTTCGCCCCCGTGCGTGCCCTGCTGGCGGGGACCGCTCGCACCACCACCGCGCATCGGACTCCCCGGCGCGCGCCACGCGGCCGGATGTACCTGCCGCGCGGTGGAATGCCGGCGCGCACGTCCTCCCCGCAGGTGGCCGGGCGCTGGTCGTTGCTGCCGGAGCGGGTGGCCGACCCGACCGTTCGCGCGCATACCACCGCGGATGTGCTGCTGGAGCGGTACGGCGTGCTGACTCGGGGTTCGGTGCAGAGCGAAGGGGTGCCGGGCGGGTTCGCGCTCATGTACCGGGTGCTGACCGAGTTCGAGGACCGGGGGCGTTGCCGTCGCGGCTATTTCGTGGATTCGCTGGGCGGTGCGCAGTTCTCGACCACCGATGTGGTCGATCGGTTGCGGTCGTTCGACACCGATCGGAACCGGTCGGTCGGAGATGGCTTCTCGCACGAGCCGGCGGGTAGGGCCGTGGTGCTGGCCTCCTGCGATCCGGCCAATCCCTACGGCGCGGCGCTACCCTGGCCCAAGGCTGCGGCCGAGGGCGCGGGACATCGGCCGGGCCGCAAGGCGGGCGCGCTCGTGGTGCTGGTGGAAGGCGAGCTGGCGCTGTATCTGGAACGCGGCGGCAAGACGTTGCTGACCTTCACCGAGGATCCGGCCGTGCGGACGGCCGCGGCCGCCGCGCTGGCGGGGCTGGTCCACGATCGCCGGGTCGATTCGCTGGTCATCGACCGGGTGAACGGCGAATCGGTACACGGCAACACTTTCGCCGGTTTCCTGGCCGAGGCCGGTTTCGCCGCCACGCCGAAAGGCTTCCGGCTGCGGAGCCGACCATGAGTCGCCTCTCGCACCCGGTTCCGAGGGCCGGGGCGTGGGACCGGCCGGACACCCGCCGACCGCGGTCGGATACACGGTGTGGGACCCCGGTCGCCGTCGCAGCCCGAGCGTCGCGCCCGGCGGTCCCCACCTCGGGGCGCGACGCGCCGTCCTCGGACCGCGTCGGAGTCGGCTGTGCCTGAGGGCGATGCCGTCTTCCACACCGCCGCGCGCCTCCGGAAGGCGCTCGACGGCAAGGTGTTGACGCGCAGCGACTTCCGGGTGCCGCGGTACGCGACCCTGGATCTGCGCGGGCAGCGGGTCGAGAGTGTCGGCACCTACGGCAAGCATTTGTTCGTGCGGACGCCCGAGCTGAGCGTTCACACGCATCTGAAGATGGAGGGTGAGTGGCGGGTGTTCGCGCCCGGGCAGCGGTGGAATCGGCCCGGGTTCACGGCACGGCTGGTGCTGGGCACGGAGGACGCGGAGGCGGTCGGGTTCTCGCTGGGGCTGGTGGAGGTGCTGCGGCGGGGTGAGGAGCACACCGTCACCGACCATCTCGGGCCGGATCTGCTCGGGCCGGAGTGGGATGCCGCCGAGGCGGTGCGCCGGTTGCTGCGGGAGCCCTCGACGCCGATCGGGGTGGCGTTGCTGGATCAGACCAATCTGGCCGGGATCGGCAATATCTACCGGAGTGAGATCTGCTTTCTGCGGCGCGTCCACCCGGTGACGCCGGTGGGTGAGGTCGACGATCTGCCCGGTCTGGTCGAGGAGGCGCATCGGGTGCTGATGCAGGCGGCGCACGAACCGCCTTGGCGAGCATTGGCTTACGGTCGTCAGCGGCGCCCGTGCCGACGCTGCGGCGCCAACCTGGTCGTGCATCTGCTCGGTGACGACGCGCATGCCGATCGGGCCGAACGGGGCGTCTATTTCTGCCCCCGCTGCCAGCTCCCACCGGACAGTTGACCAGCTCGTACCGGGCGGGTGGCCCGGTGCGCACGGTGACGAGCGGGTTTCAATGGCCCCGAAAGGTGTTCCAGGGCTGGGTTTCCGGGCCTAGGGTGGGCGGCATGAAAATCGGAATCCTGGGTACCGGGGCGGTCGGGCGCACCCTGTCGGCGCGGTTGGCAGAGCTGGGACACGATGTGGTGATCGGCACCCGCGATGTGGCCGCCACCGAGGCGCGGTCGGAGGATCCGTTCCCGGCTCCGCTGGCCACCGCGGCGGAGGCGGCCGCGGGCGCGGAATTGATCATCAATGCGACCGCCGGACAGGCCAGCGTGGTCGCATTGGACGGCGCGGGGGCCTCGAATCTGGCGGGCAAGGTGGTGATCGACGTGTCGAACCCCCTGGACTTCTCGGAGGGGTTCCCGCCATTCCTCGCGGTCTGCAATACCGATTCGGTCGGTGAGCGGGTGCAGCGGGCGTTCCCCGAGGCACGGGTGGTGAAGACGCTCAATACCGTGACCGCCGAGGTGATGGTGCATCCGGAGCGGGTGGCGAGCGGCGACCACACCATCTTCCTGTCCGGCGACGATGCCGCCGCCAAGGGCGTCGTCACCGATCTGCTGCGCGAGTTCGGCTGGGACGACATCGTCGATCTGGGCGACATCACCACCGCCCGCGGCACCGAGATGATGCTGCCGCTGTGGGTGCGGCTCATGGGCGCGCTGGGCACCACGGAGTTCAACTACAAGCTGGTGCGCTGAACGGCGAACCCGGCGCCGCGGAATCCGTGGCGCCGGTTCGTCCGGCCGGGCTCAGACCGACTCGTGCTGGTTGATCGGCACCGGGTCGAGCACTTCCCGCCGCGCCTCGGGCGCCTCCGAGCGCAGCGCGTCGGCGGAGGCGTCGTCGGGCTGGGTCTGGGATTCGATCTCGGCCCGCACCCGGGCCTGGTACACGCTCACCTCGCGTTCGATATCGGCCTCGGACCAGCCGAGCACCGGGGCCACCAGCCGCGCCACCTCGTCGGCGGAATCCACGCCGCGGTGGGCGTATTCGATACTGATTCGGGTGCGCCGGGCCAGGATGTCGTCCAGGTGCAGGGCGGCTTCGGCGGCGGCCGCGTAGACGGCTTCGACCCGCAGGTAGCCGGGTGAGTCGGTGATCGGTTGCAGCAGATCGGGTTTCCCGGCGGCGAGCCCGAGCACCTCGTCGATGAGGGAGCCGTACCGGTTGAGCAGGTGCTGGATCCGGTACGGGTGGACGCCGTACTTCTCGGCCAGGTGCGGGGTCTGGTTCATCAGCGCGTGGTAGCCGTCGGCGCCGAGCAGCGGCACCTTCTCGGTGATGGTGGGCGACACCCGGCGCGGAATGTCCTGTGCCGCTTCGTCGACGGCGTCGTAGGCCATATTGCGGTAGGTGGTGTACTTGCCGCCCGCGATGGCGACCAGGCCGGGCGCGATGCGGGCGACGGCGTGTTCACGGGAGAGTTTGGAGGTCTGGTCGCTCTCCCCGGCCAGCAGCGGCCGCAGGCCCGCGTACACGCCGGTGATGTCGGCGTGGGTGAGCGGCGTGACCAGCACCGAGTTGATGCGTTCGAGCAGGTAGTCGATATCGGATTTGGTGGCGGCGGGATGCGCGAGGTCGAGGTTCCAGTCGGTGTCGGTGGTGCCGATGATCCAGTGGTCGGTGCTCCAGGCGATGACGAAGAGCACGGACTTCTCGGTGCGAAGGATGATGGAGGTGTCGCTGGCGATGCGGTCGCGCGGCACCACGATGTGCACACCCTTGGACGCTCGCACATGGAATCGCCCTCGTTGCTTCGCGAGGGCCTGGATTTCGTCGGTCCAGACTCCGGTGGCATTGATGACGACGCTGCCGTGCACCTCGGCGGTGCGCCCGTCCTCGCTGTCGCGCACCTTGACTCCGACGACCCGGTCGGCCTCCTTGAGGAAGCCGACCACCTGGGTGGAGGTGCGAATGACCGCGCCGTAGTGGGCGGCGGTGCGGGCCACGGTCATGGTGTGGCGGGCGTCGTCGACGACGGTGTCGTAGTAGTTGACGCCGCCGGTGAGGGCGTCCCGTTTCAGGCCGGGCGCCTGGCGCAGGGCCGCGGACCGGGTCAGATGATGCTGTCCGGGAACCGATTTCGCGCCGCCCATGGTGTCGTAGAGGACGAGACCGGCGGTGACATAGGGGCGTTCCCAGCCGAGGTGGGTGAGCGGGTAGAGGAATTTGAGCGGCTTGACCAGGTGCGGCGCGAGGGTGGACAGCGCCAGTTCGCGCTCCTTCAGCGCCTCGCGGACCAGCCCGAATTCCATCATCTCCAGGTAGCGCAGGCCGCCGTGGAACATCTTCGAGGACCGGCTGGAGGTGCCGGACGCCAGGTCGCGGGCCTCGACCAGGGCGACTTCCAGCCCCCGGGTGGCCGCGTCCAGGGCGATGCCCGCGCCGACCACGCCGCCGCCGATCACGATGACGTCGAAGGTGTCCTTGCCGAGCTGTCCCCACGCAGCTTCGCGCTGCTCGGGGCCGAGGAACTGCGATCGCGGTTGATTCGTCATACGGAGACTCCTCCGGGCTAATTTTCGGCTACCCAGCGCTACCGTAGCCCACACTAGCCCGGCGGCCGGACCGTCGTCGGTTAGCCTCGATCAATGCGTCGCTATGTGGCCGCCATCGATCAGGGCACGACGTCGAGTCGTTGCATCGTCTTCGATCAGCAGGGCCGAATCGCCGGAGTCGCCCAGCGGGAACACGAGCAGATCTTCCCGAAACCCGGATGGGTCGAGCACGATGCCGAATCCATCTGGCGCAATACCGAATCCGTGATCGCCGAGGCCCTGCAGTCCTGTGGAATCGGGGCGTCGGACGTGGCGGCCGCCGGGGTCACCAATCAGCGCGAGACCACCGTGGTGTGGGAACGCGCCACCGGCAAGCCGATCCACCACGCCATCGTCTGGCAGGACACCCGCACCGCCGACCTGACCACCCTGCTGGCCGGCGACCAGGGCCCGAACCGGTACGCCGACCGCACCGGACTGCCGCTGTCCACCTACTTCGCCGGACCCAAGCTGCGCTGGATCCTGGACACCGTGCCGGGCGCCCGGCCGCGCGCGGAGTCCGGGGAACTGTGCTTCGGCACCATGGACAGCTGGATCCTGTGGAACCTGACCGGCGAGCACGTCACCGACGTCACCAATGCCTCGCGCACCATGCTGATGGATCTGCGCACGCTGCGCTGGGACCCGCAGATCTGCGCCGAGTTCGACATCCCGTTGGCCATGCTGCCCGAGATCCGCAGCAGCTCCGAGGTTTACGCGCCCATCACCTCCGGCGCGCTGGCCGGGGTCCCGGTGGCGGGCATTCTCGGCGACCAGCAGGCCGCCACCTTCGGCCAGGCCTGCCTGTCCCCCGGCGACACCAAGAACACCTACGGCACCGGCAATTTCATGCTGATGAACACCGGCACCACCCCGGTGTTCAGTGAGCACGGCCTGCTCACCACGGTCTGCTATCAGCTGGGCGACCAGCCCGCCGTGTACGCGCTGGAGGGCTCCATCGCCGTCACCGGTTCGCTGGTGCAGTGGCTGCGCGACAATCTCGGCATCATCTCCTCGGCCGAGGAGATCGAACCGCTGGCCCGCACTGTGGCCGACAATGGCGGCGCGTACGTGGTGCCCGCCTTCTCCGGCCTGTTCGCCCCGCGCTGGCGGCCGGACGCGCGCGGCGTGGTGGCGGGCCTGACCCGCTTCGTGAACAAGGGCCATCTGGCGCGAGCGGTGCTGGAGGCCACGGCTTTCCAGACCCGCGAGGTCATCGACGCCATGCGCGCCGACGCCGACGCGCAGCGCCTGGACGTCGAGAAGGTGACCCTGAAGGTGGACGGCGGCATGGTCGCCAACGAACTGCTCATGCAGTTCCAGTCCGACATCCTGGACGCCACGGTGGTGCGCCCGGTGGTCACCGAGACCACGGCGCTGGGCGCGGCCTACGCGGCGGGCCTGGCCGTCGGCTACTGGTCCTCCACCGACGACATCCGGGCCAACTGGGCCGAGGACAAGCGCTGGACCCCGAACATGCCGGCCGCCGACCGCGAGCACCTGCTGCACGAGTGGAACAAGGCGGTGGAGCGCACCTACGACTGGGCGTGAGCCGCCGCCAGCCGATCGATCGCCTGCTCGAGGGTGGCTTCCCCGGAGGTGGTGAAGCACAGGCGCATCGAGCGGGTGTAGTCGGTGGAGACGGCGAAGGCGTTGCCGGGCACGTAGGCGACGCCCGCGTCCAGGGCGCGCGGCAGCAGGGCGGCGGTGTCGGTGCCGTCGGTGAAGTCGACCCAGACGAACATGCCGCCGGAGGCGTCGGTGCTGACCACGCGGTCCCCGAAGCGGGACCGCACCGCGCCGACCAGCGCCTTGGCCCGGGCGCCGTACACCTGGCGCACCGAATCCACGTGGGCGGCAAGCCAATCGGTGTCGGCGAGCAGGTCGGCGGCGATCTGCTGGGTGAGGGCCGAACCGCACAGGTCCGCACCCTGCTTGAGCAGCTCCACCGCGCGGCAGACCTGGGTCGGCGCGATCATCCAGCCCGCGCGCAGCGTGGGGGCCAGGATCTTGGACGCGCTGGACAGGCGAATCACGTTGGGTGAGTAGGTCGCGACCGGCGCGGGTGAGGGCCGATCGAACCAGAGTTCGCCGTACGGGTCGTCCTCGATGATCCAGAAGCCGTACCGCTCGGCCAGCTCCGCCAGCTCGCGGCGGCGCTCCGGGACCAGGGTGACTCCGCCCGGATTGTGGAAGTTGCTGACCGTGTGCACCACGGCGGGCCGCTCACCGGCGTCCAGGAGCTCGCGCAGAGCGTCGACGCGCATGCCCTCGGCATCCAGGGGAACAGCCTCGATTCGAGCTCCGGCGGCCCGGAAGACCTGCAGCGCGCCGACATATGCGGGATCCTCGACCACCACGAGCGCGCCCGGATCCAGCAGCACCTCCGACAGCAGCGACAGCGCCTGCTGCGAGCCGTGGGTCACGAAGATCTCCTCGACCGGCACCGGGCGGCCCAGCCGGGCGGACTCACGGACGGCCAGCACCTCACGCAGCGGACCCCAGCCGGGCGACTCGGTGTACTGCAACCGGGCGCGGTCGGACAGGGCGGCGTCGGCGGCCGCGGCGATGCGGTCGCGGGGCATGAGTTCGGCGTCGGGCAGACCTCCGGCCAAGCTGATGATGTCCGCGCGCGAGGTGAGTTTGAGCAGGTCACGGATCGCCGAGCTCTGCAGGCCGTCGAGCCGCCGCGCGAGGGGCGGGAAGGTCGCGGACATGAACCACCTCCGAGGGAACGCCGGGGTATGCGAAACTCCACCATGTCACACGGCGACCAGGATATGAAATCCATTTCCCGCATAGTGAGATGCGGGAATCAGCCGCCGCGTTTGTCGATGAAGAAGATCAGGTGCTTGCCCTCCCGGACGACGGTGACGACCCGCTGCGGATACACCTGTGTGATGCCGTCAACACCGTGCTCGGTGACGTCGACGTCGTAGGTCTCGGGACCGATCTCCACGATCCGCAGGCAGTACGAGGTGCCCGCGGCCACCTGATCGATGCCCTGCTGCTGAATGACCTCGGCGGGCGAGACGGTCGCCGAGTCGGGCGCGACGAACGTGCGCGCCTTCACACCGCTGCGGTCGGTGTAGAAGGCGTGCTGGAAGCCGAGGATCGCGTCCACGCCGCTGCCGGTGCCGCCCGCGCCGTTGCCGATGGTGAGCTTGCCGTCCCGCTTGGCCGGGCAGCTCAGCGCCGCCACCGTGGGCGAGGGCTTGCCGGTGGTGACCCCGGCCGTCGGAGCGGTGTCGGCGCCGCCCCGGGTCAGCGCGAAGGTGACGCCGCCGGCCACCGCGAGCACCGTCACCGCCGCGCCCGCGATCAGCCCGATCTTGCGCCACGACCGCGGCTCGGGTTCCGGTTTACGTTGCGGGGCAGTGATTTTCGGTGCGAGCGCCTTGGCGATCGGATCGTCGGCCCAGGACAGCGACTCCTCCGGCCCGGCGGCCGATTCCGCCGGCGGCGCGGGCGGGAATCCACTGGGCGCGGACCGCCACCAGGAGTCGGCGGACCCGTCGGCCTCGGCCGGGGCCGAATTCCGTTCCGCGGCCACCGAATCGGCCTCGGGGATCCTGGTCGTCCGCTCCACGTCCACGGCGGCCGATTGCGGCCCGCCAGGCGGGATCTTGACAGTCTCTTCGATGTCGGGGGTAGCGGGAACCTGCGCCACGGGGTTCACGGCCGGATACTGGCCCGTGGACGGTCCGGGCACGGCCGGATACTGCCCGGTGGTGGGCTGCCACGCGTCGGGGGCCCGATACTGCGGCGGCGCGCCCGCGGGGCGCCAGGCCAGATCGGGACTCTGCGGACCCGGGACCGGGCTCCAGCTCGGGCCGTCGGCGACCGGGGCCGGGCCGAAATCGTTGAGGGACGGCCCGAAATCATTGAGCGAGGGCCCGAACTCGGACTCCGGCGCTCCCCCCTCGGATGCCTGACGGTCCGCGGATTCGTCCCTGCCCGAAACCATCACCCGTCCTTTCGCCACAGACGCGTGGGGCGGTCGCTACCGACCGCCCCACGCGACGACACTGCTTCTACCGGCACCGTTCCCGGTGTTTCGAACGGCCGGTCAGTACTGGACCGAACCACCCGTCTGCGCGGTCACGCCACCGATGTCGATCGACTGCGACGGCCGCTCGCCTTCGGGGAGCCTACCAATCTGGGCCACCGCCTCGAGCACTGTGGCGCCGCCCGGGAGCAGGCGGATGAAGTTCTCGGCATTGGCCTTCGCGGCATTGGCCGCGGCCGTGTCCAGCACGAACTCGACCTTCTGGTCGTTGTCCGGGCCGCTGCCCGCGAACGCCGCCACCTTGATCTGGTTGACCGTGGTGAAGTCCAACGACATGCCGGCCTCGCCCAGCCCGCCCGGCGTGGTGTAGCCGATGGTGCCGACGTAGCCGTCCAGGTTGCTGAAGTGGTGGGTATTGGCGGCCCAGCCCGGCAGCACCGCGCCGCCGTCGAGGTTGACGCCGAGCTCGGAGTGCGGGCCGGCCATGGCGACCACCGGGGCGGCCGGAGCCGCGTCCACCGCGGGCGACTGCCACTGCGGCTTCGCCTGCGGGGTGACCGTCTGCGGGCCGGTCATGGTGTCGGCGTCCGGGTTCTGCGCCGGGGTGGTGACCGCCGGGTCCGCGCTGCGGTCGTTCGGCTTGACCGGCTGGGTGCCCGGCTGCGCCGGCACGGTGGTGCCCGGCTGGGTCGACGGCGGGGTGGCCGCGTCCTGCTGCGGGGTGACGACCGCGGGCTGGGCCGGGGTCGACTGGCCCGGCACCGGCAGCGGCGCCACGCGCGGCACGGTCACGCCCGGCTGCGACGGGCGCACCGACTTCGGCTGACCCGGGTTGGTGCCCGCGGGCTGCGCGCTCGGATCGTTCTTGGGAGCGTTGGCATCCGGCTTCGGGGCGTTCGCATCCGGCTTGGGCGCGTTGGCGTCCGGCTTCGGGGTGTTGGTGCCGTCGGGCTGGGTCGCGCCCTGCGGCTGACCCGAATCCGGCTTGTCCGCACCGTTGTCCGGCGCGGAGTTGTTCGGCGTGGTGGGTGTGGTGACGCCCGGCTGGCTCTGCTGCGGCTTGGTGGTGCCCGGCTGCGTCTTCTCCGGCTTGGGCGCGGGAACCGACTGTGCCTTCGGGTCCGGGGTGGGAGTGTCGGTGGGCGGCTGGGCGCCGTCGGGCTGCTGCTGGTCGGCAGGTACGGCGCCCGGGTCGGCAGGGGCGGCACTGGCGGGCGCGGACAGCAGCGACACCACCGCGGCCGCACCGGCCAGTGTCAGGGAGGTGCTCGCCTTGATCCGACTCGGCTTGCGGTGCTTCACGTTTCGCTCAATTCCTTCGTCCCTCGGCGGCACGATCAGCCTGGGCATCGAAGAGCACCGAACGGAGGGAAACGATCACCCCCGATACGTAACACTCGCGACCGCCCTGCCGATCGCTTCCGCCGCGAACTTAATCACAAGGGAGACAAGGCAGCAAGACGGGCCGCTGCAAAGGGGTGCGAAACACTGTGCGGCTAGTCCAGATCGTCGTGCCGCATGAGCTGCCGCGCGGCCTCGGTGACCGATCCGGTGAGGGAGGGATACACCGAGAAGGTCTGCGCCAGATCGTTCACCGTGAGGTTGTTCTGCACCGCCAGCGCGATCGGCAGGATCAACTCCGACGCGATCGGCGCGACCACCACGCCGCCGATCACCACACCGGTGGCGGGACGGCAGAAGATCTTCACGAAACCCCGTCGCAGGCCCGACATCTTGGCTCGCGGATTGGTGTTCAGCGGCAGCATGACCGTGCGCGCGGGGACCTCGCCCTCGTCGATGGCGGTCTGCGCGACGCCGACCGTCGCGATCTCCGGGCGCGTGAACACCGCGGAGGCAACGGTCTTCAGGCGAATGGGCTGCACGCCCTCGCCCAGCGCGTGATACATGGCGATGCGGCCCTGCATGGCGGCCACCGAGGCCAGCGGCAGCAGGCCCGTGCAGTCGCCGGCGGCGTACACGCCCGGCGCGGTGGTCCGCGACACCCGGTCCACGCGCAGGAAACCACCCTTGTCGAGTTCGATGCCGAGCCGATCCAGGCCCAGCCCGTTGGTGTTCGGGACCGAACCGACCGTCATGAGCGCGTGGGTGCCGGTGACCGTACGACCGTCGGACAGCTTCACCACGATGCCCTCGGCGGTGCGCTCCACCGCGTCCGCGCGGGCATGCTTGACCAGCTCCACACCGCGCTCGGCGAGCGCCTCCTCCAGCACCAGCGCGGCGTCGGCGTCCTCACCGGGCAGCACGCGGTCGCGGCTGGAGACCACCTTCACCTGTACGCCCATCTCGGTATAGGCGGAGACGAATTCGGCGCCGGTGACACCGGAACCCACGACCACCAGGGTCTCGGGCAGATCCTTGAGGTCGTAGAGCTGACGCCAGTTCAGGATTCGCTCACCGTCGGGCTCCGCGCCGGGCAGCACGCGCGGGCTGGCGCCGGTCGCGATCAGCACCACCTCGGCCTCGATGACCCGCTGCTGACCATCCTCGAGGGTGGCCTTCACCAGGTGGGTGGCCAGCCCGGGGGCCTGATCGATGAGTTCGCCGTAGCCGGACAGCACGGTCACGCCCGCGGTCATCAGCTTGGCGCGGATATCGGAGGACTGCGCCTGCGCGAGCGCCTTCACCCGGGAGTTCACCTCGGCGAGACGCACCTGCGCCTGCGAGGGATGCACGGTGATGCCCAGGTCCCGGGCGCGGCGCAGATCGGTGCGCACGCCGGTGGAGGCGATGAAGGTCTTGGACGGCACGCAATCCCACAGCACGCACGCGCCGCCGATGCCGTCACTGTCGATCAGCGTGACCGGCGCGCCGTGTTGTGCCGCTACCAGTGCCGCCTCATAACCGGCGGGACCGCCACCGATGATCGCAATGCGGGTCATTGTTCCTCCGCTCGAGCTCCGGCCCCGGGATCTCCGATGCCGGTCCTTAACGTTATCCGCCCAGCTCCGTGCCGCTATCACCGCATCTCCAGATGATTTTGTCACTGTGGCGCATCCCATTCGTGAACGTCGGCCGTCATGGCCGGAGAGTCGCGCGAACCCGATGCGGCAGCCCGGTGAATCACGTCCGAACGGCAGTTTTACGCAATCCGGCGATCGCGCGGCAATCGGTCATTCGGGGACGAACCGCCTTGTGATCGGGATCAGGGGAGCCTTAGGGCGAATGTTCGATAGGCTCTTATGGTGCCGATTTACGCCGCCTACGGGTCCAACATGGATCCCGAGCAGATGCTCAAGCGCTGTCCGCACTCCCCTGTGTACGGAACCGGCTGGCTGGAAGGGTGGCGACTCACCTTCGCCGGGGACGACATCGGCTGGGAGGGACCGCTGGCGACGGTGGTCGAAGAGCCCGGGCAACGCGTCTTCGTAGTCCTCTACGACGTGCCCGACGACGACGAGCTCAGCCTCGACCGCTGGGAGGGTTCGGACTTCGGTATCCACAAGAAGATCCGCCTGCGCGTCACCACGAATCAGGGCCCCACGCCCACACCGGTCCTGGCCTGGCTCTACGTCCTGGACGCCTACGAGGGCGGCCTGCCGTCCGCGCGCTACATCGGCGTCATCTCCGACGCCGCGGAGAAGGCGGGCGCGCCAGGCGATTACGTGCACGCGCTACGCACCCGCAACAGCAAGAACGTGGGCCCCGGCACCTTCGGGATGTGAGTGTCCGATCGGGCGCCGCGCGCCGTGCCGGAAGATTCGGCGCGGCAGCGGTGTTGCGGGAACCGGAACGATCTTCGAACCGTCGAAAGAGGAAGCCGATGCCCGCCACGCCCGTCCCCGCCCCGATCGCCGAATTCCTGGCCCGCCCCAACCCGGCCGTCTTCGCCTCCAACCGCCCGGACGGGCAGCCGGTGTCGGTCGCCACCTGGTACCTGTACGAGAACGGCCGAATCCTGGTGAACCTGGCCGACTTCCGCAAGCGCCTGGACTACCTGCGCGAGGACCCGCGGATCACGCTGACCGTGCTGGAAGGCGACAACTGGTACAGCCACGTCAGCATCCAGGGCCGCATCGTCTCCATCGAGAACGACCCGGACTCCTCGGTCATCGACCGCATCGCCGAGCACTACACCGGCGGCCAGTACCCGGTCCGCGATCAGAAGCGCGTCTCGGTCTGGGTCGAGATCGACCGCTGGCACGCCTGGGGCGACATCGCCGCCAAGGCCGCGTAAACCCGGCCGTGCCCGGTCACGGCAGTCTCCGAACATGAAGCCGGGCCGCACTTTTCAGTGCGGCCCGGCTTCAGCGTTTCGGCAACGCCCGAGGTCAGCGGGCGTTCAGCACGATGTTGGTGAACACCCGGACACCCGCCGCGAGCGCGCGCTCGTCGATGTCGAAGGTCGGCTGGTGCAGGTCGAGCTGCTCCCCCGAACCGGACCAGACGCCGAGCCGGGCCATCGCGCCGGGCACCTCCTCCAGGTACCAGGAGAAGTCCTCGCCGCCGCCGGACTGCTGGGTGTCGGCCAGCCCGTCCGGGCCCAGGCCGCGGATCGCGTCCTCGAACATGCGCACGGCCTGCTCGTCGTTCACCACCGGCGGCACGCCGCGCTTGTAGTTGAGCTGGTAGCGCACGCCGGTCGGGGCGAGCAGCCCCTCCACGATCTCGCGGACCATGGGCTCGAGCAGGGACCAGGTGGCGTGATCGCCGGTGCGGACGGTGCCGGTCAGCATGCCGGTCTGCGGAATCGCGTTGGGCGCCTTGCCCGCCGACACCGCGCCCCACACCATGACGGTGCTGGTGCGCGGGTCGATGCGACGCGAGAGCAGGCCGGGCAGGCCGGTGATGACGGTGCCCATGGCGTAGACCAGGTCGCTGGTCAGGTGCGGGCGGGAGGTGTGGCCGCCGGGGGAATCGAGCACCAGCTCGACGGTGTCGGCGGCCGAGGTGATGGCGCCGGTCCGGATGCCGACCCGGCCCACCTCCAGTCGCGGGTCGCAGTGCAGCGCGAACATGCGCGAGACGTCTTCCATGGCGCCCGCGGCGACCATGTCGACGGCGCCGCCGGGCATGACCTCCTCGGCGTGCTGGAACACCAGCCGCACGCCGACCGGTAGGTCCTCGATCTCGGCCAGCGCGAGCGCGGTGCCGAGCAGGATCGTGGTGTGCGCGTCGTGCCCGCAGGCGTGCGAGACGCCCGGCACGGTGGAGGCGAACGGCAGGCCCGTGTACTCCTGCAGCGGCAGCGCGTCCATGTCGGCGCGCAGGCCGATGCGCGGGCCGTCCGGGCCGATGTCACAGATCAGGCCGGTGCCGCTGGGTAGTTTGCGGGGTTCGAGACCGGCCTTGACCAGCCAGGATTCCACGAATTCGGTGGTGGCGAACTCGGTTCGGGACAGTTCCGGGTTGGCGTGGATGTGGCGGCGCCACGCAATCAGGTCGTCCATGTGCTCGGCGAGCCAGGACTCCACCGCCTCGTGCCCGGAAACCGGTTCGCCCGCGCCGCCCGCCGGCGGCTGCGTGGTCACGCACGACGCCGCGAGTGGCCCGTTGACTCGCGCGGCGTACATCGGGGCGCTCGCGGGGCCCTGAGTGGTCGCGCGAGCTGCCGCCTCCGGGCCTGACGCTCCCGCCCGGGACCGGCCGGTTGTGCTCACCGAATGTCCTCCTGTCGCTGAAACTGCCGTTGACCGACTCTCTCCGACAACCTGTCCCTGTGCATTTTGTCGCCTGCGATATGTATCGCCGTGCGGGCCAACGCCGTTGCCCCGTCCAGCACCGCACGGTCGGCCGAGGCGTTGACCGCGGCCGCCGCGAAGGCGGGCTGATGGGTCACCGCGCCTCCGGCATCGATGCCGATGACCGGGTGAATACCGGCGATGACGTTGGTGACGTTGCCCATATCGGTACTGCCCAGCGGCCGTGCCGCCTCGAATTCCGGGGCGATGGGCTCGCGGCCGAGCGCGGTTATCTGCTCGCGATAGGCACACAGTAGTGCGCTATCGGGAGTGAGCTCGGTATATGTCGGCGCGAGCTTCCGGATTTCGTGGGTGCATCCGGTCGCCAGGGCACCTGCCTCGAAACAAGCCGATGCTCGTTGCATCAGATCGTCGAGGGTCGCGGAGTCGACCGCACGTAGGTAATACAGCAGTTCCGCGTGACCGGGCACGATATTGGGGGCGACGCCGCCCGACCCGACTATACCGTGCAGCTGTTGCCCGGGGAGGAGATGCTGGCGCAGCAAACCCAAAGCAACTTGCGCGACGGTGACGGCGTCGAGCGCGTTCCGCCCGTATTGGGGCGCCGCGCTGGCATGCGATTCGCGGCCGCTGTAGACCACCGAGAGGTCGGCGAGGGCCAGCGAATGCGCGCCGGCGATGTCCTCCGGGCCGGGGTGCACCATCATGGCCATGGCCAGGTCGTCGAACACGCCGCGGTCCAGCATGAGCACCTTGCCGCCGCCCGACTCCTCGGCCGGGGTGCCCAGCACCTTCACGGTGATGTCGCAGGCGTCGGCGACGGCGGCCAGCCCGAGCGCCGCGCCCACCGCGGACGCGGCGATGATGTTGTGCCCGCAGGCGTGACCGATTTCGGGCAAAGCGTCATATTCGGCGCAAATACCCACAACGAGTTCGCCGCTGCCGAATTCCGCGGTGAATGCGGTCGGCAGATCCGCCACCCCCGATTCGATGCGGAATCCGCGTTCGCGCAGCGGCTCGATCGTCTTGGCGACACTCCGGAATTCCTCGAACGCCAATTCGGGCTCGGAGTGGATGTCGTGCGAGAGCGCGATCAGCTGATCGCGGTAGCCGGCGATCGCGGCATCGGCCGCGGCCAGCAACGCCGGATCGGCCGATGCCACAGCCGGACGATGCGACGGCGATACGGACGTCTCGGGACGTCCGATCGGTGCGCAGGATCTCCGGTCATCGCCGTTGCGCGATGGTGACATCCCAACAGTCTCGCACTGCCGCGCAACTCTGTCGCAGCAGGTAAGCCGGAAAATCTCCGGTGTAGGCGGTCGGCTACGGGTTGAACGCCAGGTTCTCGGGGGTGGTCTCCACCGCCAGCCCGGCCAGCGCCACCTGATGCAGGGCCTTCTTGATGACCGGCAGGTTCGGCTTGCGGTTGCCCTTGAGCTGGTCCGCGCGGGCGATGGCGGTGGCCAGCAACGACTCAGCGTCCGCCTTGGCGTCCACGATTCCGGCCGCGAGGGCGTCATCCGCGCCATAGCGGCGGCCCGTGGTCATGGCCTCCACCGCGACCTGGTTGATCAGGCGGTTGGTGAGCAGCGCGTTCATCGCGACCGTGAACGGCATGCCCAGATTCACCTCGGGCAGGCACCAGAAACCGCGGTCGGCGCGCATGACGCGGAAGTCGCAGGAGGTGGCGAGCATGGCGCCCGCGCCGAAGGCGTGCCCGTTCACCGCGGCCACGGTCGGCATGCCGAAGGTCAGCAGCCGGGAGTACAGCGAGTGCACGCGGTCCAGATACCAGCAGTTCTTGTCGAAGTTGCCGAACAGCCAGTCGGTGTCGAGGCCGTTGGAGAAGAACTTGCCGTTGGCGGTGACCACCAGCGCGGCCGGGCCCTCGGACGCCTCGACCTCGTCGAGCAGCGCGTGGACCTCGGTGATCCAGTCCGGGTGGAAACGGTTCTCGCTGTCGATGGTCTGACCCTCGGTACCGAGGAACAGCACGAACACATCCCCGTCACGCTTCAAATACGCCATGCGTGCAGCGTAGCGGGGGCTCACGGCGATACCTACCCATGGGTAGCAATAACCGGCGGGACACAAAAAAGCCGGATAAATGGAATGAAAACGGCAGGTCGGCAGCGCGTACGCGCGCGAGAGATCGCCTGGGACTAGGGTGGGCGACATGCTAGCCGAGAAGGCCATGGGCGGGGTTTCCGAACTAGCCGCCGCAGCCATTGCCGAACGAACGGGAGTGCAGCAGCATCGCGTCGCCGTGGTGCTGGGATCGGGCTGGCAGGAGGCTGCCGCCGAGATCGGCGAACCATCCACATCCATCCCCATGGCCGAGGTGCCGGGGTTCGGATCGCCCACAGCGCAGGGACATCAGGGCACCATCCATTCGGTCACCGTCGGCGACTCGCCCGTGCTACTGCTCATGGGCCGCCAGCACCTCTACGAGGGATACGAGCCGAGCAAGGTCGTTCACAATGTGCGCACCGCGCTGGCCGCCGGTGCGCAGACCGTGCTGCTCACCAATGCGGCGGGCGGCATTCGCGACGGGCTGTCGGTCGGCGAACCGGTGCTGATCAGCGACCACATCAATCTCACCGGCCGCACCCCCATCGAGGGCGCGAACTTCGTCGACCTGGTCGACGCCTGGGATCCCGAATTGCGCGCGCTGGCAAAGGAAATCGACCCCAGCCTCACCGAGGGCGTGTACGCGGGGCTGACCGGGCCGCAGTACGAGACCCCCGCCGAGATCCGCATGCTGCGCACCATCGGCGCGGACCTGGTCGGCATGTCCACCGTGCTCGAGGCCATCGCCTGCCGCGAGGGCGGGGCCAAGGTGCTCGGCATCTCGCTGGTCACCAACCTGGCGGCGGGCGTCACCGGACAGCACCTCTCGCACGCCGAAGTCCTGGCCGGAGGCCACGCCGCCGCACCGAGATTGGGCAAGCTGCTGCGCGGCGTGCTGGAACGCCTCTAGGCGCGCGGGCATGCTGCGTTTCGGAACCGCCGGGCTGCGCGGTCCCCTCCAGGACGGCCCGGACGGCATGAACATCGACACCGTCACCCGGGCGTCGGCGGGCATCGTCGCGTGGCTGCGCGACCGCTGTCTCGGCGGCGGGATCGTCATCGTCGGCCGCGACGCCCGGCACGGCTCGGACGAATTCGCCACCGCGGCGGCGGAAGTCTTCGCCGCGGCCGGATTCTCCGTGCTCGCGCTCCCCCACCCGGCGCCGACCCCGGTGGTCGCGTTCGCGGTGCGGGAGCTGAAAGCCGTTGCGGGCGTGCAGATCACCGCCTCGCACAATCCGGCCACCGATAACGGCTACAAGGTCTACCTCGACGGCGGCTCACAAATCGTCCCGCCCGCCGACACCGAGATCGAACGCTGCATCGACGCGATCCACGGCCACATCCCCCGCACCGACCCCGACCCGACCGCCCCGGCCCCCGACCGGCTCGCACTGCCCGAGGGCACCCCGCCGGACGCGATGGGCGCGGAGATTGTCCGCCGGTACCTGGCCCGGGTCACCCGATTGCCCCGCCTCATCGGCGGCGACGCACCACTCAGCATCGAGGACATCGAGGCGACCGCCGACGATCCCGCCGCGGCCGCGCGAGATATCCGGCGGCGCGGCGATATCCGGATCGTGTTGACCCCCATGCACGGCGTGGGCGGGGAGCTGGGCGTCGCCGCGCTGCGGGGCGCCGGGTTCGACGAAGTATTGGTGGTCGCGGAACAGTTCGCGCCGGACCCGGACTTCCCGACCGTGACGTTCCCGAATCCCGAGGAGCCGGGGGCGGCGGATCTGCTGCTCGATCTGGGCGAAAGGCTCGACGCGGACCTCGCCATCGCACTGGACCCGGACGCGGATCGGTGTGCGCTCGGCGTGCGCGGGCCGGATGGCTGGCGGATGCTGCGCGGCGACGAAACCGGGGTGCTGCTGGGCGATTTCGTGCTGCGGACCGCCGCCCCGGACGCCCTGGTCGCCACCACCATCGTGTCCTCACGGCTGCTGAGCAAGATCGCCGCCGCTCGTGGAGCGCGGTACGCCGAGACGCTGACCGGGTTCAAGTGGCTGGCCCGCGCGGGCGAGGGGCTCGTCTACGCCTACGAGGAGGCGATCGGGCACTGCGTCGATCCGTCCGCCGTGCGCGACAAGGACGGCATCTCGGCCGCGGTGCTCGCCGCCGATCTGGTCGCCCAGCTGAAGGCGCAGGGCCGCACCGTGCTCGACGTCCTCGACGAGTACGCGGTCGAGTTCGGTGTCCACGCCGGCGACCAGGTGTCGCTGCGCCTGGCCGATGCGGCGGCCGCCGCGGACGTCGTGGCGCGATTGCGGGAGACACCCCCGAGCGAGATCGCCGGGGAACCCGTGACCTGCACCGACATGGCACAGCTCCGGGGCCGGATGCGTACCGACGCACTGGTTTTCGAGGCGGACTCGTTCCGGGTGGTGGTGCGCCCGTCCGGCACCGAGCCCAAGCTCAAGTGCTACCTGGAAGCGTTCGAACCGGTGGCGGGGCCGGATGCGCTCGACGACGCGAAAGCCGTGGCCGCGCAGCGGCTCGCCGAACTCCGCAAGTACTTCCAGCAGCTCTGAGCCGCGACCACTTCCGGAGCCGCACCCCGGGAGTGGTTCGGCGCGGCCCGGGAGTGGTTCAACGCGGCCCGAACTGGCGGTCCCCCGCATCGCCGAGACCGGGCACGATGTAGGCGTCGGAGTTGAGGCCACGGTCCACCGAGGCGGTGACCAGCAGCACGGCGTGACCCGACTTCTCCAGCGCCTCAATGCCTTCGGGCGCGGCCACCACACACACCACGGTGATGTCGCGAGCCTTGCGGGTGGCCAGCAGATCCAGTGTGTACACCATGGATCCGCCGGTCGCCAGCATCGGATCCAGCACCATCACCGGCGTGGTCGACAGGTCCTCCGGCAGCGACTCCATGTACGGCGTCGGCTGATGCGTCTCCTCGTCCCGGGCCAGCCCCACGAACCCGATCCGCGCGTCCGGAATCAGATTCTCCGCCGTCTCCACCATCCCCAGCCCGGCCCGCAGCACCGGCACCAGCAGCGGCGGCGCGTTCAATCGTGTCCCCTCCGCCGCGGCCACCGGCGTGGCGATGGGAAACCGCTCGACCGGCGCGTCCCGCATCGCCTCGTAGACCAGAATCCCCGTCAAATCCCGTAGCGCCGCCCGGAAGGTCGGATTGGTCGTCCGAGCTTCTCGCATGGTGGTCAGCAACGCGGCCGCCAGCGGATGGTCCACAACGAGTGTGCGCATAGGAAAACCATAGGTCAGCATTCGCCCTGAAGATCCCTCCACCGCGATTCTCCCGACCCGGAACCGTTCGGCCCCCACCCGCGTCCAACCCGATACACCACGTTTCCGCCCGCCGACCGGGCGAGAAGGGGGCTCCCATGCACATCTCGATCCACCCCGAGGGCCTGACCGCCTACGCGACCACCTCCACCGCCCTCGCCACCCGCCTCACCATCGCCGCCACCCACGCCGCCACCGCCGCCCCCACCGCCCTCGCCGACGCCCTGGGCCTCATCGGCGCCGACCTGCTGACCGCCTACGCCGCCGCCCACGCCACCCACACGACCACCCTGACCCACCTCACCACCCTCTTCACCGCCACCAGCGCCGCCACCGACACCGCCGCGACGATCTACACCGACCACGACCACACCCGGGCCGCCGCCCTGCGCGCCACCGCCGAGCTGGACGCATGATCGCGTCACCCCAAAGACGCTGCGCGGCAATCATGCTGATTCACCGTGACCCCGCCGTGCGTGCCGACCACGCGCCTCGCGAAGAGCCGCGATTCGTTCACGGCCGGATGCCGTGCCACCGAGCCGCGCGCCGCTGCGGAGCCGGGCGCAGGTCCACGCCACCTGGGCAGCAGACCCGGCCACGGACCATCACCGTTCTTCGGCGCCCCTGCCGATGCTGCTCGACCCCCGTGGATTTCACCGTCCCCCAAGCACTTTCCCACGGTCGGTGGCCGGATCCTGCGGGCGGCTCGGGGTCCGGCTCGGAAGTCGGCGGACCTCCCCGGTGGAGGCGAGGTCGCGGCACCGACCGAAAGGGGCGACCGGTCGGGGCAATTCGGCCGGGGGTTCGTCGATGAGCGATGACGTGTCGGCGTCGGAGCTGGAGAGACCGATCGTCGAGCTGCTGCGGAGTTTCGGGTCCGGGCGCGGCACCGCCGCGGATGTGCTGCGGGAGACCGCGCGGATCGTCGATGAGGCGCACGCCGAGACCCGGGGCAGCGTCGATCGGATGTACGACGCGTGGCGGGGGCGAGCCGGGGATGCGGCGCTGGACAACGCATTGCGGACGCGGACCACGGCGGCGACGGCGTCCGACCGCGGGCAGGCGATGGCGGAGATCCTGGAGCGCGCGGATACGGAGGTCGCGAACGGGCGGCGGGAGTTGGAGGAGATTCTGCGGGCGTTCCGGGCCGAGTTGGCTGCGCTCGGAGCGAGTGCGGATACGCCGGGCGGGACGACGGCCGCTGTCGAGTCCGCGATCGACCACATCGGCCGAGCCGTGCGGGTGGTCGAACGGGTGCGGGCGGAGTTGGCGAGTGAGACGGCTGCCATGGCGGAATTGAGCGGTCCGATTCCGGCACCGGCGATCGTGACTCCCGGGGGCGATGCGCCGGGCGATGTCGCGGGTGTTCCGGTCGATGAGGACACCGGTCCCGCCGGCGCGAGTCCGCTGCCGGACGGGGCGGGCACTGCTCCGGCGGTGAGCCCGTCACCGGATGCGGTGGAGACCGTCCCGGCATCGGCGGGCACGCACCCCGGCGACCGGTGGCCTCACGTCAGCCCAGTCACCTCGACCGGCGATCCGGTCACGAGTGGCGGTGACACGATCAAGGCTGTCGGGCGCACGTTACTCGGGACCGGGCACTCGCCGGGCGGTGTGCGGACCACCACGGCGTCCGCGTTCACGCCGAAGTCGTCCGGGGTCGGCCATGATTCGCCGGGCGGCGGGACGCACGCGGGCGGGGTGTGGGTGACGTTGCCGGACGGGAGTCGGGTGGAGGCGCCGAACGAGCAGGCGGCGGAGGCGGTTCGGCAGGCGTTGAGTGCGGTGGGGACGCCGTATGTGTGGGGTGGGGTGACGCCCGGGGTGGGGGTGGATTGCAGTGGTCTGACGCAGTGGGCCTATGGCCAGGCGGGGGTTTCGCTGCCGCGGTTGGCGCAAGAGCAGGGCCTCGGACATCCGAGCGTCGGTCCAGGGGGCTTGATGCCCGGTGATCTTGCGGTGTGGGACGGGCACGTGGCGATGGTGATCGGGAACGGGCAGTTGGTGGAGGCGGGCGATCCCGTCCAGATCGGACCGATACGAACGGAGAATTCGGGCATGCGGTTCCTCGGTTTCTACCGGCCGACGGCATGAGCGGGCCGGGGGAATCGGCGCAGGTGCCGCCGGTGACGGTCGCGGCGTCGGGAAATCGGGCGGGCACGGTGACGGTGTCGGCCACCGATCAGGGGATGCCCGTCGAGATCCGGTTCGAGCGCGGTGAATACCGGTACGGCGCACAGGCTCTCGCCGACGAGATCCTCCGATTGACGCGACGGTCCGCGCTGGTGGCGCGGTCGCGGCGGCGCGAACAGCTGGCCGCGGCGGGCGTGCCGGAGACGGTCCTGGACCGGCTCGGCCTGCCCACCCGCCAGGCCGCGGTGGACGAGCTGGATCGGCTCGACGACGCCGACACCGGCCGCACCGGTTGGTTGCGGAACCGATGAGCGCCGAGATGGACGCCCTGGTCCGAGGCGTCAACGACAAGCTGGAAGCCCTCGAAGCGACCCTGCACGACCTGGGCGGAGTGCGCGGCCGCTGCGCCGCCGAGGACGGTTCGGTCACCGCTGAGGTGGACGCCGACGGCGCGCTGACCGGCCTGTGGCTGGCCGAGTCGGTGGCCACCCGGCCCCCGGCCGAGGTCTCCCGGCTGATCCTGTGGGCCGCGCGGCGGGCCGCCGCTGAGGCGACCGCGCAGCGGGCCCGGATCATCGCCGGCCTGAACGACGCGCTGATTTCAAAAAATGTTGGGGGCGACCCGGATAGTGCCTGACGCGACGACTGGATAGGCTTCCGGTCATGGCTTCTGGAGACATCGTCCCGATCGCGCTGGGCCTGACCAAAGGCGATCTTGTCACCCTCTGGGCACCCCGCTGGCGAGACGGTGACGATGAGTGGCAGGCATTCCTCGGTCACGAGGAAGACCTCTACGGTTTCGACTCCGTCGCGGAGCTGGCCGCGTTCATCCGCACCAACTCCGACAACGATCTGGTGGATCATCCGGCCTGGAAGATCATCGCCGGTCTGTCGGCGGCCGAACTGGAGCCGGAGGAGCAGTTCGTCTTCGATCTGGTCGGCGTGCCCGAGCTGGCCGCCGACGACCCGGACCCGGAGGTGGTCTCCGAGCTCGAGGAGACCCTCGAGATGGTCCGCAATATCGGCGACGTGTGCGAACTCGATCCCGTCACCAAGTTCTTCGGCTCGCACCCGGTGCTGGGCGCGCTGGCCGGCGGGGTGAGCGCCTTCCTCGGGCGTGAGGGCGAGGAGCTGTGGGACCAGATCGGCGCGGCCATCGCCAAGGACTGGGAAGCCGTCATCGACGCCATCGACTCGGTGGTGACGGTGCCCGACGTGGACGCCGACGCGGTCTCGGTGGCCGAGGCGGAACTGCTTGCGGCGCAGGAGAACATCGTCGACGCCGAAGACGCGGCCGAGGGTGACGACGAGATCGAGGACGTCGACCTCGACGAGGACGACGAGGAGGGCGAGCCGTCCTTCTGGCACGAGGTCGGCATCGACCCGGTGAAGATCATCTCCTCGGACGGCACCTTCTTCACGCTGCGCTGCTACGTCGACGACGAGCCCATCTTCCTGGGCAAGGACGGCTCGATCACGGTCTTCGGTTCCGAGCGCGCCCTGGCCCGCTACCTGGCCGACGACCACGATCACGACCTGGCCCGGGTGAGCACCTACGGCGAGGTGCAGACCGCCGCCGTGGACGGCTCACTCGAGGTGGAGGTCGACGAGGAGAACGTCTACGTGCTGCCCGGTCTGTCCGAGGACCTGGCCTCCGGCCCGAAGTCCGTGGACACCGATCAGCTCGACCTGGCGGTCGAATTGTTCACCGACGCCGCCGACTACGCCGATGACGACGCGGTCGAGTCGGCGCTGGCGGTCTCCACTCCGCTGGGCTGGTACGTCTCCTACCTGCTGAACCCGGACCCGACCCGGATGGCGCCGAACCCGCCGTTCCAGGCCGAGTCGGAGGCATGGAAGGCGCTGGAGACGGTCTTCGAGGCCCGCCTCCAGAAGGGCTGACCCGGTCTGTCCCCCGACACGATTCGAGCCGCACCCCCACGGGTGCGGCTCGAATTGCTTTCCGGCGGGCGCTATCCCAGCAGCACCGCGTAGCCGGGCTTGATCACCTCGTCGATCAGCCGCAGTCGTTCCGGGAACGGAATGAACGCGGACTTCATGGCATTGATGGTGAACCGTTCCAGATCGCTCCAGCCGTACCCGAAGGTCTCCGACAGCTTGAGCATCTCCTTGCTCATGGTGGTGTCGCTCATGAGCCGGTTGTCGGTGTTCACGGTGACCCGGAACCGCAGCCGCGCGAGCAGGTCGAACGGGTGCTTGTCGAGCGAGGGCACCGCCCCGGTCTGCACGTTCGAGGAGGGGCACAGCTCCAGCGGAATCCGCATGTCCCGCACATAGTTCGCGACCACGCCGAGAACCGGCCCGTCCGGGCCGTCGGTGATGTCGTCGGTGATGCGCACGCCGTGCCCGAGTCGTTCGCAGCCGCAGAACGCGACGGCCTCGTGGATCGACGGCAGTCCGAATGCCTCGCCCGCGTGAATCGTGAAGTGTGCGAGGTTGGCCCGCATGTAGTCGAAGGCGTCGAGGTGGCGGCTGGGCGGGTAGCCGGCCTCCGCGCCCGCGATGTCGAAGCCGCCGACGCCGCGGTCGCGCCAGCGCACGGTGAGTTCGGCGATCTCGCGGGAGCGGGCGGCGTGCCGCATGGCGGTGAGCAGGCAGACCACGGTGATGGGGGTGCCCGCCGCGGCGGCGGCCGCCTCGCCTTCCCGGAATCCGGCGATGGTGTGCTCGACGACCTCGTCGAGGGTGAGTCCGGCCTCGATGTGCTGTTCGGGCGCGAACCGCACCTCGGCGTAGACGACGCCGTCGGCGGCGAGGTCCTCGGCGCATTCACGGGCGACCCGGCGCAGACCTTCGGGGGTCTGCATGACGGCGACGGTGTGGGCGAAGGTCTCCAGGTAGCGCTCGAGCGAGCCACTGTCGGCCGCGTCACGGAACCAGGCGCCGAGGGATTCGGCGTCGCTTGCCGGTAGCTGGTCGTATCCGGCGGCGCGGGCGAGTTCCAGCACCGTCGCGGGTCGCAGCCCGCCGTCGAGGTGATCGTGCAGGACCGCCTTGGGAGCCTGGCGGATCGAGGCGAGAGTGAGGGGCGTCGGTCCAGTCATGTAGCAACGTTAGCCGCATTCCCGTTCCGCGGCAGGACTGTTGGCCCGACTCACCGACAGTTCGACATGTCGTTGCCCTCACGTTGCTGACCGGCGCGAATCCTTCATCTTCAGGCGGTGATGCGGTCCAGGATCAAGGGTTGCAGCGGCAACTGGACGGTGCCATCGATGGTGAACGCGCCGCGCAGCAGCTCCAGCGCCGCCGGGAAGGCCTCGGGGGTGTCGGTGTGCAGGGTGAGCAGCGGCTGCCCCTCGGTGATGGAATCGCCTGGCTTGGCGTGCATTTCGACGCCCGCCCCGGCCTGCACCGGGTCGCCCTGCCGGGCCCGGCCCGCGCCGAGCCGCCAGGCGGCGAGTCCGACGTCGAGGGCGTCGAGGCGGATCAGGGTGCCCGCGGCGGGTGCGCGCAGGGTTTCGGTGTGGCGGGCCTGCGGCAGCGGGGCGTCCGGATCGCCGCCCTGGGCGCGCACCATGGCCCGCCAATGGTCCATGGCGCGGCCGTCGGCGAGCGCGTCGGCCGGGTCGACATCGGTGATCCCGGCCTGCGCCAGCATCTCCCGGGCCAGGGCGAGGGTGAGGTCGACGACGTCGGCGGGGCCGCCGCCGGCCAGCACGTCGAGGGATTCGCAGACTTCCAGGGCGTTTCCGGCGGTGTGGCCGAGCGGGGTGTCCATGGCGGTGAGCAGGGCCACGGTCCGCACCCCGGCGTCGGTGCCGAGTTCGACCATGGCGGTGGCCAGTTCGCGCGCCTGCGCCTCCTCGCGCAGGAACGCCCCTCGGCCGACCTTCACGTCCAGGACCAGCGCCCCGGTGCCCTCGGCGATCTTCTTGCTCATGATGGAGCTGGCGATCAGGGGGATGGATTCCACGGTCCCGGTGACGTCACGCAGCGCGTAGAGCCGTTTGTCGGCGGGGGCCAGATCGGCTCCGGCGGCGCAGACGACGGCGCCGACGGCGGGATCGGACAGGAGATCCCGCATGCGCGCGACCGGAAGGTCGGCCTGCCAGCCGGGGATCGCCTCGAGCTTGTCGAGTGTGCCTCCGGTGTGCCCCAATCCGCGTCCGGAGAGCTGGGGCACGGCGGCCCCGCAGGCCGCGACCAGGGGCGACAGCGGCAGGGTGATCTTGTCGCCGACCCCGCCGGTGGAGTGTTTGTCGACGGTGGGGCGGCCCAGATCGGTGAAGTCCAAACGCTTCCCGGAGTCGATCATGGCGTGGGTCCAGCGGGCGGTCTCGCGGCGGGTCATGCCGCGCCAGACGATGGCCATGGCCAGCGCCGACATCTGTTCGTCGGCGACCTCGCCGCGGGTGAACGCGTCCACCACCCAATCGATCTGCGCGTCGCTGAGCTGTCCGCCGTCGCGCTTGGCCCGAATCACGTCCACCGCCGAGTGCACCGTCACGCCCTCCACCCTGGCACGGGCTCGGCCGCCTTTCCACGGATTCCCCCGCGCGCCACGATGATCAGCTGTTATAGCGGAGTTCTACCGCTGGCCGGCGGCGAGGTCGTCGGGCCCGAAGGAGTCCGGCAGCAGCGCGTTCAGGGTGACGGGCCCGTCGCGGTGATCGACGAGCAAATCGCCGCCGCCGTGCTCGAGCAGAATCTGGCGGCAGCGTCCACAGGGCATGAGCACCGCGCCCCGCGAATCGCAGATCGAGACCGCCCGGAGTCGCCCGCCGCCGCCCGAAATCAAGTTACCGACCAGTACACATTCGGCGCAGAGGCCCAAACCGTATGAGACATTTTCCACATTGCAGCCGCTCACCACGCGGTCGTCGGCGGTGAGAGCCGCGGCCCCGACGGGGAATCCGGAATAGGGGGCATACGCCTCTTGCATAACTTCAAAAGCCTTGTAACGCAGGGATTTCCAGTCAATTTCGGACATTTCGGACCATCCTCCTATGGACGTGACAGCACGCCCGTGTTACGCGTTCTGCCTGGTCGCGAAAATCAGGAAAGGCAAACCTAACTCACAACAATTTGAGCCAACGAGCGGCACGCCGAATTAGTTCCCCTCCAAAGCTGGGTTTAGAGTTCAGGACAGATCGGTTCAGGTTCCCGACAACGGGCCTGCAGCACTGCCACCGGATGTTGATTCCGCTCGTGAGCAGGTGGTTTCGACAGTCCGAAGGCTCCGCGGCCGGATTCTGACCGGGTCCATCAACGACGTTGGAGGCACCGCACTCTATGACCACGCTAGAAGCTCCGGCCAAGCCGAAGCGAACCTTGTACCGAGGCGACCCCGGCATGTGGTCCTGGGCACTGCACCGCATCACCGGCGTGACGATCTTCTTCTTCCTGTTCGTCCACGTCCTCGATACCGCGTTGGTGCGAGTCAGCCCGGACACCTACGACCGCGCGATCGAGACCTACAAGAACCCCGTCGTCGCCCTCATGGAGATGGGTCTCGTCGTCTGCGTGCTGTTCCACGCGTTCAACGGCATCCGCATCATCCTCGTCGACTTCTGGTCGCAGGGCCCGCGCTACCAGCGCCAGATGCTCTGGATCGTGCTCGCGATCTGGATCGTCGTCGCCGGTGCCGGTGTCGGCCGCCAGTTCTTCTACCTGCTGACGAATTGAGAGCCGACATGACCGCACCTGTTCTCGGTAAGTCCTACGACCGCCCCGCCTCGCTCGACGCCCCGCGCGCCCCCCGCCGCGCCGGCGGCAACAACTTCGAGAAGTACGCCTGGCTCTTCATGCGTGCCTCGGGCCTGCTGCTGGTCATCCTGGTCATCGGCCACATGACGATCATGCTGATGCTCGACGGCGGCGTGCACCGCCTGAACTTCGCGTTCGTCGCCGGCCGCTGGGCCTCCCCGTTCTGGCAGCTCTGGGACCTCACCATGCTGTGGCTGGCCCAGCTGCACGGCGGCAACGGCCTGCGCACCGTGATCGACGATTACGCGCGCAAGGACTCCACCCGCTTCTGGCTGAAGGCCGCGCTGGTCGTGTCCATGATCCTGGTCATGGTCACCGGCACCTACGTGATCTTCACCTTCGACCCCAACATCAGTTAGGAACAGGCCACCTCGATGAGTGAATCCCGACCGATTCAGGAGCACCGCTACGACGTCGTCATCGTCGGTGCCGGTGGCGCTGGAATGCGTGCGGCGATCGAGGCCGGTCCTCGGGTGCGCACCGCCGTCCTGACCAAGCTCTACCCGACTCGTTCTCACACCGGTGCGGCGCAGGGCGGCATGTGCGCCGCGCTGGCGAACGTGGAAGAGGACAACTGGGAGTGGCACACCTTCGACACCGTCAAGGGTGGTGACTACCTGGTCGACCAGGACGCCGCGGAGATCATGGCCAAGGAAGCCATCGACGCCGTGCTCGACCTGGAGAAGATGGGCCTGCCGTTCAACCGCACGCCCGAAGGCAAGATCGACCAGCGTCGCTTCGGTGGCCACACCCGTGACCACGGCAAGGCGCCCGTGCGTCGCGCGTGCTACGCCGCCGACCGCACCGGCCACATGATCCTGCAGACGCTGTACCAGAACTGCGTCAAGCACGACGTGGAGTTCTACAACGAGTTCTACGTGCTCGACCTGATCCTGTCCGACGGCCCCAACGGCCCGATCGCGACCGGCGTCGTCGCCTACGAGCTGGCCACCGGCGAGCTGCACGTGTTCCACGCGAAGTCGATCATCTTCGCCACCGGTGGTTCGGGTCGTATGTACAAGACCACCTCCAACGCCCACACCCTCACCGGTGACGGCATGGCGATCGTGTTCCGCAAGGGACTTCCGCTGGAGGACATGGAGTTCCACCAGTTCCACCCGACAGGCCTCGCGGGCCTGGGCATCCTCATCTCCGAGGCGGTGCGTGGTGAGGGCGGCATCCTGCGCAACGCCTCCGGTGAGCGCTTCATGGAGCGCTACGCGCCGACCATCAAGGACCTGGCGCCGCGTGACATCGTCGCGCGCTCCATGGTGCTCGAGGTCCGTGAGGGCCGCGGCGCGGGCCCGAACAAGGACTACGTGCTCATCGACGTGACCCACCTCGGTGAGGACGTGCTCGAGGAGAAGCTCCCCGACATCACCGAGTTCGCCCGCACCTACCTGGGCGTCGACCCGGTCAAGGAGCCGGTGCCGGTCATGCCGACCTGTCACTACGTGATGGGTGGCATCCCGACCCGCATCCGCGGCGAGGTGCTGCGCAACAACACCGACATCGTGCCCGGCCTGTACGCCGCCGGTGAGTGCGCCTGTGTCTCCGTGCACGGCGCCAACCGTCTGGGCACCAACTCGCTGCTGGACATCAACGTGTTCGGCCGGCGCGCGGGCATCGCGGCCGCCGAGTACGCGCAGCGCGCCGAGTTCGTCGACATGCCGGAGAACCCGGCGCAGATGGTGCAGGACTGGCTGGCCAACCTGCTGGGCGAGCACGGCAACGAGCGCGTTGCCGACATCCGCACCGAGCTGCAGAACTCCATGGACGACAAGGCCGGTGTGTACCGCACCGAGGAGTCGCTGAAGTCCATGCTCGAGGAGATCCAGGTCTTCAAGGAGCGCTACTCGCGGATCACCGTGCAGGACAAGGGCCGTCGCTACAACAGCGACCTGCTCGAGGCCGTCGAGCTGGGCTTCCTGCTGGAGCTGGCCGAGGTGACCGTGGCGGGTGCGGTGAACCGCAAGGAATCCCGTGGCGGCCACGCGCGCGAGGACTACCCGGACCGCGACGACGTCAACTTCATGCGGCACACCATGGCCTACAAGCAGAGCCCGGAGCTCATCTCCGACATCCGCCTGGACTACAAGCCGGTTGTGCAGACCCGCTACGAGCCGATGGAGCGTAAGTACTGATGACTGCTGTCGCTGAAACGCCGCAGAAGCCGGCTCCGGTGCCGGACGGGTCGACCCTGATCACCGTCAAGGTCGCCCGCTTCAACCCGGAGGACGGGCAGGGCCAGCACTGGGACGAGTTCAAGGTCCCCGTACTGCCGACCGACCGGTTCCTGAACGTGCTGATCTACATCAAGTCCTACCTGGACGGCACGCTCACCTTCCGTCGCTCCTGCGCGCACGGCGTGTGTGGCTCGGATGCCATGCGCATCAACGGCGTCAACCGCCTGGCGTGCAAGATCCTCATGAAGGACATGCTGCCCAAGGGCGGCAAGGATCTGACGATCACCGTCGAGCCGATCCGCGGCCTGCCCGTGGAGAAGGACCTCGTGGTGAACATGGAGCCGTTCTTCGACGCGTTCAAGGCGGTCAAGCCCTACCTGATCACCAAGGGCAACGAGCCGACCTACGAGCGCATCCAGTCCCAGCACGACCGCGCCCGCTTCGATGACACCACCAAGTGCATCCTGTGCGCCTGCTGCACCACCTCCTGCCCCGTGTACTGGAGCGACGGCAGCTACTTCGGCCCGGCCGCGATCGTGAACGCGCACCGCTTCATCTTCGACAGCCGTGACGAGGGCGCCCGCGAGCGTCTGGACATCCTCAACGATGTCGAGGGTGTGTGGCGCTGCCGCACCACCTTCAACTGCACCGACGCGTGCCCCCGTGGCATCGAGGTGACGAAGGCGATCCAGGAAGTCAAGCGCGCGCTGCTGTTCGCCCGCTAGTTCCGACGTAGCCGAAATACCAAGGCCGCCCGCATCTTCGGATGCGGGCGGCTTTCGTTGGTCAGGCCGGGGACCGATCCTGGAATGGGGCCAGCATTTCCCAGGACCAGGTGAGGCTGCCGTCGGCGAGATCCGCGAGAACCCCGTGCAGCCAGTTCAATTCGGCTGCCGTGACGGCGCGCTGATACTCGTCCTCGAGCAACACGACACGCGGGAGGCCGAATTCGGCGGCCCCCGCCAGGCCCGCGTCGATCTCCTCGAGCGCGACACGCACGGCGTCGGCCCGCCGTCCGAGTTCGATCCGGGCCGCGTCGGGCGGCAGCAGCATCAGAAACGACAGTGCCGCAGGGAATTCCGGGAATTCGTCGCGCGGCGTCGCGACCATGTCGTTGATCCACGCGAGGCAGGCGGTGCGGCCGTCGTCGGTGATCTCGTAGACCGTGCGCTCGGGGTACTGCTGGTCGCGGCCGGTCTCGCGGACCGCCACCAGTCCCGCCTCCTGCAATCGCGCGATCGTCTTGTACAGCTGGGCCCGCTGCCCGACATTGATGACCTTGTCCTTGCCCCACTCCTTGATCCGGCGCTGGATGGCGTAGGGGTGCATCGGTTCCAGGTGCAGGATGCCGAGCACCGCCATGGCCAAGGGCGAGCGCTTGAACCGCGTGGCCGGAGTCGAAGCTGTCATGTCAACCACCTTACTAGGTGCCCGAAAACTAGTTTCTCAGAACTAGTTGCTTTGCAACTAGTCTCCATGTCACTATCGAGGAGCAGGCGAACCCGACCAGCACCGACTCCCCGAAGGGACCAAGGCCATGAAGACCACCGACACCGTGAAGATCCACACCGATCACGACACCATCAAGCACCTCGGCGACTGGACCGACGCCGCTGCCTTCCAGGTGAAGGTCCGCTACGGCAGCGCCGTCCTCGACCTGCGCTCGCCGCGGATCACCGGTGACGGGGAGATCGTGATCCACGCCGACCTCGATCACGCCATGGTGAAACTGCTGGTCCCCGAGGACGCGGTCATCGACGCCTCCGAACTGGCGTGGACCGGGCGGGGCCGGGTCAAGGACATGACCCGCCCGCTGCGCGCCGAGGGCCGCGTCATCCGGCTGACCGGTTCCGCCGCCAAGAGCGAGTTCCGGATTCACCGCGGCGGCATCGCGATCCTGTCGGCGCTGTTCAGCCGGGACTTCCTGGCGGAGGTCACGGGCCCGGACCGGGAGACCCGGGTGCCGGCGCTGCTCGACCCCGAGCACGCGGCCCGCTGACCTGAGCGCGGTGTTCGGCCCGGCTGCAAACGGGACCGAATGCCTAGCTGACGGTGGATCACCATTGGGAATTCACGGATAAAACGGCGGCCCGGCTGGTCAAACTGACCAGCTGGGCCGTCGTTCGTTGTTTAGATCACCGGGCGGTGCTTGCATCGAAGTATGTTCACCGAGGCGCAGCTGTACTCGCCGGTCACCAAGGGGGCCGACGGCGATGTGACTGTGCACTTGAGCGACGAGCATCCGGGCGTGCACGATCCGGCGTACCGGACCCGCCGCAATGCCATCGCGGCCATGGCCCTGGAGTACCGGCCGGGCGATCCGGTGCCGCACGTCGAGTACACCGCCGAGGAGCAGGAAGTGTGGCGGATCGTGTCCGCCGAGCTGGCCCGCAAGCGGGCGAAGTACGCGTGTGCGGAGGTCATCGACGCGGCCGAGCGGCTGGGGCTGCCGGCGGATCACATTCCACAACTGGACGAGGTGTCCGCGAAACTGGTGCCGCTCACCGGATTCCGGTACGCGCCCGCCGCCGGGCTGGTGCCGCTGCGGCAGTTCTTCGGCTCCTTCGCGGACCGCACCTTCCACTCCACCCAGTACATTCGCCACCACTCGGCGCCGCTGTACACGCCCGAGCCGGACGCCATCCACGAAATCATCGGCCACGCCAACCAATTGGCCAGCCCGCGCTTCGCGGCCCTCTACGAGACGGTCGGCGCGGCGGTGGCCCGGCTGGAGACCGAGCGGGCGCTGAAGTTCCTGGCCGATGTGTTCTGGTTCTCGCTCGAGTTCGGGGTGCTGCGCGAACACGGCGACGTGCGTTGCTACGGTGCGGGTTTGCTCTCCTCGTACGGGGAGATCGAGGAGTTCCGCGACGCCGACCTGCGGCCGCTGGACATCCACGCCATGGGCACCATCGTCTACGACATCACGCACTATCAGCCGGTGCTGTACTGCGCCGAGTCGGTCACCGAGATCGAGGACGTGGTGGGCGGGTTCTTCGAGACCATGACCGACGACACGGTGGCGCGACTGGTGGGCGTCGAACCCGTCTAGAGCGAGGTGAGTCCCCCGTCGAGGAAGTCGATGACCCGCACGATCTGATCCGGCGAGAACGGATACTGGTCGATGAACGCCATCATGGCCCCGGTGAGCGCGCCGGCGAAGGCCATCACCTCGAAGTCGTCGGCGGCGCGGCCGGTCCAGCGGGCCGCGATCTCGGTGACCATCACCAGGTTGCGCTGGATCTCCTGGGTGACCGCGCCGCGCAGCTCCGGCACCGAGTAGAGCAGTTCGATGCGCTCCTTCTCGAACGCGTACTCCTCGGGGGTGAGCGCGGCGAAGGCGTCCAGGGTGGCCTGTTTGAAGGCGGCCAGCAGGGTGATGTCGCGGGGCTGGGACTCGATGGCCGCGATCATCAGCGGGTCCAGGTCGTCGGCGAGCGCGACCTGCTCCTTGGACGGGAAGTAGCGGAAGAAAGTGCTCGGCGAGATGTCGGCGGCTGCCGCGATCTGCTCGACCGTGGTCTCGGTGTAGCCCTGCTCCCGGAAGAGCCGGAACGCCTCGGTGCGAATGGTCCGGCGGGTGCGTTCCTTCTTCCGTTCACGCAGGCCGCCCCCGGCCGCGGCTTTCGCCGGGGCCGGGGGCGTCGCGGAGGCAGTCTCAGCCGACATGGACCGATTGTCCCGCATCGATATCGGCGAGCACGACCGGATCCTTGCGGCGGATCACCACGGCGGCCAGCACCGCGGCGGCCGCGCAGATGGCGGTGCACACCCACAGCATCGCGCTCATGCCGTCGACGAACGCGCTCTGCACCTGGGCCAGCAGCGCCGGGTCGCCGAGCTTGCGGGCCACGCCGACCCCGGCGTTCACCCCGTCCGAGATCGGCTCCCGATCGAATTCGCCCAGCCCCGAACGGTATTGGGTGGACAGCACCGTGCCGAGGATGGCGACGCCGATGGTGCCGCCCGCCTGCCGGAGGGCTTGCAACAGCGCCGAGCCGGACCCGGCGCGCTCGGGGGTCAGGTCGTCGGTCGCCGCGCCCATGGCGGCGGGCATCACGAAGCCCATGCCCACGCCCAGCAACACCAGCCCGATGGCCGCGAACCCGTACCCGCTGTCCACGGTGATCAGCGCCGCCAGCCCGAGACCGGCTGCGAGCAGCCCGAATCCGGCGACCAGCACCGCCCGCACGCCCACCTTGGGCAGCAGCCGGTCCACCAGCCGGGACCCGACGGCCAGGCCGCCGATGAGCGGTAGCAGGCGCAGGCCGCTGCCGAAGGTGTCCGCGCCCAGTACCGCCTGGAAGTACTGCGGCATGGTGAAGAAGAGCCCGAACATGGCGAAGTTGACCAGGATCATGAACACGGTGCCCCACCGGAATCCGGGCTCGGCGAACAGGCCCAGGTCGACCAGCGGGTGCGCGGTACGGCGCTGCCACAGCACGAACGCCCCGCCCAGCGCGGCGCCCGCGGCGATGGCGGTCCAGGCCACGGCATCGCCCCAGCCCTCCTGACCGCAGCGGATGAAACCGTATGTGACACCGAGCATTCCGGCCGCCGACAGCAGTGCGCCGGGCAGGTCGATGCGGAATCGGCTGCCGCTGCTGGATTCCGGCACCAGCAGGGCGACGGCGAGCGCGCCGACGATCACCAGCGGCACATTGAGCAGGAACGCCGAACCCCACCAGTAGTGCTGCAGCAGCCAGCCGCCGACGATCGGGCCCAGCGGCAGGCCGACGGCGGTGGAGGTGATCCAGATGGTGAGAGCCCGCTGTCGCTCCCCCGGTTCCGGGAACAGCGTGGGCAACACAGCCATGGACAGCGGCATCGTGACCGCTGCCGCCAGCCCGAGCACCACACGCCCGGCGATGAGCTGGCCGGAGGTGGCGGCGAAGGCGCAGGCGACGGAGGCCACTCCGAACAACACCAGCGCGCCGAGCAGGAACTTCTTGCGGCCGAACCGGTCGCCGAGGGCGCCCGCCGGGAGCATGAAGGCGGCCAGGGCCAGGGTGTACGCGCTGCTGAACCACTGCAGCGCGGAGGTGTCGGCGTGCAGGTCGGTCGCCAGGGTGGGCAGGGCGACGGTGAGGACGGTGACATCGAGCCCGATGGTCAGCATGGAGATGGCCAGGGCTCCCAGCGCCAGCCAGCGGCGCATTCCCTCAGCTTTCATGACAGTTCCAATCATTTGATTGCTTCTCGTTAATGAGAGAGTCTCTCATTTTGGAGAGACTGTCAATTCTTGTCATGTCATGGGTTCAGAGGGGCTGCAATGGGGTGTGTCACCATTCCGCCCTTTGGTACAGATGTCTCAAATGCTCGTCGCGACACGGCATCTTCCTGCTGTTACCGTCATGCGGTCCGTTTTCGAGATCGACGACCCCACAAAGGGTCTGGACACGTGAGGCACGAAATGACCGACCAAGCAACAGAATCCGTCGAGACCCCCCTGCACCTGCAGGGCCGCGACGCCGTGATCGCCGCGGCCGCGCCGGAGGACTGGCGTGAGGGCGCGCCCGACTACCACCTCAGCAAGGAAGTCATTCCGGTCGAGCGGAGCACCCAGCACGCGCCGGATTCGTTGGAGCACATCGTCGAAGAGCTCGTGAAGGTCTTCGAGATGGAGGTCTCGCACAAGAAGGACCCCGCCAAGTGGGTCTCCCTGGTGGCCGAGCACTACCGTGGCCGCGTCAACGGCGGCCAGTGGCAGGACGCCGAGGAATTCGCGCGCATCGGGTCCTACAACATCCTGATCGGCGAGAACCCCTTCTACGACGTCGCCGGTGAGGACTTCGAGTCCTCGCACAAGATCTTCCACACCGCGTTCCCCGGCGGCTTCTTCTGGGAGGTCCTCGAGGTGCTGTCCGGCCCGCCGACCGTCACCTTCAAGTGGCGCCACTGGGGTCGCTACGAGGGCGAGTACAAGGGCCACCAGCCCACCGGCGAGCTCATCGAGATGACCGGCGTGACCATCGCCAAGGTCTCCGAGGACCTGCGCATCGTCGAGCTCGAGCATTTCTACGACAACAACAAGCTGCTCGGCCCGCTCGCCCACGGCTGCCCTGTCAACCACTCCGCCAACTAGGCGATAAAGTCGGGCGCGATGAGTAACCGCAGGTATTCGCGCCTTCTCGCCGCCGCGACGCTCGCGACGGGCCTCACCGCGTTCTCGGGCACCGCCTTCGGGCCGGTGCTACCGGGAACCGCGGGGGCCGAGCCGTCGACCACCGCGCCGTCCACCACGACGCCGTTCACCACCCCCAACACCGATACCTGCCCGAACAAGACCACACCGCCGTCCCCCATCGACTCCTCCGAGGTGCCCGAACCCGGGCAGCAGGCTCCGGCGGCCCTGCCGATCCCGGACCCGCCCATCGGGGGCAAGCGGCTGGGCGGGTGCGGGGTGATCCTGCCGGCGGGGGCCGCGCCGCTGCCGGAAGGGATTTCGGCGACGGCGTGGGAGGTGGCGGACCTGGACTCCGGCGCGGTCCTCGCGGCCAAGGATCCACACGGCCGGTATCGCCCCGCCTCCACCATCAAGGTGCTGCTGGCGGCGGTGGCGATCCCGGCCCTGGACCTGGACACCGTGGTGACCGGCACCCAGGACGACGCGAACGCCGACGGCACCCGGGTCGGCATCGGCCCGGGCGGCAAGTACACCAACAAGCAGCTGTTCCAGGCGCTCATCATGGCGTCGGGAAACGATGCGGCGCATGCCATCTCGACCCAGCTGGGTGGCGACGACGCCACCGTCGCGAAGATGAACGCGATGGCGAAACGGTTGCAGGCGTTCGACACTCGCGCCGCCAGCCCGTCCGGGCTGGACGGGCCGGGCATGAGCACCTCGGCCTACGACCTGGCCATGCTGTTCCGGCATTCCATGACGCTGCCGCTGTTCGCGGAGCTGATCCACACCGAGCAGGTGGACTTCCCCGGCTTCCCCGCCGACCCGAAGATCCCCGGCGACAAGGATCATCCCGGCTTCCCCATCGCCAACGACAACCATCTGCTCTTCGAGTACGACGGCGCGATCGGCGGCAAGACCGGCTACACCGACGACGCCCGGCAGACCTTCGTGGCGGCCGCCGAACGCAATGGCCGCCGCTATGTGGTGAGCCTGCTCAAAGCGGACGTGCGGCCGTTCCGGCCGTGGGAGCAGGCGGCCAAACTGCTCGACTGGGCCTACGCGCTCCCGGCCGGGTCGAGTATCGGCACCATGCCCGACGGGTCCGCCGCGGCGAATCCCTCGGTGGCACTGGCCAGTCCGCCCGCGCCGCAGTCGGAGGCCGCCCCGGAGTCGGACACCGGCTCGGGTGACCACCAGGATCTGCGCACCGTGCTCATCGTCGGCGGCGTCTTCCTGGTCGTGGCGCTGCTGCTGGCGGCGCGGAGGCTGAGCCGCCGCCGCTGATCGGCGGTCGTTGGTCCGTCATTGGTTCCCCATTGGTGCGTCCTCGCACGGTGGTCACACGCCGGAATCCCGGTCACGACTCTGGAGGGGACCCCACCATGACAACCACCCGCAGCTCCCGCCTGCGCCGCCTGGCCCCGCTGGCCGCCGCGGTGCTCGCCCTCGGCGTCTTCGGCGCCACCACCTCCGCCGGACCCGCGTCCGCGGCCGCCCAGAAGTGGTACTCCTGGGACCACGACCTGCACAGCGGCGACTGCACCCTGTTCGGCGGCGCCAAGTGGACCATCGACTCCGACGGGCACGCCTGGTTCGACGGCACCGTCACCTCGTCGAGCAACGACGACGCCTGGCTGATGTGGGCGGAGCTGCGCGACAGCAATGGCGCGGTGCTCACCACGCTGCACAATGTGCACTACTACGACTACAACGACCAGGCGAAGTTCTCCCAGAACCTGCCCGACAAGCACAAGAAGTACCGCTGGTTCGCCGACGGCTCGTTCAACAAGAACCTCTACCCGCTGGTCGCGAAGATGAACCTGCGCAGCCACTGCTAGTCAGCGGCGGCGCAGCATCGAAAGCAGCACTCCCGCAAACGCTCCCGCTCCGAACACCGCCGCACCCGCTCCCGCCGGGAAGCCCGCCGCCGTCATCCGCGGCCGGATGACCGCCGGAGCGGGCGCCGGAATGTCCTCGGCCACTTCGTTGTCCGAGGCGGTGGCCGCCCAGGCGGTGGCGAACAGGATGATCCGCGCGGTGAAGTAACTGAACACCATGAGCCCGATGATCGGACCGAACACCACGCCCGCCGGGCCGTTCACCACCGATCGCAGGATGATCGTGGCCAGCTGTTTGAACGCCTCGAACACCACCGCGGCCATCAGGGCCGCGCGGGCCGCGCTGCGGAAGGTGACCGGGTGCAGCGGCAGCCGCGCGATCATCCACGCGAAGACCGCCCAGTTGGCGAACACCGCGAGCAGTAGCGACACCAGCGTGAGCAGCGCGGTCATCCAAGCCGTCTGATGGATGTGCAGGCGATCCAGCAGGCTCCTGATCAGCCCGCTCGACGCCAGCACGGACAGGCCCAGCGAGACGAGGATGGCCAGGAACAGCCCGATCAGCGCCAGCAGGTCGGACGCCTTGGATACGAACCAGTTCCGCTTCTTACTGGGCTGATCCCACTGCTCGGTGAGCGCGGCCCGCAGGTTGGCGATCCAGCCGAGCCCGGCGTACGCGCCGGCCAGCAGACCGATGGTGCCCACGCCGGCCCGCGAATTCACGGCCTGGTGGATCAGATCGTTGATGGAGCTGCCCGCGGCGCCCGGAATGTTCTCGACGATCTTGTCCTGGATGTCGGTGAGCCACTGCGGATTCCGTGACAGCACGAAGCCCGCCACCGCGAATCCCACCATGAGTAGCGGGAACAGCGACAGCACCGTGAAATAGGTGATGCCGGCGGCGTAGTAGTCGCCGCGCTGCCGCTGATACCGGCCGCCGGCCCGGACCATATGGTCGAGCCAGGGCCGTCGCCGGATCTGCGTCCTTATCCACGTCTCGACGTTCTCGACGAGATTCCCGAACACCGCCACCTCCGCACACCTGGACGCGCGGCGGCCGGGTCAGCGGGCGAGGAACCCCACCCGGTCGTACACCTGCGCGAGAGTCCGCCCGGCGACCTCCCGTGCCCGCTCGGCTCCGGCGGCGAGGACACGATCGAGTTCACCCTGGTCAGACATGTATTCTTGCACCTTCGCGCGCAGCGGTGTCACGAACTCGATGAGCGCGTCGGCGGTATCCGATTTCAGGTCACCGTAACCCTTGCCGGCGTAGTCCTGTTCGAGCGTGACGATCGGAGTGTCGGTCAGCGAGCTCAGGATGACCAGCAGATTGCTCACGCCCGCTTTGGTCTCCGGGTCGTAGCGGATCTCGCGTTCGGTGTCGGTGACTGCGGAGCGGATCTTCTTGGCCGAGACCTTCGGGTCGTCGAGCAGGCTCAGCAGACCCGAGTCCGAGGCCGCCGACTTGCTCATCTTCGAGGTCGGGTCCTGCAGGTCGTAGATCTTGGCGGTGCCGGTCACGATGTGCGCCTCGGGCACCACGAAGGTCTTCTTGTAGCGAGTGTTGAAGCGCTGCGCCAGGTTTCGGGTCAGCTCCAGGTGCTGGCGCTGATCCTCACCGACAGGAACCAACTGGGGCCGGTAGAGCAGGATGTCGGCGGCCATCAGCACCGGGTAGGTGAACAGGCCGACCGTGGCGTTGTCCGCGCCCTGCTTGACCGACTTGTCCTTGAACTGGGTCATCCGGCTCGCCTCGCCGAAGCCGGTGATGCAGTTCAGCACCCAGGTCAGCTCGGCGTGCTCGGGCACCTGCGACTGCACGAACAGCGTCGACTTCTTGGGGTCGACGCCCAGAGCCAGCAGCTGCGCCGCCGACACCTTGGTCCGCTTGCGCAGCTCCTTGGGATCCTGCGGCACGGTGATGGCGTGCAGGTCGGGGATGAAATAGAAGGCGTCGAAATCGTCCTGCAGCCGCACCCAATACTGCAGCGCGCCAAGGTAGTTGCCGAGGTGGAAGGAATCGCTGGTGGGCTGGATTCCGGACAGTACCCGCTGCTTACGCTCAGCGGTCGGCTCAGGACTCGACATACGCCGAGCTTAATTTGCCCCTCCGCTGCGCTCCGGGGCGGGTTCGCGGCCACTGGTCCCGATTCTTCCCTCCTCCGCTCCTCCGCTTCGCTCCCGCTTCCGCTCCAAGCGCGGGGAGGCCGGAGCGCCGTCAAGAATCGGGACGCCGCGAACCACTGCTGTTCGGCAGAATCAGCTGGTCAAGCGCCGATTCGGTCCGAATACGAGCGCGGATCCACCCCCGGCATACTGGCCCGGCCGGAGCCGATCAGGCGCTGTTCACGGCGGGTGACCAGCTTGTACAGCGGGTAGCTGGGGCCGGTCATGGGGGCGTTGAGCGGGTTGCCGACCAGGGGCGGGGAGATGTGGGCGGTGCGGACCGCGCGGGCCAGGCCACGGAAGGCGACCTCCTCGCGCAGACCCCAGGACAGGTCGTACATGTCGCGGATGCGCTTGGGGAGGCTGCCCTGGACCAGGAGGGAGAAGCCGGAGAGGGCCTGCTGGGCGGGCATCGGGAGGGGGTGGGGGACGCGCTGGCCCATCAGGTAGGAGCCGACCAGTTTGGCCTCGCCGGTGAGGTGGGGTTCGTCGGAGGCCAGGTAGCCGTCGAAGTAGTCGCGGAATTCGCGGTAGGTGTAGGGCGCGGCGGTGCGCGGCATGCCGAACAGTTCGCCCCAGCGCACGTAGTCCTGGTAGAGGCCCTCGCGCTCGGTCGGGGTGAGGCGGCGGACCAGCAGATCGTGCATGACCTCGGCGGAGTCGAAGGTGAAGGCCATGGTCATGAACATCAGGTGCGGGTCGTGGGCGGAATAGCGGGTGCCCGCCGGGTTGGCCGTGCCCGCGGACTCGGGCAGCGCGCCCTCGACGGGGGCGTGGCGCTTGCGGGTGAATTCCCGTGCGCGGTCGGCTTCTTCGCGGGTGCCCAGGGAGACGGCCTCGAACAGGCGGCCGGTGAGGGCCAGGCGGGTGTACGGGGTGGTCCGGTGCTGGGTGTTCTCGGCGGTCCCGACGTAGAGCAGTGGATGTACCGCGCCGATGACCAGCGCCCGCTGGCCGTAGGTGACTCCGACCGCGCGTTTGCGCATGACCCGCCGGATCATCGAGTCGTCGGAGAAGTAGCCACTCTGTGCAGGCATCGTTGCCTCCCGGTCCGGTGTGATGGCCGCCACCACATCTGGAAACAGAGTCCCCCAGATCACGGATTCTGGCAAGACCTTCTACCAGAATCGCTCCCGTGCCAGAATCGGTTCGTGACCGGGCAACGGACCTACGGCGGCGTCTCCGCCGACGAACGGCGCACCCAGCGCCGCGCTGCCCTGATCGGCGCGGCTCTCGACATCCTCGGCACCCAGGGCCTCGACAAACTCACCGTCTCCGCGCTGTGCACCGGCGCGGGCCTCAACGAGCGCTACTACTACGAGAACTTCGACGGCCGCGACGCCGTGCTGTCGGCCCTGTTCGACACCATCGCCGAGGAACTGGCCGCCGCCCTGATCGCGGGCCTGCACGCCGCCCCCGACGACACCCGCGCCAAGGCGCACGCCGCCATCAGCGCCGGCATCGGCGTCCTCACCGACGACCCCCGCAAGGCCCGGGTGGCCTTGGTCGTCAGCACCGCCACCCCCGAATTGCGCACCCGCACAACCCACACCATCAAGGCGTTCGCGAATCTGGTGGCCGCCGAGGGCATCGACTTCTACGGCATCGCCGAGGCCGAACCCGACGCCCTGATCGGCTTCCGCGCGAACTACCTGGTCGGCGGCCTGGTCCACACCCTCTCCGCCTGGCTCCAGGGCGATCTCCCCATGACCCGCGAAGACCTCGTCGACGCCACCACCGACATCTTCGTCCTGCTCGGCGAGGACCTGGCCCGCGGACTGCGCCGCTGATCAGCGCGCGATGGCGGTGACCGTCGCGGGATCGGCGGTGGATTCCACGTAGCAGTGGGTGTCGCCGACGGCGAAGTGGACCTCCTGGCCCGACTTGTCCGGAATCGTCTGCATCCAGCGGATTTTGCTGGTGCGGGCGTCGATCGCGCGCAGGGTGCGGGCGGCCAGCAGGTAGAACGACCCCGCGGAGCCGTAACCGGCCGCGTCCACGGCGTCGCCCTTGTCGGAGACGGTGAGGCTCCAGAGCGGGGAGATGTCGCCGCCGGGGCTCATGGCGTGCAGTTTCGAACCGTCGCACAGGAAGTAGGCGTCGCCGGAGCCGAAGACCGTGCCGGCCGCGTAGGGCAGGGTGGGTGTGGTCCACAACGCCGCACCGGTTTTCGGGTCGAGGCCGGACACGGTGTGCGCGCCGTCGCTGGCCAGCACCGCGCCCTTGACCAGGCCGGAAGCGATGGTGCTCGCCGAGACAGCGCTGTCGCCCGCCCGCGACCAGGCCGTCTCACCGGTCTCCCGGTCGAGCGCGACGATATCGCCGCCGCTGCCCGGTTTCTGGTTGTACAGCAGCGAACCGCTCTCGGGCACGGTCAGTCCGTCACTCTCGCAGGGCACCCGCCAGCGGACCGTCTTGCTCGCCATGTCCACGGCCCACGCTTCCCGCCCCTGACCACCGTGGTCGGCCGCGATGAGGTATAGCACCTGGTCCCGAACCCCGTACACGCCGGCGACCGTCACGCCGTCGGGCGCGTCGAAGACCCATTTCCGTTGCCCGGACGCCAGATCCACGGCCACCACCCGGTCACCGGCTGCGTCGGGTTCGGCGCCGGGCGCGACCAGCGCGCCGTTCCACAGGCAGGATCGCTGCCCGATGCCGGGCGTCGTGATCGGCAGCCGCCACAATTCCCGCCCGGCCTTGGCATCGATCCCCGTCAGCGTCGAGTCGGATTCGGCCACGACCGTCCCGGCCCCGTACCGCACCCCCTTGACCGCGCTGTCAGCCTTGTATTCCCAGGCCACGCTGCCCGACGCCGCGGTCGCGCGCTCCCGCCGCGGCGTCCCGCACGCGGCCAGCACCCCCGCGGTCGCCAGAATCACCCCGCCCCGCAACACATTCCGACGCTCGATCACACCGATTCCCTACTCGCTCGACACACTGTCAGCGACTATAGGTCCAACCGGCCCCGCCCGAATACGAAACCGCCCGGCCTCTTCGAAGTGACGGGGCTGGGCGGGCGGGAGTCAGGAAGCGGAGGTTTCCGGATCCAGGGACAGGGGGATCACCGGGAGCCCGGGCGGGGTGGCGTCCTGGAGGACGACGCGGAACGGGATGCCGCGGGCGGCCCAGATGGCGGCGCAGTCGGTCATGGCCTCGGCGAACCAGTCGCGTTCGCCGGGCTGCCGGTCGAGCATGAGGGCCGCGTTGCGGATGACCACCACGTATCCCGGTGCGGCGCCGACGAAGTCGTCGATGTCGCGCAGGCATTCGTCGAAGGCGTCCTTGTTCTCCCCGAAGTAGTACGGGAACTGGAAGGCCGCGGCGAACTCGTCGAAGACCTCGGTGACCGTGCGCATCTTGCGGCCGCGCAGTTCCCGGCACAGGTAGCCGTCCGGCATCCGGTAGCGGACGCCGGAGAACTCGGCCGCGCCGACGGGCAGCACGCCCAGGACGGGAACGGGGGCGGCCGTGCGCGCGGCGGTATCGGAGATCTCGGCGGCGGCGGGGGCGGAGAGGAACTGCGATAACGGCGTGGGCTCGGTCATCAGCGCATCCTCGTGAATGTCTTGTAGTGGTCCCCCGTGTAATAGGCCGAACCGTCGCTGCCGGTGATGATGCGTTCGGCATCGCGGGTCTGGCCGCGCTGCTTGGGATTCACATCCCATTCCTGATAGGTGATGGCCTTCCCGGCGGCGTCCCTGCGGGCCAGGCTGCCGTCGCGGTTCTGCCAGGTGTCACCGCCTTTGGTGCCGGGCGAATCGGCCGAATCCGGCCAGCGTCCGGCGTCGATCTCCACCAGGGTCGCGTAGGCGCGGTCGGGCACGCCCGCGACCTTGGACGGCGGCGCGGCCTGGTCGGCCGGAGCCGGGGTCGCGCCGCCCGGCTTGGCGGTGGTCCGAACCGTCGAGGTGGCGACGGGCTTGGCGCTGCCCGTGTCCCGCGGATGATCGTTGTTGGCGCGATTGGCGATGAAGGCCACGAGCAACAGCAGGATCGCGACGCCCAGTGTCAGCCAGGCGCTCGACTTCTTCGACAGCTTCTTCATCGGTACTGCACCGTCACCGGCGCGTGGTCGGACCAGCGCTCGGCATAGGTGGCGGCGCGTTCCACGACGGCCTGCTTGGCGCGCGCGGCGATCTCACCGCGGGCCAGCTGGTAGTCGATGCGCCACCCGGCGTCGTTGTCGAACGCGCGGCCGCGGTAGGAGTGCCAGCTGTACGGTCCCGGCACGCCCGGGTGCAGGTCTCGCACCACGTCGGCGTATCCGGCGGACAGCATGGACGACACCCACGCGCGTTCCTGCGGCAGGAAGCCCGCGTTCTTGACGTTGCCCTTCCAATTCTTGATATCGAGTTCGGTGTGCGCCACGTTCCAGTCGCCCATGATCACGAATTCGCCGGGGTGGGCCAGCATGCGCGCGCCGATGGCGTCGAGGAAGCGGTACTTCTCGTCCTGCATCGGGGTGCTGGCCTCGCCGGTGTGGACGTAGACGCTGGCGATGGTGAGGTCCTCGAAATCGGCCTCGATATAGCGGCCCAGGGTGGCGAATTCCTCGACGGGTGACCAGGTTCCGTCGGCGAGCAGGCCGACCCCGATCCGCACCGCGTCCGGCTGGTGCCGGGACAGGATGGCCACGCCCGCGCGGCCCTTCAGACCGGGTTCGGCATGGCTGAGGAACCATCCGGCGTCCAGCGCGGGCGCTAGTGCGCCACGCGTTTGCTCATCGGTTGCCCGCGTCTCCTGCAGGCAGACGATATCGGCCTCGGTAGCGGCCAGCCACTCGAGCAGTCCCTTGCCCGAGGCGGCACGCACTCCGTTCACGTTGCACGTACTGATGATTTTCGCCACTTCACGACCGTACAATGCGCATTACCGACTCTCTTCACGGACATCGAGGTCCAGGAAGGGGTGACGACGATGACGTCAGGCACCGCCAAGCCCTCCACCCCGCGCGCGCCCGTTCGGGCCATTCACACCGGCTCCGGTGAACCACTGCTCCTCCTGCACGGATTCATGATGTCCCCACATTGCTGGGAGCAGGTAGCGCAACGCATGGCCGGCCATTGCGAAGTGTTCGCTCCCGCATTCACCGGACACTGGGGCGGGCCCGAGCTCGATGGCTGGTTCATCGATATCAGTGCCCTTGCCGACAAGGTCGAGGACCAGCTCGACGAGATGGGCTGGCGCACCTGCCATATCGCGGGCAATTCGCTCGGCGGCTGGGTCGGCTTCGAACTCGCCCGCCGCGGCCGGGCCCGCACCCTCACGGCGATCGCGCCCGCTGGCGGCTGGCAATCCCCCTCGCTGCTGCAACTGCGGGCGGGATTGAAGTTCGCGGCGCTGGTGCCGCTGGTCGAGATCGGCAAGCATCTGCCCGACGCGATCACCTACAGCGGGCTCACCCGGCAGGCGGTGGCCATGCTGCTCACCAAGAACACCGAGGCGGCCTCACGATCCGGGCTGGAGGCGGCCATCACCTCGGCCCTGCACTGCCAGGCCCTGCTGCCGATGCTGGTGAGCGGCTTGCGTTTCCCCGCCCTCGAGCACCTGTCCACGCTGAGCACGCCGGTGCGGCTGCTGCTGTGCGAGAACGACCGGATCATCCCGAATCGGGTGTACGCGAAGCGTTTTCTCGAGGAACTCCCCGAATCCACGGACCGCATCCTGGTCCACGATGTCGGACACGTCCCGATGTTGGAGGCCCCGGACCGCATCGCGACCCTCATCGCCGAACACGTCTACGCCAGCCGCACCCGCCTGCGGGCCGTCTGAATCGGACGTTGCCGCGAACCCACGCTGGAAGGCGTTCTCTTCCATAGGATTACTCCGACCGAGGCGTCCCTCCGATTGGGGTATGAGGAAGATGGAACAACCGCAGATCGATCAGTCCAAGCCCAGCATCGCCCGGGTGTACGACTACCTATTGGGCGGCAAGGACAATTACGCCGCCGATCGGGAGATCGGGGACTTCTTCATCAAGGATCTGCCGGGGTCGGTGGATATCGCCTACGCCAATCGCAATTGCCTGGTGCGCGCGATCGGCGAGATCTCCCGCGCGGGCATCACCCAGTTCATCGATATCGGCAGTGGGCTGCCCACCGCCGACAATGTGCACCAGGTGGCGCAGCGGCACCAGACCGATCCGCACGTGGTCTACGTCGACAACGACCCGATCGTGCTGGCGCACGGCCGCGCCCTGCTGGAGACCGACGAGTACACCACCGTGCTGCACGCGGACCTGCGCGACTCCGAGGAGATCCGCCACCACTCGGAAGTGGAGCGGCTCATCGACTTCGACCGTCCGGTGGCGGTGATCTTCAGCGCGATCCTGCACCACCTCAACAATGACGAGAAGCCCGACCAGATCGTCCGCTACTGGGCCGACCAGATCCCGTCCGGCAGCATGCTCTACATCTCCCACTTCCGTTCCGGCTTCAACGAGGAGACCCGCCTCGCCGAGCAGAAGTTGCAGGCCAGTTTCGGCCGCGGCCGCTGGCGCTCCGACGAGGAGATCCTCGCCCTCTTCGGCAATCTCGAGATCCTCGAACCCGGTCTGGTCCCCTGCCCCCTGTGGCGCCCCGAACCCACCGCCGAAGGTGTGTCCCGCATCGGCGGCGACCACCACGACCTGAGCGTCTGGGAGCAGCTGATCTCCGCCGCCCTGGCTCGCAAGCCCTGACCCCGCCCGATTCCTTCGGGAAACCCGATCTGAAATGAGTTCCAGTCGAAAGGGTCCCATTCTGGACGATTGACCAGTAGAGTCTGGGCGGCCACCCCAGCGGCGTCACGCCGCGCCCGCACCAGTTCTGGAGATTCCGCCGCGATGAGACCTACGCGCGTCCTGTGTTCGATTCTGTCGGCCGTGGCCATTGTGGCGGGCGGGTCCGCCGTGGCGGCCTCCGCACCCGCGGACGTCGCCGGAACCGGTAGCGCCGGCTCGGGCAGCGCGGGCTCGGGTAGCTCCAGCGGTTCGGGATCGGGTAGCGCCAGCGGGTCGGGCACCGGCAGTTCGGGCGCGCCGACCACGGTGAACCCCTTCGGCTCCGACTTCATGTGGGGCGTCGCCATGTCCGGGTTCCAGTCCGAAGGCCGTGCGCCCGACAGCAATTGGAGCCGGTACGCCACCTCCGGGAAGGCGCACGACCCCTACCTGAACTCGGTCGACTTCTACGACCGGTACGCCGAGGACATCGACCTCGCCGCCGGTATGGGTCTGAAGGTCTTCCGGCTCAGCATCGAATGGGCGCGCGTGCAGCCGAAGGCGGGCGTGTGGGACGAGCGCGACTTCCAGTTCTACGACACGGTTCTGCAGAAGATCCGCGCGGCGGGCATGCGCCCCATGCTGACCCTCGACCACTGGGTCATCCCCGGCTGGGAAGCCGATCGCGGCGGCTGGAAGAAACAGGACATCGTGTCGGACTGGCTCGCCAATATGCGCCGGGTCGTCGACCGGTACGCGAGCTACGACCCGATGTGGGTCACCATCAACGAACCGATGGGCTACGTCGCGCAGTCGATCAAGATCGGTGACATCGGGGTGCTCGACGCGCTGCCCATGTTCGACCGCATGGTCCAGGCGCACAACTCGATCTACGACTACATCCACGCGCGCCAGCCCGGCGCGAAGGTCACCAGCAATATCGCGCAGTACCCGATCGTGCAGGACCTGACCGACATGATGTTCGCCGATCGCATCAAGGGCAAGATGGACTACATCGGCGTCGACTTCTATTACGGCGCGTCCCTGACGAACCTGCCCAGCCCCGCACTGCTCGGCGACGAACTGTGGAAGAACGCCATCGAACCCGAGGGCATCTACTACAACCTGCGCAACTACACCGAGAAGTTCCCGGGCCTGCCGATCTACGTGGTGGAGAACGGCCTGCCCACCGAGAACGCCGCCCCGCGCTTCGACGGCTACGACCGCGCCGACCACCTGCGCGACACCGTCTACTGGCTGCAGCGCGCCAAGGCCGACGGCATGAACGTCATCGGCTACAACTACTGGAGCCTCACCGACAACTACGAATGGGGCAGCTTCTCACCGCGATTCGGCCTCTACACCGTCGACGCCAAGACCGACCCGTCCCTGACCCGACGCCCCACCGACGCCGTGGCGGCATTCAAGGACATCACGGCACGAGGCGGCGTCGTCTCCGATTACCGCCCCACCCGTAAACCCGCCTTCTGCTCGGTCGCCATCCCGTTCGGCGACTGCCTGCGGCCCGTCTCCGTACCGTAAACCCTTGCCACACAGAGCGGTCCGCCCGGCACGCGCCGGGCGGACCGCTCTCGTCCGCACCCGGATCAGCGGCCGAGCAGGCCCTTGGCGACGTGGGTCACCTGGATCTCGTTGGAGCCGGCGTAGATCATCAGGGACTTGGCGTCCCGGGCCAGTTGTTCGACGTGGTATTCGGCCATGTAGCCGTTGCCGCCGAACAGTTGGACCGCGTCCATGGCCACGTCGGTGGCGACCTCCGCGCAGTACAGCTTCATGGCCGAGGCCTCGGCCAGGCTCGGGGGTTTGCCGGCGCGGTTGCGTTCCAGGGCCATGAAGACCATGTTCTGCACATTGATCCGCGCCACCTCCATCTTGGCCAGCTTGAGCTGGACCAGCTGGAAACGGCCGATCTCCTGACCCCACAGCTTGCGGGTCTTCGCGTAATCCACACAGAGCCGGTGGCATTCGTTGACGATGCCCAGCGCCATGAACGCCACGCCGATCCGCTCGGCGGTGAAACTGGAGCGCGCGCTCTCGCGGCCGTCGCCGCCCTCGTGCTCCTCGGTCTCGCCGAGCAGCCGGTCCCGGCCCAACCGGACATTGTCGAAGAACAATTCGCCGGTGGGTGAGGCGTGCAGGCCCATCTTCTTGAACGGCTTGCCCTGAGTGAAGCCCTCCATGCCCTTGTCCAGCACGAAAGTCAGCACCTTCCGATCCCGTTTGTCGGCGCCGTCGCCCTCGTCGAGCTTGGCGTAGACGACCACGGTGTCGGCGTAGGGGCCGTTGGTGATGAAGGTCTTCTGGCCGTTGAGGATGTAGTCCTCACCGTCGCGTTTCACGTAGGTCTTCATGCCGCCGAACGCGTCCGAGCCCGAGTCGGGTTCGGTGATCGCCCACGCCGCGATCTTCTTCATGGTCACCAGATCGGGCAGCCAGCGTTCCTTCTGCGCGAGGGTGCCGCGCGTGAGGATGGTGGTCGCGCCCAGGCCGATGCTCACGCCCATGGCGCTCACCAGACCCATGCACACCCCGGACAGCTCGCTGACCAGCACCGCCATCATCGACTCCTGCCCGGAGAAGGGGCTGCCGTCGCCGGAGCGCTCCTTCTTCTCCGGCAGCGGCTCCCCCGCCGCGCGGGCTTCCTCCCGCTTGCGCTGCCGCGCCAGCAGTCTGGTGATCGCCTCCTCGCCGAGGGCGTCGATCCCGAACTCGCCGAACAGCTTCCGGATGATCGGGTACGGCAGCATCTCGCCGCTGTCGAGGGCGTCGAGGTGCGGCCGCACCTCCTTGGTGATGAAGCCGCGCACCGCGTCGCGGATCAGCTCATCGGTCTCGGACCATTCGAACATCGTTGTCCGCCTTCCTGATTACGGCAGTCGCCCGGCGATATCGTCGATGGCCCACGGGCCCTCGGTCTCGATGGTCTTCACGTCGTGCCAGCCCGCCAGCTCCGAGATGGCGCCGCCCTGCACCGCGAACACCTTGCCGGTGATCGGGCACTTCTCGGTGGCCAGATACGCCACCAGCGGGGAGATATTGGCCGGGCTGAAGGCGTCGAACTCGCCCTCCTCCAGGCCCGCCTGCTGCGCCGCCATCATCTCGCCCATGCCGGGGGTGGCCAGGGTGAGCCGGGTCCGGGCGATCGGCGCGATGGCGTTCACGCGCACGCCGTAGCGGGCCAGCTCGTCGGCCGCCACCAGGGTGAGCGCGGCGATCCCCGCCTTGGCCGCCCCGTAGTTCGCCTGTCCCGCATTGGGAATCGTGGTCCCCGACGCCGACGCGGTATTGATGACCGCGGCCGCGGGCTGATTACCCGCCTTGGACTGTTCCTTCCAGTACCCGGCCGCGTGCCGCAGCACCGCCGCGTGCCCCTTGAGGTGCACGGCCAGCACCGAATCCCACTGCGACTCCTCCATCCCCGCGACGAAGGCGTCACGCAGGATGCCCGCGTTGTTCACCACGACATCGAGCCGCCCGAACTCCGACACCGCCTGATCCACCAGGTTCTTCGCGCCCTGCCAGTCGGCCACGCTGTCGGTGTTGGCGATCGCGCGCCCCCCTGCGGCGATGATCTCCTCGGCCACCTGCTGCGCCGGACCGGCGTCGGACCCCTCACCGGCATTGCTGCCGCCGAGGTCGTTCACCACGACCGCCGCGCCCTCCCGGGCGAACAACAGCGCGTGCTCACGGCCGATACCGCGCCCGGCGCCGGTGATGATGGCAACCCGTCCCTCGAGTGCACCCATGAATGTCTCCTCAGTTCTCGATCAGTCGGCGATCTCGGCGAGTCCGTCGCTCAGAACGGTGTCGTCGCCGCGCACGGTGCGAAAGGCGTAAGTGGTGATGCCGTCGGCGGAACCGACCTTCCAGATCTGCGTCTCCAGGTCGTCGTTCGGGAAGACCATCTTGGAGAACCGCACCGCGTACCGGCGCAGCCTCGCCACATCCGAACCCGCCACCCGCGACAGCACGCCCCACGACGACATCGCCATCGTGCACAGGCCGTGCGCGATGATGCCGGGCAGACCGGCGTCCTTGGCCACCTGGTCATCCAGGTGCAACGGCACCGGATCACCCGAAGCCGGTGCGTAGCGGTAGGTCTGGTCCGCGTCCACGTGCGCCGCGACCGTCGCCAGCGGCGGCCGCTCCGCCAGCGCGGCATCGAAACGGTGCGCCGGAGCGGCCGCGCCGACCTGCCGGCCCGCGTCGACATTCCGGAAGAACGCGGTCAGATACTGCTCGTTGACCAGTTCTCCGTCGCCGGAACGGGTTTCGATGTGAATGGTGATGGTGGACCCGTTGTCCTTGCCCTCGAAACCGATGGCGCGGGCCCGGGCGACCAGGTGATCACCGGGCCGGATCGGGCGGTGGAAGTGGAAGTCCTGCTCCCCGTGCACCACCCGCCCGAAGATGTTCATCGGCGCCACGTCGATGACCGGCGCCATCATGGCGTCGAACACCGGGACGATGGCGAAGACCGGCGGGGCCACATCGCCTTTCAGGTGCGCGGCGATGGGATCGTTGGTGGCGGCCGCGTAATCGGCGATCCGCTCCCGGGTGACCTCGAAGGACTCCTCGTCCGACCAGGTGTTCAGGCCGGACTCGTCGAATTCGACTGTCGTCGAAGTCATTTCGCCTCGCCCTCTCACCGGCTTGCCGCTGTGGCCAACGCGTCGAGTGCGGTGAGGGTCTTGTCCAACTGGGTCAGGCCGTCCTTCTCGACCGCCTTGCCCAGCGCGCCCTTGATCAGCGCGCCCTCGAAATCGCCGGCGACCGAGAACTTGCTGCCGCTGCCCTCGGGGGCGATGTCGAAGGAGAACTGCACCTTCACGCCCGCCATGCCGGTGCCGCTGAGCACCAGCTTGTTCGGGGTCTCGACGCTCTCCACCACCCACTCGATCTTGTTGGCCATGCCGAGCATGAGGATCTTGGCGGTCAGCTTCGCACCCGGGGCCAGTACGGCCGGGGGCTCCTCCATCCAGCGCTCGTGGATGGAGAACCACCTGTCCCAGGTCTGCGGGTCCGAGACCACCGCCCACAGGGCATCGGGGGTCGCGTTGAGGTTCTTGCCGGCTTCGATGTGTCCCATGGCTTTTCGCTCCTCGTCGAGTCGAAGGTCAGCGCTCGGCGCGCTGGTAGGCGGTGACGACGGCCGCGCCGCCGAGTCCGATGTTGTGCTGCAGGGCGGCGGTCACGTTGTCGACCTGCCGCTTGTCGGCGGTGCCGCGCAGCTGCCAGGTGAGCTCGCTGCACTGCGCCAGACCGGTCGCGCCCAGCGGGTGCCCCTTGGAGATCAGGCCGCCGGACGGGTTCACCACCCACTTGCCGCCGTAGGTGGTCGCGCCGGAGTCGATGAGATGACCGGCCTCGCCCTCCTTGGCCAGCCCCAGCGCCTCGTAGAGCAGCAGCTCGTTGGCGGAGAAGCAGTCGTGCAGTTCGATGACCTGGAAGTCCTCGGGGCCGAGACCGGCTTGCGCGTAGACCTTCTCGGCCGCCCGAACATTCATGTCGTAGCCGATGAGGTTCTTGGCGCTGCCGTCGAAGGTGGAGCCGAAGTCGGTGGTCATGGCCTGGCCGACGATCTCCACCGCCTGCCGCGACAGGTCGTGGCGGTCCACGAAGTCCTCGCTCGCGAGGATGACCGCACCCGAGCCGTCGGAGGTCGGTGAGCACTGGAGTTTGGTGAGCGGGTCGTAGATCATCCGCGAGCCCAGAATGTCGTCGAGCGAATACTCGTCCTGGAACTGCGAATACGGGTTGTTCACCGAGTGCTTGTGGTTCTTGTAGCCGATCTTGGCGAAGTGCTCGGCGGTGGTGCCGTACTTGGCCATGTGCTCGCGTCCGGCCGCGCCGAACATCCACGGGGCCACCGGGAACAGCACCTCGGAGATCTCCGCCAGCGCCATGATGTGGCGCGCCATGGGCTGTTCGCGGTCGTCCCACACCGAACCCAGCGAGCCGGGCTGCATCTTCTCGAAGCCCAGGGCCAGGGTGCAGTCGGCCAGGCCGCCCCGAATCGCCTGCGCCGCGAGGTAGAGCGCGGTCGAGCCGGTGGAGCAGTTGTTGTTGACATTGACGACCGGGATTCCGGTCATGCCCAGCTCGTAGACGGCGCGCTGGCCGGAGGTGGACTCCCCGAAGACGTAACCGACGTAGGCCTGCTCGACCTCCCGGTAATCGATCCCCGCGTCCGCGAGCGCCTTGGTGCCGGACTCCCGGGCCATGTCCGGGTAGTCCCAGGCGCTGTCGTCCTCGTTCTTGCGCCGCCCCGGCTTTTCGAACTTCGTCATGCCGACGCCGACGACGTAGACCTTTTTCGTCATCGAACTCCTCACATAGGGGAACGAAAACAAACATACAAAGCTGTATGTAAAGCCGCAAGAGGGTGCGGCGAATCCACAGCGGGACGGCAAGATCAGAAGGTCAGATCGATACGGCCGCACATACAGCGGCGTCGGTAAGGGTGGCGGTTATCGGTCGCCGAGATGGAAGTCCGGCATGAGCGCCGCGGCCGCCAGCCGCAGCTGCGCCGAGGCCCGCAGCCAGCGCCGGTGCGCCCGCTCCGGATCGGGAGAGATGAAGTTGGTGACCAGGATTCCACGCAGCGTGTCCATGGCGGTGTAGGCGAAGTCGCGAACGTTCTTGCGGTCCAGCTCGTTCGGCACCAGCTGGGCCACCGCCATCAGCACCGCGTTGTTGACGAACGGCTCGACCTTCTCCATCTCCACCGCGAGCACCCGATCGGTGCGGCTGGCCACCCACAATTCGATGGCCGCGATGAACAGCGGGCCCTGATGCAGCTCCCACATGGCCTCGAGGGTCGCGGCGATCGGATCGTCGGTGCTGCGGACCCGCCCGATCTCCTTCATGGCCGCCTCGGTGCGCCGCTGGGCGAGATGACTGATCGCCGCCACCACCAGCTCGCTCTTGGAACCGAAGTGATGCACCTGCGCGCCACGGGTCACGCCCGCGCGCTCGGCCACCCGTGGGGTGGTGGTTCCGGCGTATCCGTACTCGACCAGGCACTCGATGGTGGCGTCCAGCAATCGGGTCCGGGTCTCGGTGCTGCGTTGTTCCTGGGTGCGGCGCGGCTTCGAGACGGCGGAGCTGGTCATGCCGGAAATCTTACACTTACATACACTCGTGTATGTTCGCGCTCGGTTCGTCGGCCGCCGGACGGCGCGGACGCCGTGATGTCATTCACTTCGGTTCCGTGCGACGGCCCGATCTGGTTACCCTGAGCGATGCGGCGGTGGGGCTCGCCGCTCCGGACACCGGAACAACCGCGGCGACACCGCCGCCAACAGTCCCTACCCACGAAGACACGCTGAACGTGTGCGCTGGAGTAGGAGACCCGTGTGACCCGAGAGCTGGACCCGACCACCCAGGCGGCCGAACCCATCGACCCCGACATCGATCTGCGTCAACCCGAACAGCGACAGGAACTGCTGCGTTCACAGGGCGCGATCCTGACTGTCATCTCGGCCGGCGGCGCCATCGGCGCGCTCGCCCGCTACGGCCTCGCCCAGATCTGGCCGACTCCCGCGCACGGATTCCCGTGGGCCACCTTCGCCACGAATGTGCTGGGCTGCTTCCTGATCGGCGTGCTCATGGTGATCGTCACCGAGCTGCGCACGCCCCACCCGCTGGCGCGGCCGTTCCTCGGCGTCGGCATCCTCGGCGGGTTCACCACGTTCTCCACCTACGCCAACGAGACCCGCGCACTGCTCGAACCCGGCACTGTCGCAACGGCATTCATCTATCTGGCCGCCACGCTGAGCTGTGCGCTCCTGGCCACCCTGCTCGCGGTGCGGCTGACCCGCGCGGCGGGCGGCTATCGGAAGGCGGCGGCATGACCGGACTGCTCGTGGTCCTCGGCGCGATGGTCGGCGCACCCGTGCGCTACCTCACCGACCGCGCCATCCAGACCCGCCACGACAGCGTGTTCCCGTGGGGCACTCTCACCGTCAATCTGGCGGGCTGCCTGATCCTGGGCGCGCTCACCGGCGCGGCCGCCTCCTCCCCCACCTTCGCGCTGCTCGGCACCGGCTTCTGTGGCGCGCTCACCACTTACAGCACCTTCGGCTACGAGACCATCCGTCTCACCGAGGAACGCTCGTACCTCTACGCCGCCCTCAATGTGACGGTCAGCCTCGTCGCCGGTCTGGGCGCGGCGCTGCTGGGCTTCACCACGGCACACGCCCTGGTCTGACCCGGCCGCTGCCGGGTCGGCCAGAGCCGCCGCCGATCAGGTCTGTGAGCCGATCAGGTCTGTGAGTTGTACATGCAGGCGGCACAGGTCCAGCCCGCTTCGGTCATGATGCAGTCGGTGAGGCGGACATAGGAATTGCCGACCCGCTCCCGGCACGCGGTGGCGCAGCCGTTGAGGTCCTGGCCGCAACTGATGGCGTCGGCGGAGGCGATGGTGGGCACGGCGAGAGCGGGCACGATCAGCCCGGCTAGCAAACTCGCGGCGAGGACGGTGGTTCTGACTGCGCGCATGACGAGAAGTCCCTTCGTAGAAGAACGATGTCAGCTCGGCGAAACGCGTGCTACCGCTCCCTACTGGACACTCGAGCGGATTGCCAGCACTGTTTCAGCAAACATCACTCGCGCCGGTCACCGCAAGACCGGCGCGCACCTGATCGGGGCGGTGCGGTCCGGCCCGCAGGCCTCACCACACCGCCCGGACAGCGGACGAATCAGGCCGACGTCGACTGCGCCGCCGGAATGACACCGAGCTGCTGCAGCATCCCCAGCGTGTCCCAGTTCGCCCAGCTCTCGCCGATCTTGCCGTCGGTCTGGTGGCGGGTGACGGTCATGCCCGCGATGACGACCGGCTTTCCGGTGGCGGGCATCCCCATCAGCGGGCCCTGGTTGGTGCCCGACGCCGTCCACCGGGTGAGGACGAAATCGCCTTCCGCGAACTGCTCGTTGACCAGCATCCTCGTATCGGGGAACGCGGCGAGGTACATCTCCGCCTGCCGCCTGAGCGCCGCGGGACCGTGCACCTCCGCGTGCGGATTCTGTGGATCATGATCGATGGCGTCCGCCGCGATCACTTCATCGAAGACATCGAAATCCCTGGCGTTCCAGGCATCGAATATGCGCTTGGCCGTGGCCTTGTTCTGCTCTGACATATCGTTCCCGTCCTTTCGTGCAGGAAACGTCTTCCACTGGTAATTCGGCGCCATATTCATGATCCACCCGCGACCCCAGAAGGCGAAGGGGCCGAATCGGAAATACCCGGCTACCGGCGCTCCGGCCGGCGCGCGAGAGACACGGTCGCCACGAAGAGCAGCACACCCAGCACCGCCAGCCCGGCGCCGACCACCGCCGGGGCGGTGTAGCCCATGCCCACGGCGATCACCAGGCCACCCAGCCACGCACCCGCGGCATTGGCGATATTGAGAGCCGCGTGATTCAGTGCGGCAGCGAGGGTTTGCGCGTCATGGGCGACATCCATCAGACGGGTCTGCAGGGCCGGGGCCAGTGCCGCGCCCGACGCGCCGACCAGGAACGCCCCCGCCGCCGCCGTGTACGGATTGTGGGCCGCCGCAACATATCCCGCCAGAATCACCACCATCGCCAGCAGCGAGACGAACACCGCGCGATCCACGCCGCGATCTGCCAGCACACCGCCCGCGATATTGCCCGCCACCATGCCCAGCCCGAACAATGCCAGCACCAGCGGAACCAGGCCGATCCGCACGCCGGCCACATCGGTGAGGGTGGTGGTGATGTAGGTGTAGACCGCGAACATGCCGCCGAAGCCGATCGCGCCGACCAGCAGGGTCAGCAACACCTGCGGACGCCGCAATGCGGTCAGTTCGGTACGGGGATCGGTCATTCGAATGCCGTGCAGCTCGGGCACGAGACGGGAGAGCGCGGCCACCGTCGCCAGACCGATCACGGCGACCACCGCGAAAGCTGCCCGCCAGCCGAGGTTCTGGCCCAGCCAGGTCGCTGCGGGAACGCCGACGACATTGGCGGCGCTCAATCCCAGCATAACCGCGGCCACCGCCTTCGCCCGCTGCCCGACCGGGGCCAATGACGCCGCCGCCAGCGACGCCACCCCGAAATACGCGCCGTGCGGCAGACCCGACACGAACCGCGCGAACGTCAGCGTCGCGAACGTCGGCGCGATCACACTGGCCGCGTTGCCCGCCGTGAACGCCAGCATCAACACCATCAACAGCCGCTTGCGCGGAACCCGCGCGCACAACGCCGCGATCACCGGAGCCCCGACCACCACGCCGAGCGCGTAGGCGGAAACGATGTGTCCCGCAGTCGGTTCGGACACCGCCATCGACTTCGCGATATCGGGCAGCAACCCCATGGTCACGAACTCGGTTGTGCCGATACCGAATCCGCCCGCGGCGAGGGCCAGCATGGCAGGGATGGGCCAATGCCCGCGCGGGGCGACGGAGTCGCTCGTGCCGTCGCGGGTCACGTCTTCGGCGGTCGATACGGCGGGGGCGGCGGATACAGATTCGGGCACAACCAAGCGCAACACAGTGGCGAACGATCCCGATACCGTCCGGTCCAGTGATTTCACTCACTGACCGACCGACCCGTCAGCCTGCCTTCGGAAATGAGATTCCCGGAAACAGTTCGGGCACCCGCCCACCCACCGGTTCCGGTGGGGGCAGGTGCCCGTTGGGCGCGGTGGATGTTCTGGCCGGGACTGTGGTCCCGGCCGCCATCGTCACCGCTTCGCGCTGTTCACGTTCGCGCGGCTCTCCTCGGACGTCGGAACGTCCACCCGGAGTGGGGGTTTCAGCGAATCTCGCGAGCCAGGTTGGCGTCCAGCACGCCGAGGAACTCCTCGGTGGTCAGGTAGCCCTGGTCGCCGCCGACCAGCAGCGCGAGGTCCTTGGTCATCTGACCGGACTCGACCGTCTTGATGACGACGTCCTCGAGGGTCTGCGCGAAGCCGATCACCTCGGGGGTGTTGTCCAGCTTGCCGCGGTGGGCCAGGCCACGCGTCCACGCGAAGATCGAGGCGATCGGGTTGGTGGAGGTGGGCTTGCCCTGCTGGTGCTGACGGTAGTGACGGGTCACGGTGCCGTGCGCCGCCTCCGCCTCACAGGTGCGGCCGTCCGGGGTCAGCAGCACGGAGGTCATCAGACCCAGCGAGCCGAAGCCCTGCGCCACGGTGTCGGACTGCACATCGCCGTCGTAGTTCTTGCAGGCCCAGACGTAGCCGCCCTCCCACTTGAGCGCGGAGGCGACCATGTCGTCGATCAGGCGGTGCTCGTAGGTCAGACCGGCCGCGTCGAACTCGTCCTTGAACTCGGTCTGGTACACCTCCTCGAAGGTGTCCTTGAACATGCCGTCGTAGGCCTTGAGGATGGTGTTCTTGGTCGACATGTACACCGGGTAGTTCTGCTGCAGGCCGTAGTTCAGCGAGGCCCGCGCGAAGTCCCGGATGGACTCCTGGAAGTTGTACATGCCCATGACCACGCCGCCGTCTTCCGGCATGCGCACGACCTCGTGCTGGATCGGCTCGGAGCCGTCCTCGGGCGTGAAGGTCAGGGTGACGGTGCCCGCCTGGTGCACCTTGAAATCGGTGGCGCGGTACTGGTCACCGAAGGCGTGACGGCCGATGATGATCGGCTTGGTCCAGCCCGGAACCAGACGCGGAACGTTCGAGATGATGATCGGGGCGCGGAAGATCGTGCCGCCCAGGATGTTGCGGATGGTGCCGTTCGGCGACCGCCACATCTTCTTGAGGCCGAATTCCTCGACTCGCGCCTCATCGGGGGTGATCGTCGCGCACTTGACGCCGACGCCATGCTTCTTGATGGCGTTCGCGGCGTCGATCGTGATCTGATCATCGGTCTTGTCGCGGGCTTCGATGCCGAGGTCGTAGTACTCGAGGTTCACGTCGAGATACGGATTGACCAGCTTGTCCTTGATGAACTGCCAGATGATCCGGGTCATCTCGTCGCCATCGAGTTCGACGACGGTCCCTTCAACCTTGATCTTGGACATGGATCTTCGTGTCCTCCTAGGAAGGTGGTGCTCCCATTGCACGGCCGGTGAGCACCGCTTGTAGCGGACCCCAGCTGTTCAACAGACAACGTATACGCATGACTCCCGGCACCGGACCTGTGGTACCAGGTCCATGTCCGATGTGGCGTCAAGCAAGACAAGCGTACTGCTGCTATGGACCTCACCGCGCGGGCAGCCCCCGCTGTGCGGGAACCCGCCCTCAGTTACTCGCAAGTAGGGTGCAAGTGATCGGGCCCACAGTCTCCAGTATGCCGACCACCACCGAGCCCGACCTGCTGGGCATGCGCCTCGCGCACCGCGCCATGATCGCCGACACCGCGCGCTTCACCGACCTCACCCGCGACATCGCCGCCGGACGCGCGGACTGCCCGCCACGACGAGCCGCGGCCATCGCCGAATACCTGCTGCTGCTCTGCGACAGCATCCACCATCACCACACCATCGAGGACGAGGTGCTGTGGCCGCTGCTGCGCGACACCGGCGCGGTGGACGTACGCGAACTCGAGGACGACCACGCCCAGCTCGACCCGATCCTGGACAGCGTGCGCGCCGGCGCGCGCGAACTCGCCCGCGACGGATCCGCGGCGGCGCTCACCGACCACCTCGCCCGCCTGAACGCCTTGCTCACCGAACACATCGCCGACGAGGAGGACACCGTCTTCCCGGTGATCACCGCGCACCTCGACGCCAAGCAGTGGAGCGCCGTCGAAGCCGCCGCCCGCAAGGGCGCGACCATGAGCTTCGAACTGCCGCGCATGTTCGGCATGTGCACGCCCGAGGAATGGGAGCGCGCCAACGCCGAGGGCGGGCTCGTGCTCGGCCTCATGCTGCGCTGGTTCGGACGGGGGCATCGGCGACGGGAAGCCCTCATCGCCGGGAGCTGACCGGGCGGGCACGGCCGAGTGCCCTCCCGATCAGTTCGCGCCGCCAACGGGAGGGGGCGAGTCGGTTCGCACCCGCCGTCAAGAGAGTCGCGAGTCGGTTCGCACCCGCCCTCGGGAGAGCCGCGAGTTACTTCGCGCCCGTCGGCGGGAGGGTGGCGAGCTGGGCGGTGAGATGGGCGGCGACCTCGGTCGCGCGGGTTCGGTGCGCGGCGGCGGCCTCCGGGTCGCCCAGCGCGTCGGCCAGCTCCGCCAGCACCGTGTCGATCGGACCGTAGACGACCGAACCGGTGTCGAGGCCCGCGACCGTACCCGAGCGCGGGAGCATGTCGCGGTAGCAGTCGGCGGCGGCGACGAGATCGCCGAGCCGCAGGGCGACCCGGGCGCGGAAGACCGCCATGACCGACCAGTAGTGATCCCGCCGGATCGGCGCGGCGGCAGCGAAAACCGCACGCGCCGTATCGATGTCGCCGCTGTCGAGCAAGGCCAGGGCGTACGCGAGCGCCAGCGCGTCGGGCGAGACCGCGTGGACCTGCGCCATCGGCTCCACCAGGGCCGACAGGTCGCCGCGCGCCCAGCCCAGCATCATGGCCCCGGCGATCAGCAGCTCCGCGCCATTGGCCGCGCCGACGGCGACCAGGCGCGCGCTGGCATCGGCGTACGCGCGCTCGGCGGCGTCCAGATCACCGCGCAACACCATGAGCACGGCATCGAACAGCGTGAGCACGATCAGCATCTGGTGCAGCTGACCGCCCGTCGCGCACTCCAGACCGCGCTCGGCCGCGCGCCGCGCCCGCACCAGATCATTGTCCGCGCCGGCGATCAGGCACCCGAGGAAATGCGCCACCGCCTGGTACTCGACCAAACCGGCCGCCGTGGACACCGCCAGCAGCTCGTCGGCCAGCCCCGCCCGCTCGTCCCACAGATCCGGGCCGAGCGCCACATAGGCCCGGACATTCAAGGCCGCACACAGCAATTCGGGATCACCCAGATCCCGCGCCGTCGCCACCGCCTCCGCCGACGCGGCGAACGCCAGCGGATCATCATCGCCTTCGACCTCCACGACCAGCGCCACCAGCAACCGCACCCGCACCCCGTCGGGCAGCGGCCGCGCCAGCGCCGCCCGCAGCGCACCGATCACCCGCTCGTCCGGCAGCCGCTTGTCCCGCGTGCCCCAGATCAACGGCGCCCGCCACGAACCCAGCGCCATCGCGACGGGATCGACTGCCGGACCAGCAGACTCGTCGGCCAACCCCCACCCAGCCGATGATCCGCCCCGCGCCCGCCCCGAACCCGGCACGACAGGATCCATCGCGGCGCCGGAGCTCCGGTCGGCCATTTCACCGGACGCCGCCGCAGCCGATCCGCGTGCGGCCGATAGGTGCGGCCCCGACGCGAGCAGTGCGGACGATTCATGTCCGGCCGATGCTGCCGACCCGTGATCGGTCGACGCCGGACCGGTCCGGGTGATCGCGGCGAGGTGCTCGGCCAGGTCGAGGGCGGCGGCGCGCTCGGCACGGGCGGCGGCGTCGTTGCCGCGGTAGGCGAGGGCGTTGACCAGGGCGCAGCGGACTTCCAGAATGGCCGCGCCCACAACGGGATCAGGGCCGTCCTCGCGATGGCCCGCCAGCGTGTGCAGATCCAGCGCGGCCCGCCACAGCGGTTCCGCCTCGGCGAACGCGCGGCGCGCACCGTCCTGCCGGGCGGCGGCCAGGACGTACCCCAGCGCCTCCCCGGCGGTTCCCGCGTGCGCGCCGGTCAGGGCGTGGTGGGCGAGCAGCGCCGGATCCACCGGATTCACCTGCTCGGCCACCCGCAGCGCCGACCAGTGCATGCGGCCCCGGCGCAGCGCGGGGATACCCGCGTAGACCGCGTCCCGGGTCAGCGCGTGCCCGAAGCGGATCCGGCCCCCGGACTCCAGGCGCAGCAGTCCGGCCACCACCACGGTGTCCACCAGATCGACCAGGGCCCCTTCGGTTTCGCCCGTCAGCTCCAGCAGCGCGTCGAAATCCGACTCGCCGCCCCACACCGCGAGCAGCCGCAGCATGCGCGCCGCTTCGGCGGGCAGCCGCGCGATCCGGCGATGCAGCACATCGCTGACTCCCGCCGGCACCGCCAGCAGATCCCCTTCGGCGGCAGCGAGTTTCGCCAACTCGGCCACGAACAGCGGATTGCCGCCGGTGCGATCACGCACCAATTCGGCCGTGGCATTGTCGATTCCGCGCAGGCCGGCCGCCCCCGCGACCGTCCGCACGGCCTCGAGGTCGAGCCCGGTCAGCTCCAGCCGTCCCGAGGTCACCGCCGCCAGTGCCGCCGACGTGGCCCGAACCTCGTCCCCCACTTCCGATCCGCGCATGGTCACCACGAACAGCACCGGAGCCTGCGCCGACCACGCCACCACCTGCCGCAGGATCTGCAGGGTCGCGCCGTCCGCCCGGTGCGCGTCCTCCAGCACCACCAGCACCGGCCCGGCCGCACTCGCCGTATCGACCGAGCTCGGTGTATCCGGGACGACCGAGCCGGTGCTCATCCGCCCACCCGGGGTATCGATGGGATGTCCGGTCCATTCGGCGAAGCGGTCGACCACGGCCAGCGACAGGTGGAACGGTGTCGCGTCCGCGCCGAGATCCGCCGCCTTGCTGCCGGATTCACCGGTCAGCTCCATCCAGGCCCAGGCCGCCGGAGCGCCGTCGACCTCGGGGCAGCGGCCGACCGCGGTCCGCCAGCCGGCAGCGGCCAGCTCGTCGGCGACCGACCGCACCAGTGTCGTCTTGCCGGCTCCGGCCTCACCTTCCAGCCACACCAATCGGCCGCGGCCGCCGGCGGCTTCACGGGCGGCGGACAGCAAGGCCCCACGTTGACCCGCATAGCCGACCGGGGCGGATACCGGTGACACGGGTTCCGGCCGATCGGGCACCACCGATGCGATCGTCGCCGCGACGTCATCGGTGGAATGTGAACGTGCCGAACCTGATTCCGCGGCGAACGGCTCGGCGGGCGCGGGCGGAGCGAGGGCCGGATCGTGGGCGAGGATGGCGGCTTCCAGCTCGCGCACCGGCGGGCTGGGGTCGATGCCGAATTCGGTGTTGAGGGTGGCGCGGAGGTCGCGCAGCGTGGCCAAGGCCTCGAGCTGACGTCCCTGGCGGTAGTGCGCGAGGGCCAGCAGCCGGACGGCGGCTTCGCGTTCGGGGTGTTCGTCGACCAGGCGGCGCAGGGCCGCGACGGCCTCCTCCGGGCGGCCCAGGGCGAGGGCGGCGTCGGCCCGCTGTTCCACGGCGGTCCAGCGCATATCGGTGAGGCGGGCGATATCGGCGGCGCTCCAGGCCGCGTCGGCGTAGGCGGCATAGGCGGGGCCCCGCCACAGCGCCAGCGCGGAATCGAGGAGGCGGTGCCGGGCGGCCGGATCGGATTCGGTGGCGGCGGTGGACACCAGGTGGTCGAAATGCCAGACGTCGACGGCCGAGACCGGCAGGCGCAGCGCGTATCCGGGGGTCTGCGACACGAGCACTCCGGCGGGCGCGCGCGGCGGCCGATCCGGCTCCAATGCCCGCCGCAGATACGAGATGTGCGCCTGCAACGCCCCCGACGCCTTCGGCGGAGGCTCCCCCTGCCACAGATCCTCGATGAGCCGATCCGCCGAAACCACCTCGCCCCCGGCCGAAACCAGGCGCGCCAGCACCGCCCCCTGCCTCGGCCCGCGCAAAGGGGCGGGCCGACCGTCCACCGTCACCCGTAGTGCGCCCAGCACTTCCACGAACACCACGGGCGATACATCGGCTGCGACAGCCCATTCGCTAACACGGCGAACGACTGAAGCCGACCTGGACCGCCGATACCGCGCAACGCACCGGTCGCCCACGCGTGCCCGAGACAGGCACGCGGGCGACCGCTATTGCCAGGCGGCAGTCATGGCCCGGTGGGCAGTCGGAGCACTCGGATGCCGCCGAGGGCGAGAACGAGTCCGACGGCGATCGTGCCGGGGATGATCCACCAGCCCTCCGCGCCCGGCAGCCCTTCGGCCCCGGCCATCGCGACCACTGCGAGGATCAGCGCGACCGCGGCCCCACGGCCGAGGAACGGACGCGGGGCCGCCAGCGCGCACACCGCCAGCAGGATGAATCCCAGCAGGAAGGCGGCAGCGAGCGGTCCGTTCACCGGGAGGGCGGCCTCCTCGATGGCCGATTGCTCATGGTGCGACAGGCGCGGAGCGACATAGATCTCGTGGTACGCACCGACCGGGATCGCCACGGTGAGCCCGACGAACAGCAGAACGCGGGCAACCGCGGAAACCTTGGCGGGCCAGCCATCTCCGTCTCGCCAGGCGGCGAACACCACCGGCAGGCCCACCGCCATCAGGATCGCGCCGGCGCTGAAAGTCAGGTGGGCGGCGGCCCAGGTGGCGGACTGTTCGGCCGCCTCGGAATGTTCCAGCGGGTGCAGGGCATTGCCCACGGCGAACAGCACGCCCCCGGCGATCAGCGCGCTGGCGCGCAGCCGGAGGTCTGGATCGGCCGCGGTGGGCGCTTTCGTCATCGTCATGGTCGTACTGTCGGCCAGGGCGATGCGCCGCGACTTGCCGCCGACTTGCGGCCGACAACGACGCGTGCCCGCCGCGAGAGTCGCGGCGGGCACGGCGCGGAATCACCGGCGGTGGTTCACACGCCCACGTGCACGGCGTGCTCGTCACCCTCGAGCAGGTTCTGCGGCTTGTCGCGAACCATGAACGCCGCGATCGGAACACACAGCGCGAAGAAGACCGCGCCGATCAGGAAGGCCACGTTGTAGGAGTGGATCGAGGCCCGCTCCATCACGTGGTCGACGGTCATGTTGTTGCGCACGTACCGCTCGGCCACCTGCACCGAGATGGTGGTCAGCAGCGCGGTGCCGATGGAACCACCCACCTGCTGGGCGGCGTTCAGCAGCGCGCTGGCCACGCCCGAATCCTCGGCATCGACCTGGTGCAGCGCGGTGGTCTGCATGGACACGAACAGCGCACCCATGCCCAGCGCGATCAGGATCATGGCAGGCAGCAGGGCGGTCGCGTAGCTGTCGCCGTACTCCAGCCGCGACAGCCACACCAGGCCCGCCGCGCCCAGCACCGAACCCGCCAGCATGAGCGGCCGCGGCCCGATCTTGGGCAGCACCGCCGAGGCGATACCCGCCGACACCACGATGCCGGCCGGGAACGGCAGGAACGCCACACCCGTCTTCAGCGCCGAGTAGTGCTCCACGATCTGCAGGTAGAAGCTCAGGTTCAGGAACATGGCGAACATGGCGATCGGCACCAGCAGCGCGATCAGATACGACCCGCCGCGGTTGATCTCACCCGGAATGCGCAGCGGCAGCAGCGGATTCGCGGTCCGGGCCTCGATGGCCACGAATGCCGCCAGCAGCGCCACACCCACCACGAACAGGGCCAGCGTGGTGGAGGCGGTCCAGCCGTCGGAGGCCGCGCGGCTGAAGCCGTACACGATCGAGATCAGGCCGAGGGTGACGGTGACCGCGCCGGGCAGGTCGTAGCCGCCGGTGCGGGGCGCCGGCACGTCCTTGACCACGAAGGCGAACGCGCCGACCAGGGCCAGCAGCGCGACCGGGGTGTTCACCAGCAGCGACCACCGCCAGTTCGCGTACTCGACGAGCGCGCCACCGGCGATCAGGCCCAGCGCGGCGCCCGCCGCCGACACACCGGCGAACACGCCGAAGGCCCGGGCCCGTTCCTTGGCTTCGGTGAAGGTCACCGAGACCAGCGACAGCGCGGCCGGGGCCAGCAGCGCGCCGAACGCGCCCTGCAGCGCGCGGCCCGCGAAGAGTTCGGCCTGGTTCTGCGCGAGACCGGCCAGCGCGGAGGCCGCGGCGAAGCCGATCAGGCCGACCATGAGGATCCGGCGGCGGCCCAGATAGTCGGCGAGGCGGCCGCCGAGCAGCAGCAGACCGCCGAAGATGAGGGTGTACGCGGTGAAGATCCACTGCTTGTCACCGTCGCTGATGTGCAGATCCTGCTGCGCGAACGGCATGGCGATGGTGACGATCGTGGCGTCCAGGACCACCATCAGCTGCGCCATGGCGATCACGCCGAGCGCCCACCAACGCCTGGAATCTTTTGCGGGACTTGCTTTTACGTCTGTACCGAGAGCGTCCGTCGCTACGGTCATGAGCCTCTCCTCTGGAGTTCGAAGGCAGCATCACCATAGTGACCCCCACTGACAATTGGCGTCAAGGGAAAAATGTCGCACCGCGACAGTTGTCATACTGGGACAGGAAAACGCATCAAGGATCTACGATGGAGGGATGTCGGAGTTGTCAAGTCACATCGGTGTGATCTCGCGTCACCGCCCCGGCCTGCGTGAGCGCAAGAAGCAGCAGACCCGGACCCGGATCATCGACGTCGCCCTGCGGTTGTGCGACGAACAGGGCTTCGACGCCACCACCGTCGAGCAGATCGCCGACGCCGCCGACGTCTCCCCGCGCACCGTGAACCGGTACTTCGAGAGCAAGGAGGCGATCGTCATCGCCCCCATCGAAGGCTGGGGACAAGCCCTCGCCGATCAGCTGCGCGCCCAGCCGATCACCGGCGACGAGATGCAGGCGCTGTTCGGCGCGTTCCTGGCGGTCGTGGACCAGATCATCGACTCCGACACGCCCGTGCCGTTCCGCTGGTTCCAGCAGATGCAGCGCATCACCCGCGACAGCGTCGCCGTGCGCGCGGTCAGCATGGAATCGGCCGACACCAAGACCCGGGCCGTGTCCGCGGTGCTGGCCGAACGCCTGCGCCTGCCCGAGGACCACCTCACCGTGCGACTCATCGCCACCACCTGGCACGGCATCGTGCGGGTCGGCATGGAGTGCGAGACCGACGAGGACGAGTTCCCGGGGTGCACGACCGCCACCAGCGCCCGCATGCTCGCCGACAGCGTCCAGGCGGCATTCGACGAATTCCGGCGGGTCTGTTGCGGTGCGGCAACGGTATTTCCCCCCGTAAACGGGGGAAATCCCACGAAGAATGCGACAAACCCCACTGCGTAGATCGGGCCGGACGGCCGCTAGAATCCCGCATTAGGTCAAGAGCATCAGCGTTAAGGCCCCGGCTTGCTGATCGGCAACCCTCCAGCTGCGGTGGGGTGCTCCGGGTGCAGACCGGGCGTTCGAGGGCCGAACGCAAGCGCAACTAGGAGGTCTACCGAAATGTGTTGTTGTCGAAGCCCATTCGCTTCTCGATAACGTCAAACTTCCGCCATTCGGCGACCTTGTTTTTGGAGCAGAACACATGAGTGACTCGACCGCGCCCGCGGCCGTCTCGGCTGACGACACCCTGGATCCGGCCAACTGGTCCTTCGAGACCAAACAGATTCACGCCGGCCAGGCTCCCGATTCCGCCACCGGAGCCCGCGCCCTGCCCATCTACCAGACCACGTCCTACGCGTTCCGCGACACCGACCACGCCGCCGCGCTGTTCGGACTCGCCGAGCCGGGCAATATCTACACCCGCATCATGAACCCCACCCAGGACGCGGTGGAACAGCGCATCGCCGCCCTCGAAGGCGGTGTGGCCGCGCTGCTGCTGGCCTCCGGGCAGGCCGCGGAGACCTACGCGATCCTGAATCTCGCCGAGGCCGGGGACCACATCGTGGCCAGCCCGCACCTGTACGGCGGCACCTACAACCTGCTGCACTACTCGCTGCCCAAGCTGGGCATCCAGGTCAGCTTCGTCGAGGACCCGGACGACCTCGAGCAGTGGCGCGCGGCGGTGCGACCCAACACCAAGGCGTTCTACGGCGAGACCGTCGCCAACCCGAGCAGCTCGGTCCTCGACATTCCGGGCATCGCCGAGGTCGCGCACGCCGCCGGGGTGCCGCTCATCGTGGACAACACCGTCGCCACCCCGTACCTGATCCAGCCGCTGGCGCTGGGCGCGGACATCGTGGTGCACTCGGCCACCAAGTACCTGGGCGGGCACGGTTCCGCGGTCGCGGGCGTGATCGTCGACGGCGGCTCCTTCGACTGGACGGTGCAGAACGAAGCGGGCGAATCCCGCTTCCCCGGCTTCACCACCCCCGACCCGAGCTACCACGGCGCGGTCTTCGCCGACCTCGGCGCTCCGGCCTACGCGCTCAAGGCCCGCGTGCAGCTGCTGCGCGATCTGGGCGCGGCGGTGTCGCCGTTCAACGCGTTCCTCATCGCGCAGGGCCTCGAGACGCTGAGCCTGCGCATCGAGCGGCACGTGGCCAACGCGCAGGCGGTGGCCGAGTTCCTCGCCGGGCAGCCCGGCGTCGAGAAGGTCTACTACGCCGGACTCCCCACCTCGCCCTGGTTCGAGCGGGGCAAACAGCTGGCACCGAAGGGCGTGGGCGCCATCGTGTCCTTCGAGCTGGCCGGCGGGGTCGACGCGGGCAAGAAGTTCGTGGAGGCGCTGGTGCTCCATAGCCATGTCGCTAACATCGGGGATGTGCGCTCGCTCGTCATCCATCCGGCATCCACCACGCATTCCCAGCTGACCCCCGCCGAGCAGCTGGCCTCCGGTGTCACGCCTGGCTTGGTGCGGTTGGCCGTGGGCATCGAGGGCATCGACGACATCCTGGCGGACTTGCGTGCCGGACTGACGGCGGCGGCAAGTTGACCGTGAACATCGAATCGCGAACGTCCCGGCACGCGGCGGAGCTGTTGCTGCCGCCGCCCGACGGGACGCTCGGGAGCATCGCCATCGGCGATGTGGAACTCGAGAGCGGGGCCGTGATCCCCGACGCCACGCTGGCCGTCCAGCGGTGGGGCGAACTATCGGCGAACGCGGACAACGTGGTGCTCGTGGAGCACGCGCTGACCGGCGACTCGCACGTGGTGGGCCCCGCCGACGTGCACCACAACCAGGCCGGCTGGTGGGACGGCATCGTCGGCCCCGGCGCGCCCGTGGACACCCGCGAATGGTGCGTCATCGCCACCAACGTGCTCGGCGGCTGCAAGGGCAGCACCGGCCCGTCCTCACTGGCCCCGGACGGGAAGCCGTGGGGCACACGGTTCCCCGCGCTGTCCATCCGCGACCAGGTGACCGCCGAGGCCAAGCTGTTCGACCTGCTCGGCATCGACCGCCTGGCCGCCGTGATCGGCGGCTCCATGGGCGGCATGCGGGTGCTGGAGTGGATGATCGGCCGGCCCGAACGGGTCGGCGCGGCCCTGGTGCTGGCGGTCGGCGCGCGCGCCACCGCCGACCAGATCGGCACCCAGACCACCCAGATCGCCGCCATCCAGGCCGATCCGGACTGGCAGGGCGGCGACTACCACGGCACCGGGCGCGCGCCCATGACCGGCATGGGCATCGCCCGCCGCATCGCGCACCTGACCTATCGCACCGAGGGCGAGCTCGATCACCGCTTCGAGAACCACGGCCAGGGCGACGAGGATCCGCGCGCGGGCGGCCGCTACGCGGTACAGAGCTACCTGGAGTATCAGGCGGACAAGCTGATCGCGCGTTTCGATCCGGCCACCTACGTGCTGCTCACCGAGGCCATGAACCGCTACGACGTCGGTCGCGGCCGCGGCGGCGTGGCGGCGGCGCTGGCCTCGACGCCGGTGCCGTGCGTGATCGGCGGGGTGGACTCGGACCGGCTCTACCCGCTGCGTACCCAGCAGGAGCTGGCCGATCTGCTGCCCGGTTCCAAGGGGCTCGAGGTCATCCACTCCAAGGACGGGCACGACGGGTTCCTGACCGAGACCGAGGCGGTCGGCAAACTCATGCTGGAGACCATGGAACTGGCCCGCGCCCAGCGCGTGTCGGGTCACTGAACCAGCGCTGCCCGAACGGCGGCGCCACCGCTGCCACTGTGCCGGTGTCGCCGCTGCCCGAATGCCGTATGTCCGCTGCCCGGCCGCTGCCACAGCCGACGGCGCGTTACGCCACGTATCGCGCCTGTTTCCAGTGAATTGTCCTGACGCGCTTTCGGTTTCGCGCGCATGACGCCTCCGTAACCGGTGTTCCGGAATACGTGTGCAGCGGGCATATCAGCCGTAATGTATTCGGCATGACCGCCGCATTCGATGACATGGATCTCCGCGATCTCGTCGATCTGCTCTCCGAGGACGAGCAGCGTGAACTCCGCCCGGCCATACTCCGTGTCCTGCACAGACTCCCGGACCAGGAAGTGCTGCGGCGCGAACTCGGCCGCCGCATAACCTCGGTCTAGCTATCCCCCAGCGCCGCCGGTTCACCCCGGCGGCAGAACAACTCGCTCATCTTTCCAGCGCCGCGACTCCGGTCGCGGCCCCGGCCCCGCGACCCGCGAGGCCCCACGGCTCCGGCTACGTGACGCCGAGACTGCTGATGGTCGCCGCCAGCACGATGATGGCGACACCCAGCACCGTCAGCCAGACGACATCGAAACCCTTGCTGCGCACCGCGAGCAGACCCACCCGATCAGTGGGCAGTGCCAGCCGCAGCGCCGCCGCGAGCAGCGTCGCGCCGCCGAAGAAGAACGTTCCGCGCCGCCAGCGGTCCCAGGCCAGGAAGACCACGGCCACCACCAGCACCGCGCCCACCAGCAGCATGGGCAGATTCTCGCGGGCGAACTCCCCCGCACGACTGCTGCGACTCTGGGGTGCGGCATGGGCTGGACTCACCGCACGAGCTTAACCGCCGCTCTGCAATGCTGGATCCCGTGTTCCATCTCGTGTTCTTCGAACCCCGCATCCCGCCCAATACCGGCAACGCCATTCGACTGGCCGCCGGTACCGGCTGCGCACTGCACCTGATCGAACCGCTCGGCTTCGACCTATCCGAGCCGAAGCTACGCCGGGCCGGGTTGGACTATCACGACCTGGCCGTCGTCACCGTGCACGAGAGTCTCGACGCCGCCTGGAAAGCCATCGTCCCCGAACGGGTCTTCGCCTTCACCGCCGCCGCGACCACCCGCAACACCGATATCACCTACCGCGACGGCGATGTCCTGCTCTTCGGCCCCGAACCGACCGGCCTGCCCGACGAGGTGCTCGCCGATCCGCGCGTCACCGACCAGCTCCGCATCCCCATGCTGCCCGGCCGCCGCTCCATGAACCTCTCCAACGCCGCCGCGGTCGCGGTATACGAGGCCTGGCGGCAGATGGGCTTCCCGGGCGCGGTCTGACTAGTCGTCGACCTCGAAGCGTTTGAAGCGGGAGGTCGCGCCACCGGTGAGGCGGACCGCGGACTTGGGGACGCCGAAGTGGGCGGCCAGCAGTTCGATGGCGGCCTTGTTCGCCTTGCCCTCCACCGCCGGGGCCCGGACGTACAGCTGCAGCGCGCCGTCGTCGAGGATCTCGACGAGCGGGCCCTTCTTGCTGCCGGGTTTGATGGTCGCCCGGACCACTGTCACGCCACTCTCCCTTCCCCCGCTCCCGCCGGTGATTCTCCCGTAGCGCCGCGGCTACCGCGGTGCCGGGGCACCTCAGCGGAAGTCGCGGGAGCGGCCCTCGATGCGCAGGTCCATGCGTTGCAGATGGTCGGCGACGATGGTGACCGCGCCCTCCGCGTTCTGCACCCGTCCGCGGATGAGCAGGGCGGGGGCGGTGGTGGCCAGGCGGCGGTAGCGGGCCCACAGGCCGACCGAGCAGACCACGTTCACCATGCCGGTCTCGTCCTCCAGGTTGAGGAAGGTGACCCCGCCCGCGGTGGCCGGGCGCTGCCGGTGGGTGACCGCGCCGCCGACCAGCACCCGGGTCCCGTCGCGAATGTCGAGGAGCCGGTCGGCGGGGACGACGCCGAGCGCGTCGAGCCGCTCGCGCAGGAATTCGGTCGGGTAGCTGCCGGGTGAGACGCCGGTGGCCCACACGTCGGCGGCGGCCAGTTCCAGCGCGCTCATACCGGGCAGGGCGGGGGCCGCGGTGGCCGCGCCGGTGCCGGGCAGCCGGTCGGACCGTTCCCCCGCGGCCGCGCCCGCCGCCCACAGCGCCTCGCGGCGAGTGCCGCCGAGACTGTCCAGCGCGCCCGCCGTGGCCAGCGACTCGGCTTGCGGCACGGTCAGTTCCACGCGTCCGGTGAGATCCAGGAACGAGGTGTAGGACCCGAGCTCGCGGGCGGCCACGATCTGCTCGGCCAATTCGGTCCCGATGTGCCGGACCGCGGCCAGCCCCAGCCGGATCGCCATCCCCTTCGCCTCCAGGGTCGCCTCGGCCAGGCTGTGGTTGATGTCGGGACCGTGCACCGTCACCCCGTGCCGCCGCGCGTCGGCGACCAGCGACTGCGGCGAATAGAACCCCATCGGCTGGGCGCGCAGCAGCCCGGCGCAGAAGGCCGCCGGGTGATGCAGTTTGAACCACGCCGAGTAGAACACCAGCGAGGCGAAACTCTGCGAATGGCTTTCCGGGAACCCGAAATTCGCGAAGGCGTACACCTTCTCGTAAATGCGGTCGGCGACTTCCCCGGTGATGCCGTGCAGGTCGCGCATGCCCTGATAGAAGCGGGCCCGCAGCCGCTCCATCTTCTGCGTGGACCGTTTGGATCCCATGGCGCGGCGCAACTCGTCGGCTTCGGCGGGGGTGAATCCGGCGACGTCCACGGCCATCTGCATGAGCTGTTCCTGGAACAGCGGCACGCCGAGGGTGCGTTCCAGCGCGTTCTTCAGCGACGGATGGTCGTAGTCGGGTTTCTCCCGCCCGTTGCGACGGCGAATGTAGGGGTGCACCGATCCGCCCTGGATCGGTCCGGGCCGGATCAGCGCCACCTCCACCACCAGGTCGTAGAAGGTGCGCGGCCGCAATCGCGGCAGGGTCGCCATCTGGGCGCGCGACTCCACCTGGAAGACGCCGACCGAGTCGGCGCGGCACAGCATGTCGTAGACGGCGTCCTCGCCCAGGTCCAGCCGGTGCAGTTCGACGGTCTGGCCCTTGTGCTCGGCCACCAGGTCGATCATGTAGTGCAGCGCCGACAGCATGCCGAGTCCGAGCAGATCGAACTTGACCAGCCCGGCGGACGCGCAGTCGTCCTTGTCCCATTGCAGGACACTGCGATTCGCCATGCGCGCCCATTCGGTCGGGCACACGTCGGCGATGGGCCGGTCGCAGATCACCATGCCGCCGGAGTGGATGCCCAGATGCCGGGGCAGCCCCTCCAATTCCCCGGCCAGCGCGAGCACGTCGTCCGGGATGTCGGTGTGCTGTTCCCCCGCGACCCCGCTCCAGCGGCTCACCTGTTTGCTCCAGGCGTCCTGCTGCCCGGTCGAGAAGCCCAGCGCGCGTGCGGCATCGCGCACCGCGGAGCGCCCGCGATAGGTGATCACATTGGCCACCTGCGCCGCGTAGTCGCGCCCGTATTTGGCGTAGACGTGCTGAATGGCCTCCTCGCGCCGATCCGATTCGATGTCGACGTCGATATCGGGCGGCCCGTCCCGCTCCGGCGACAGGAACCGTTCGAACAGCAGCTGGTTGGCGACCGGATCCACATTGGTGATGCCGATGGCGTAGCAGACCGCCGAATTCGCCGCCGAACCCCGGCCCTGACACAGGATGTCGTTGTCACGGCAGAAGCTGACGATGTCGTGCACGACCAGGAAGTAGCCCGGGAAGTTCAGCGTGGCGATGACGTTCAGCTCGTGTTCGAGCTGCCGGTAGGCGGCCGCGTTCCCGGCGCGTGGGCCGTAGCGGCGGGCCGCGCCCGTGAAGGTGAGCTCCCGCAGCCACGAGTTCTCGTCGTGCCCGTCGGGCACGTCGAAGGGCGGCAGTTGCGGCGCGATCAGCCGCAGGTCGAACGCGCAGTCCCGGCCCAGCGCAACGGCATTGGGCACGGCCTGCGGGCAGGCCGCGAACAGTCGTGCCATCTCGTCGCCGGAGCGCAGGTGCGCGCCGCCGGTGGGGGCCAGCCAGCCCGCCATGTCGTCGAGGCTGGAGCGGGCTCGCACGGCGGCCAGCGCCATGGCCCGGCGGCGGTGCGGCGGGGCCGCGAAATGCGCTCCGGTGGTGGCGATCACGGGCAGCGCGGCCCGGTCGGCGAGGGCGAGCAGCCGGGCATTGCGCTCGTCGTCCTCGGGGATGCCGTGGTGGGTGAGTTCCACGCTCACGTGGTCGCGGCCGAAGCGGTCGATCAGTTCGCGCAGTGCCGCCTCGGCTGCCGCGTCGCCCTGTCGCAGGGCCTGTCGCACAGTGCCTTTCCGGCAGCCGGTGAGGATGTGCCAGTGCCCGCCCGCGGCCTCGGTGAGCCGGTCCAGGTCGTAGCGCAGGATGCCCTTCTCCCCCGCCGCCATGTGCGCGGCGGCCATCTCCCGCGACAGCCGCCGGTAGCCTTCCTGCCCGCGCGCCAGCACCAGCAGGTGCGGTCCCGCAGGATCGGGGGTGCCGGTGCGGGGTTCGGAATTCAGTGCGTCCGCGTCGTTTTCGCGACCGCGCCGCCGAGAACCCGGGCCGCGTCCGCGCGGCGCGAGATGCGCTCCGGCGCGGGCGGCGGTGCCGATGGACAGCTCGGCGCCGAAGATGGTCGGCATCCGCCATTCCCGGGCCGCTTCGGCGAACCGGACCACCCCGTAGAACCCGTCGTGGTCGGTGAGCGCGAGGGCTTCCAGCCCGAGCCGCACCGCCTCTTCCACCAGTTCCTCGGGCTGGCTGGCCCCGTCGAGGAAGCTGTAGGCGGAGTGGGTGTGCAGTTCGGCGTAGGGCACGGTGGACCGGGCGGTCCGCTCGATGTCCCCGGCCTCGTACTTCTCGCGTTTCCGCGACCAGGCCGGGCTGTCGCCGCCGTCGCCCTCGACCTGTTTGCGCGCGGGGTCGGGTCGCCCGGACAGCACCCGTTCCATCTCCGCCCACGTCGGCGGGCCGTTGCCCCAACCCATCGGCCCACCTCCTCCACAATCCGACCGGTCTCGAGTATCGAACATACATTCGAAACCGATCGGTCTCTACGGCGGCTCGCCAATCCATCGTGGCGCAGTAACTTACTTTGGAGTAAGTTCGAGGCAATTCCACCTGCAAGGGAGCAGAAATGGCCGACCAAGACACCGGTTACCTGGCCCGTCGGCGCGCCCGCCGCGATCTGACCGGCAAGCACGTCGTGATCACCGGCGCCTCCTCGGGCATCGGACGCGCGGCTGCGCTGACGGCCGCGCAGAAGGGCGCGCTCGTCATCCTGCTGGCCCGCCGTGCCGAAGAACTGTCCACCGTGGTGGACGAGATCACCGCCGCGGGCGGCGCCGCCTTCGCCTACCCGTGCGACGTCACCGACCAGGACTCCGTCGACCGGACCATCGAGACCGTGCTCGCCGCCCACGGCCACGTCGACATGCTGGTCAACAACGCGGGCCGCTCCATCCGCCGCGCCGTGCACCGCTCCACCGACCGCATGCACGACTTCGAACGCACCATGGCCGTCAACTACTTCGGCGCGGTCCGCATGACCCTGGGCCTGCTGCCCGGCATGCGCGAACGCAAGGACGGCCACATCGTCAATATCTCCAGCGCCGGCGTGCAGGTCGCCACCCCGCGTTTCGCCGCCTACCTGGCCAGCAAGGCCGCCCTCGACAAGTTCGCCGAGGTGACCGCCGCCGAGATGCGCTCCAGCAACATCACTTTCACCACCATCCACATGCCGCTGGTCCGCACCCCCATGATCACCCCCAGCGGCGACCAGGGCACCGGCACCCAGTCCCCGGAATGGGCCGCCGCCCTCATCGTCCGGGCCCTCACCGAACGGCCCCGCCGCATCGACGTCCCGCTCGGCACCCTCGCCGAATACGGCAACCTGGTGGCCCCCGGCATCAAGGAGCGGGTCCTGCACCGGTACTACCGCGCCATCCCGGACTCCCCCGCCGCCAAGGGCGAGACCGCGCCCGAGCCGGCGACCACCGACGTGGAAATCGTCGTCCCGCAACGCCATCGCCGCACCGTGCCCCCGGCCGTCCGCGCCACCGGCACCGCCCTGCGCCGCGCCGCCCGCCTGGTCCCTGGAACGCACTGGTAGTTCTCGCCCGCAGCGGCCCCTATTCCGGCCGGATCGATCGCCGCGCGGAGTAATTCGAGCCCGCCGAAACAATTGCACTCACAGCGCAGTACCTGGGCAGGAACCATTGCCGCTCAGGCGAGTTGCCGGAGACGGTCCAGTACCACCGCGGTGGCGGGTTTGGGGGCCGCACCGCAACTGGCCTGCCGCGGCGAGTAGGCGGCGGTACGGGCGGTGACCAGCCAGCGGCGACCGTCCCGATGCGTCACCATGGCCGCACCCGCGAACGTGGCCGGATCGGTCGGGCTTCCGGCGTCGGCCGGGGCGGCCTCGACGACGAGGTCGTCGATGCCGGCCGTCGGGTCGACATCGCCGGACACGACGGTCCGGCCGGTGCTGTCGCCGGCCGAGGTGACCCGGGTGAACGTAGCGTCGGCGATGCGCTGTCGGACCGCTATTTCCGCCACCTGCTCGACCGGGCCGTAGCAGCTGCGGCCGCGCAGGCCGGTGAGCGAGACCTCACCCTGGTCGGCGGCGGCGAGCATGGCGTGCGCCGAATCCTCGTCCAGGCGGCCGTAAGTGAGACCCGTGGGCAGCACGATGACCGCCGGGGCGAAACGGTGGCCGCCGGTGTGGGAGCACTCCCACACCCGCTCGGGGTGGGCGGCGGACAGGCTCGCGGCGATGGGACGGCCCAGCAGGGCACAACACTGGTCGCGCTTACCGTGCGCGCAGACCAGCACCAACGGATCCGTCACGGCCGCACCGATTCCCGGCGCGGGCCCGTCGACCAGATGCAGATCGATATCCAGCAGTTCCCGCAGGTCGGTGATCTCGAGCCGCTCGCACCACGACCCCTCGGGCCGCGAACTGGCGAGCAGAACCGTTCGGACACCGGTGAATTCCCGCCGCCCCGCCCGCCGGATCAGGGTGGGCCGCACATGCGCCGCCTTGGTGCGCGCGGCCAGTTCGGGGGTGATGTGGGGCCCGAGCACCTGGTCGCCGATCACGTCGCGTCCCCACGCCCCGGGCTGTTCGACGCACAGCCAGCCGGTGATGCGGGTCGCGCTCCCGGGTAGGGGAACCTCCAGTGCCGCAGCCGAACACGACAATCCTTCGAACCCCGTCACAGCCGTCCCTCGGTCACAGTGGCTTCCCGTCGATCAGTTTCGCGATCACCTGCTCCAGCCGCCGCTGCCGGGCCTCCGGCCGCACCGCGCTGCCCAGGTGGTAGCCGACCGCGATGCGCGACTGCATGGGCAGGGTCTCGAAGAACACGGCCGCCTCCGGATACCGGGCCAGCGCGTCCAGGAAGTCCTGCGGCAGGTCGTGTCCGACGGCGTTGTCCCAGCGCCCGTCCGCCTTGGCCCGGTCGATCTCGGCCTGCCCGGCCGGATGCACGATCCCGGCCTCGACCAGTTCGCCCGCCAGCCCCACATCGCGCTGCGACCACTGGCTGCGCGGGCGGCGCGGGGTGAATCCCATGACGAGGAAATCGTCGTCGAGTTTCCTGGCCTGCCCGTCGATCCAGCCGAAGCACAGGGCCTGTCGCAGCGCGCCGTCATGGTCGAGTGAGGCGTAGGCCGAGCCCTTCCTCGCGAACTTCAGCCAAATGCCGTCCACCGCCGCGTGATTGGCCGACAGCCAGTCCCGGAACGCGGACTCGTCGGGAAACCACAGCGTGGGTCGCTCGGATGCGGACACCGTTCAACTCTAGATACCGGCAGCTCAGTGCCCCAGGAAGGGGAGCACTTGGGCCTCGAAGGCGGGGTAGCGGTCGCGGTGGATGCTGTGCCCGCAGTCGAAGGCGCGGACGGTGCAGTCGGCGAGGCCGGCGCGCAGCTGTTCGAGCTTGTCGGGGTCGACCATGCCGCCGGGGCCGCCGCGCAGGAACAGGGTGGGCGCGGTGATGTCGGACAGCCCGTCCCACCATTCGGGGTAGGGCTTGCGGAACTGTTCGAGCGCTTCGCCGGTCATGGATCGGTCGAAGGCCAGCACCGCGCGCGGGTGCCGCAACAGGCTGGTGGTGGCGTGCCAGAGTTCGGGGATCGATGGCAGCCTGCGGGTGAAGCTCACCTGTTCGTCGCCGGAGCGCAGAGGCAGCGGCTGTTCCTCGATCACCAGGCGCCGGACCAGTTCCGGGCGTTGCATGGCCACCCAGGAGATGGCGTAGCCGCCGAGGGAATGCCCGACCAGGTCGACGGTGTCGAGGCCGATCCGGTCGCACAGCGCGAGGATGTCGGCGCCGAATTCCTCGAACCGGTAGGACGCGGTGTGCGCGCTGCGCCCGTGCCCGCGCAGGTCCGGAATGATCACCCGGCGGCCGCGGCGCACCAACTGGGTCGCGAACCGATCCCAGGTGTGCCCGTCGCCGCCCATGCCGTGCACGAGGACCACCGGCGTGTCGCTGTAGAGATGTCCACCCGTGGCGCCGGAATCGCGATAGGCGATCGACACGTCATCGAACTCGACCCGGGTGACCGTTGACTCCACGATTGTCCAGAGTACGGATCGCTGGGTGGTCGCCGCCGCAATTTGTGCGCTCCGCCATATCGAATACAGATACGGTTGCCTATTCATTCACTTGACGAATGAATGCGGAACTGCGCAGGTCCAGGCGTGATACCAACCGGTTTGACCTGTGAAATAGATCACTTTCACATTTTTCGGTAATCGGTCAGCCCTGACGGTAGCGTGATCCCCGATTTAGCAATACTTGTTTGTCGGGGAAATATGGTTCTCAATGCTGCCGCCCCCGCGGTCGAACTCGATGAACCGAGCCCGCCGCGGCCGACCTTCGCTACCGCCTGGGTCCTCCTACTAGCCGCGCTCTGCGGGACCTTTCTCGCCGTCCCGACACTGCGCTACGACTTCTTCGGTGACGAACTGTATTTCATCGCCGCCGGAGCCCACCGTAGTCTCACCTACGCCGACCAAGGCGTCCTGATCCCACTGGTCGCCCACCTGGCCGACGCCGTCGCCCCCGGCTCCGCGCCGATGCTGCGATTACCCGCGGTCCTGATGACCGCCGCCGCCGTCGTGATCAGCGCCGCGGTCGCCTACGAACTCGGCGGCTCCCGCACCGCCCAACTGATCGCGGCCGCCGCCTACGGCATCTCCCCGCTCGCCGCCACCCAGGCCGTACAGCTGAGCACCTTCTCCTTCGACGCCACCCTGCAGGCCGCCATCATCTGGCTGCTCATCCGCTGGATCCGGACCCGCGAGGACCGGCTGCTCATCGCGGTCGGCGTGGTCGCGGCCATCGACCTCCAGGTCAAGTGGTTCATCCCCACCATCCTGCTCACCCTGGCCGCGGGCATCATCGCCGCCGGACCGCGGGAACTACTGTGGCGGCGCGGACTCTGGATCGGCGCGGGCATCTTCGCCACCTCCGCCCTGCCCGGCCTGTGGTGGCAGAACCAGCACGGCTGGCCCGCGCTGGCCATGAGCAAGGTGATCGGCGCCGAACAGGACGCCGCCGGCGGCGGACCGCTGGCCTGCCTGCCGCAGATGATCGGACTGGCCGGACTGCTCGGCGGCCTGCTCGCGGGCTGGGCGTTCTGGAGCCTGGCCCGGGAACGCTGGCTGCGGCCCTACATGTTCATGCTCGTCTCCTCCGGCCTGCTGGTGGCCGTGGTGCTGTTCGGGCACGGGCGGCCGTACTACACCGCCGGATTCCTGCCGGTGCTGTTCGGCATCGGCGCGGTCGCGCTGCCCTATTACCGCGGCGAACGCGGCAACCGGGTGCTGCGGGTGGTCGCGCTGCCGGTCATCGGGTTGTCGCTGGTGATCATCGCGGCGCTGGTGGCGGCCCTGCCGCAGCCGCCGTCGCGGGTGCACACAGCCATTCGCACCCAGGCCGACTTCGCCATGCGGACCAGCATCTACGGCTACTCGGGCTGGTCCGAGCTGACCGCCGAGGTCGCCGACGCCTACCGGCAGCTGCCCGAATCCGAGCGGCCCAAAGCGATCGTCGCCCAGAACTATTGGCAGGCCGCCGCCCTCCAGAACTTCGGCCGCGACTACGGCCTGCCGCCCGTCTACAGCCCCAACCGCGGCTTCGGCTACTTCGGCCCGCCGCCCAGCGACATCGGCGCGGTGCTCTACGTCGGCCTCGACAGCACCGAACCGACCCTGCGCCGCCAGTTCGGCAATGTCCAGATCCTCGACCACCTCGACAACCCCAACGGGTTCCCCGGCGTGAACACCGGCATCGCCATCGCGATCTGCCGCGGCCCGCTGCACCCCTGGCCGGAACTCTGGCCGGACATGATGGATCTACACCTGCCGCTCGGCATCTGAGACCACTACTCGTACAGCCCCTCCACATGCCAGACGTTGTCGTAGCCGATCAGCAGTAGCGCGCGCAGCCGTGCGGCGTCCTCCGCGTCCAGCTGCACCTGGGCGCGCGCGGCGAAACCGTCCTCGAACCGGTGCGTCCACCACCGGTCGTCCACCGGCCACGGTCCCGCCCAGCCCGACAGCCGCCACGAACTACTGCCCCAGTGCAACTGGACCGGATCGGCCGTGAACATGCCACGATCACTGACCCAGACCGGCGACCCGTCGGCACCTTCCAGCCGCACCTCCGGATGATGCGTGAGCACCAGCGCCGGAGCGGGCTCGGGCAACCGCCCCGGCCACGGCTGCGCCGGATCGTTCGCCGGCACCGGCTCGTCCCCGAGCGTCACCATGGTGATCCGCTCCTCCGGCCCCCGCCCGCCACTGAGCACCCCCATCCGCACGGCGTCCCCGCCCAGCAGCCCCTGCACCCGGATCAACGCCCGCCGCGCCCGCTCCTCGTCGTCCCCGACCCCACCCCACAGCCCCAGCTGCAAGGCCCCGGCCGACACGACTTCGACGGGTTCCAGCCGCAGCAGCACGATGGCCGCGTCCGCCCCGGAATCCCACGCCTCGATCGGATCCGGCTCATACGCATCGGCCTTCGCACCGCCCGGCCGCCACGCACCACGATCGCCCCGATAGACGGTGCGCCCGTCTCGCTGTGTGCCGCGCCCGTCTCCGCGCACGGCACGACCGCCCCGATGCTCGGCCCGGCCGTCGCCACGCGCGCTACAGTCCCGATCGGCCGCGCGGTAAGCCCGGGCGCGGTCCAGGGCGCGGCGGGTGAGCCAGCCGTCGAGCTGCCAGCGGATACGGTCGGCGGTGCTGTCGGGGGTGAGGGGTTCGGCGCAGCGCCAGATGCGTGAGAACTCCTCGCCCGACTCGGTTTCGGCGTGGATCACCAGGCGGGTGCAGGCCACCGCGGTCGCGGCGAGCTTGGTGTGCAGTTCGGCGGCGAGCATGCGGCCCGCGAAGGCCGCCATGTCGACGCGTTCGATCGGCGGGTCGCAACGCTGTTCCACGGTGAGGTCGGCGGCGGGCAGGCGAGCCGCGGGCGGCCGCTCCGGCAGCGCGCGGGCACACCGGTGCGCGACGATCGCGTCCGCCCCGAACCGCGACGCCACCTCGGCGGGCGTGAGCGCCGCGAAGTCGCCGATCCGGCGCAGTCCCAGCCGGTGCAGCAGATCCACCAGTTCGACCCGCTGCGGCGCGGCCAGCACCGGCTCCCCCGCCAACTCCGAGATCGGCATGGGCGCAAGGAATTCCGCCCCCTCGCCGGACGGCACCAGGGTGGCGCGGCGGGCGGCGAAGACCGCGGTGGACAACTCGTCGGCGATGCCGATCTGGCATTCCACCCCGACCGCCGCCACCGCGTCCACCAGTCGTTCGGCCGCGGCCTCCTCCGATCCGAAGAACCGCGCCGCGCCGCGCGCCGACAGCGCCAGCATGCCCGGCCGCAGCACCTCGACGCCGGGCACCGTCGCGTCCACGGCCGTCACCACGGGCTCGAACAGCCGCGCGTCCCGATCCGGATCGTCCTGCGCCACCAGCAGTTCCGGGCACCTCCCCTGCGCCTCCCGCTTGCGCAGCCCGCGCCGGATCCCCTCGGCCCGCGCGGTGGCGGTACACGCGATCACCCGATTGGCCGTGAGCACCGCCACCGGCCGGGTGGCCTCCGCCCCCGCCTCGGCGGCGGCCGCCACCGCGGGCCAGTCCGGGCACCACACCACCAGCACCCGCCGCGGCTTCACGACCTGCCCCCTCTCCCGGCACGGCCACATGATCCAAAACTCTTGTCACGTGGGCGGTTCCTCGCGGTCCGGTCAGGACGCGGCATGGCGGGCGAGGCGCAGCGGCGGTTCGGCCGGGGCGGCGGGGTCGGCGGTGGAGACCCATTCGACGCGGCCGTCGGCGGGGCTGAGGGACAGGTGGCCGAGGCGGGGTTGGGCGGAGCGGCCGCGCACGGAGACGTCGAGGCGGACGGTCCGCAACCGGCCGCAGCCCCGGCCCAGTCCGCTGTACCCGGCGACCCGGGTGTCGATGTGCAGTGCGGACCCCGACCAGGAGCCGTTGGTCACCATCAGCGTGGAGTTCTTGCCGCGGGCGCGGGCGGCCAGGACGCGGGCGCGGGACATCGGCACCGCCAGCCCGCTCAGCCCGAGAACCACCAGGTCCAGGCCATCGAGCAATACCGAGGCAACTTCGAGGGGATCGGGCCCGGGATCGGAGACCACGGCCAGCCGGTCCAGTCGCGCTCCCATCTCGGCGGCGGCCAGCAGGCCCAGCCGCGGCAGCCCGACCACGGCGGCATGCCCGCCGGCGCTCGTCACCGCGGCCAGCAGCCCGGAGATCAGCGAGCCGGCGCCGTTGTAGACGACCACCGACCCCTTGGCCAATCCGCCGTCGGGCAAAAGGTTTTCGAGTGCCGCGGGCACCGGCAACGGCTCCCGCCGCGGCTCCGGCGCCACCGGTACGCGCGCCGTGGCCTCGGCGCCGCGCGCCGGGACCGCGGCCATTCGCCGCCGCAACTCCGCCAGCTGTTCCCGCCTGGCTTCCGCCGCCGCACCCATCCAGTGACCACCTCTCCCAGTCGACGGGCTAGCACCGATCCAGCTACCTGACATAATCGAACTCATGTTCGATCAATGCACAGTAGAACTCGAGTCTCGGGACACGTCAAGAGTCAGTGGCCCCCACCACGGCCGCACAACCCGCACGACCCCTCCCCGCCCGCCGCCCGGCCCGGCGGCAACCGGCTGTCCAGAAGGGAGCGCGGGCGGGTCACGTGTCGTTTCGTCCGGAAGATCCCCGGACCTCCGAGAATCTCCCACCGCTCCCCCAGGACCGGAGGGCGTGCGAAACACGGTGTGTCCGTATAGGTCTGGAAAGGAATCCGCGAGACCGCGCCGCAAGACCCAGCAAACCCCGGGTTTCGAACCAGGCCAGTCAGGATGGTTTTCCGATACCCTGCACCCGTGACCGAACGCGCTCGTCCCATTGTCGGCCCCGATTATCTGGTGGCCGGCCGCTACCGTCTGCAATCCAAGCTCGGCGGCGGCGGCATGGGCGCCGTCTGGCTGGCGACCGATCGCCTGTTGCACCGCGATGTCGCCATCAAGCAGGTCCTCACCACGCAGGGCCTGAGCGAGGACGAGGCGCGCGAGGTCCGCAGCCGGATCATGCACGAGGGCCGGGTCGCGGCCAAGCTGTCGCACGAGCACGCCATCGCCGTCTACGACGTGGTGCTCGAGGCCGGTGAACCCTGGCTGGTCATGGAGTACCTGCCCTCACGCAGTGTCGCCAAAGCCCTTGCGCTGGTGGATCAGTTGTCCCCGATCGAGGTGGCGCAGATCGGCGCGCAGGTGGCCGACGCGCTCGCGGCCGCGCACGTCGCGGGCATCGTGCACCGCGACATCAAGCCCGGCAATATCCTGGTCGCCGACCGCGGCGACGAGGTCGGCATGGTCAAGCTCTCCGACTTCGGCATCTCCAGCGGCGCCAACGACACCAGCGAGGAGATCGGCGACGTCATCACCGGCACCCCCGCCTACCTGCCGCCGGAGGTCGCCCGCGGGGCCCGCCCCACCACCGCCAGCGACGTATTCTCGCTCGGCGCAACGCTGTACACCGCCATCGAGGGTCAGCCGCCCTACGGTTTCGACGAGGACAGCAATGTCATCGTGGAGCGCGCCGCCATGGCTCAGATCACCCCGCCCGCCCGCAGCGGCCCGCTCACCGAGGTCCTGCTGCACATGATGGAGCCCGCCCCGCAGCGCCGCCCCACCATGACCGAGGCCCGCAACGAGATCCTCACCGCCGCTTTCGGTCCCGGCACCGCGCCCTACATCCTGAACGCGCCCGTCCGCACCGAGGACGGGACGATCCCGGCGTGGGCGGCCCGCAATTCCGCGGCCGGACTGCGCAGCCCCAATTCCAGCCCGCTGCCGCGCCCGCAGCGCACCACCCCCGCGGCCCCGGTCGCGGCGCAGCCCAAGCCGAAGGGCTTCGAGTTCGATTTCAGCAAGCTGGGCCCGAACGCGGGTCCGCTGGCGGTGGCGATCGGCCTGCTCATCGGTCTGCTGATCATCATCGTCGTCGTGATCGCGCTCTAGCCGCCTCCGCGCGACTGCCGAACAGATTTCAGACGTCCCCGAGGAGTTACCCTCGGCGCACGAAATCAGTTGTCACCGTGGATATCTCAATCGATCCGGCGGCGGTGCGCCCACCTGGTCAGGGCGTTCCGGTTCGACTGCTGGGTCTTGCGCAGCACGTTCGAGGCGTGCGTCTCCACCGTCTTCACCGAGATGAACAGCGTCTCGGCGATCTCGCGATAGGTGTAGCCGCGCGCCAACAGCCGCAGCACCTCGAGTTCGCGCGGGGTCAGCGAATCCAGTTCCGGATCCAGCGGCGGTTCGGGCACCTGCGACTTGCCGGTGAACGAGTCCAGCACGAACCCGGCCAGCCGCGGCGAGAACACCGCGTCCCCGCCCGACACCCGCCGAATGCCGTCGGCCAGCTCCGGCCCGGAGATGGTCTTGGTGACGTATCCGCGCGCGCCCGCCCGGATCACCGCGATCACGTCCTCGGCCGCGTCGGACACGCTCAGCGCCAGGCACACCGGCCCGGCGTCGATGCCCTGCAGCACCGCGACCCCGCCGCCGTCGGGCATGTGCACGTCGAGCAGCACCACGTCCGGCGCGGTCGCCTTGATCCCGGCAATGGCCTCGCCGACGCCGCCCGCCTCGCCGACCACCTCCATATCGGATTCGCGGCTCAGCTCCGCCCGCACCCCGGACCGGAACACCGCATGGTCGTCGACCAGAAAGACCCGGACGCTCACCTAGTTCTCCTCACCCTGACGAACCCTGCCCCCATCGGTACCACAATCCCCAGCCCACGGCCCGCCCACGACTCATGGTTCACGGGCGCCCCGGAACTCACAGCTGCGCGGCGTCTTCCGGACTGTCGGTCTGCACCACCAGCCGCTCGTCGCCGCCGTCCTTGCGCGGCATGAAGATTCGCACCTCGGTGCCATTGCCGGGCGACGACTTGATCTCCACGTGCCCGCCGCGCCGGTCGATGCGGGCGTGAATGGACTTGGCCACGCCTTGACGGTCCTTGGACACCGCGTCCGGGTCGAAGCCCTTGCCGCGGTCGCGCACGAAGACACTCACCTGATGCGGCTCCACTTCGGCGTACAGGTCGATGGTCGGCACCCCCGCATGCTTGGCGGCATTGACCAGCGCCTCCCGGCTGGCCCCCAGCACCGCGGTGAAATGCTCCTTGGGCAAACCGATTCCGCTGTCGTCGAGGTCCATCGACACATCGCCCACGGTGACCGGGGTGACCTTCACCCCGTGCTGATCCTCCACCTCACCCGCGATGGTGCGCAGCGCCGCGGCCAGGCTCGACTGCGCGGGCCCGGCATCCTCGAACAGCCACTTGCGTAGCTCGCGTTCCTGACTGCGAGCCAGCCGCACCACTTCCTGCGGATCGTCGGCCTGGCGCTGGATCAGGGCCAGCGTCTGCAGCACCGAATCGTGCAGATGCGAGGCGATCTCCTCGCGTTCGTCATTGCGAATCCGCGCCGCGCGTTCGGAATTCAGCGCCCGCACCATGCGCAGCCACAGCGGCACGGTCAGCAACCCGGCGCCCACCAGGGTCACCGCCACCGCCAGCAGCGCCGACCCGAGCGAACTCAGATTGATCCGCCCCAGCACCACCACCCCGAGCCCCACCACGATGAGCGTGGCCCCGCCGACAATGCGCGCCCACGTCACCACCGACGGTTTGGCGGGCAGCCCGATGACCGATCTCGGCCCGTCCGCATCGAATTCGCGCCACACCAGCGCCGCGCCGACCGCCACCACGATGATCGGCCCCACCACGTGCGCGGCCGTCCCATTGAACAACCACGCGGTCGATACCGACAGCGCCATGCCGAGCAGCGCCATACCGATGGCCTGCCGTCGTTCGGAACCGGTCGGCGGGGCCGCGTCGGCGCCCGCGGGCGTGAAGATCCACAACATGCCGTAGGCGACGATCCCGGCCCCGGCGAGCGCGGACAGCAGCACGAACGCCATCCGCACCTTGAAGACGTCGATCCCCAGATGATCCGAGAGCCCGCCCGCGACCCCGCCGACCACGCGCCCACCCGTGCGCCGCACCAGCTTGGGCTGGGTCGCCACGGTGGCGGCCCCCCGGGCAGGGTCGTACAAGGGCGCGGACGGATACATGCCTTCGATCCTGGCACGGGTATCCGACACCCCGCATCGGGAAACACCCCGATTCGACCCCTGAGCGTGACGGCAGGTTTCTCAAACGGCGGGTTCCGCAAGCATCGGCACGATCGGGGTACCGGCGACGTCGAACAGGTTCCGACCGCACGAGTCGCACTCGCCCGCATCCGGCTTCGGGTCCGACGCGGGTAGCTGCCACACGTTCATGCCACCGCACGGGCAGTCGAGGATGTAGAGCAATTCGGAAGATGGCCGATCCAGACCCCATAGGTGACTCGATGCCTCCGTGCGACGCATGACGCCGACGCGGTATGTGTCATCGCCGGAGCGCAATTCCCCAAGCGCCAACCCCGCAGGAGCCAAGGCATCGTCCACAGCACGCAGAATCGCCGGCACATGTTCACCACGCGCCAGGTCAGCCCCGGCCGCGTCCCTGACCGCGGACTCGACGGCAACGACAACCGCTCCGTCCTCCCCGAAAGCTTCCACCCGACGGCCCACGAACTGTGAGATCTGCCCGGACCACTCCTCACCAGACCAGTCGACCGCCAGGAGAACCCCCTTCCCGATCAAGAAATCCACCACATCGTCCATCTCGAGCGGAAACCCCCGCTCAGCCGCCGCAAGAAAATGCGCAATATCGCTCACGCTGCCAGCATATGAAGCTGCCTTCGAGCTCACACTGAGCCGCAGAATTGTCCGGACCGGAAGGAGGATAGGCGCTGACTTGGGCTGCATCACCGACCCGACCCACCCCGCCCCCACCGATGCCCTGGCCGAATCCGGTCCCGCCTCCATCACCGCCACCTTCTCCCCCGACAACCGCCACCTGGCCATCACCACCGCCTACGGTCCGATCAAGTTCTGGGACACCGACCTCCCCCACGCCGTCGCCCGCGCCTGCGACACCACCTCGGCCGGCTGGACCGAAGACCTCTGGCGTCACCATCTCCCCCAGCTGCCCTATCGTCCGCCCTGCTGACGCCGCCGGCGGAATACCGGCCGGCCCCTGACCGGTTGTCGTCCACGACATTCCGAACAGGACAGGTGAGATGAACGCATTCAACGAATCCGTGATCGCGGAGTTCCGCGCCAACAACGGCAAGGTCGGCGGCCCCTTCGAAGGCCGCACCAACATGGTGCTGATCACCACCACCGGTGCGAAGTCCGGCCGCCCCACCACCAATCCCCTGGTCTACGTCCCCGACACCGACCGCATCGTCCTCATCGCCTCCAACGGCGGCGCCGACAAACACCCCGCCTGGTACCACAACCTCCGCGCCAACCCGGAACTCACCGTCGAACTCGGCACCGAAACCTACACCGGCAAAGCCGAATTCCTCCCCGCTCCCGAATCCGACGCCCTCTACGCCCGCATGATCGACCTCATGCCGGTCTTCGCCGACTACCGAGCCAAGACCACCCGCCACATCCCGGTCATAGCGGTGTACCGCCAACCCGCGTAAGGGTTTGCGCCCGAATCAGCCGTTCGACGGTTGAACCCGCAGCCCATCGGACAACAAGGTGAGCAATCGGCGCCAGTCGCCGCTGCCGGAGCGAATGGTGGCGGACAGTGCGCCGACAACCATGTAGACATCGGCGACGGTCAAGTCCGGTCGCACTGTTCCAGCGGCCCGATCGGATTCGATGAGCGTGCCGATGATCTCGGCGAGCTGTTCCAGCGCGGCGCCGCGCGGTTCACTACCGCGCGATTGACGGGTGGATTCGATGGCGGCGGACAATCCACTGTCGGCCGCCAGGATTTCGCCGACATGGGTCAGGTAGTCCAGCACCGCCCGGCCGGGCGCGGCGTGGTCCAGACATTCGGTGCGCGCGTATTCCTCGATCTCGGCGAAGCGTTGCGCGGCCGCGGCTTCGATCAGGTCGGCCTGGGTCGGGAAGTGCCGGTACACGGTGCCGATCCCGACACCGGCGGCCCGCGCCACCTCCGGAAGTTGGACCTGACTTCCCCTCTCCGCGAACAAATTACGCGCGGCTTCCAGGATGCGGTCGCGATTGCGGGAGGCGTCCGCGCGCGGCTTGCGCGACTGCGACGATGGGCTTGACACTCGGGTTCCCTTCCGGCCTACACTCGAAACGGATCCGGATTCCGGTTCCGATTCTTCTGATTCGAAAGGGTACCACCATGTCCCACAATCGATTTCTGCTGCTCGAAGCCGGCGCGGCCCGCCCCGGCCGCCTCCCTCTACCGCCCGCGTTCGCAGTGAAGGCCACCACCGCCGATACCGAAGACCGCTTCTCGCTCCTGGAAGTCACCCTCGCCCGCGATATCCCCCGCCACACCCATGACGTGGCCGACGAATCCATCTACGTGCTCGACGGCACCCTCGAGGTGGAATTCGACGACCGCGTCGAGCACGCCACCGCCGGGATGTTCGTCCTACTCCCCCACGGCATTCCGCACGCCCTGCGCTGCGCCTCGACACCCCCGCCACGCCTCATCCAGATCTCCTCACCGGGCGGCTGGGAGTGCTACCTGGAGGATCTGTTCGAGGCGGGTCCGGCCGTACTCACCGCAGGCGCCCTCGACCCGGCCAAGATCAACCCGATCGCCGCCAAGCACCACATCCGCTACGAGGAACCCACGGTGGCCTAGCACGGCCCGGGTCCAGCCACCGACGTGACAGGCTGAACCAGCCGGCGCAGCAGGCGAAGACCACCGACTACCCGAGCCGATCCGACGTCGCGGAACGTCGCGCAGGGATGCCGATGAATTTCGGGTGGGCCCACCGTCGATAACTCTGGATGCACCGACGGCGGTGGGTCCGGGCAGGAGCACACGATCCGGGCAGTGATCCGGGCGGGCGAGAGGGAGGCGCAATGAGTGGGATCAAGGTGTTGGTGGCGGGGGCGAGTGTCGCTGGGCCCGCGTTGGCGCATTGGTTGCGGCGGCGGGGAGCCGAGGTGACCGTCGTGGAGCGGGCTCCTGGGTTGCGGCCCGGTGGCCAGGCGGTGGATGCGCGCGGGGTGGCCAAGGAGATCATTCGGCGGATGGGGCTGGATGCGGAGGTGCGGGCGGCGCGCACCCGGACCGCGGGGGCGTACACGGTGGACGCGGACGGGAAAGTGCTGGAGACGTTTCGCGCGGACGATCATGACGGGGACGGGTATATCTCGGAGATCGAGATCCTGCGCGGGGACCTGTCGCGGGTGCTGCACGATGACACTCGCGACGGTGTCGAGTACATCTTCGGCGACCGGATCGCGGAACTCACGCAGGACACGGACGGGATCGACGTGGTCTTCGAGGGCGGTGACCGGCGGCGGTTCGATCTGGTGATCGGGGCCGACGGGCTGCATTCGGGGCTGCGCGCCATGGTTTTCGGCCCGCACGAGCGGTTCGTCCACCATCTCGGGCACGCGCTGGCTTTCTACACCGTGCCCAACGAATTCGGGCTGGACGGCTGGCTGATCGACTACCAGACGGCCGGCCGTTCGGCGGGCCTGCGCCCCATCCAGGACGCCACGCAGGCGATGGCCCTGTTCTCCTTCGTCGCCCCCGACCTCGACGTCGATTACCGCGACATCGCCGCCCAGAAGCGCCTGCTGCGCGCGAAGATGACCGGCATGGGCTGGCTGACCCCGCGCATCCTCGCCCACCTGGACGACACACCGGACTTCTACCTCGACCAGGTCGCCCAAGTGGTGATGGACCGCTGGTCGAGCGGACGCGTCGGCCTGCTCGGCGACGCGGCCTTCAGCTCGTCCCCCTATTCCGGACAGGGCACCGGCCTGGCTCTGGTCGGCGCGTACATCCTGGCCGGAGAGCTGGCCGCCGCCGACTGGAACCCCGAAGCCGGATTCGCCGCCTACGAGCGGCGCATGCGCCCGTTCGTCGAGGCCAACCAGGAAATCGGCCGCCTGCACGCCCACAGTCGCGACATCCCCGACCCGAACGCCGAGCCGAGCCCCGAACCCGACTGGGACCTCGACCTGATCGACCGCGCACTCAATGGCATCGAACTGCCCGACTACGCGGAACTGCCCGACTCCCGCCCTGCCGCCGAACCGCCGATCACCTCATCGGCAAGCAATTAGGCGTCCCAGCACATTTCACGCTTCACGGAACGATGGCTGGTAGGGGGCCAAGTTCAGGTGGGGGTTCAGGGTGATCCCCGATGTGCCTGAACAGCCGTCGACAGCACGATGGATGGCATGACGAGAACGAGCGACTGGTCCAAGGGTGCTGGGCGTACCGGCTTCTCCGATCAGATTCAGGATCTGTGGCAGACGCGGCCGGTGCGGTTTCCCAAGGACGGGCCGATCGCCGGCGTCGCTGTCGGGTTCGGCCGGCGCTACAACGTGGACCCGGTGCTGGTGCGGGTGGCGTTCGTGGTGTCGGCGCTGTTCGGCGGGGCGGGGGTGGTGCTCTATCTGCTGGGGTGGCTGCTGCTGAACCAGGCCGGAGACCAGTCCTCGGCGGCGGAGTCGCTGTTCGGGCGCGGCCAGGCGTCGCAGCCCTCGTCCAAGACCATCGTGCTCATGGTGGCGTTGGGGATCGCTGTGAGCACGATGGGTCCCGTCGGGGTGGGACTCGGCGGGTCCGGGGTGATCAGTTTCGCGCTCATGCTGGGCGGGTGGTGGCTGCTGTATCAGCGCCAGACGCAGCCGCCCGCAGGTCATTTCGAGCAGTCGGCGGTCACCGATCCGTTCAACACCGGGTATCCGGGCACCGCGAGCCCGTACTGGACCGGGTACCCGGGCACCAATGCGGTGACCTTCCAGACGTACGGGCCGTACACGACACTGCCCGATCACTACGAGCCCGACCCCAACCAGCCACCCGCCGCCGCACCGGAGCCGGAACCGGTTGATACGCAGAAGATTCCGAACACCGAGCAGGTCACCGAGGTGCTGGAGACCCGGTACGCGCCCGCATCGTCGGTGTCCGACACCGTGGTCCTGCGGAAGTCCGAATCCGCATCGGGCCCCGGCACGCCGGAACAGCCGGACGAACCGGCGGACACACCGGCGACAGCTGTCGATCTCACCAAGCCGAAGACCGGCGGCGATGACGGCGGCGCCCCCGAGACCCCGTCGACCCCACCGAGCGACGTCGAACCCCCTACCCTGCACCGGATTCCGCCGGCCACCGACCGCCCACGCGCCGGATTCGGCCCCGCCCCCATCTCCCCCGACTTCGGCCCCACCCCGCCCGGCTGGGATCCCCTGGGTGTGGCCCCGCTGGCCTGGCAGCTGCCCGAGCCGGCCGCGCCGGTCCAGCAGCAAGTCGTCCAGGCTCCCCCGGCCCGCCCGCGGTCCCGCCTGACCCCCGTCACCATCGGTCTCGCCATCCTGGCCGCCGCCGCGGCGGGTTCCATGGCCGCGGCGGGCGTGGAGTGGATGACGCCCGGCCGGATCGGCGCCGCCGCACTGGCCGTGGTGGCCGTGGGCCTCATCGTGGGCGCGTTCCTGCGCCGCGGCTACGGCCTGATGGTGGTGCTGGCCCCGCTGGCCGGTTTCGTGATCCTGGCCTCGCTGATCGGCCCGATCCAGTTCGACGAGGGCGCGATGGGCGACCACAAGTGGTCCGCCGCAACCGATTCCGAGCTGCTGCCCGTCTATCACATCTCGATGGGTTCGGGCACCCTCGACCTGAGTCAGCTGAAGCTGACCGAGGATCGCGCGGTCGAGGTGAAGGTACGCATGGGCGACGCCCGCGTGATGCTGCCGCCGAACCTGCGCGTCAATACGACCTGCAATGTCCGCATGGGTGATTCGAACTGCCCGAGCGGAATCTCGGGCCCGGCGACGGGCCCCGTCCTGAACCTGACCGTCGACGTGCAGATGGGAAACGCGGAGGTGAACCGTGGCTGAGAACAAGAACCGCCGACCCTCGTTCGCGCTACTGCTGGCCGGCCTGCTGGGCTTGGGCGTGAGTGTGTGGGCCTTCATCGGCCCCCACTTCTGGCCCGTCTCCGGCGGTCTGTCGCTGGGCTGGATCGTGGTGATCGCCGCCATCGTGGTCGGCGTGATCCTGGTGCTCAGCCCGAAGAAACACCGGGAGTAGACCGCACGCGCCGCCCCCACCCCCTCGCCGGGGACGGCGTCCCTCCTTCCCGGAACTGCCCTTCCGAGAAGGCCGAAGGCCCCGCACCTTTCGCAGGTGCGGGGCCTTCGCGTTCAGCGGGGAGTGCTCACTCCCATTCGATGGTGCCCGGCGGCTTGGAAGTCACGTCCAGCACCACGCGGTTGACGTCGGCCACCTCGTTGGTGATGCGGGTGGAGATCCGCTCCAGCACCTCGTAGGGCAGGCGGGTCCAGTCGGCGGTCATGGCGTCCTCGGAGGAGACCGGGCGCAGCACGATCGGGTGGCCGTAGGTGCGGCCGTCACCCTGCACGCCGACGCTGCGGACATCGGCGAGCAACACCACGGGGCACTGCCAGATCGACTTGTCCAGCCCGGCGGCGGTGAGCTCCTCGCGCGCGATGGCGTCGGCCTGGCGCAGCAGCTCCAGCCGGTCGTGGGTGACCTCGCCGATGATGCGGATGGCCAGTCCCGGACCCGGGAACGGCTGGCGCGCAACGATTTCCTCGGGCAGACCCAGCTCGCGGCCGACCGCGCGCACCTCGTCCTTGAACAGCAGCCGCAGCGGCTCGACGAGCGCGAACTCCAGATCGTCGGGCAGACCGCCGACATTGTGGTGCGACTTGATGTTCGCGGTGCCCGCGCCGCCGCCGGACTCGACCACGTCCGGGTACAGGGTGCCCTGCACCAGGAACTCGACCTTGGTCTCGCCCTGCTCGCCGACGACCTCGGAGACCGCGTCCTCGAACGACCGGATGAACTCCCGGCCGATGATCTTGCGCTTCTCCTCCGGATCGGTGACGCCCTTCAGCTCACCCAGGAATTTGTCGACCGCGTCGACGGTGACCAGCTTGGCCCCGGTCGCGGCGACGAAATCACGCTGCACCTGCTCGCGCTCGCCCGCGCGCAGCAGACCGTGGTCGACGAACACGCAGGTGAGGCGGTCACCGATGGCCCGCTGCACCAGCGCGGCCGCGACCGCGGAGTCCACACCGCCGGACAGGCCGCAGATGGCGTGGCCGTCGCCGACCTGCTCGCGCACCTGGGCGATGAGCGCCTCGGCGATATTGGCGGGCGTCCACGCGCCCGGGATGCCGGCGATCTCGTGCAGGAACCGGCTCAGCACCTGCTGGCCGTGCGGCGAGTGCAGCACCTCCGGGTGGTACTGCACGCCGGCGAGCTTGCGCGCCCGATCCTCGAACGCGGCGACCGGCGCACCCGCGGAGGTCGCGGTCACCTCGAACCCGGCGGGCGCATCGGTGACCGCGTCGCCGTGGCTCATCCATACCGGCTGCCGGGTGGGCAGGCCGCCGTGCAGAATGCCGCCGTCGACGCTGAGCTCGGTGCGCCCGTACTCGCGAGTCCCGGTGTGCGCCACCGTGCCGCCGAGCGCCTGCGCCATGGCCTGGAAGCCGTAGCAGATACCGAAGACCGGCAGGTCCAGATCGAACAGCCGCGCGTCCAGCTGCGGCGCGCCCTCGGCGTACACGCTGCTGGGTCCGCCGGAGAGGATCACGGCGAGAGGCTGCTTCTCCGCGATCTCCTCGACGGTGATCGTGTGCGGCACCACCTCGGAATACACACTCGCTTCGCGCACCCGGCGCGCGATCAGCTGCGCGTATTGCGCGCCGAAATCGACAACAAGGACTGGTCGCTGGGTTTCTGCCACCCGCACAGTCTAGTGAGCGAGATAGGACACACTCTCCCCGGGCGACCGCCACCCCGCCTCCCCGGAACTCGGCGGACAGCTACGTGCCGTTGGCCGTCGAACACCCGTGCCGGCGGTCGGTGCCGAACCGATTTCGGCCGTCCCCGACGAGTTACCCCGACCGGCACGAAATCAGGCGGCACCCAGAGGATCGGGTTCACCGTGGACCGCCACCCCGGGCCAGGGTGCGCCGCGGCCTCGGAAGCGGTTGCCCGCCCGGCCCGGAAGTGGTGGCATCGGGACGGTATTCGCGTCGGAGTTGTCCCGGATAGGGACTTCCGCCCTCGCGTGGACGGTAATTCCTACCCGGCCGAATGGGCCGAGCGACACCCGGTGTGCCGGTGGGCAGGAAAGCTCGCCGGTTTGTCACCGGTGCTGGCTATCCTCTACCTCGTGCCATTCGCCCGTGCGATCGATGCCGAGATCCACTACGAGGACAGCGGGGGCGAAGGTCCGGTTGTGCTGTTGGGGCACGAATTCCTCATGGACCGAACGATGTTCGCGTCGCAACAGGCGGCGTTGACTCCGGAGTTCCGGATCGTGACCTGGGATGCGCGCGGACACGGCCGCACCCGCGACGAGGGGCTGCCGTTCACCTACTGGACCTCCGCCCGCGACGCGCTGACCGTACTGGATCAGCTGGGCGCGAAACGGGCCGTGGTGGGCGGAACCTCCCAGGGCGGTTTCATCGCTCTGCGCACCGCGCTGCTGGCCCCCGACCGGGTCGCCGCCCTGGTGCTGCTCAGCAGTGAGGCGCACGAGCCCACCACCGCCGAACTCACCAATGCCCGAAAGTTTCTGGACAAGTGGCACGAGGACGGCCCCCGCCCCGCACTCGCCGAATACCTGGCCCGCTGGCTCATCGGCGACGACGACTGGTACCGCGCCGTCTGGGTGAAACGCTGGCTGGCCCGCGACCCGTCGGCCACCGAGATCGCCGCGGGCGCGCTGCTGGGCCGCGACTCGGTGCTGGAGCGACTACCCGAAATCACCTGCCCCACTTTGGTCATCCACCCGACCCGCTCGGGCGTGCCCCGCTCGCACGCCCGGGAACTGGCCGAACGCCTCCCCCGCGCGCACTATCTGGAGATCGACGGCGCCCGGCAGACGGTGAACATGACCCACCCGGTGGCGGTGAACTCCGCGATCCGAGAGTTCCTCCGCGATATCGCGGTACCGCCGCTGCGCGATTTCAGTGCCCGGCCGGGCAGCCGCTGACCGACCCGGATACGACTCGCGCCCTTGCGCATTCGAGTGAATGCCCAAGGGCGCGAGTGCAGGGTCTGATCGCTAGCCGCGCACGTTCAAACCGACCTTCTGGAATTCCTTGAGGTCGCTGTATCCGGTCTTGGCCATCGAACGACGCAGGCCGCCAACCAGATTCAGCGAACCGAACGGGTCGTTGGACGGGCCGTTGAGGACCTGGTCCAGCGGGACCCGCTCCTCGTCGACCGCGTACGGCAGCACCGCGCCGCGCGGAACCGACGGATGCGCGGCGGCCGAGGGCCAGTACCAGCCATTGCCCGGGGTTTCGCGGGCCATGGCCAGCGGCACGCCCAGCATGACCGCGTCCGCGCCGCAGGCGATGGCCTTGGCGACGTGCCCGGAGGTCAGGGTCTCGCCGTCGGCGATGACGTGCACGTAGCGGCCGCCGGTCTCGTCCAGGTAGTCGCGCCGCGCGGCGGCGGCGTCGGCGATGGCGGTGGCCATCGGCACGCCGATGCCGAGCACCTCACCGGTGGTGGTGGAGCCCTGCATCGAGCCGTAGCCCACGATGACGCCCGCCGCGCCGGTGCGCATCAGGTGCAGCGCGGTGCGGTGATCGGACACGCCGCCCGCGACCACCGGCACATCCAGCTCGGCGATGAAGGTCTTGAGGTTCAACGGCTCCCCGTCGCCCACGTGCTCGGCGGAGATGATGGTGCCGTGCACGACCAGCAGGTCGATCCCGGCCTGCACCAGGCTCGGAGTGAGCGCGCGCGCGTTCTGCGGGCTGACCCGCACAGCGGTGGTGACCCCGGCGGCGCGCACCTCGGCGACCGCGGCGGCCAGCAGGTCGGCCTTCATCGGCGCGGCGTGCAGCTCCTGCAGCAGCGCGACCGCCGCCTCGGTGCCTTCCTTCTCCGCGACCTCGGTCAGCTGCTGCACCTTGGCGTCGACGTCGGCGTGCCGGGCCCACAGGCCCTCACCGTTGATGACGCCCAGGCCGCCGGCCTTGCCCAGTTCGATGGCGAACTTCGGCGAGACGAGCGCGTCGGTGGGATGCGCGAGGAACGGGATCTCGAAGCGGTACGCGTCGAGCTGCCAGGCCAGCGACACCTGCTTGGAGGAGCGGGTCCGGCGCGAGGGCACGATGTCGATATCGTCCAGCTCGTAGGTGCGCCGAGCCGTCCGGCCCATGCCGATCTCGACCATATCGCGCATCGTGTTTCAGTCCTCTCTGGAGTTCGGTTGCCAGACATGACAAAACCGGTCCGCGGCCAAGCGCGAACCGGTTCGGTCCGGCTACGAACGGGTGGTGTAGTTGGGAGCCTCGACGGTCATGGTGATGTCGTGCGGGTGCGACTCCTTCAGGCCCGCCGCCGTGATCTGCACGAACTGGGCCGCCTGCAGATCCGGAATGGTCTGCGCGCCGGTGTAACCCATGGCCGCGCGGAGACCGCCGACCAGCTGGTGGATCACCTGGTCCAGCGGGCCGCGGAACGGCACCCGGCCCTCGATGCCCTCGGGCACCAGCTTCTTCTCCGACAGCACGTCGTCCTGGAAGTAGCGGTCCTTGGAATAGGACTTGGCCTCGCCGCGACCCTGCATGGCGCCCAGCGAACCCATGCCGCGGTAGCTCTTGAACTGCTTGCCGCCCACCAGGATCAGATCGCCCGGCGACTCGGCGGTACCGGCCAGCAGCGAACCCAGCATGACGGTGGAGGCGCCGGCCGCGATGGCCTTGGCGATGTCACCGGAGTACTGCACGCCGCCGTCGGCGATCACCGGCACACCGTGCGGCTTGCACGCCGCGGTGGCCTCCAGAATCGCGGTGATCTGCGGCGCGCCGACACCGGCGACCACGCGGGTGGTGCAGATGGAGCCGGGGCCCACACCCACCTTCACCGCGTCCACACCGGCTTCGACGAGCGCCAGCGCGCCCGCGCGGGTGGCGACGTTGCCGCCGACGATCTGCACGCGGTCGCCGACCTCGGCCTTGATCTTGGAGACCATCTGCAGCACGCCCGACTGGTGGCCGTGCGCGGTGTCCACGATGAGCACGTCCACGCCGACCTCGGCCAGCGTCATGGCACGCGACCAGGCGTCCTCGCCGACACCGACGGCCGCGCCGACCAGCAGCCGACCGTCACGGTCCTTGGTGGCGTTCGGGTACTGCTCGGTCTTGACGAAGTCCTTGACCGTGATGAGCCCGCGCAGCTTGCCGGAGCCGTCGACGATCGGCAGCTTCTCGATCTTGTGGCGGCGCAGCAGGCCCAGCGCGGCCTCGGCGGTCACGCCCTCCTGCGCGGTGATCAGCGGCGCCGGGGTCATCACCTCGGCGACCTTGCGGTCCTGGTCCACCTCGAACCGCATATCGCGGTTGGTGATGATGCCGACCAGCATGCCGCGCTCGTCCACCACGGGCAGACCGGAGATGCGGAAACGAGCGCACATGGCGTCGACCTCGGCGAGGCTGTCGTCGGGGCGACAGGTGACCGGGTCGGTCACCATGCCCGCCTCGGACCGCTTCACGGTCTCGGCCTGCGCGGCCTGCGCCTCCACCGACAGATTGCGGTGCAGCACGCCCATACCGCCCGCTCGCGCCATGGCGATGGCCATGCGCGCCTCGGTGACGGTATCCATGGCCGAACTCACCAGCGGGGTCCGCAGCGAGATGTCGCGGGTCAGCTTGCTGGAGGTGTCGACCGAACTCGGGATCAGATCGGAGGCCGCGGGAAGCAGCAGCACATCGTCGAAGGTGAGGCCGAGCATGGCGATCTTGTTGGGATCGTCGCCGCCCGTATGGGGGCGGCCTGCGTTACGTTCGCCCGTCACGGGACTGCTCATTCGGATCGACCCCTCCTGGACCTCGGCAACACCCACCGGGCCGGGTCCCGGCGGATGCGTAGATGAATGGCAATGCCGGCGATTGCTACCCGGCCTTTGGTCAACCATGGTATCCGTCCATGATGCTGTGCCGGATTTGCCCTCCGCTTCGCTCCGGCCTGTTCGCGGATGTCATTGGCGCTGCGAATTGTCGGCTCTGCCATTAACGTGTCGGCTGTCACTACATCACTGTCCGCCGTACCACCAGCGAAGTGGAGGCAAATCCCCTTCAGCGCTGGCGCACAGGGGGTGGTTCTGCGTACCGTGGGACTGTGCGTGACCATCTACCACCTGGCTTGCCGCCGGATCCATTCGCCGGAGACCCCTCCGACCCGTCGGCCGCGCTCGATGCCATCGAGCCGGGGGAACCGCTGGATCCTCACGAGCGCCTAGCGGTCGAAGAGGATCTCGCCGACCTCGCGGTATATGAGGCACTGCTGGCCCACCGCGGCATCCGCGGTCTCGTGGTCAGCTGCGAGGACTGCCGGCAGGATCACTACCACGACTGGGACATGTTGCGCGCCAACCTCCTCCAGCTACTGGTGGACGGCACGGTGCGACCGCACGAACCCGCCTACGACCCGACGCCCGAGGCCTACGTCACCTGGGACTACTGCCGCGGCTACGCGGACGCTTCCATGAACGAGGCGCTGCACGGCGACGGATTCGACGGATTCGACGTCTGATTCATCGGAAAGGGCCTGCATCCCCTGGGGATGCAGGCCCTTTCCGTTTTCGACTGATGAAACACCGATGGCCGCAGGGCTATCGGGAACCGCCTAGTGGGTTCCCGGCACCGAGGGGATTCCGGGCGGCACAGCGAGCGACGAAGGCAGCACCGGCGGAATCGTGATCGGCTGTTGCTGGGTGGGCGGCTGGTGCTGAGTGGGCGGCTGCCCCACGCCCGGGGTCCCGGGCTCAGGGTTGCTGACGGTCGGCACCACGACCGACGTCGGATTGCCCGCGGTCGGGGGCGCCGTCTGCGGCTGGGTCTCCACCGGCGGCACGGTCGGCACCTGGGTCACCGGCGGCACCACGGGCTGCGTGGAGATGCCGCCACCGGTGGCCGGATTCGGGTTCGGGTTGGTGCCGCCGAGGACCGACGAATCGATCGAGGTCGGCGGATTGCCATCCGTCTTGGTCGGCGGATTGACCGGCGGCACCGACACATTCGCGGTGCTCGGCACGACCGGGGCCTTGGTCGTGGCCGGGGCCACCGCCGCCAGCGACTCGGCCACCTTGGGCGCCGTCGCCTGCAGTTGGGTGTAGAGCTGCTGCCAGCGATCGGTCAGGCTGTCCTTCTTGCCCGAGTCGTTGACCTGCGAAGCATTGTCCGCGGCCCGCTCCATCAACGGCTTGGCCTCTTCGGCCTTGCCCTGCGCGATGAGCTCCTTGGCCTGCTCCAGGTCGCTGTCCGCCCGCGAGACCACGGTGGACTGGGCCTGCTCGCTGAACACGACGGTCTTCATCCGCCAGAGCGGATCACCGGGGCTCGCGTTGTAGGAGAACGCCGTCAGGCCACCGAAGATGAGCGCCAGGGCCGCCGCGGAACCCAGGATCGGCCGGACGAGCCGCAGTCGCCCGCGGTTGCCCGCGCCGATTCTGGCCTGTCGTGCACCGATCTCCTGATTGACCGCGGCGACGATGGCATCCAGGTCCGGTCCGGCCGGCAAAGGCTCGGCCATGATCTCCGCACGCCAGTCGGCCAAGAGGGCCGCCAGCTGGTATTCCTCCGAAGTACCCGTCTGCACGGGACCGTCACCGGAGATGGCGTCGATCAGCGCATCGTCGCGTCGCACCGCGGCGATATCGACCGGCCCGGTATCACCGGACGCCTCGGCGTAGGGACCGCTGTTCTGCGATCCAGGTCGCGCCTTGAAGTCGCCCTGACCGCGCTCGCCATCCCTAGCCATACATTTCACCTGCCCTCGCCACTTGAGACTTGAGTTTCGCGAGTGCCCGGTGCTGGGCGACTCGTATAGCACCCGCCGTACTGCCCACGGCGACTGCGGTTTCTTCAGCCGACAGACCCATGACCAGGCGAAGGATCAGGATTTCTCGATGCTTCTCCGGCAAAGTCGCCAACAGTGCGTTCATCTGTCGGCTCGTTTCGGATTCGAGAGCTCGCTGCTCCGGTCCCTGGTCGGTGGATATGACATCCGGTACTTCGGCCATGGCGTCCGCCTTGTTACGGGCGGAATTTCTGTGGGCGTCCGCGACCTTGTGCGAGGCGATGCCGTAGACGAACGCCATGAACGGTCGACCCTGATCCTGATACCGGGGAAGAGCGGTCATGACGGCCAGACAGACCTCCTGCGCGACGTCGTCAGCGGAGAGTTGGCCGCGTTCGGCCGTTCCGATGCGCGCACGGCAATACCGCACCACGAGGGGGCGGATGCTCACCAGTACCTGGGAAAGGGCCGCCCGGTCGCCCTGCGCTGCGGCAGCGACGACAGCGGGATCCAACTCCTCACCCGTGTTGTTCATCGTCAGAGCTGTTCCTGGCGTTTACGAGAGTGGCACGGCGGCGGGAAGGCGAGCCGGTGCTTCCGCGGAGGGGCGGAACGGTCCAACAATAGCGGCTGGCGTACCGGCGCCAATCGTTACGGGGTCGTTCTCGGGGCAGTCTCAGGGAAGTGCCGGAGATCACTCGAGGACGGCTCATGGATGACTCAGGGACGTCCGAGAAGCTCGCTCGCCGAACGCAATCGCCCGCCGCGAGCGGCCAGCAACCGCGCGCACTCCGCCGCCACGGCCGCGCCGTCACCACCGGGTTCGACGCCGGAGCGGAGCATGGCGCAGGCCCAGCGCAGCGGGAGCAGCTCATGTTCGGCGCAGGCCCGATCGACTTCGACTGCGAGAGCGCGGGATCGATCGAGGTCGCCGGCGGCGGCGCTGGCGGCGGCCAGCAGTAGCCGGGATTTCACTCGATGCCGCAGCGAGGGCGAGTTTTCCGCGAGCGCGACCGCGGCCTCGGCGTGGGCCAGGGCGGGATCGGCCGGGACCGGCCGATCGCCCGCGGCGGGATCGGCGGCAGGGGCGGAGATCAATCCGGAGCCGGGGGCCGACAGCGCCGTCTCGGCACTCACCCAGTGCAGCCGCACACGCGGCCGCCACGCCGCGTCGGCGGTGGCCAGGTGAACGTCGAGATAATTTCGGCAACGATTCAGCAGCCGGGCGGCAAGCGCCGGGCGGAGGGTGCCCAGGGCATCGGCGGCGAGTCCGGTCAACGCATCGCAAACGGCTTCCGCGGATCGGATGTCCGCGAGCGTCGCGGCTGGCGCGGGAGCGGCGGCGGCGAGCGCGGGCAGTGCCAGCGCGGCGGCGCGCCCGTCCACGACAGCGGCGTGGTTGTGCCAGCCGAGCTGGCGCAGCAACGATGCCTCGGTGCTGTGGGTGAGCGACAGCAGGGCGGGGTCGGTGGTGCCGCGCCGGGCGTGGCGGAGTTCGGCGCGCGCGGCGGCGTAGTAACCGATTCCACTCAGCGAGACCGCGCGCAGCCAGGATCCGGCGGCGTCGGGCGCGGCCGGCAACCCGGCGGCAGCGCCCTCGGGCGTGGAACCGAAAGCGGTGTCGGCGAGTACGGAGTTCACTTCGAGCACAGGCACAGCCGCACTGTATCCAGTGGCCGGACAAGTGACGGCAGCCGCCATAGCATAGTTCGCCAGCTATCAGCCAGCATTCACCAGAGCCTTTGTGTTTCCACTCCGTAAATCTGTCCTCGCTATCGACCAGCACGCCCGTAAGGAATTCGTATAGCGTTTCGCGCTATTAACCCGGCGGCCTCGAGGCGGCCATCTCTACCCTACTCAGCGCAGGATGTCCAATGGCTGAGATCACTCTGATCGAGAGCCTTGCATAGCTCACGGCATCGGGATTCGGGTCCAAAAAGCCTGTGCTACCAGCGGTTTTACCCAGTCGGATGGGCTATCACAACCAGGTCACGGCGCTGGGCAACCGATCAGTATCACCACAGGCACCCCATCTTGTAAATAGCTCGGATGTTAATTCTCTAATGTGCAGGTATTCGGCTCGAGTCGAATGAAGCTATTGACTCGAATTCGTTTCGCGACCTAACGTACGTCATCGCCGTCGTTGGCGTCGTGCTGAATTGCGGCGCCGATGAAGTGCGATCGCCGGGCCACGGCGATGCGGCCACCTGTTTGCCACCAGCACCGCTCGACAATGCCGACGAGCTCGCACCAAGAGGAGTTCACCATGCCGATGCCAACCCACCTCCCCGGGCCGAACGCCGATGTATGGGATTGGCAGATGCGCGGATCCTGCCGCGGTCAGGACTCCGCCGTGTTCTTCCACCCGGACGGCGAGCGCGGCCGGGCACGGGCCCAGCGCGAGCTGCGGGCCAAGGAAATCTGCAAGGCCTGCCCGGTGCTGCTGCAGTGCCGCTCGCACGCGCTGAAGGTCAGTGAGCCCTACGGCATCTGGGGTGGCATGTCGGAGACCGAGCGCGAGTTGCACGCCCGCCGCAATCGCCGCCGTATCGTCGCGTAATCCGGGCGCCCGCAGGCACTCTCGGCAAACGCGCGGGACTCGTGTTCACCAGCGGTGTCCCTGATACGACAGCGGGCCGGGCTCGAGATTCTTCCCATCCTTTCGGGGTGGCGCGCCGAATAGCTAGCAAACACCCGGCACCGCCCGGCGGGGTCGGCAACCTCCGGCGCGTCACGGCGTGTCTTCGATGTCACGATTGCGACGTTTCGGTCAAATCGGAAAATCGCTGTGCCACAGTCGCTTTGCCGAATACCCCCACCCGAGAGGAGGTCATAGCGGCACGCTACCCTCGTGGCCGATGACACAGAACGGAGCGTTGTGACAACGCGGCCGCCTGCCGCAGAGGGCGACTCGTTCCAGAGCTCGAGGGACGGACGAGGGGTGGATGCACCCAGCGTGGACTCTGCGGTGACGGCGCGCGCAGCCGAAAGTCTCGAACTCGCCGCACTTCTCGAGCGTTGCGGGCAGTCCGATCAGCAGGCCTTCGCCGAGCTGTACGACCGCACCAGCGCGCGAGTGTTCGGCCTGGTCCTACGCGTGCTCCACGATCCGGGATACGCGGAGGAGACCACTCAGGAGGTCTATCTCCAGATCTGGCGCACGGCCGCCAATTTCGATCCCAACAAGGGATCGGCTGTCACCTGGTTGATGACGCTGGCCCATCGCCGCGCGGTCGACCGAGTCCGCGCCGAACAGGCCCACGCCCAGCGTGAGGTCGCGTACGGCACCAGTACCCTCGGTAATGAGTTCGACGAGGTCACCGAAGAGGTAGGGCGGCGGCTGGAACAGCAGGCGGTGCTCGCCGGGCTGGCCACCCTGACCGAGACGCAGCGGGAGGCGATCTCTCTCGCGTACTTCGGCGGTCGGACATACGCCGAGGTGGCGGCCTATCTGGGCGTAGGGTTACCTACCGTTAAGTCCCGTATTCGGGACGGACTGACACGACTCAAGAAAAGTTTGGGAGTGACGTGAGATGAACGAAAGCCAGATCGATCTCGCGCACACTGTCGCGCTCGGATCGATCGGCGACGAAGATCAGCGCGCAGTGGCGGACCTTCTGGATACCGACGACCCCGTACTGCGCGCCGCCTTCACCCTGGAAGTGCAGCAGACCCGAGAAGCGCTCGCGCTGGCCGCGTCCGTGCCGGCCATCCCGCCGCCGCCCGCCCTCCGCGACCGCCTTCTCGCCGCGATAGCCACAGACCCGGCCCCGCCGACCACGATTCACCATTCGCACACCGCTCTCGGCAACGGAAACGGCCGTTCGTCCTTCCCCGTGAGAGATTGACCCAGCGCGCGCCCCGGAGCACTCTCCGGGGCAATCTCCCAATTCCGCCCCGCCCTCACCCTTTCAACTGGTAGAGGACCCCGGGTAACACCCGAACCAAATGGGACGATTCGGACACCGTAACTCCGTCCGCGCCATGAGCATTCATGCCGCCCCTCGAACGGATCCGGCATGTACCTGCTCTCCACCCTCACCCGCGTCACACTCCGCGTCCTCGCGGGCATCGCCGCCGTCGCCCTCATCGGCATCGGCTGCTTCGTGGCCGCTCACTCCCCCGCGGCCGCGCCGGACGAGTACCCGGCCGTTCCACTGCCGCCGATCACCGCGCCACTCGATCCGGCGTCGCCGGTTCCGGCCCCCACTGCGATCCCGCCGTCGAAATGACCTGCCCCACAGCCTGAAACGCCGAGGCCCCCGGACGGAATCCGTCCGGGGGCCTCGGTTCACCGATCGATCAGTGGGAGTGGCCGGCGTGGGCGTCGGCCGCTTCCTCGACGGGCTTGTCGACGATGGCGGACTCGGTGGTCAGCACCATGCGGGCCACCGAGGTGGCGTTCTCGACAGCGGAGCGGGTGACCTTGACCGGGTCGATGACACCCTCGGCGACCAGGTCGCCGTAGGTGAGGGTGGCGGCATTGAAGCCGTTCTCGCCCTCGGTCACCTTGGAGACCACGACCGCGCCGTCGACACCGGCGTTGCTGGCGATCCAGAACAGCGGGGCCAGCAGGGCCTGGCGCACGACGTCGACGCCGACGGCCTCGTCACCGGTCAGGGTGTCGCGCAGGGCGTTCAGGGTCGCCGCGGCCTGGACCAGGGCGGTGCCGCCGCCGGGGACGATGCCCTCGGCGACCGCCGCCTTGGCGGAGGAGACGGCGTCCTCGACGCGGTACTTGCGCTCCTTGAGCTCGGTCTCGGTGGCCGCGCCGACCTTGATGACGGCGACGCCGCCGGCCAGCTTGGCCAGACGCTCTTCCAGCTTCTCGCGGTCCCAGTCGGAGTCGGTGTTCTCGATCTCCTTGCGCAGCTGCGCGACCCGGCCGTCGATGTCGGCCTGCGAGCCGGCGCCCTCGACGATGGTGGTCTCGTCCTTGGTGACCACGACGCGGCGGGCCTTGCCCAGCACGTCCAGGCCGGCCTCACGCAGGGTGATGCCCAGGTCCGGGTTGACCACGGTGCCGCCGGTGACGATGCCCAGGTCGTCCAGGAACGCCTTGCGACGGTCACCGAAGAACGGGGCCTTCACCGCGACCACCTTGAGGGTCTTGCGGATCGCGTTCACCACGAGGGTGGACAGCGCCTCGCCGTCGACGTCCTCGGCGATGATGACGACCGGCTTGCCCGACTCGGCGATCTTCTCCAGCAGCGGGAGCAGGTCCGGCAGCGAGCTGATCTTCTCGCGATTGAGCAGGATCCACGCGTCCTCGTAGACCGCCTGCATGGTCTCCGGGTCGGTGACGAAGTACGGGGACAGGTAGCCCTTGTCGAACTGCACGCCCTCGGTGATGGCGACCTCGGTCTGCAGACCCGAGGACTCCTCGATGGTGACGACGCCGTCCTTGCCGACCTTGGTCAGCGCCTCGGCGACCAGCGCGCCGATCTCCTCGTCCCGCGAGGACACGGTGGCGACCTGCGCGATGGCCTTCTCACCGTTCACCGGGGTGGCGGCGGCGTGCAGGGCGGCGGCGACCGCGTCGGCGGCCTTGCTCATGCCCTTGCCCAGGGTCATCGGGTTGGCGCCGGCGGCGATGTTCTTCAGGCCGCCCTTGATGAGCGCCTGCGCCAGCACGGTGGCGGTGGTGGTGCCGTCGCCGGCGACATCGTTGGTCTTGGTGGCGACGCTCTTGACCAGCTGCGCGCCCAGGTTCTCGAAGGGGTCCTCGAGGTCGATGTCGCGGGCGATGGTCACGCCGTCGTTGGTGACGGTCGGGCCACCGAAGGCCTTGGCCAGCACCACGTGCCGGCCGCGCGGGCCGAGCGTGACCTTGACGGCGTCGGCGAGCTTGTCGACGCCGCGCTCCATAGCGCGACGAGCCTTCTCGTCGAACTCGATCTGCTTTGCCATGTACCTACTCCTGTGAAGGTCGGGGGCGAACGCACTCCGCCCCGGGCCGGTTGCTGTATCGACAGCTGCGACTCCGGGGCGGTGTCTCTCGAAAGGGGTTCAGGGGAAGCCCCCTGGGGCCCCGAGAGTTGGTGCGTCGCTTACTTGGTGACGACGGCCAGCAGGTCGCGGGCCGACAGGATCAGGTACTCCGAGCCGTTGTACTTGATCTCGGTGCCGCCGTACTTGCTGTAGATGACGACGTCGCCTTCCTTGACGTCCAGCGGGATGCGCTTCTCGCCGTCCTCGTCCCAGCGGCCGGGGCCGACGGCGATGACGGTGCCCTCCTGGGGCTTCTCCTTCGCCGTGTCGGGGATGACCAGACCGGAGGCGGTGGTGGTTTCGGCCTCGTTGGCCTGGACGAGGATCTTGTCCTCGAGCGGCTTGATGTTCACGCTCGCCACGTTGAGCCCTCCACTTTCAGGGGATTCTTCTCGTCCGGGGCTGTTCCCCGGACGCACGGTTTCGGTCATGTGCGTGACCCTGTGCAATCAGCCCCGTCGTCGCGGGTGCCGGGACCCCTGCTCAGTAGTCATCAGCTGGCACCTGAGCACAAATACCAGTGCCACCTAGCACTCTATACACGGGAGTGCCAGCGCTCAAGGCAAGGGGCTGCCAGTGCGGCCTCCGGACCCGACTCTGACACGACTCGCCGACCCGACGGCCCGGGAATCTGAGGTCTTCCAAAGAAATCCGAAAATCTGTAACGTTCGGATAACGGATTGTGACACCATTGACGGCGGCCACGCGGCGAGACCGAATCGGTCGGGTCACGCGCGCCGTCGACAGTTACACATCTGCTTCACCCCGCTTTCCGTGCGGCAACCCCGCGCACGGGCTCGAGAAGAGAGCAAGACCGCAAGTGATCAGTGGCAGGTCCGGATGCCCCATCGGACGCGAGCCCGCCACGGTCCGTAGCTCGCCGGAATCGTCTGCTACCCGTTGGGCGCGTCCGGAGTCCGTTCGAGATGGTCGTCTCCACCAGGACCATCCGCTCGAAGGGAGGTGAACATGCGAACATCCCTCGGCATCTCCGCCGGGAGCGAAGTGGTGTGCTCGGCGACGGTCGCCACCGCGCCCAACGGCGCCCAGAGCTTCGACTACCGGGTCGTGACGGCCGATACCGCGCACTCCGACCTCGGCGATCTGGTGGCCTCCTCGATCGAGTTGATGACCACCCAGATCCCCCGTGACACCGTGCATCCGGTCGGCGCGGGCGCCCGGAACAACGGGCACCACGAGCCCGACTCCACCCCGCCCGGCGATATCGCGGTCGCCTACCGCGACCGCGAGCAGGCCCAGATCATCCGCTCCGCCATCGGGCGGCAGCGCCACGGCGTGCAACTGATTCCGGAGACCACCGCGGCCCTCGCCTACCTGCGGCACACCGGCCTGCTGGACCGCTGGGACACGGTGGCGGTCATCGACATCGGGGCCAAGGGCACCACGGTCTCGGTCGCCGACCACGCCGACGACACCGTGCTGCGTTCCGAGCGCATCACCACCATCAGCGGCAACGCCATCGACGAACTGATCCTGCAGCACCTGCTGGACTGCCACCTGTCGCGTCGCGGCATCCGCCCGAACCGCGGCATCCTGCTCAATCGCAGCCGCGCCGCCAAGGAGCACCTGTCGGTGGTCCCGGCGGTGACCATCGACCATGTGGCCGGGCAGCCGCTCAAGCTGACCCGGGTGGATTTCGAGGAGATCGTCGCCGACCTGCTGCACGATCTGGCGGTGTTCGCGCGCGGCGTGTTCACGCGGGCCCCGAAGTTCCCGGAGGCGGTCGCGGTGATCGGCGGCGGCGCGAACGTGCCGATCATGGTGGTGGGGCTGGAACGCCAGCTCGACATTCCGGTGGTCACGGTGCCGGAGCCGGAGTCCGCGATCGCGAAAGGCGCGGCGCTGGTGGCGGATTCGACCGTGCCGACGGCCTTCCCGGTGATCGGCCTGGGCGCGGACGCGCCGATCGGCACCTTCACCAAGCTGGCGGGCACCCTCGCCGGGGCGATCGTGGTGGTCGGCCTGATCGTCGGGTACGGGGTCAAGGAGTTCGTGATCGAGGAACCGCAGCCCGCGCACTACTCGCCGACCTCGGCGCAGCAGCCACCGACCACGCCGCCCGTGCCGGCGACCACCGTTCCGGCGCAGGGTTCGGTCAACCCGACCGCGAACCAGAGCCCGAGCCACCGCACCACCGTCGCCGTGCCCCCGGCCCAGACCGGTTCGGCGAACAGCACTCCCGCGGTCCCCAGCGTCACCTCGCAGCAGCCGCCGCTGCGACCGGACCCGGATCTACCCCAGATCCCGTTCCCGGCGGATCTGCCGCGCCTGCTGGGCCCGCTGCTGGGCACCACGCTGCCGCCGATCGATCCGGAGCCGCACGTCTCGCCGGCGCCGCGCGCCGACGCCGATGCCGCCTCCCCGCGATTTCAGCGGCCGGCAATGAGCCGTTGACCGTTGAGCACCCGCGCCAGCGGTCGAGTGCCCGACCGATCCCGGAAGTACCCGACGAGTTGCCCAACCGTCACGAAATCAGTTGTCGCGCTGAATTACGCGGAAATCCACGTCTCCGACCACCGCAGTCGGACTCTCACAGGTAGCTGGTGGAGACCGGCAGACCGGGATCGGTGGCCACGGTCAGTTCGGAAGGCTGTGCGCCGCCCGCGATCACGTGCGCGCCCAGGGTGGCGATCATGACGCCGTTGTCGGTGCACAGGCGCGGCTTGGGGACGCGCAAGGTGATTCCCGCGGCCGTGCACCGCTCTTCGGCCATCGACCGGATGCGGGAGTTGGCGGTGGCGCCGCCGCCCAGCACGAGGGTGTCGACGCCGACATCCTGCGCCGCCCGCACCGCCTTCATGGTGAGCACGTCCGCGACGGCCTCCTGGAAGGAGGCGGCGATATCGGGGATGGGCAGGTCGCGGCCTTCCCGTTGCGCCGCTTCGACATAGCGGGCGACGGCCGTCTTGAGGCCGGAGAAGGAGAAGTCGTAGCGGGGGTCCCGTGGTCCGGTCATGCCGCGGGGGAAGGCGATGGCCTTCGGATCGCCGTCGGTGGCAATGGAATCCAGGACGGGTCCGCCCGGGTAGCCGAGGCCGAGCAGCCGGGCCACCTTGTCGAAGGCCTCGCCCGCGGCGTCGTCGACGGTGCTGCCGAGTTCGGTGATGGGCTGTCCGAGGTCGGTCACCTGCAGCAGGTGGGTGTGCCCGCCGGAGACGAGCAGAGCGACCGCGGGCGGCATCGGCCCGTGCTCGAGGGTGTCGACGGCGACGTGCCCGCCCAGGTGGTTGAGCGCGTAGAACGGGATATCCCACGCCGCCGCATAGGCTTTCGCCGCCGCCACGCCGACCAGCAGGGCACCGGCGAGACCGGGGCCGATGGTGACGGCGAGCGCGTCGGGCTTGCTGATCCCGGCGGTGGCCAGGGCCCGGCGCATGGCAGGCACGATGGCCTCGAGGTGTGCGCGCGAGGCGATCTCGGGCACCACGCCGCCGAAGCGGGCGTGCTGGTCGACGCTGGAGGCGACCTCGTCGGCGAGCAGTTCGCAGCTGCCGTCGGGCAGCCGCCGCACGATGCCGACTCCCGTTTCGTCGCAGGAGCTTTCGATACCCATGACGATCATGACGAGACCTCGGCGTCCTTGGTGAATCCGTCCTGCGGGAATCCGGCCATGGCCGGTCGCCGCATGGTGTACGCGTCGGCCCCGCTGGGCTGGTAGTAGTTCTTGCGCAGCCCGATGATGTGGAAGCCGTGCTTCTCGTAGAGCGTGATCGCGGGCGCGTTGTCGGTGCGGACCTCGAGGAAGACGGGTCCGCCGCGGCGTCCGGCCTCCAGCAGCAGCGCCTCGAGCAACAGGGTGCCGATGCCGCGCCGGTGGTGGTCCGGGTCGACGCCGATGGTGTGGACTTCGGCCTCGGGGTGTTCGGCGGTGCCGAGCAACGCGATTCCGGCGTAACCCACCATGTCCCCGCCGGCGTCGCGGGCGGTGATGTAGCGGTTGTGCGGTCCGGCCAGTTCCGACAGGAACGACACCTCGTGCCAGGGATCGTCCTCGGGGAACAGCACCTGCTCGAGCTGTGCGCAGCGGGTGACGTCGGCGGGCCGCATCGGTTCGATGCGGATGGTCATCGGCCCACCTGCGCGTAACTCTTCTCGACGGCGTCCGGGCGGCGCAGGTACAGCGGCACCAGCGGGGCGGGGACGGCGCCGGACAGGATGTCGGCGGCGGCGCAGCGCACCAGCCCGGCCGGGGACGGCGTCTCGACCGGCAGCACGGGCAGGTCGAAATAGTCGACATGCGAGGCGGATCCGGCGATCAGGGTGGCGGCGGCCTGGTCCAGGTCGCCGGGCTTGCTCACCTCGGGGCCCTCGCAGCGTTCGAGGACGAGGCTGCCGGGGACGGCGCGGTAGCGCGCCCAGTACACCTCGCGACGGCGGGCGTCGGTGACGACCAGCAGTTCGACCGGGTCGGAGCTCTCACGCAGATAGCTCTCGGTGTCGGCGGCGATGGCGTCGAGGCTGCACACCCCGTACACGGGGATGCCGAGGGCGTCGCCGAAGGCGGCGGCGGTGGCCATGCCGACCCGCAGTCCGGTGAACGGCCCCGGCCCGATACCCGCCACGACCGCGGCGATATCCGCCCGCGAGCGGCCCGATTCGGCCAGGCAGGTCAGGATCTGGGGGGTCAGCACCTCGTTGTGCGCGCGTGCGTCCACGGTCACCTCGGCGGTGATCGTGGTGATGCGCGGTGCGTTCGACCCGGGTTGCGCCGGTTCCAGTTCCACCAGTCCCGCTGTGACGGCGGGAGTCGCGGTGTCGACAGCCAATATCAGCATGATTGCCTCAACAATACCGGGTGGTACAGCCCACTCGGCGTGGTGTCTGCCTGCGGGAATCTCGCGCCGGATCAGGTGGCGGCGACCCACTCCCATTCCGCGGTGCGGACATCGGACTCGGGTTCGCGGCGCAGCTGGATCCGCAGGTGGCGGTCGGCCAGGTGTTCGGCCACGCCGAGACCCCATTCCACCACCACGACGGCGTGGTCGAGATCCGTGTCGAGGTCGAGGGCGTCGAGTTCGTCGAGGTCGCCGCCGAGCCGGTAGGCGTCCACGTGCACCAGCGCCACCGCGCCCGGGTGCGCGCCGGCGCGGTGCTGGCGGGCGATGATGAAAGTCGGTGAGCTGACCCGTCCTTGGACGCCCAGCCCGGCGGCGATGCCGCGGGTGAGCGCGGTCTTGCCCGCGCCCAGCGGGCCGTCGAGGATGACCAGGTCCCCGGCCTGCAGCTGTTCGGCGATCTCGCGGCCCAGTGCCTCGGTGTCCTCGACGGTGGCGAGCATGCGATGGTCGTTCATCGGTCACCGCCGATGTGGTCGCGCACCACGCGGCCGCGCGGATTGCACACGATCTCGTAGTTGATGGTGCCGAGCGCGTCGGCCCATTCCTGGGCGCGCGGCTGTCCGGGTTCGCCGCCGAACAGCACCGCGGTGTCGCCCGCCTGGACTCCGGCCTCGTTCTCGCCGAGGTTCACCACGATCTGATCCATGCACACCCGTCCGATCTGGGTTCGGCGCGCGCCGCCCAGCCACACCGAGAACTTCCCGCCGAGGGTGCGCGGCACGCCGTCGGCGTATCCGGCGGGCAGCAGCGCGACGGTGGTGTCGTGTTCGGCGATCCAGTCGTGGCCGTAGGAGACGCCTTCCCCGGCGGCGACCCGCTTCACCCGCAGCACGCGGGCGCGGAAGGTCATCGCCGGGCGCAGCCCGAAGTCGGACAGTTCCGGAATCGGTGACAGGCCGTAGACGGCGATGCCGGGGCGGACCATGTCGAAGGCGAGGTCCGGGCGGGTCAGCGCGGCAGCGGAATTCGCGATGTGCACGAGTTCGGGTTCGAGGCCGTGTTCCTTGGCGGTGGCGATGAACTCGAGGAAGCGTTCTCGCTGCCGGTCGTTGACCGGGTGCTCGGGCTGGTCGGCGAGCGCCAGGTGCGAGAAGATCGCGCGCAGCCGGGCGGTCCCGTCGTCGACCAGCCGGCGCAGCAGCTCCAGGACCTCCGGGTATTCGGTGGCGGGAATCCCGTTGCGGTTGAGTCCGGTATCCACTTTCAGGCTGACGGTCGCGGTGCGCCCCAGCTGCCGGGCGGCCGCGGCCACCGCCTCCAGCTGCGCGAGCGCCGACACCCCGATCTCGATATCGGCGGCGATGGCGCTGCCGTAGTCGGCGTCGGAGGTGTTGAGCCAGCACAGGATCGGCGCGGTGATCCCGGCGGTCCGCAAGGCCACCGCCTCGGCGACCGTGGTGGTGCCCAGTTCCCGCGCCCCCGCCGCCAGCGCCGCCCGCGCCACCTCGACCGCACCGTGGTTGTACCCGTCGGCCTTCACCACGACCATGACCGCGGCGTCACCGGCGTGCTCGGCCAGAATGCGCACGTTGTGGGCGATGGCGTCCAGGTCGACGAGGGTTTCCACCTGTGGGTCGGGCTGCTTCACACCACCGATCCTGCCATCCGGGCAGGGGCGATTCGCGTCACACCCGAGTGGGGGCGGCCGCCGCGGGGCCGAATCAGATCGCCGCGGCGAGTGCCGCGGGCACGGCGGCCAGGGCTCCGGCGAGGGCTTCGGGGCTCGCCGGCAGCAGCGGCAGCCGCACGTTCGGGGTGGGGATGCGCCCCTGGGCGGCCAGAACCGCTTTCACCACAATGGGATTGGGTTCGCTGAACAGCGCGTCGGCCAGCGGGGCCAGCCGGTTGCCGAGGGCGCGGCCGGTGTCGAGCGCGCCGGTGCGCCAGGCCGCGACCAGGTCGGCGTAGGCCGCAGGTGCGACATTGGCGCACGCGAGAATCGCTCCGGTCGCGCCGAGCGCCAGCAGCGGGGCGGCGAACAGGTCGTCGCCCGCCAGCACCGAGACGTGCTCGGGGACGCGCGCCAGGAAGGCCACCGTGGTCTCGTCGATGCCGCCCGCCGTGTACTTGAAGCCCGCCACGTTCGGCAGTTCGGCCAGTCGGCACAGGGTTTCGGCGCTCAGGGTGCGGGAGGTGCGGTAGGGGATGTGGTAGATCAGCACCGGCACCGGGCTGGCGGCAGCGAGGACCCGGAAGTGTTCCACCACACCGTCTTCCGAGGGCCGGTTGTAGTAGGGGACCACGGCGAGGGCGGCGGTGGCCCGCGGGTCGAGCGCGGACAGGGCGCGCGCCGAGTCGTGGGTGGCGTTCGAGCCCGCGCCGACGATCAGAGTGGCGTCGCGGTCGGCGCAGACCCGGGCGCAGACCTCGACGACGCGCCGCTGCTCGTCGCGGGTGAGGGTGGTGGGTTCGCCGGTGGTACCCAGTGCGACGAGGCCCGCCGCGCCGGCGTCGAGGGCTTCGTGGGCGAGCGCCTCCAGGGCGTCCGCGGCCAGTTCGTCGTCGGCGGTGAAGGGTGTGACCAGGGGAACGTAGAGGCCGTTGAATGTCATGGCACCAGCCTGGTCGAGCGGATACGTCAGGTCTATTTCACGTTTCTATCCCCGAGCATAAGATCAACTGATGCTGGATGTCCGTCGCCTGCGTCTGCTCCGCGAACTCGCGCACCGGAAGACCATCGCCGCGGTCGCCGAGGCCCTCACCTACACGCCCTCGGCCGTCTCCCAGCAGCTGACCGCCCTCGAACGCGAAGCCGGGCTCCCGCTCCTGGAACGTACCGGCCGCAGCGTCGTCCTCACCCCCGCCGCGCTGCGTCTGGTCGAGCACACCGAGACCATCCTCGCCGTGCTGGAACAGGCGACCGCCGAACTCGCCTCCGCCCGAACCGAACTCACCGGCACCCTGCGGATCGGCGCCTTCCCCACCGCCGTCCACCACATCCTCTCCCCCGCCCTGATCTCCCTCAGCCGAGACCATCCCCTGCTGGAACTCCTGGTCACCGAACTGGATCCGGCCGCCGCCCCCGCCGCCCTGCGCGCCGAAACCCTCGATGTCGCCTTGCTCCAGGAATACGACTACGTCCCCCTCACCCCCGAACCCGGTCTCGACACCGAACCCCTCTTCGAGGAGACCATCCACCTCGCCGCCCTCAGCCCCGGCCCACTCGCCGTCCACTCCGATTCCCCCTGGATCGCAGGCACCCCCGGCACCCTCTGCTACGAAATGACCGTCCGCGCCTGCCTGGCCGCGGGCTTCACCCCGCGCATCCGCCACCACGCCGACGACTTCGGCACCGTCCTCAACCTGGTCGCCGCCGCCCAGGGCGTAGCCCTGGTCCCCGACCTCGGCACCCATTCCGCCCCCGCTGCCGTCACTCTCACTCCGCTCCCCACCCGCCGCCGCACCCGCCTCGCCTACCGCCGCGGCACCGGCGACCACCCCGTCATCGCCGCCGCCCGCACCGCCCTGCACACCGCCGCCAATACCGGTTGAGATAGTCCTCGCGCCCGAACATCGCGACTCCGGCAGCGAACATGATGATCCGGAACCACGCGCCCGCCAACAGTCACCCGTCGCCCGCCGAACCGCCGATGTCCGGAGAACCCTCCCCGGCGGGCCGTCAGATCGCGAGTTCCCGCAGCGTGCCGATGGCCTCGCGGACGTGGGAGAGCAAGGGGGAAGCGGAGATCGGGGCGCCCGCGGTGGTGGCGGAGTGGGCGGCGAGATTGGCGGCCAGAGCGTGGGCTCGGGCGGCGGAGGCGGCGGCGACGGCGGGGTGCAGGCCGCGGGCCAGGAGCGCGCCGATGATGCCGGACAGGACATCGCCGGAACCGGCGGTGGCGGCCCAGCTGCCTCCCGCCTCGCTGACCAGCACGGGGTGGCCGGGGCTGGCCACCAGGGTGGCTCGACCCTTCAAAAGGACTGTGACATGCCAGGATTCGGCGAGTTTGCGCACGGCGGCCACTCGGTCGGGTCCCGGTTCGGAGCCGGTGAGGCGGGCGAATTCACCAGCGTGCGGGGTGAGTACCGTCGGGGCGGTACGGCCGGTGATCAGATCGGGATCCGCGGCGAGCAGGGTGAGGCCGTCGGCGTCCACCACCACGGGGAGGTCGGTGGCGAGGATCTCGGCCAAACGGTCGCGGGCGGCGGAATCGGTGCCCCCACCCGGGCCGACCACCCAGGATTGCACCCGCCCGGTGGCGGAAATTGATTCCGCGGCAATCACTTCCGGAAAGTGGGCGAGCACCTGTTCGGCACCGGCGCCCGCGTAGCGCACCATGCCCGACGTGGCCGCGATCGCCCCGCCGGCGCACAGGACGGCCGCGCCCGGAAAGGTGGCGCTGCCCGCGCACACGCCGGTGACGCCCTGGGTGTACTTGTCGTCGGCGGGCCCTGGCACCGGCCAGACCGCTCCAACCGTCCGTGGCTCCAGCGCGATCATGTTCGCGTCCGGCAGCCTTAATCCGATGGGCACCAGCACGATTCGCCCACAGTACGGCGCGGCCAGCGCGTGCACCGGCTTGAGCGCGCCGAAGGCGACAGTGACATCCGCGCGAACCGCCGGACCGTTCACGGACCCGGTGTCGGGATCGACGCCGCTGGGCAGGTCGGCCGCGATGATCGGACACCGCACGCCCGCCACCAGTCCGGCCGCCACCGGACGCAAGGAGCCGCGTCCGGAAATGCCGACGATGCCGTCGACCACCAGGTCCGGCGTGCCGAGCAGGGCGGCCACGCGGCGGGGCGCGGCGGGAACGCCCGGCCGTAATCCGAGCCGCCGCAGCGTGGTCGCGGCGGCATCGGCTTCCGGCCCCCGCCGCCGCACCGCCTCGTCGGCCGCCCCTTCCCCGGCCTCGTCGACCAACCCTTCCCGCAGCTCCCGAACGGTAGCGGGAGCGGCGGCGATGTCCCCGCCCGCGCCGCGCAGCGCCGCCAGCCCGTCCGCGTGGGCGCGCTCGGGGACGAGCAGGATCGCACGGACCGCGACCCCGCGCCGGCGCAGGAAGGAGCCCGCCCACAGGGCGTCGCCGCCATTGTCGCCGGAGCCGACCAGCAGGGTGACGGCACGGCCCGCCACACCGCCGGTGCGTTCGCGCAGTTCGCGCGCCACCACCTGGGCGAGGCCGAACGCGGCTCGTCGCATGGGCATTCCGGCGGGTACGCGGGTGAAGAGTTCGGCTTCGGCGGCGCGTACCTCGTCGGCCGTGTAGTAGTCGAGCACCGCCGGTGCGGTCATGGGTCGCCTCCCGGATCCGGACTGCCTGCCGTTGTGGAGACTACGCCGGTCGCGGCCCGGCGCGGTGCAGGTCAGGGCGATGCCCGCGAATGGTCCGCTATCGGCGGGTACTAGCCTGGCTGACATGCCGATCCGCCAGTCGTCCTCGCGTGCCCTGCTTCTCGTCGCCGTCGTGGCGGCGCTGGCGGCCGCGGGCTGCTCCTCCTCGGACACCTCGAAGCCCGCCGCCACCTCGACGGCCGCGGCTCCGGCGTCCTCGGCGGCGACCTCGACCGGTCCGGCCGCGCCCGCCGCGGTCACCGTGAACGTCGCGGACATGAAGTTCTCCCCGGCCGACATCACCGTCAAGGCCGGGGACACCGTGACCTGGAAGTTCGACGACAAGGCCCCGCACGCGGTGCAGGGCATCGGGGATGTCGCGCTCGGCATCAACAGTCCGATCATCCGCAAGGGCGAGTGGAGCCACACCTTCACCACGCCCGGCACCTACCGCTACCTGTGCCCGCTGCACCCGGACATGAAAGGCACCGTCACCGTCCAGTGATAGCCCCACTGCGGGCGGTCCCTACTCGACGGTCACCGACTTGGCCAGGTTGCGCGGCTTGTCCACGTCGTAGCCGCGCGCCTGCGCCACCTCGGCGGCGAAGATCTGCAGCGGGACGGTGGACAGCAGCGGCTGGTACAGCGTTGGGGCCGACGGGATTTCGATCAAGAAGTCGGCGAACGGCCGCACCGTGTCGTCGCCCTCCTCGGCGATGACGATGGTGCGCGCGCCGCGGGCCTGGATCTCGCGGATATTGCTGAGCAGCTTGGAGTGCAGCACCGCCCGGCCCTTCGGCGAGGGCATGACCACGAACACCGGCAGACCGTCCTCGATGAGCGCGATCGGGCCGTGCTTGAGCTCGCCCGCGGCGAACCCCTCGGCGTGTATGTACGCCAGTTCCTTGAGCTTGAGCGCGCCTTCGAGGGCGACCGGGTAGCCGACGTGGCGGCCCAGGAACAGCACCGTCGGCACGTGCGCGAACTGGCGGGCGATCCCACGCACCTTCTCGGCCGATTCCAGCACCTGCGCAACGAGTTTCGGCATGGACTCCAGTTCGGCGAACTCGCGCGCCACCTCGTCCGGGTACTTGGTGCCGCGCGCCTGCGCCAGCGCCAGACCGACCAGGTAGTTGGCGGTGATCTGGGCCAGGAACGCCTTGGTCGACGCCACCCCGATCTCCGGGCCGGTGCGGGTGTACAGGACCGCGTCGGCCTCGCGGGGGATCTGCGCGCCGTTGGTGTTGCAGATGGCCAGGACCCGCGCCTTCTGATCCTTGGCGTGGCGCACCGCCTCCAGCGTGTCGGCGGTCTCGCCGGACTGGGAGATGGCGACCACCAGCGTGGAACGGTCCAGAACCGGGTCGCGGTAACGGAATTCGCTGGCCAGCTCCACTTCCACGGGCAGCCGCGTCCAGTGCTCGATGGCGTACTTGGCGAGCAGGCCCGCGTGATACGAACTGCCGCAGGCGACTACGAACACCTTGTCGATCTCACGCAGCTCCTGGTCGTGCAGCCGCTGCTCGTCGAGCACGATGCGGCCGTTCGCGAAGTGGCCGATGAGGGTGTCGGCGACGCCCGTCGGCTGCTCCTCGATCTCCTTGAGCATGAAGTAGTCGTGGCCGCCCTTCTCGGCGGCGGCCAGATCCCAGTCGATGGTGAACGGGCGGGTTCGCGCCTCGTCGGCCGTGCCCGCGAAGTCGGTGACCCGGTAGCTGTCGGCGGTGATGACCACGGCCTGGTCCTGGCCGAGTTCGACTGCCTCCCGGGTGTGTTCGATGAACGCGGTGACGTCGGAGGCGATGAACATCTCGCCCTGCCCGACCCCGACCACCAGCGGGGTGGAGCGACGGGCGGCGACGATGGTGCCGGGGTGGTCGGCATGGGCGAAGACCAGGGTGAACGCGCCCTCCAGGCGGCGCACCACGCTCAGCGCGGAGGCGACGAAATCACCGGCGGTGTCCCCGGCCGCGTAGGCCTGCGACACCAGGTGCACCGCCACCTCGGTATCGGTGTCGCTGCCCAGCTCGACGCCCGCCTCCTCCAGTTCGCGGCGCAGCGGGGCGAAGTTCTCGATGATGCCGTTGTGCACCACCGCGACCCGGCCGGTGCGGTCGCGGTGCGGGTGGGCATTGCGGTCGGTGGGCGCGCCGTGCGTGGCCCAGCGGGTGTGGCCCATGCCGGTCGATCCGGCGTAGCGTTCCGGACCCCGGTCGACCAGTTCGGCCTCCAGGTTGGCGAGACGTCCCGCCTTGCGTTCGACCGCCAAGCCGCCCGACCCGTCCAGAATCGCGACTCCGGCCGAGTCGTAACCCCGATACTCCATGCGGCGCAACGCATCGACCACCACGCCGAGCGCGTCCCGGTACCCCACATACCCCACGATTCCGCACATGGCTCACCAGCCTAGCTGTGTTTTTGGCCTCCGCTACGCTCCGGCTGGTTCGCGGCCCCTGGTCCCGTTTCTTCCCTTCTCCGCTCCTCCGCTTCGCTCCCGCTTCCGCTCCAAACGCGAGGAGGCCGGAGCGCGTCCAGAACCGAGACGGCCGCGAACCTTGTGCGCTGGAGGCATTCGGCCGCCGGACCGACTAAGTTCATCTCCGTGTCGGTGTCTGTGAAATCGCTCCTGAGCACTCTGACCCTGCGTGGCCCGCACGAGGTGCTGCGCGGGAATCTCGGCATCGCCGGGCTGCCCGGGGTGGTGTACACGCCCGGCAAGGGGCTGAACCTGCCCGCGGTGGCCTTCGGGCACGGCTGGCTGACCGGGGTCGGCAACTACCGCCGCCTGCTGGAACACCTCGCTTCCTGGGGTTATGTCGCGGCCGCGCCGGACACCGAACGCGGGCCCATCCCCTCGCATCTGAACCTGGCCACCGACCTGCTCACCACCCTCGACATCTGCGCCGGGGTACGGCTGGGCACCGGCAATATCAGCGTCCGCCCCGACCGCCTGGCCCTGGCGGGTCACGGCATGGGCGCGGGCGCGGCCGTCATCGCCGCCTCCCAGCGCGAGGTGGCCGCCGTCGCCGCCCTCTTCCCGTCCCCCACCGCGCCCTCCGCCGAGGCCCTGGCCACCAAGGTCGACGCCCCCGCCCTCATCCTGGCCGGCGCCGCCGACATCGACTCGGTCAGCTCCGACGCCCTTCCCCTGGCCTCCGCCTGGGGCGAAGGCGCGATCCTCCGCTCCCTCGACAAGGCCACCCACAACGGCATGGTCGAAGGCCGCCGCGCCCTCGCCGCCCTCGGTGCGGGCAAGCACGAGCCCAAGACCGAACGCCTCACCCGCGCCCTCCTGGTCGGCTACCTCAACTACACCCTCCTCGGCGACAAGAAGTACAAGCCTTTCGCCGACCCCGAAGCCCTCATCCCCCACACCCAGGTCGTCGACCCCGACGCCGTCGAGGACGAGCCGGAGCAGCCCCAGAAGCTCCCCGTCCTCCAACTCATCCAGGCCCTCCGCAAGTAGCCCGACGCCCGGCGACGGTCAAGGGATCTCCACACCTGCCTCCGGAATCTCCAGCGGCACATCGGGACTCCCGAGCCCCACGCCAGGATCGGCGGGTGACACAGGCACCGACGGGTCATCAGGCTGCGCCCCTCCGTCCCGTGGCGACTCGCCGCCGCCCAGCGGTGCGGTCGGCCCCGGGGTTTCGGGCACCGCCGGACAGACGGTGGACCCACCCTGCCCGACGCCGCCCAACCCATCGCACCCGGACAGGTCACCGCCGTTCGGGAACTTTCCGGCGTCCAGCTCAGGAGTTCCGGCGCACGTGGGCGGTTCGTGCCCGCCGGAAGGCGCTGCCGGAGTGGGCGATTCAGCTGATGGCGGAGCCGTGCAGGGGACCTGAACCGGAGTGAACCCGGTCGGGACCTCCGGGGCGCACGGTGAACCTGGCGGCGTGGCAGCCTCGACCGAGGGCGAAATACCTGGTGGGCGCGGGTCTGGCGCGGCAGTCGCCGGCTCGCGGTTTTCGGCAGCGGGGATGGACGAGTGTCCGACTGCGTTGTCCGGAGCGAGCGCGGGTTTGCCGGACTCGTCGGTTGTCAGGCTCCAGACCTGCGTCCGGCCGGATTCGTCGGCGACCGAGATGGACATGTCACCCGTTGGTTCGCGGTCGACTACGAAATGCCGTCCAGCGAGGTCGAATTCGAGATGGCCGGACGGAAGGTTCGATGTCCCTGGGCCGCGCGGTGGTTCGGCAGGCCGGTCCGCACCTGTTGGCTTATCCGTGTCGGCGTGCGCATTCGGGTCGGCCGGCTTGTCAGGGTAGGCAGACTTCTCCTGTCCTGCAGGCGTGTCTACGTCGCCCGGGGTATCGGATGCGGGGTCGGACAGGGAGCCGAGCTGTTCGAGGACGGTGGATAAGCCCTGCCGCAAACCGGTTTCGAGCTTGCCGATGAGGCCCTCGAGCGCCTGCGCGAGCATTTCGGCCTGGGGCTGGGCCTGTTTCGGCACGGCGCCGGACCCCGAATCGGACGGGGTGGGTGCACCGGGGACCGGCGGCTCCACGGCGGTAACCGATCCGACAGAGGCGGGTTCGGTGGCCTCGGCCGGACGGGTGGGCGCCACCTTCGCACACGCGTGGTCACATGGTTGCCCGGTTGCGGTGCCGGGCCGACCGGATCCCTCCTGCGTAGGTTGGGGCGCGCCCGAATCGCCCGGCCCGCAGCAGTCCCGCGACCGCGCGGACCCGGCGTCGGCCTGTGGGCATTGGCCACGGCCTACCGTCGGCGGCGAGGATTCCGGCTCGGACGGCGCGGGAGCCACGCTGGGCTGCGCCCCAGCAGGATTGGCCTGTTCCTCGGTCGAGTCTGGTTGCGCCCCACCGTGGCTGCCGAGCAGAGCTGCGGAATTCGTCTCCGGTTGGGGCAGCAGGGCTTGGGATGGTTGTGGATAAGTGTGGTCGATGACCTGCTCGAAGGCCGTGATGATGGTGCGGTAATGGGATTCGACGGTGTCGGCGGCGGCCGCGCAGGCGGCGGTGAAGGCGGCCAGCTGCCGGTCGACCTCGGGCCGGAATGTGGCTGTGAGCCAGGGGTCCGCTTTCGCGAGGGCGCCGATGGCGTCGGGGGTCCTGCCGTCGATGGTGATTTCGGCTTCGCCATCGGGGTGGGGCTCGAGGAGGCCGCGGGTTCGTTCCGCTTTGGTGAGGATGGCGGCGCGGATCGGGTCGAGGGCGGCGGCGATCGCGATGGCGGCGGTGCGGATGGTGTCGAGGTCTTCGCGGGCTTGGCGCAGTTGGGAATTCAGGAGGGCGAGGGCCTCGGTGCCGGTTGCGCCGGTCCAGGCCGCCGGAAGGGAGCTCGCTACCGAGTGGTGGGAGGTGAAGCGGGATTCGGCGTCGGCGAGCGCCTTGTCCAGTTCGGTTCGGGCGGTGTCGAATTCGTCGAGGTTCAGACCGCGTTGTTCGTCGTAGCGGGCGTAGAGCTCGGTCACGTTCACACCGGCCGGTTCACCGAATGCCTTGGCGTACAAGGGCAGGAACTGTTCCCAATAGCGCAGGCCGGGCGCTCCGTGGTCGAGGATCTGCTCGACGGTCTTGCCGGTGGGGTCGAAGGTCATCGGCCGACCTGGTGGAGAGCGGTGGCGCGGTCGTGGTCCAGGCGGGCGTATTCGGAGGCGGCGCGGTCGAAGACGTCGGCGGTGGCGGCGGCCGCGGCAGCCCAATGCCGGAGGCAGCCTGCCGCGCGCTCGAATCCGCGATGGATGGCGGCGCCCTGGGCGGAGTAGTCGCGTCCCGCCACGTCATTGCCGAGACCGAAGGCGTGGTCGCCGATGGCGTGGGCGTGCTGCCCCAATGCCTCGGCGTTGTCCCGCAGGGTGGTGGCCGCGGTGTGCAGGGCGGTGACGCGCACGCCGAAGTCGCCGGATTCACCCATCGATCCCCCCTCGAATCCCCACGGGCCATGGCCCGTGGCGTGAAATCCCCCGTCAGCCCCGGCTAGGTGCCGCCGAGGTGTCCGCCGTCCGCGCGCACCCACGCGGTGGTGCCGTCGGAGTTGTGGTGGAATTCCCAGGCGGCGTAGTCACCGCCGCTGTCCACCACGGTCACATGGTCGGCGTAGCCGTCGTGATCCAGATCCGTCCACACCTGCATGGCGTGTGCGGTGCCGGTGGTCACGGTGTCGGCCAGGCCGTCCGCGTCGAGATCCTGTGTGGGGTGCGACAACTCGACCGCACCTAGCCCACCCAGTTCCGAATGCGCGTCCAGTTCTGGCAAATCCAGTCCGGGCAGATCACCCGATGTGACCATGGTGTGCACTCCTCCGCAGTGGCGTGATCACCATCCTGGCACTCGCGATCACCCCTCGCACCACCTTCGACGCCGATTGTGGACAACTCGCGGCCTGGGGATGACTCAGCGCTTGGGGATGATGATCCACAGCGCGATGTAAAGCAGGAACTGCGGTCCGGGCAGCAGGCAGGAGAGGATGAAGAGGAAGCGGACGAGACCGGGGCTCCAGCCGACGTATTCGGCGAGACCGCCGCACACGCCGGCGATCCACTTGTCGTGCTGGGAGCGGGTCAGTCGCTTCGGGGCCGGGGTCGGAAACTCTGTGGTCATGTCTCCACTGTGCCGAGCCGCGGCCGCGCGCACATCGGTCCCTCGCCGGATAGCGACCCTGAACTTTCCGAGGCCCGACGTCAGGGTGCCACCCTGAACACGGCAGAATCGCCCTGGTGAGCACCACTCTGCATGCGCGCGGCTTGGCCGCCGGACACGGCGAGCGTCTGCTGTTCTCCGACCTGGATCTGATCCTCGCCCCCGGCGATGTGATCGGCCTGGTCGGTGTGAACGGTGCGGGCAAATCGACCCTGCTGCGCATGCTCGCCGACGGCGACGCCCACGAGGGCGAGATCGTGCTGAGCCCGCCGGACGCCACCGTCGGCTATCTGGCCCAGGAGCCGGAGCGCATCGAGGGCGAGACGGTGCTGGAGTTCCTGTATCGCCGCACCGGGGTGGCCGCCGCCCAGCAGACCATGGACGCCGCCGCCGAACGCCTCGCCGACGGCGGTGACGACGAGTACTCCCCCGCCCTGGAGCGCTGGCTCGCCCTCGGCGGCGCGGACCTGGAGCAGCGCGCCGAGGAGGTGGCCGCCGATCTGGGCCTCACCGACAGCCTCCCGCACGGTCTGGCCACCCCGATGACCGTGCTCTCCGGCGGTCAGGCTGCCCGCGCCGGTCTGGCCTCGGTCCTGTTGTCCCGCTTCGACATCCTGTTGCTCGACGAGCCCACCAATGACCTCGATCTGGACGGCCTGGCCCGGCTCGAGCAGTTCGTGACCGGGGTCCGCGAGCCGCTCATGGTGATCAGCCACGACCGGGAGTTCCTGGCGCGCACCGTGAATCGCATCGTCGAGCTGGATCTGGCGCAGCAGCAGGTCGGTGTGTACGACGGCGGCTACGACTCGTATCTGGAGGAGCGGGCGATCGCGCGCCGCCACGCCCGCGAGGCCTACGACGAGTTCGCCGACACCAAGGCCGGCCTGGAGGCGCGGGCCACTATGCAGCGCAACTGGATGGAACACGGTGTCCGCAATGCCCGACGCAAGTCGAAGGCGGATTCGGACAAGATGGGCCGCAAGGCTCGCGCGGAGTCCACCGAGAAGCAGGCGTCCAAGGTCAAGCAGACGCTCAAGCGCATCGAACGCCTGGACGTGGTGGAGGAGCCGCGCAAGGAGTGGGAGCTGCGCATGTCCATCGCGGCCGCGCCCCGCAGCGGCGCGGTGGTGGCCACGCTGTCCGGCGCGACGGTGTCCCGCGGCGAGTTCACCCTGGGACCGGTGACGGTGCAGGTGGATTGGGGCGATCGCATCGTGCTGACCGGCGCGAACGGCGCGGGCAAATCCACCCTGCTGTCGCTGCTGCTGGGAAAGATGAAGCCGGACAACGGTTCCGCGTCGATCGGTTCGGGCGTCGCGATCGGCGAAGTCGATCAGGCGCGCGGCCTGTTCCGCGGAACCGCCACCCTCGCGGACACTTTCAGCGCGCAGATCCCCGACTGGAACGAGTCGGATGTCCGCACCCTGCTCGCGAAGTTCGGTCTCCGCGGCCCGCATGTGCTGCGCCCCAACGACACGCTCTCCCCGGGTGAGCGCACCCGCGCCGCGCTGGCGCTGCTGCAGGCCCGCGGGGTGAACCTGCTGGTGCTCGACGAGCCCACCAACCACCTGGACCTGCCCGCCATCGAGCAGCTGGAGCAGGCCGTCGAATCCTTCGAGGGCACAGTCCTCCTGGTGACCCACGACCGCCGCATGCTGGACACGGTCACCGCTACCCGCCGCTGGCACCTGTCCGACGGACACCTCACCGAATCCCACTGACCGTCGAGTGGCACACCCTGGAGGGAAACTCGGACGAATCCCCTCCAGGGTGCGCCGCTCGGCGAAGAGTCAGACGGTCTCGACCAGTTTGGTGAGATGGTCGGCCAAGTGGTGGGCCTGCTCCGGGTCGGTGGCCTCGACCATGACGCGGACCAGTTGTTCGGTTCCGCTGGGGCGCAGCAGGATTCGACCGGTGTCACCCAGCAGCTGCTCGGCCTGGGCGACGGCTTCCAGCACCGCGGGGGCGGTGGCGACGGCGGCCTTGTCCGTGACCGGGACGTTCACCAAGATCTGCGGGACGACCTGCACGATGCCCGCCAATTCGGCCAGGCTGCTGCCGGTCTCGGCCATCCGGGTCATCAGCTTGAGGCCGGTGAGCACGCCGTCGCCGGTGGTGCCGTAGCGCGGGAACACCACGTGCCCGGACTGCTCGCCGCCGAGGGTATAGCCGCCGTTGCGGAGGTCCTCGAGCACGTAGCGGTCACCGACGGCGGTGGTGCGCACCGTGATTCCGGCCTCGCGCATGGCGATGTGCAGGCCGAGGTTGCTCATGACGGTGGCGACCAGCGTGTTCTCCACCAGGTCGCCGGAGTCGCGCATGCCGACGGCGAGCACGGCCATGATGGCGTCGCCGTCCACGACCGCGCCGGTGGCGTCCACGGCCAGGCAGCGGTCGGCGTCGCCGTCGTGGGCGAGGCCAAGGTCGGCGCCGTGCGCGCGCACGGCCGCCTGGACCTGCTCGAGATGCGTGGAGCCGCAGCCGTCGTTGATATTGAGGCCGTCGGGGTCGGCATTGATGGCGATGACGGTCGCGCCCGCCTCGCGGTAGGCGGCCGGTCCGACCTCGGAGGCCGCGCCGTGCGCGCAGTCCACCACGACGGTGAGCCCGCGCAGGTCACGGCCGGTGGCCTGGACCAGGTGCTCGACATAGCGTTCGTGGGTGCCTTCGAGGCTGTACCGGTCGTTCACGTCGAAGACGTGCCCGCCCAGGCCGGGGCGTCCGAGGATGCGGCCGATCGCCGCGCCGGTGGGCCGGGTGAAGCCCCCCTCCGCGATCAGCGCCTCGATCCGGTCCTCGACGACGTCGTCCAGCTTGTGCCCGCCCGCGGCGAAGATCTTGATGCCGTTGTCCGGCATGGGGTTGTGCGAGGCGGAGATCATGACGCCCAGGCACGCGTCGTACACGCCGGTCAGGTACGCGACGGCGGGCGTCGGCAGCACGCCGACCGACAGCACGTCCACGCCCGCGGAGGTGAGGCCCGCGGTGACGGCGGCCTCCAGCATCTCGCCACTGGCGCGGGGATCGCGTCCGACGACGGCGACGGCGCGCTTCTTCCCGCGGCTCAGCACCTGCGCCGCCGCGGCCGAAACCTGTAGCGCCAGTTCCGGACTCAGCGACCCGTTGGCGAGCCCGCGCACACCGTCGGTACCGAACAAACGTCCCATTACCTCAACACCCCTGCAGTTCGGTGGATACAGCACGAGAGCAGGCTTCCCGCCCTCTCCGGGACTCTCGCACTCCGCCGTGTTCCGCGGCGGAGTGCGTCCAGGAAAGAGGTGGCAACGGTTGTAAACCGTTGTGGGGAGCCTGCTCTCGCACAGGTTGCCGTGTAGACCGTACCGTGCCCGGTCCCCACGGGGGCCGGGCACGGTAGAGCCTGACGGCGCAATATCAGCGCTTCGAGTACTGAGGCGCCTTACGGGCCTTCTTGAGGCCGTACTTCTTACGCTCGGTGGCACGCGGGTCACGGGTCAGGAAGCCGGCACGCTTGAGGGCGGGACGGTCGTCCGGGGTGACCTCGATGAGGGCACGCGCGATGGCCAGGCGCAGAGCGCCGGCCTGACCCGACGGTCCACCACCGACGAGGCGGGCGTGGATGTCGAAGGTCTCGGTGCGCTCGACGGTGACGAGCGGGGACTTCACCAGCTGCTGGTGCACCTTGTTCGGGAAGTAGTCCTCGATGGTGCGGCCGTTCAGCACGAAGTTGCCGGAACCCGGCACCAGGCGCACGCGGACCACGGCCTCCTTGCGGCGGCCGACGGTCTGCACCGGACGATCGATGATCACCGGAGCGGAGAAGGTCTCGGTGTACTCGGCCTCGGCCTCGTAACCGTCACCCTCCTCGACGACCTCCACGGCGGTGTCCTCGACGACGTAGTCGTCGTTGAATTCCTCAGGAGCGGTCACTGGGCCACCTGCTTGATCTCGAAGGGGATGGGCTGCTGGGCGGCGTGCGGGTGGTTCGGGCCCGCGTAGACCTTCAGCTTGCCGATGATCTTGTTGCCCAGCTTGTTCTTCGGGATCATGCCCTTGACAGCGCGCTCGACCAGACGGTCGGGGCGGGTGTCCAGGATCTGGCCCACGGTACGGCCCTTCAGACCACCCGGGTGACCGGAGTGGGTGTAGAGGACCTTGTCCTGCCGCTTGTTGCCGGAGATGGCGACCTTGTCGGCGTTGATGATGATGACGAAGTCGCCGCCATCAACGTTCGGGGCGTAGGTCGGCTTGTTCTTGCCACGCAGGATGTTCGCAGCCTGCACGGAAAGACGGCCGAGCACTACGTCAGTGGCGTCGATGACGTACCACTTGCGGGTCACGTCACCGCCCTTGGGGCTGTACGTAGGCACAGTGCATCCCTGTCTGTCGTAGGTTTTGCCAGCCAAGTACGCGATCGAGCTGAATCCCGGCGGCCGGTGGAGACCCGGGGCTCGTGTGACAGCCGGAAACCCGGCCGTATCGCACACCAACGAGCAACCATACCAGCGGGGACCGCGGACCCTCGAATCGGTCCCGGGAGCCGTGGCCACCGGCCCGATGCGCCCCGTCACCCGGGGGGATGCACCCGGCCGGTGGTCAGATGTGCAAGGGCGGGCCGGGGTCGACCCCGCGCACCGGGCCGGGCAGCGTGTAGCGCAGCGTGTCGATGCCGGACCGCACGCAGTCCGTCTTGTGCGGGTCGCCGATGGTGGCGATGCCGGAGCCGGGCAGCCCCGAGACGAACGGGGTCACCGCGCAGCTCTCACCGACCGGGAGCAGCTCGATATCGGTGGCCCTGGTCACACCGCCGACAGGCGCCGGGGATCCGGCCGTGGGGTCCTGGCGCTGATCCGAGTGCGCGCCCAGGAGCGACAGGGCCGCCGCTCCGACGATGATGGGCGCGCCGAACGGCTTGCGCATCTTGTTCCACAGCTTGCCCTTGCGCTGCTTGCGATCACCCTCGGAGCCGGATCCGGAGTCCGAATCCGACTGCCCAGCGGTATCTTCCGGCGTTTGCGGAGTAGACCCACGCACCCCCGACGACATCGCCCCACCGTACATCGCGCCGGGTTGACCAGAAGCGTTTCCGCCGGATCCAGCAAAACTCCCGCGACCCGAACCGGACGTATCCCCCTCGGCCCCATAGGGACCCGCCGGGTAACCGCCGCCGCCGTGGCCACCTTGGCCGCCGTAACCGCCCGATCCGTATCCGCCCTGGCCGTACTGCACTGCGGCGCCCTGCTGGCCGCCGTACTGCCCGCCCTGAGCCGGCTGCGCGCCGCCGGGACCGTAACCGCCCTGCGCCGAACCCTCCGAGCCCGGAGCGTTCGCCGAACCGTAGCCGGTGCCGTAGCCGCCCGCCGAGCCCGGACCGCCTGTGCCGGGCCCGAATTGACCCGCCGCTCCGCCCTGCTGCGGATAACCGCCCGTGCTCGGGCCAACCGTTCCGAAACCGCCGCCCTGGCCGTAACCGCCGTATGCACCCGGACCGCCCTGTGGGCCCTGCCCGCCGGGGCCGTAGCTCCCCGCCGAGCCCTGTTGCGCACCTGCGGAACCCGAGCCCGCGCCGCCCTGGCGACCCGATCCGGCGCCGCCCTGGTCGCCCGGACCGAAGACCGTGGTCATCTGGTCATCGGCGGGTGAGCCCGGCGGCCGCGTGAATCGGCCGCCGACGCCTTCCAGACCGGGCGGCAGCGTCCCTCGTCCCCCGACGACGGGCTGCGACCCGGTGGCCGGGCCCTCGGACCCGCGCGCAACCCTGTGGCCCGCATCGATACTCGGGCCGGTCCCCGCGGCCGCGGTCCGGTTCTCGCCCGCGCCCGCCTGCGCGGTCAGCCGGGCCAATTCCTCGGGCGTCACCCGCTGGGTGATGCCGCCGGGCCCGGTGTTACCCGTGGGGCCGCCCTGAGATGCGGCCTCCTGCCCGGTGATTCGACGCGTGAGTCCTTCGGCGGCCGGATCGGCCACCGGCTGCGCGCCCTGCCCACCCGCCTGCGGTCCCTGCGCCGCGGCCTCCTCCGCTGTCAGACGACGCGTCCGGCCGTCCGGATCGCCGCCGTCCCGGTCACCGTCGGCCGCGGGCTGCGGGCCGGTGCGGGGCGCGGAACCCGGGCGCTGCGGAGCGGATTCGGGTGCCGGCGGTGAATCCATGTGCCGGGGAACCAGTTCCGGCTGCTGGGACAGCGGTTCGGGCTGGCGCTGCAGCGCCTGGTCCGCGTCGCGGCCACCGGGGACGTGGCGCGGCCCCTGCTCGACGGGCCGCGCTTCCGCTCCGCCTGGCTGCTGTCCACCGCCGACCGACTGTTGTCCCGCACCGCCCGACTGCCGGCCGGAACTGTTCGACTGCTGTCCCGCGCCGGGCTGGGGCCGGTCGTAGGCCGGGTCGCCTTCGCTGTCGGCGACCAGCAGGTGGGTCGCGCCGAGGACGAGGGCGTGCATCGGGTGGTCGGCGACCTGGAAGCGGTGGCCGAGGTGGTTCTGGAAGGCCAACCGCAACGCGTCGTTGAAACAGACATTGCCGGTGAGCAGCACCGTGGAGGTATCGGCATTGATGGCGCGCGCCGCGGCCATCACCTCGATGACCACATTGTCGGCGGCATGCGCCTCGTGCAGCGCCTCGGCGGTGATGGCGACGCTGACCGATTCGGTGGGCTGGTCGTCATTGCCGTGCACCGCGACGACGAGGCATTCGCGGCCATCGGAGTAGACGCCGACGGCGCCGACGCCGGGTCCGCGGCCGGGCGCGCGCACCAGGCCGAGGGCGCGCACGTAGCCCGAGAGCGCCACCGACTCGGGCAGCGGTTCGGCGGGTACGCCGAGTTGTTCCACCAGGCGCACGAATTCGTCGACCTGCGGGTCGGGCCATTCGTCGGGGAAGGGCAGCGCCAGCACGTCGGGCGTCGCCCCCAAGTGCTCGATCACCGAAGCCAGCGGGTTGTGCATGCGCGCCCGGAACACCAGTTCGGCGGGCCAGGTCGCGCCGGCCACCACGATCTGCGGGTGCCCGATGATGTCGCGCACATCGGAGATGGCGATGCCGACATCCGGCCGCCGGTCCACGCCTGCGGTGTGCAGCCGGCCCGACGAGTCGGCCAGCAGATATGCGGGCGGCGTGTACGAGCCCTCGACCTGGACCGGGCGTATGGGTGAACCGCCGCCACCGGCGGCCACCGACACCACGTCCCAGCCGAGATGCACTGCCCCAACTCGCGCTGTCACAGTCATCAGTCTGCCTGCTCGCTCCGTTGAGCGCGCGACCGAATCACTCTTCGCACCCCTGCGCGAGTGTGTCCCCGGTCACGCCGCCGACTTCTTCAAACGCAGGCGCGACCAGGTGAACAGGGTCAGCAGCGTCGCGATCACGCACAGCATGGCCACATCCAGCGACCACGCGGCGACCGTGTGCTTCCAGAAGCTGTCCTGCTGCGCCGCGGCCGAGATCGACAGCTCGGGCAGATTGACCGTGGACGCTCCGGCGGCATAGCCCCAGCGCGACGGGAACAGCCAGGACAGCTGGTCCAGTACGGCACGACCGGTCACCGGAATCATGCCGCCCGCCATCACCAGCTGGGCCATGATGACCACCACCAGCAGCGGCATCACCTGCTCGTTGGATTTGGCCAGCGAGGACAGCACCAGGCCCAGGATCACGCAGGCCACCGCGGTCAAGGCGACGTCGAGGTAGAGCTCCACGGTGCCTAGCGAGAGCACCGCACCCGTGGCCGGTGGCTTCTTCACCGCCAGCACGATGCCGATCATCACGGCCGACTGCACCAGCGCCGCCAGGCTGAAGACCACGACCTTCGACATCAGATAGGCGCCGGAACGCAATCCGACCGCGCGTTCGCGGTAGTAGATGGCCCGCTCACCGACCAGGTCACGCACGGTGAGCGTGGCGCCCATGAAGCACGCGCCGAGGATCAGCACGACCAGCAGCTGTTGCGCCTCACCGTTGTTGGCGCGCACGAAGCTGCCGTCGGGCGCCTGCACGAATCCGACGGACTCGAATCCGCTCTTGCCCTGCACGACCAGCGACAGACCGCCGAGCACGAACGGCAGGATCCCCAGGAACGCCAGATAGCCGCGGTCGGCGAAGATGAGCCGCAACTGCCGCCGGGCCAGGGTCGAGAACTGTTTGAACGGACTGGATTTCGGCGCCTTCGCCCGTTCCACCGGTTTCACCGGCGCGGGTGGCTCCGCGAACGCCTGGCGGGAACGGAAATTCGCGAAGGCCCCATCCGGATCGGCGGCGACGCGGCCGAAGATCTCGGCCCAGTCGCTGGTGCCCATGGAATGCCCGACGCTGCCCGGATGCCCGCAGAACGCGGTCTTGCCGCCGGGGCCCAGCAACAGCACCTGGTCGCACATGTCCAGGCAGGCCACCGAGTGGGTGACCACGATGACGGTGCGCCCGGCGTCGGCCAGTTCCCGCAGCATGGTCATGACCTGGCGGTCCAGCGCCGGGTCCAGGCCGGAGGTGGGCTCGTCGAGGATGAGCAGCGAGGGGCCGGTGAGCAGCTCCATGGCCACCGAGGCGCGCTTGCGCTGACCGCCGGAGAGCCGGTCCACGCGGGTGTCGGCGTGCTGGGTGAGCGAAAGCTCCTTCAGCACATCGGCGATCACCTGCTTGCGGTCGGCCTTGCTGGTGTCCGGGGGCAGTCGCAGCTGGGCGGCGAAGTTGAGCGCCTGCTTGACGGTGAGCTGCCGGTGCAGCACGTCGTCCTGCGGCACCATGCCGATGCGGGAGCGCAGCGCCTCGTATTCGACGTGCAGGTTGCGGCCCTCGAAGGTGACCACACCCGCGGACGGAAGCGTGGTTCCCGCAATGAGTTTCGACAGCGTGGACTTGCCCGCGCCGGAGGGCCCGATGAGCGCGGTCAGCGATCCGCGCCCGGCCTGCATGTTCACGTCCACGAGCAGCTGCTTGTTGCCCTCGACGGTGAACGAGACGCCGTGCACGTGCAGGCCCTGTTCGGCGACCGGCCGCTGCCGGTGCACGAGCGTGCCTTCCTGCACGACGAAGTCGACGTTACCGATGGTGACGATGTCGCGTTCGCGCAGCAGCGCGCGCTGTTCGCGGCGGCCGTTGACGAAGGTGCCGTTGGCGGAGTTGAGGTCCTCGATGGCGAGGCCCTCACGGTCGGGCACCAGGCGCGCGTGCTTGCGCGAGGCCATCGGATCGTTGACCACGATCTCGTTGTCGCTGGTACGACCGATGTGCAGACCGTTGCGCGGAATCCGGTCGGCGCGCGCGATGGCCGCGGTGGAGGCCCGCGCGCGGATCGGCGGCAGCGCCGAGGTGTCCGCCTTGGTGGTCATATTGATGGGATCGCCGCCCTGCGGCGGCTGGTTGACCGGCGGGCGCACCACATTCGGCGTGGCCGCGTTGCCGATGGGCGGAGTCGGCCGCTGCGGCACCGGATTCGGCTGCTGATGCTGCGGACCCGATACCGGCCGGTTCGGATTCCACTGATTCTGGTTGGGCTGGGCCACGTTCGGCGGCTGCCAGGCCTGCTGGGGTCGCTGCTGCACCGGCGGGCGCTGCGCGAACGGCTGCTGCGCCTGCTGCGGGTGTCCCACCTGGGGCAGCGGCCGGGACGGCGGCCGGTTCTGCTGCGGCGCCAGCCGCTGCTGCGGTTGCGGTTGCGGTTGCGGCGCACCACCACCGCCGCGCGCGAGCTGCGGCAGCAGGTGCAGCAGCGGGCCGCTGATGGCGTCGCCGAGCCGCACCTGGGTGGGCCGGTTGATCACCAGCGGCGTGGTCAGCCGGCGGGCGTCCACGAAAACGCCGTTGGTGCTGCCGTTGTCGCTGAGCATCCACGATCCGGCCTCGTAGCTGAGGATCGCGTGCACGCGGGAGACCAGCGGGCTGTCGACGAACAGCGTCACCTCCGGCGCCCGGCCCATCGTGATCTGCTGAGTCGCGTCGAAGACCCGTTCGGTTCCATCATGACGCACGGTGATCTGCTGCGCCCCCGGTGAAGACATGGTGGGATGATAATTGAAGCCCCCGGAGTCCGGCGTCGCGCTTCTCGGCCGTCCGTCCGATTCCGGGACACGATCGGTATCGGTTGTCGAGGGAGAACACGTGGGGAGACGCCGGGGGGAGGCGGTGCGCACGCGCCGGTCCACGGGGATTCGCCGTGTATTCGTGACGCTGGGCGTAGTGCTCGTGGCGGTCGCGCTCTTGTCCGGCTGTACACGAAATGTTCACGGCCGGGCCGTATCGATCTACGACGACCCGTTCAAGGTGGCCGGTCTGCCTACCACGGGCGGGCCCAGCGGCCCCCGCTCCGGGGTCCCGGATTCGACGCTGATCGCGGAGAACTCCGACGGCGGCAGCATCGACAAACTGGTGCTCAACGCGCTCGACGACATCCAGACCTATTGGCGGGGCGAGTTTCCGCGCGAGTTCGGCGGCGCCTTCAGCCCCGTGGACCATTTCATCTCCTGGAACGCCAAGACGCCGCGCTCGCAGTCCGGGCAGTTCTGCGGCGAGACCAGCTACCGGCTCGTGAACGCCGCCTACTGCCGGCTGGACGGTTCGGTGGGCTGGGATCGCGGGGTGCTGCTGCCCGCGGTGGCCGACGAGTTCGGGAAGATGTCGGTGGTCATGGTGCTGGCCCACGAGTACGGGCACGCCATCCAGGAGATGGCCAAACTGGTCGGCCGCCGCACCCCGACCATCGTCAAGGAGCAGCAGGCGGATTGCTTCGCGGGCGCGTTCATCCGGAATGTGGCCGAGGGCAAGGCCCCGCACTTCACGATCAACACCTCCGACGGGTTGAACGCGGTGCTGGCCGCCACGGTCGCCTTCCGCGACGCCGACCCCGACGATCCGCAGAGCGTGCACGGTTCCGCGTTCGAGCGGGTGACGGCCGTGCAGATCGGGTTCACCGACGGCGCCAAGGGCTGTCAGGCCATCGATCAGAACGAGATCGACCGCCGCCGCGGCGATCTGCCGCAGACCCTCGGCAACGACGCCAATCACGGCCAGTCCGAGGTGACCCAGTCCAGCCTGCAGGAGCTGGCCAAGTCGATGGCGACCATCATGCCGGTGCGCGACGAGCCCGAGTACGGCTACGACACCGCGAAGCTGAACTGCCGCAACGGCGCCGACACCGTGCCGGTCACCTACTGCCCGGCCACCAATCGGATCGGCACCGATGTGCCCGCGCTGCACGACCGCGGCGTCTCCAATGCCGACGACCAGGACGCCTTGCCCGCCAACGTGACCGGCGATTTCACCGCCTACATCGTCTTCATCTCCCGCTACACCCTCGCCGTGCAGCACGCCGCCGGACTGCCGTTGAAGGGCGCGAAGACCGGTCTGCGCGCGGCCTGTCTGTCCGGGGTGATCTCCGGGAAACTGGCCGACCCGAGCCGCAAGGCGTCCGGCGGCATCTCACTGTCCGCGGGCGATCTGGACGAGGCGGTCTCCGGTCTGCTCACCGACGGCCTGGCCGCCAGCGACACCGACGGCAAGACCGTGCCCAGCGGCTTCTCCCGGGTGGACGCCTTCCGCGCGGGCGTGCTCGGCACCAATCAGGAGATCTGCTACTCCCGATACATCTAGGGGCGCGGGAGTTCTCGCGTCCTACCCGAACGGCGGCGGCGCGACCGGCTCCAATCGCAGCACCCGGTTGCCGAGCATGACCTCCGCGCCCGGTACCAGGGTGAACGGTTGATTCGGTTGCAGCCGAACCCAATCGCGATACCCGGGCGGGCGCACCCGGGTGCCGTTGGTGGAGCCGCGGTCGACGATGGTGACATCCCAGTTCACCAAGCGGATCTCGGCGTGCGCCCGGGACATGCCGCCGGAGCTGTCGTCGATGCGCAGTGGCAGCAGGCCCGCGCGGGCCGGTTCGGACAGTTCGGGATCGCGGCCCACCACGGCGTCGGCCGCCAGCATGAAGGTCATGCCGTCGTCGAGCACCAGCATGCCCAGCGGCGGCCGGATCACCTCGGACACCTGCTGGGTCTGATCCACCGGCATGCCGCACACGGTGCAGAAGGCGGCCCGCGGGTCGCTGGGATGCGCACGCGCGCATTTGAATCCGAGCACCTTCGCGGTGAGCGCGGTCGCCTTGGCGGTGGCCTCGAGCCGTCGCTGCAGGTCCGGGTCGGGTTTGGGCGCCGGGTTGGTGCCGCTCAGCTCGCTCGCGCCGCCCATCTCGGTGGGCGCGTGGTGCAGGTCCGGCGCTGCCGGAATGCCCTCGGTGACCGGATCCACCGGGGCGGGATCCAGGTTCGCGGGAATCCGATTGGAGGTGCGGGTCGGGATCAGGTCCGGGTCCACCGGCGGCGGCTCGGGTTCGGGATCGCGTTCGGCGTCGAAGGCGGCCGTGGGCGGCGGCGGTTCCGCGGCCCGGTGCCGCGCCCCCGCCGGACGCGCCGGGGTGCGCGACACCACCGGTTCGCCCTCGAACCACACCACCGCGCCCGACGCGGGCGCGAGTCCCTCGACGAGCGAGCCGATTCCACGCTCGGGCAGTTCCGGCGCCCGCCGCCGCGGTTCGTCGATGAACAGGGCCGCGGCCCGCGCGGGCGGCGCGGCGACCCGGTCCACGGTGAAGGCGGCGTCGCTGCCGCGGTAGTACTCGACGGCGGTTCCGGCCAGCACGGCCGTCACCGATCCGTGCAGGAAGATGGCCAGCCCGCCGGTGTCGGCGGTGGACAGGATGCCGAATTCGATGGGCTGCCCGGGCGAGATCCGCTCGGCCTCCTTCATCAGCCAGCGGGTGGCCTGCCGCGCGATCTGCCGCCCCGGCCCGTCCGGGACCAGATCGGTGGCGTCGGCGACCAGGTCCCCGAGCGCCCGCACCGCCGTCACGGCCCGCGATTCGGGGGTGATCGCGCCCCGCTCCCGATGCGCCACCAGGATCACCGCTCCCGCCACCCGGCTCAGCGCATGGCCGCCCGCGACGACCTCGACCTGCCGATCCATCACGGGAACCGGCCCCGGGGAAGCACGCGACAGGGATCCTTCAGCACAGCCACCAGGTTACGTGCCCGTCCGGCACCGGCTACAGTCGCGGAGAGCAGCGGGGGGAGCCGCTGCGTCCGGCGAGGATCCAGGAGTTGATGCGATGGCACTGAGTCCTGGCACCATCGTCGGCGGATATCGGATCGTTCGCGTGCTCGGCTCGGGCGGCATGGGGACCGTGTATCTGGGCAAGCATCCCGAGCTGCCGCGCATGGACGCGCTCAAGGTGCTCTCCGCCGAGTTGACCAGCAACGAGGAGTTCCGCGGCCGCTTCGAACGCGAGGCCAATGTGGTTGCGGGCCTGGATCACCCGAACATCGTCGCGGTGCACAATCGCGGCGAGGAGAACGGGCAGCTGTGGATCGCCATGCAGTATGTCGAGGGCACCGACGCCTCGGCCGAGCTCAAGCGCGATCCGGCCGCCATTCCGCCGCTGCGGGCGCTGTCCATCGTCGCCCAGATCGGCCGCGGCCTGGACTACGCGCACCGGCGCGGCCTGCTGCACCGCGACGTGAAGCCCGCCAACTTCCTGCTCTCCACCGCCGCCGGTGAGGACGAGCGGGCCCTGCTGGCCGACTTCGGCGTCGCCAAGTCCACCGAGGACACCACCGAGCTGACCCAGACCGGCAGTTTCGTCGCCACCATCGCCTACGCGCCGCCGGAGCAGCTATCAGGGCTGCCGCTGGACCACCGCGCCGACATCTACAGCCTGGGCTGCTCGTTCTTCAAGCTGCTGACCGGCCGGAACCCGTATCCCGCAACGCAACCGGCGCTGGTCATGATGGGCCACCTGCACGAGCCGCCGCCGCGCGCCACCGATGTCGACCCGCATCTGCCCGCCGCGCTGGATCACGTCTTCGCGCGGGCGATGGCGAAGAATCCGGCCGAGCGCTTCAATTCCTGCCGCGAGTTCACCGAGGCCGCCACGGCCGCGCTGGTGCCGGGCTACAACCCGGTGTCCACCAATACTTCTCCGACCTATCCGATCCAGATCGCGCCGCCGGGCCTGCTGCCGGCCGGTGAGACCCAGACCGGCATACCGGTTTCCGCGGCCGAGCCCACCGAGCTGGTGCGGCCGCCGCGCAACCGGACCCGGCTCTACCTGGGTATCGGTGCGGCGACGGTGGCGGCCGCGGTGGCCGTGGGCATCGGCATCGTCGCCAGCGGCGGCAGCGAGACCGGTTCCGCCGCAACGACGTCCGCCGGTGCGGCCCCGGCCGCGAACACCGCCCCGAACTCGGTGGACCAGGCGCGCAAGGACAATCCCGCGTTCCAGGGCAAGTCCGTCACCGTCGTCGACGTGACCGGCGACGACTACAACACCAAATACAGCATCTACCTGACCGGCAGTGATCAGGCGAAATACCTGGAGAGCCTGGGCTTCGTCTACAACGCCCAGTACCGGCCCGCGGCCGGGGAGACCTCCCCGCGCCCCTCCTCCGGCTACGGTTCCTTGAAGGTGACCGACGACTCGTACATCATCGCGGTCCGCAGCGACGCGAAGGCGGGCGGCGGCGGCCTGCTCGGCCTGCCCAGTGAGATCACCAGCTCCCGCGCCATCGTGGTGCCGGTCGACGACGCGTCCGCGGTCGCGGCGATCCGCAATTGGACCCCCGAATCCGGTCAGACCCTGCTCACCAAACTGGTGCCGGTCCTGCACAACCGGATCAAGTAGGGTTTTGCCGGTCAGTCAGCTCTGGGGAGGGGAACCCATGCGCCTGCGCGCAGCCATGTCCGCGGCTTTCGCCGTCACGGTGGTGATGACCGCCGCGTGCGGCTCGGATCCGGGGCCCGCCGCCCCCGCCGAGCCCGTCATCGACCTGGCCAAGCTCGACACTGGCAACCTGATCACCCAGCCCAAGAAGTACGACAAGGCCGAGAGCAAGGAACTCGGCCGCGCCGTACAGGCCGAACGGCTGGCCAACTACCTGCCGCTGCCGGCGGAGATCAACCCGGTGGTCAAATATCCTCCGGCCGCGGTGAACGGCGCGATCCGCCCGTTCATCGATCTCGGCTCCAGCGCCATGAAGATCCGCACCAACGCCAAGGCCGCCGACCTGCGGGCCGCAGCGCCCGGCTTCCTGTCCGGCTACGTCACCACCGGCAACTCCGACAAATCACCGGGGCTGTCCTACGAGTTCGCGAACACGGTGCTGATCTTCACCGACGACGCGGCGGCGAAGGCGGCCGCGCAGGCCCTGGGCCAGGCCGATTTCGACGCCGCCCCGAGCGAGCGCCTGCACCTCGACAAATATCCGGACGCCTTCGTCTACCTGGACAAGTCCTACGGCTTCAACGCGACCGTCCGATCCTGGTACGCCACCGGCCGATTCGTCATCTTCGGCTACGTGTGGGACGACGTGATGGCGGAGACCAAGATCAGCGATCCGGCCGCCCTGCTGGCGCGCGTCCAGCTCGGCATCGACGTGATCCCGGGCGCGCTGGCGAAGTTCCCGGCCGTCGCGCCGGATCAGCTGACCGAGCAGCCCGTCGATCTGGACGGCGTGCTCGGGCGGACACTGCGCACCGTCGTCGACGATCAGTCCGAGCGCGGCATCCCCGGCGTCTACGACCGGCACGGCGGACTCCAGATCTTCCCCGGCGACGACAACGCCGCGCTGTTCGAGAAGGCGGGCGTGGACCGGGTGGCGTTCAACGGCGGCTACGTCTTCCGCGCCCGCGACGCCGCCGGAGCCGCGGACATCGTGGCCGAGCGCGCCCGCACCTCACGCACCTTCCGGCCCGCCGACTCCCCCGCGAACCTGCCGAATGCCGAGTGCCGCAAATACACCGGGCCGCAGCGCTTCTCGATCACCTACTACTGCTACGTCACCCACGGCCGCTTCGCCGGGGAGGTTGCGGCGAGCCAGCTGCTCGATGCGCAGCAACGGATCTCGGCGCAGTACGCCCTGTTCGTCAATGCGGAAAAGTGATCGGGAGGGGACGGCAATGATCTCGCGTTTTCGGATGACCGCTCTGCTCGCGATCACCGCGGCGGCGGTGGCGGGCTGCGGTTCGGCCGTCACCGGCACGGCGACCCCGGGTGAAATCGATATCCGCACATTGGATGTCGGCAAGTACTCGACCCTGCCGCTGGACCTGCGCTATGAATACAACCCGCGCATGCGGTTGGGGATCGAGCTGGCGACGCAACGCCTGGCCGGCCACGTGGTGAACGGCGCCGACATCGACCCGGCCCTCACCTTCGGCACCGGCGTGGTGTCGATGACCAATACCGAGACCGCCACCCGGGTGCTGGCCGACGTCACCGCGCCGGTGCTCGACGCGAACAAGATGATGTTCGGGATCTCGGTGGGCCACACCGACAAACAGCCCGACAAGTCCGGCAAGACCGTGGAGGGCAGTTCCTTCACCACGGTCACCGTCCTCCAATTCCGTGACGCGGCGGCCGCCGCCAAGGCCGCCACCGACTTGGACGAGGCCGACTTCGCCGTGGCCCCGGACGTCAACGAACGGGTGGCGCTGCCGAAATACCCCGACGCCCACACGCATTGGCGACCCGGGGTCGCCAGCATCGGATCGACGGTCGCGCACGGCAATTACGTCGTGAACGCCTATGTCGGTGTGAAGGATCCGGAGCTGCCGAAGTTGACCGCGCTCGCCACGAAGGTCCTCGACGCGCAATTGCCGCTCCTGGATGCCTTGCCGCCCTTGACCCCGGACGGCGTGCTGCGCCTGCCGTTCGACGCGGATCACATGCTGCGGCGCACCCTCAATCCCGGGGAGAGTTTCCTCCCCGATTTCCAGTCGATGGCCGTGGCCGAACCGCGCGGCTTCCTGCATCGGGTCGCCGATCAGGCGTTGTGGCGGCGGATCGTCACCGACACCGGAATCGATCGATACTCGATCGCGGGCGCGAACTACGACGGTCCGTCCATGCTCTTCCGCACCCGGGACGCGCAAGCCGCGAAGCAACTCGCCACCGCCGTTCTCGAACACGGCTATTCGGGCGCCGCGGACGCACCGGCCGGATTCCCGGACGGGAAGTGCGGACAATCCACCGACGCTCCGGCCTCCAGTCTCACTCGCGCCAAACGCTTCCGGTGCACGGTCAGCTATCGCCAGTACACGGCCGTGGTGGACTCCGATCAGATCGCCGACGCCCATCAACGGGCTGCCGCCCAATACGCATTGTTCGCGAACAGCACCTGGTAGCAGCGGTTCGAGCTGCCTCTCGCGCGGAGGTGGAACCGGCGGGTCGTGACCTACGTCCAATCACTACGAGGTCGTCCGCCCGCGAATCGGAAGGAGGCACCGTGGCCGGTGCATTCGAAGCCAGTAATGAGCTCATCCAGGCCAAGGCCCAGGAGTTCCAGAAGACCCACGACATGCTCATGCACTCCATCGCCGATCTGAAGCGCGATGAGGACAGCATGGTCGCGGGCTCGAATTGGCGGGGCGGCGCGGCCGACGCGTTCAACGCGTTCATGCAGCGCTACTACTTCCAGGCCGACAAGCTCAACGACAAACTCATGCACACGGCCGAGACGCTGATCAAGGTCGGCTCGAACTACGAAGAGCACGACAAGGATTACGAATCCAAGGTCAACGCACAGATTTCGAGCCTCGACCTCCCGGCTGTCTAACCACTCGGCCACCCCTCGTTCTTTCCGGACAATTGGCAAAGGAATTCACCATGGCAGCAGTTGACGGCCAGATCATCTCCGCCCATTTCGAGGGCGTCGCCGACGGCGCGAATTCGATCATCCGCCGCGCGGAGGCCATCCGCGACCAGCTCGAGGCCTTCCATCGCACTGTCGAGGAGTTCGTGCGCAACAACTGGAAAGGTGACGCCAACGACGCGTTCGCCGACCTCCAGCGCATGTGGAACCAGCACGTCCGCCAGCTCAACACCACCTTGAACGGCGCGGCCACCTTGGTCCGCACGGGCAATGCCGAACTCCAGGCCAAGGACACCGCCCTCGCGGGCCTCTTCTGAACCGAGGCTTCACCCGGAGAGCGGGCGCGGGCACTTGTTCCCGGGCCCGCTCTCCGTCATTACGGCTCAGCGGATGGCAGCCAGCCGGTGTGGATGAGTTCCTCGCCGGACCGGGTGCCGTACGTGCCCCGGCCCGGGGGCATGAGGCCGGGGCGGGTGTTGCCGAAGAGGACGCCCTCGTCGCGGCTGCAGCTCATGATCAGGGACGCGGAGTTGAGTTCCTTGAGGCGGTTGAGGGTGGCCTCGTACATGGCCCGGCCCGCGCCGCCGGAGCGGCGGGCCAGGATCAGGTGAAAGCCGAGGTCGCGGGCGTGCGCGAGATGGTCGACCAGGGCGTGCAGCGGGTTGCCGCTGGCATTGGCGACCAGGTCGTAGTCGTCGACGATGACGTACAGTTCCGGCCCCTGCCACCAGGATCGGTCCTTGAGCTGCTGCGGGGTCACCTCGGGTCCGGGCATGCGCTGGGTGACGTAGGCGGCCAGGTCGGCCATGTTCTGGGTGAACTGCGGCGCGGTGGTGCCGTATCCCGCGAGGTAGCCCTGCGGGACGGCGCCGAGCATGGTGCGCCGGTAGTCGCCCATGATGATGCGCGCCTGATCGGTGGTGTTGGCCGCGCAGATGGACTGCACCAGCGACCGCAGCACGGTGGTCTTGCCGCATTCGGAGTCGCCGATGATCACGAAGTGCTGGCTCGTCGCCAGATCCAGGAACACCGGGGCCAGCTGCGCCTCGTCGATGCCGAGCGGGAAGCGCAGGCATGGCCGGGCGTGGTCCACGCGCGCGGGCCAGTCCCCCGCCGCGTGCAGCAGTTCCGCGCGCGGCAGCCGTTCGGGCAGCATCCGCACGGCGGGCGCGGGTCGCCCCGGAGTCAACCGCGCGATAGCCGAAACCGCCTGCGCCACCCCCGTTCCCAGCGAAGCCGGGTCCGAGTCGCTGTCCACCCGCGGGAGGGCGGTCAGCATATGCAGCCCGTCCGCGGTCATACCGCGCCCCGGCCGGCCCATGGGCACCAGCGCTGCGAACTTGCGCCCGAGATCCGAATCCATCGGGTCACCGAGCCGCAGTTCGATGCGCGTGCCGATCTGGTCCTTGAGCGCGGGCCGCGCCTCGGCCCAGCGATTGAGCGACAGCACGATGTGCACACCGTACGAAAGCCCTTGTACGGCAAGGTTCATGACGGTCTGATCGAGCGGTTCGAATTCCTGCCGGAACGCGCCGTACCCGTCGATCACCAGGAACGCGTCCCCGAAAGGGTCTTCCGACACGCCCGCCGCTGCCCGGTGGGCGTCCGGCCCGGTGGCGCGCAGCCGCCGGAACTCGGCCATGGATTCCACACCGAGCCTCCGGAAGCCGGCCTCGCGGCGGCGCATGATGCCCACCATCTCGGCCACGGTGCGCCGCACCTGATCCGCCTCCATCCGGCTGGCCACCGCGCCGACGTGCGGCAGCCCTTCCAGGCCGACCATGGTGCCGCCGCCGAAGTCGAGCAGATAGAACTGGACCTGTTCGGCGGTGTGCGTCAACGACATCGCCATGACCAGCGCCCGCAGCGCGGTCGACTTGCCCGACTGCGGGCCGCCGACCACGGCGGCGTTGCCGCGCGATCCGGACAGATCCACCACCATGGGATCGCGGCGCTGATCGTAGGGCCGGTCGACGATGCCGATCGGGGCGCGCAGGGCCGCCAGCGGATTCCAGTCGCCGGTGAGGACGGACCGCGGCAGCAGCTGATCCAGGGTGGGCGCGTCGCCGAGCGGAGGCAGCCAGATCTCGTGGGCGGGCCGCCCGTGCCCGCGCACCCGTGACACCAGCATCTGCAGGTGGGAGATCTGGTCCGCCTCGGCGGGCGTGGTCACCGGCTCCGGCCGCTCGGACAGCGGAATCCGGTCGGCGGCCCGGAATTCCACGTGGGCCGCGCTGAACGGTCGCGCGGTCACGTCGACCTCGCCGGAGCGGGTCACCGTCCCGTCCTCGCGCTGCGGCGCGCCACCGGTGTACGGCCCGGAGACGTAGGCGGACTGGAACCGCTGGATCTCGCCGGCGTCAGCCTTCAGGTAGCCGCCGCCGGGATTGCCCGGCAGGTTGTAGGCGTCCGGCACCCCCAGCACCTGACGGGATTCATTGGCGGAGAAGGTCTTCAGGCCGATGCGGTAGGACAGGTGGCTTTCCAGCCCCCTGAGCCGCCCTTCCTCGAGCCGCTGCGAGGCCAGCAGCAGGTGCACGTGCAACGAGCGTCCGAGGCGGCCGATCATGGTGAACAGTTCGGCGAAATCCGGGTGCTGCGAGAGCAGTTCGGAGAATTCGTCGAGCACCACGAACAACGCGGGCATCGGGTCGAGGTCGGCTCCCGCGGCCCGGGCCTTCTCGTACTCCGAGACGTTCGCGAAGTTCCCGGCCGCGCGCAGGAGTTCCTGGCGGCGGTTCATCTCCCCGGCGAGCGCGTCGCGCATGCGGTCGACGAGGTCGGCTTCCTCTTCCAGGTTGGTGATGATGGCCGCGACATGGGCCACCCCTTCCAGCCCGAGGAAGGTCGCGCCGCCCTTGAAGTCCACCAGCACGAATTCGAGCTGATCGGGCGAGTGCGTGGCGATGAGCGAGAGCACCAGCGTGCGAAGGAATTCCGACTTGCCGGACCCGGTCGCGCCGATGCACAGCCCGTGCGGACCCATACCGCCCTCGGCCGCCTCCTTGATGTCGAGCACCACCGGCAGCCCGTCGGCCCCGACACCGAACGGCACCCGCAGTCGTTCGCGACCGTAGCGCGGCCGCCACGCGGTCTCGGGAGTGAAGGTTCCGACGTCGCCGAGCCCCAGCAGTTGCGCCCAGCTGGAGATCACCTCGCTCTCCTCTCCACCGGTTTCGACGGCGCGCGGATGAGGGGCCCGGTAGGGCGCGAGCCGCCGGGCCGCCTGTTCGGCCTCGCGCGCGGTGATGCGGTCGATGACGGCGAAGCGTTCCAGCGCCCCGGACGGTCCGCGCCCTGCGCACTCGCCGTTCTCCACCACCATCTGGATGCCGCGGGAGGCAGCCAGCCCGGGCGCGTATCCACACAGGTCGACGACGGTGACGCCCTCGAACCCGTACTCGCGCAGCGGATCTTCCTCGGCTTCGAGCAGTCCGCCGTCGACCACCAGCACGATCTGGGTGAGTCCCGGGTCTGCGGGCTGGTTGCGGGAGTACCGAACCCGATTGTGCAGCAGCGGATTCAGATCGGCGTGGGCTTCACGAATGGACCCGTACACCATGCGGCCGCTGCCCACCCCGTCCCGGGATTCGGGATGCTGGCTGTGCGGCAGCCATTTGGTCCATTCCCATTCCCGCACAGTCTCCGTGGGCCCGCAGACCACGGCGATCAGCACCTGGTCGGGGCCCTGGAACATGGCCAGTTGCAGCAGCATGGCCCGGGTCATGTCGCGGGCCTGGACCCGGTCGCCGGTGAGCTGGACGGCGGCGAAGCCTTTCACGGCGAGGGCGGTCGGCAGGTCGGGGACGGTGGAGTGGGTGCGCACGAAGCGCCGCAGCGAGACCGCGGCGATGGGTTCGAGCTCCTCGACGGGCCCTGTTTCCGGGGCGACCAGTCTCGTAGCAAGTCTCTGGCTACCGAGTCCGATGCGGGCGTGACAGAAGTCCTTGTCCCCCGGCCGGCGCTCCCACATCCGCGCGGTCCCGGCCAGCATCCAGATCAGTCCGGGCTCGGGGTGACTCCATTCGACGGCCGCCCGCTGCTGCCCGGCCGTCTCCTCCACGTCCCGCCGCACCTGATCGAGGTAGCGGAGATAGTCCTTGCGGTCCTCGTTGGCCTCGGCCGCCCGCTGCCCGTTGCCGCCCTGCCCCGCATACATCCCGACCATGGAGAACACCATCATCATCGGGAACATGAGGCTCATCGGATTGGACGCGATGCCGCTGCCGGAGGTGAACAGCAGCACCACCATGCCGAGCATGCCGACGCCCATCACCACCGGCATCAGTTTCGCGAAAAGGTTGGCGGGCACCGCTCGCGGGATCTCCGGCGGCGGCTGCAGCGTGACTTCGCCGCCGGGCGAACGCGGCATCTCCCGGCGCGGGCGGCGGTGGAACCGTACGGTGCTCATCGCGGAAATTCCCCCGGAGTTCGGCCGGTCAGTGTACGGACGGCAACCATCATGCCGTACAGTGCGGGCGTGACGCACTCGCGGACGGATCACCTCGAGGACTTCCGCGGCACCGTGCGCGCGCCGGATCTGGCGCGAGTCACCATTCTGGCCAAGCACACCCAGGTCGACATGGCCATTCCCGTCGATGTGCCGGTGGCCCTGATCATCCCGAGCGTGGTCGACATGGTCGATCAGCACAACCGCGCCAACGACTTCGACCTCGACGGCGAACAGATCGAGCCACACGAATGGGTGCTGGCCCGCATCGGGCAGCCGCCCTTCTCCAATTCCCTGAGCCTGGGCGAACAGGGCGTGCGCGACGGGGAACTGCTCATGCTGGAGAGCGCCGAGAACATCGCGCCCGCACCGCTCTTCGACGACATCATGTACAACGTCGCCATCGCCGACGCCGATCACTTCCGAAGCTGGTCGCCGCGCACCGCCCGGCTGACCGGCTCGGTCCTGGCGGTCGTCATCATGGCGACCGGCTGCTTCGGACTGCTGGCCGCCCCCGACGCGATCCCGTCCTGGATCACCGCCACCGTGGCCACCGCCGTCACCGTGCTGCTGGTCACCGCGAGCACCGTGCTCGCCCGCATATACCGCGAGCGCGTGAGCGCCCTGGTCCTGGGCGGCTCCGCTCTGCCGACCGCGTTCACCGCGGGCCTGCTCTACGTCCCGGACCATTACGGCTGGGCCAACGCGCTTCTCGGTGCGGTGCTGGCCGGAGCCACGTCCCTGCTGACCTGGCGAGCGACGGGAGTCGGGCCGGGATTGTTCATCGGCGCCGCGACACTGGCCGCCTTCACCATCCCGGCCGCCCTGGTCGGCCTGCTCACCGATCTACCGCTGCGCGCCATCGGCGGTGGCGTCGTAACGGTCGGACTGGCCGGATTATCAGTGGCCCCAAGGCTTTCCATGCTGCTCGCCCGGCTGCCACTGCCGCCGGTGCCCGCGCCCGGCACCCCCATCGACCCCACCGAGGACGATCCCGACGACCACCGCGCCCTGCCCACGCTGGACATGCTGCGCGCGAAATCCGAACGGGCACAAGACCATCTGGCCGGTCTCGTCGCGGCCACCGCCCTCGTGGTGGTGACCGGGGCGGTGGCGAGTGTGGATCCGGCTGCCATCCGGCCGTTCTGGCCCGGTCTGGCGCTGGCCCTGGTGTGCGCGGCGGTCCTGATGTTCCGCAGCCGCACCTACGCGGGCGCGGAACAGGCCGTGGTCCTCATCGTCGGCGGCGCGGCGATCGTGCTGCTCGTACTGATCGGCACGGCCCTCACCCAGCGGCAACCGCTCACCGTATTCGGCGTGGCGCTGGCGCTTTTCGCGGCCGCGCTGGTGCTGGGCTTCCTGGTGCCGCGGCAGCAGTCGACCCCGCCCGTACTCCGCGCGCTCGAGTTGCTGGAGTACGGCTTCGTGGCCGCAGTCGTACCGCTGGCCTTCTGGGTGACCGGCCTCTACGCCCTCGTGCGCGGACTCTGAGAGCGGTCCGCCATGCGAGGTAGGACGCTGCGCACCAACACTTTCCGATTCGCCGCGGCGACTTCGATACTCGCGCTGGGGGTGTCGTTCGGGATGGGCTCGGAGCCGGCCGTCGCACACGCCGACCGGCCGCCGCCCATCGACGCGGGCCTGCTGCCCCCGGGCGGCCCAGCCACCCCGCCGACGCAGACCGAGCATCCCGCCAACTCCCCCTGCCTCAGCACCCAGGCGAGCGGCGACGGACCGACGGTCCCGGCGACCCAGCGCACCCTGGATCTGCCCCGTGCATGGCAATTCTCCCGTGGCGCAGGTCAATTGGTGGCGGTCATCGACACCGGGGTGTCCCCGCACCCCCGCTTGCCCGGACTCGTCCCCGAGGGCGACTACGTGGCCGCGGGCGGCGACGGCACCGAGGACTGCGATGCCCACGGCACCATCGTGGCGGGCCTGATCGCCGCCACCCAGGTGGGTGGGCAAGGCTTCTCCGGGGTCGCCCCGGAAGCCCGCGTCATGACCATCCGGCAGACCAGCGCGCTCTACCAGGCCAAGAGCGCGGGCCGGGAGAAGGGCCCCGACGACATGCCCGACGGCTACGGCAAGATCTCCGCGCTGGCCTCGGCCGTCCGACGGGCGGCCGACACGGGCGCACGGGTCATCAACATCTCCCTGGTCGCCTGCCCGACGACGGAGCCGGCGAGCGCCGAGATGGGTGCGCTGGGCGCGGCCGTGCAGTACGCGGCGGTCCAGAAGGACGTGGTCGTCGTGGCCTCCGCCGGCAATACCGACACCTGCAAGGCGAGCAATCCCGGCCCCGATCCGGTGCACCCGGACCGGGATCCGTGGGATCGCGTCACGTCCTACGTGATCCCGGCCTGGTGGGATGCCTATGTGCTGTCGGTGGGCTCGGTGGACGCATTCGGCCGGCCGTCGCGGTTCACCGTCCCGGGTCCGTGGGTGGGTGTGGCCGCGCCGGGCGAGAACATCGTCTCGCTCGATCCCCGCACCACCGGGCTCACCACGGCGAAGGTCACCAATCAGGGGCAGGTGTTGCCCTATAGCGGAACGAGTTTCGCCGCACCGCAGGTCGCGGGTGTCGCCGCGCTGGTGCGGGCGCGGTACCCGGAGATGCGGGCCGACGAGGTCATCGACCGCATCGAGGCCACGGCGCACGCCCCGGGTGAGGGCTGGAATCCGTACATCGGTTACGGCACGGTCGATCCCGTGGCCGCGCTGACCGCCGAGGTACGCAAGGAACTGCGCCCCAAGCACCCCGCCGACGCACGGGATCAACAGCTCCCATTACCCGAACCCGCTCCCGCGCCGGACAACACGGCACGCGATGTGGCCTTGATCGGCAGCGGAGTGGTGGCGCTCGTGCTGGTGCTGGGATTCCTCGCATCGTTCCCGCTGCGCCGCAGGTTCGGCGGCCGCGACAGCTGACGTCAGTTCGCGCTGGGCCCTTGGGTTCTCACCGGTTCCTCGGCCGGGTTCGGATCGGGCGCGACGCCGTCGTGGGCGACCATCGCGCCCTCCCGGCTCAGGGTCGGCCCGGGCGCGAGCAGTCCGAGGATCGGCCACGGCGCGGACTCGGGCCACACCGTCGCCGGATCCATCCCCAGGGCCTTGGCGGCATCCGGATTCCGGATGCCGAAGCGAACCCCGTAGTCGGACACGAAGAACAGGCTGTCGTGGCGCTGACTGTCCGGCTCGATCCCGGTGGACTGCACGTACACGCCCGCGCCCGGCTTCATATAGACGCTGTCCACATTCGGCCCGCTGCCGTCGGCCTGCGCCAGCGGCACCAGTCTCGCGCGGTCGGGGATCGGGACGGCATGCCCGGTGAGCACGGACAATTCGGCATGCTTGCCGCCGTCGGAGGTGTCGGCGGAACCGACCAGCCGCCAGGACAGGCAGTCGACCGGCTGGTCCTTGCCGTCCACCAGGGTCGGAGCCCGCGCCGGATACTTCGACACCCGCAGCGCCGAGGACACCGGCGCTCCCGTGCGATCGGCCTGGGCGATAAGGCTGTCGGCGGCGCTGGACCGGTAGGTATTGCGAATGATGTCGGCGGTCAGCGCCGACACCGGCTGCAACCCGTCTGCCAGCACCACGTAGTACCTGCTGTCGGTCCGCACCTGCACCACGTCGCCGATCCGATGGTCGCCGAGCGCGTAACCCGGTGCGGTCCCGGCATTCTCGATCGGCGGCGGAACCAGCGGCAACACTTCGGGGATGGCGTCGAGCAGCCCCTCACTGATCGGCCGCGGCGTCCGCCCGCTCAGGTCCAGCGCGTCGACCACGGCACGATCGTCGAGATCGATCCGGGCGCGCTGATCGTCGTAGATCAGATACGTGTGATCGCGCCCCTGCACCAGCAGCGCCCGTCCGGACTCCAGCGCGGAAGCCTTGTCCGCCAATGTCAATTCGCCGACCAGCACCGAACTGGCGAGGGTGCGGCTGCCGTCATTCGACAGCGCGTCGCACACGGTCCAGGTGTGACCGTCCCCGCCGGTGAACCCGAGCGAGGTCGGCGCGCCCGGAATGCCGATCAGCTGGCCGCGCGGCTTCTTCGCCAGTTCGGACTCGTTGACGGTGGCCGGTTTGACCGCATCGCCCGCGGCCAGCCGGGCCGAGGCCAGGTTCAGCGCCGGGTGCACCACATTGTCGAGCACGACGTAGACCGCGCCGGTGTCCTTACCGATGACGATCTTGTTGGACCCGATCTTGTCCTGCGGCCGCAGCAGAGCCAACACTCCGCAACCAGCCAAGGCGACGCACGCGAGAATCAGTCCGGCGAGGAAGGCGCGGGACTGGGATCGCATGGGATCGTGCAGCATTCGCACGTCCCGGCGGACCAGGGCGTGCTCCATGCGACGGACCAGGAAGCGGTAGCCGCTCACCTGCCATCGGGTCGTGGGTTTCGAAGGCATCCAAATCCCCAGTGAGTCGTGGGTTTTCGCCGAACACAGTACAGTGACCTGGACATTTATTCACACACGGCCGGCGCGCGGGGCCGATATCGGGGAGCCGGGGATCGATGATGACGATCGCATCCGGAGAGTCGGCGGGGCGGCCGTCGCGGACCGGTCGAGGCGGGCGGCCGGGCCGGATCTCGGTCACGAATCTGGTCTGGGCGCAGCTCGCCGGACTGGTCGTTCTGATTGTCGCCATGGTGTGCGGACTGGCCTGGTGGGGTGCGCTCGCTCTCGGCATAGTGGTCGGTCTGGTTCTGTTGCTACCACTCGGCAAACGCACCCTCTCGGACTGGATCGCCACCCGCGGCCGCTTCCGCGCCCGCCGCGGCCACCCGCCCGCCGACACCATCGACTTCCGCGCCTCCGACGGCCGCCCGCTCGGCCTCTACCGCGACGGCAGCCGCGTGGTCGCCGTCGTGGAGGTACTGGCCCCGAAGGGTGGCCTCACCCGGCTGGGCCGTGCCACCGTGCACGCCACCCACCTGCTGCCGCTGCCCGAACTCGCGAAAAGCCTTACCCAGCACGACATTCTGCTGTCCGGCATCGACATCGTCTCGCACGGCTTCCGCAGCCGCTCCGGTACGCCCGCGGGCGCCATCTACGAATCCCTGCTCGGGCCGCTGCCCGCCACCGCGCACCGCACGGTCTGGCTCGCCATCGCCTTCGACCCCGTCACCTGCCCCGACGCCACGGCCCGGCGCGGCGGCGGCCTGCCCGGCGCGTACCGCGCGGTCACCATCGCCACCGAACGCGTCGTGCGGGTGCTCGAGGACGGCGGCTGCGCGGCCCGCCTGCTCACCGCCCCCGAGATCCGGCAGGCCGCGTTGCAGGTCACCGCCGGCGTGGACCCCGGGCAGCTGACCCAGCACTGGCGCTACGCCGAACTCGGCAACAGCGTGAACATCGGCGCCGCCGTGGATCCCCGGCAGCTGGCCTCCGATCTGCTCGCCCAGCTCTGGGTCCCCGCCTCGCGCGGCACCACGGTGGCCGTCAAACTGCGCCCGGGCCGCAGCACCGACACCGTGCGCATCGGCGCGGCCTGGCGGCGCACCTCCCGGGAACTGCCCGAGTTGCCGGTGCGGCACATGATCTCCATGAACGGCCGCCACCGCGAGGGCCTGCTCGCCCACCTGCCGTTCGCGGTGCCCGGCCTGGACGACACGGCGCCCGCCGAGCTCCGCGAGATCGACGAGCTCGGCACGCTGCACCTGCCTTCGGCGGGCTGCGGGCAGTTGCTCGGCTCCGACGACGACGGCAACGGCGTCGCCATTCGCCTGGTGGGCCAAGGTATTTCGAGTGTGTACGTGGCGGGCGAGTTGTATCTCGCACAACAGTTGATCTTCCGCGCCCTCGCTGTCGGCGAACGCGTCCTGATCCGCACCGACCGCCCTGCGGCCTGGCAGCATCTGGTCACCACCATCGGCAATCCGGAACGCCTCGCCCTCGCCGTCGAAACCCACCAGTCCGACGCCGATTTCACGGCCACCCTGGTCGACGGCGTCCTCGCGCCCGCCCCGCACGCGGGCCTGACGACCGTCTATCTGACAAGTGACCCGCTCGGCTGGCCCGGCGCCGCCCCCGACCTGTCCGTCCACCAGCCGGGTGCGTCCGGGAACCGAATCATTCTGCGCACCGGCGTCACCGAGGTTCCGCTGACCCTGGTCTCCATCCCCCGCGAGTCCACCTACATCGGCCGGCCCCGCGCGGCCGCCGCCGTCACACCTCAGCTCCCCGGGTAGGGGTTGGTGGCGCGGGCGGTGCGCAGAGTCGCCGCCCACCAGGCGAGTTGACGCAGCATACGGTCCGCGGCGTCGAGCGCGGCCCCGTCCCGTGTCTCGCCCTCGGCGTCGAATTTGCGTTTGGCCTCATGGAAACTGACGGTCTCGCGCACCGAGACCATGTGGATCTCGGCGACCACCTGCCGCAGCTGCTCCACCGCGCGCAGACCGCCGGACAGCCCGCCGTAGCTCACGAAACCGATGGGCTTGCCCCGCCATTCGCGCTTCACACTGTCGAAGGCGGTCTTCAACGACGCCGGATAGCCGTGGTTGTACTCGGAGGTGACCGCCACGAACGCGTCCGCGGCCTCGACCCGCCGCTGGAACGCTCGCACCTCGTCGTTCTCGGTGAGATCCACCGGCAGCGGGGTGTTCATCAGATCGATGACCCCCACGTCGAACGCGGCGTCCGCCCGCGCCCGGCGCAGGAACCAGTCCGCGACGACCGGCGCGAACCGCTTGGGCCGCACGCTGGCGACGATGACCTCGAGCCGGAGCGGGGTGTCCATGCCGAGAGCCTATCGGGCTCGCTCAGCGCCGCCCCGCGCCGCGCTCGGCGTACTCCGTGAGCCCGGTGGCGGGCGTGGTGGGAGCCGTGAAATTCAGGACGTGCCGGGCTCTTTCCGGATGCGCGACCACATGCCGGACATCGGTGGCCCGGCACTGCCCGGTCACCACCGGCGACGGCCCGTCCACCGCCTTGGCCATGGTCGAGGCGACCTCCCACAGGGTCAGCGGCCGCCCCGAGGCGATATTCAAGGGCACGAACCCGGGCACCGGGCGCTCCACCGCGGCCACCGTCGCCAGCGCCGCATCGCGCACATGCAGGAAGTCCCGGACCTGCCCACCGTCCTCGAACACTCGCGGCGGGCGGCCCGCCGCCAGTTCGGCCCGGAACCGTGCCACCACACCGGTTTCCGCGGACCGCACGCGCCGCCCGTCGGCCACCGCGTCGCCGTAGAGATTGTGGTAGCGCAGCACCGCGGCACTGCCCCCGGTATTGGCCACCCACGCCAAGGCGTAATGCTCCTGCGCGACTTTGCTTGCCGCGTAAGCGCTCCGGGGCCGCAGCGGGGCGTCCTCCCCCATCGGCTCCCAGGTCAGCACCTCCCCCGAACGCGGTGCACGATGATCGAACAGCCCCCGGTCCAGATCCCCCCGCCGCCGCAGTCCCGGATAGAACGGTCCGCCGCGCAATCCTCGATACCGGCCCTCGCCGTACACCACCACCGAGGACCCGAGCACCAGCCGCGGCACGCCCTCCCGTTCCATGGCTGCCAGCAGCACGGCGGTGCCGACGTCATTGTGCGCGGCGTAGAGGGCGGCCCAACGCATCCCATCCGCCCCCGGCCGCTCGGTTCCGCCCCGCCCCGCCCCGACCGGGGCACGCACACACGGCCCGGCGCCATGCCCGGAATCGTCGCGCCCACGCTGCCCGTCCCCGGCCACCCGCCGGGAATGCCGAACATCCGGCGGGGCAGCCGGATTGGAGGGATCCCCGCGCACCGGCTCGATCGCGCCGCGCACATGCGGCAGCGGCACCGCCGTCGCGAGGTGACAGACCGCGTCCACCTCGGCCAACAGGGTTTCGAGCGCACCCTGATCACGGATGTCGATGCGCGAGACATTCTCCGGAACAACGGGATTCGGACCGTGCACGGTCTCGAGCAGGGCGTCGATGGCGATGACCTCGTGCCCCGCGGCCAGCAGGGCGCGATGGACATGGGAGCCCAGGTAACCGGCCGCCCCGGTCACCAGGACACGCAGGGGGTCACGACCGCCCGCCTTCATGAATCCAGCGTAGGGCATGGCCGGCCGTAACCCGAAGGCCTATCGATGGATAGACGGTGCGGGGCGGCTGGACGCCACCCGCGGATGCCGCCACGAGCAGGTGCAACGACGCACCACGGGGCACAACGGAGTACCCCGGCCGCTCGGGCGGCGGCCATCACGCGTGACCGGCCGCTACGGCAGCTCGAACGGGAGCTGCACGCCGGTGCCGGTCAGCACGCGGCACTTGTCGCAGGTGTCGTCGCCCTCGACGGCGGCGACGGCGCGGCGCACCATGGCCTTGAACGGCACCAGATTGCGCTCGAACTCGGCGAACACGTCGGCGGCGCTGACGCCCTCGCCGGACTCCAGCCCGGCATCCAGGTCGGTGACCAGAGCGATTGCGGAATAGCACATTTCGAGTTCACGGGCGAGCACGGCCTCCGGGTGCCCGGTCATATTGACCAGCTCCCAGCCCTGCCCGGCGAACCAGCGGCTCTCGGCGCGGGTGGAGAATCGCGGGCCCTCCACCACGACCATGGTGCCGTAGTCGTGCGCGGGCAGGTCGTCGCCGATCGAGGCGATGGCGGCAGTGCGCAGCTCGTCGCAGTACGGGTCGGCGAAGGACACGTGGACGCCGCCGACGTCGTAGAAGGTCTGGGGGCGACCGGAGGTGCGGTCCACCAGCTGGTCCGGCACGGCGATGGTGCCCGGCCCCCAGTCCGCGCGCAGGCTGCCGACCGCACAGGGGCCGAAGATGCGGCGCACGCCCAGGGTGCGCAGCGCCCACATATTGGCGCGGTAGGGCACGGTGTGCGGCGAGAACTCGTGCTTGCGGCCGTGCCGGGGCAGGAACGCCACCGAGCGTCCCTCCACCTGGCCGATGGTGATGGGCGCGCTGGGCGCGCCGTAGGGGGTCTCGATCTCGACCGTGGTCGCGTCATCGCCGAAGAAGTCGTAGAAGCCGCTGCCTCCGATGATGGCGAGCGTTGCCCGTGCGTCCGAACTCATGCTCCGATTCTTGCGTACGCGGCCGTGAGTGGTGGTAGCAGGGCGAAGCATGTACCCTAGGGGGGTATTTCCCCCGGGAGTGAGGACAGCGCAGGTGACCAACGACAAGATCGCGACCCAGGACGCCGCCGGGCACGACACCGCCGAGTCCTGCCACGACACCGCCTCGCACGGCTACATCACCGCCAAGGACGACTACCTCAAGCGCCTGCGCCGCATCGAAGGCCAGGCCCGCGGCCTGCAGCGCATGGTCGAGGAGGAAAAGTACTGCATCGACATCCTCACCCAGGTGTCGGCCATGACCAAGGCGCTCCAGGCGGTCGCCATGGGGCTGCTCGAGGATCACATCAGCCACTGCGTGGTCGACGCGGCCGTCGCGGGCGGCCCCGAGGCCGAGGCCAAGATCAAGGAAGCCACCGACGCCATCGCGCGCCTCGTGCGGAGTTAGCACCTCTCAGGGGCTTCCCCTGAAAGCCCTGTCACTCCGCCGACTCCGCCGGCAACCCACCGCTCTACACGGGGCCCGCCTGACAGAGACCGCGGCGGCCGCTCGCGTCAGCAGGCCGCGGTGCCGCCGGGGTAGGCGCCCAGGGACGCCGGGAGGGCCCAGCGGTCGGGGCCCGACTGCCAGCCCGCGGCGACGCGACGGGAGCCGCGGCGAGTGGGTGCGCTGTCCTTGCGAGTGTTGTCCTTGCGATCCCGGGTGGTGCGAATGGAGTCGCAGGGCTGGTTGTCCGCGAGCGTCACGGCGATCTCGAGGTCGGCGTAGAGGATGCCCTCCTCACCCTCCGCGAGCGAGGCCACCACTTCGCCGCCGTCGACGCCGTAGATGCGGGCGCATCCGGTGGGGCCGCCATTGTGGCGCCGCGCGCTGCCCACACCGCCGAACGCGGCGTCACCGATCACGGCGGTAGGGGCGATCACGTACGCGCCGACCTCGAGCGCGTACATCCGGCTGAGCGTGGCGCTCGACTCCGGTCCGACCGCGTCGCCGTCGGGGCTGGCGGGCCAGGCGGCCACGTGGATCTGCTCCTCGTCGGCGCGCAGCGCGCGGGTGAGCAGTGGCCGCTGATTCTCCTGACCGGACAACGCGCCGTACTTGCCGATCGGGGTGTGGTGCACCGCGGGCAGATTCGGAGTTCCGGAGGCGAATATCTTGCGTTCCACGCTGTTCAGACCGGCTTTGCGGCGGACCGACAGCAACTGCCCGGAATCATCGATCACGGCCTGCGACATATAGATTCGCCGTTCCTGGCGCTCACCGAATCCGAGTACGACATGAATGTCGTGCGCGGCGGCGGCAGCGGTGATCGCGCACATTTCCGCGCCGTCCCGCGTCATCGAATTCTCGCGGCATCTGGTCGAGTATTCGACATTCCACTGATTGGTATCGATCCAGCGCCACCACGGATAACCCGGGAGAAACGCCTCCGGGAATGCGACCAGCCGCGCCCCCTGCACCGCTGCCGCCCGGATCAGTTCGACCACCTGATCGACGCCGTCGGAGAGCCGCAGCCAGCTGGGTTCGGCCTGGACGGCGGCGACTCGCACCGTAGTCCTCATCGCTTTTCCCTCATGCAAGAGGAGCCTTGCCAAGTTATAGCGATCGAACAATGGCGACGAGTGCCGAATGACCGACTGATCATGCCAGGGCGCGGAATGCCCCCGGAGTTGTGCCCATTTCCAAACGGAAGCTTCGATAGAAGCTACGCTCCGTGAGGAATCCCGCCGCTTTCGCCACCGCCGAAAGCGGCAACTGTGGTGCATTTCTCAGTAGGTCGCAAGCACGTTCGATGCGCATGCGGCGCAACACCGTTCCCGGTCCGCCCTCGAACTCACCGAACACTCGATACAGCGTACGCCGAGACATTCTGCAGCCCTCCGCGATTCGATCCACTCCGAGATCGGGATCGGCGCAGTGGTCGCGCATGTAGTTCAGGACCCGTTGCCGATTGAGCGCGTCCGCCGACTGGTCACGCGGCGCGCGGCCGGACGCGGCGATCGCGGCGGCGGCCAGCAGATCCATTCCGGGCGCGGACAATAGCGCGGCGCCATCGGGATCGGTGTGCTGCAATTCGGCCAGCCCGCGAAAGAAGCTGCCCACGATTCCAGGCGCAGTGTTTGCCGAAAATACTGTGGCAGTGGGCAATTCGAGATTGTCGATGCCGTAGCGCTCGCGTAGTCGGCTGAGCGGGACCTGCACCACGACTTGCTCGAACCGCTCCGGCGCGTCCCAGCGGTAGGGACGGGTGCTGTCGTAGAACACGATTCCGCCGGGACCGACATCGGCGACGCGATCGTCCTGACACAAGCGCGCGGTGCCGACGGTCGGAATACTGGCGAGGAGATATTCGTCGGCACTGCGGCCGATGAGTGCGCCGGTGCGACGAATGACTTGCGGCGTCGATCCGATTACCGACACATCCATCTCGCCATAGCTCGCGGATTCGATATAACCTACAAAGCGACCACTCGGTATAGGTTCAACCGCCAGCGGCACGTAGGCAGCACTCACCTGCGCCTCCCAGCGCTCGAATGCCTCCGTCGACGTCTGTTCCTGGCCGGACCGAACCTCGATCCGGTTGACCGGTGGTAACCCTTCCACTCCCCATCCCTCGATGACAATGGCGGCCACGTGTACGGCCGAATACTGGGGAGAGTGTGTCAGATCGGACGAATTCCGGCCAATGGGCCGAACTGGTACGAACCAGTAACCGGTGCGGACCGGTTGACGAATCAGGCGGCGGACTCGAAGCTCAGATCGAGTTCCAGATCGGCATACAGCAAACCCTGTTCGTGCGCGCCCAAAGGCGACGCCAGTTCCTCACCGCCCGGCGCGAAGATCCGCGCGTGCCCGCCCGGCCCCGGCACCAGCTGCTTGGCCGGCTCCGCGCCGCGGCGGCTCTCACTGCCCGCCACGTCCATCACCGAGCACGCCGCGATCACGTTCAGCTGACCGACCACCGCGTACCAGAGCGTGGCCGCGTTGTTCACCCGCACGCCCCAGTCCACGTCCCGCGCCACGATGAAACCCGGCCAGGACACCACGTGGATCTGCGCCCCGGTGCGCTCCAGCTCCCGCCGCGCGGGCAGATGCAACTGCTCGGAGCCGCCCTGCACCGCGATGCGGCCGATGCCGGTGCGGAACACCTGCGGCTCGCCGGGCTCGCCGGAGCGGAAGATCTGCTGCTCCAACAGCGTCAGCTCGGGCTTGCGGCGGACTCCGAGCAGTACCCCTCGGTCGTCGATGAGGCACTGGGACATATACAGCGCGCTGCCACAGCGTTCGCTGAAGCCGAGCAGCACATGGATGCGATGCCGGCGAGCGGCGTCGGCGATGCGCCGGAACTCGGTGCGCCCCACCGTCATCGAATTGGTGCGATAACGTGCGAAGAACCCCTCGCCCCAGCTCACCGATTCCAGCCACAGCCACCACGGGTAGCCGGGAAGGAAGGTCTCCGGGAAGGCCACCAACTGTGCACCACCCGCGGCCGCGTCCTCGATCAGCCCGATGGCCTGCCCGACTCCGGCGGGCAGATCCAGCCATCGCGGCTCGGCTTGGACAGCCGCGACTCGCACCTTCGTGGGCACCTCGGCTCCTTCGACGGATCGGATGATGTGCAATCACCCTTCGCCGAACGCCAGCCGGTCACAGCGACATACTGTGCCGAGCTACCGACAGCGCGTGCCTGTGTCCAATTGCGACCGGAATTGTCCCGGCGTCACGCCGGTTTCCTGCCTGAATGCCCGGTAGAAATGCCGATCCGTGGCGAAACCGGACGCCGCGGCAATCACCGAGAGCGGGCGGGTCGGGTCGGCTCGCAACAGCCTGCGGGCGTGCTCGACCCGCATCTGCCGCACCAGCGCGGCCGGGCCGCCGATCTCCTCGCAGACCCGGTAGAGGGTGCGCCGCGAGACCAGGCAGGCGTGCGCCACCTCGTCGACGGTCAGGTCCGGATCGGTGTACCGCTTCCGCAGCACCGCCAGCACCTGCTGGCGGGTGAAGACCGAATCGGCGGGCCCGGGCGAGGAGTGCCCGTTGGCCAGCAGCAACGCCGACGAGAGCATCGAGGTGACCTGCGACTCGAGAACGTCCGCCGCACGGCCGGTCTCCTCCGCGCCGAGCCGGGCCATACCCCGGAAGAAGTCGGCCACCACACCCATGGCCCCGGTGGCGGGCAGCGCCTTGGCGATCGGCAGCTCCTCACGCACCAGGCCGGCGTGGTCGAGCACCGCGTCCATGGGCGCGCGCACGATGGTGGACACCGCGTTCTCGGTGGTCCGGCTCTCGATCGGGCGGGCACTGTCGTAGAAGGCGATGGTCCCGGCCCCGCCCTCGGTGATCCGGCCGCTCTGCTCGGTCCAGTTCGAGCCATCGACGATGATGTTCACCAGCAGGAAGTCCCCGGCGGCCTGCTCGAGCTGACGCTTGGTGCGCACCACCCGCTGGGCGCTCGAGGTCATCAGCGTGAGGCTGGACCGATCGAACTGGGTGTAGCGGAGTTTGCCGTGCCAGGGCCCGGCGCCGATCGGTTCGACGATCGAAGGCAGCACTGCATCGGCGACGAGGGCCTCCCACTGCTCGAAGGCTTGCCGCGCGGAAACCTCTGAGGTCGTACGGACTTCGGCACTGGCCGTGGAAGCGATACCCACACCTGCATCATTCCACTAGCGGCCGCCAGGAGAACGGGAATGAGGCCGACTGATCCGACAAAACAGACCAATCAGCCCGATTGCTCCGGGAACTCGCCGACCCGGTCGCCGGCGGCTCGAGGCGGCGACCGGGCGGCGCGTCCCCAGTATGCCGCGCCGACGCCGCCCTGTGACTGCCCAGCCGTGCCAGTTCACTGCCCATTCAGGTCAGCCGTGAAATACCACCTGATCAGGCATGATTTATCCGGAATTCGCCAGGGGTCATGCCGGTTTCGCGTTTGAAGGCCCGATAGAACTGCCGCTCGGATACGAAGCCCGCCGACCGCGCCACCGACAGCAGCGGCCGCGTCGGATCGGTGCGGATCAACGACAGCGCCCGCTCCACCCGCATCCGCCGCAACATGGCCGCCACGCCGTCTCCACCCTCTTCGAACAGCCGGTACAGAGTGCGCCGCGACACCGAACACGCGCCCGCCACCTGATCGATGGTCAGCTCCGGATCGGCGTAATTCCGCTGAATGAACGCCAGCGCACGCTGTTTGGCCAGCGCGTGCGCGGGCTCGTCGTGCGGCAGGTCGCCCGCGGCCAGCTGCACCACCGAGGCCAGCAGGCCCGTACCGTGTTTGGCCAGCACCGCGGCCTGTTCCGGTGCGGTGTACTGCAATTGCGCCATGCCGCAGAAGAAGCGGCCCACGATCCCGGCCGCGCCCTCGGGCGGGAAGCGCACCGCGGTCGGCATCCGGTCCGCCGGCACCCCCGACGCGCAGACCACCTCGGCCAGCGGCACCTGCACCGCCACCACGCCCCAGGAACTCTCGAAATGCGCGCTGAAGGGCCGGGAACTGACGTGCAGGGTCAGTCCGCCGTCGGCCAGCTCCCCCACTCGCCCATCCTGCTCCAGCCAGCCGTGGCCGTGCGTGGTGATGCTGGCGAACAGCACCGGTTCCTCGGGATCGTGGAGGAGTTGCGGTATCCGGCTCAGATGCTGCCCGCTGGCGGTCACCATCGACACGTCGATGCCGTCGAATCGCGATTGCACTATGCGCGCCCGGAATTCCCCCGACCGCACGGGTGTCACCACCAGTGGAACGTAGGCGGCCGCGACCACGGCCTCCCATTCCTCGAAAGTCTCCTGCTGCGAAACCTCCGGCGTGGAGCGAACCTCCATCACCGAGGGCTCGACGCCGCCCCTCATTGCCCGATTCTCGCATCCCGCCCCCACCCCGAACCCCGAATTCCCCTAACAACCTCCAACTTTCATCCAACCGCCCGAATTGGCGCATTGCCCGCAACTCGCACAGCGAATCTTCATCCCGGACTTGCACTTTCATCCGCGCGACCGGTCCGCGATCACGGGCGCGGCATCACACCCGCGACCTCGGCGGAGACGTGATCGCGGGTGCGGAAGATCGGGGTGGGACCGGAGGATTCGAACGACGCGCCCGGCGGGCGGCACGCCGGAAAGGGGGTCAGTCCCCGCAGCAGCCCTCGGGGTCGGCGGCGCTGCTCTCGAGATCGGTGGCACCGCCCGCGGGACCGGGAACGGTGCGAACCTCGCGGGTCTGGATATTGCGGGCGGCCAGATCGGCGTCGGCCGGATAGTCGACGGCGATCAGTGACAGCCCGTGGGCCGGGGCCACGGTCACCGCGCTGGCGCGTTCGCGCTCGTTCAGCAGTCCGGCGATCCAGTCGGGCGTACGGCGGCCCTCACCGACGGCCAGCACGCCGCCGACCAGACTGCGGACCATGGACCAGCAGAACGCGTCCGCGCTGACATACGCGGTCAGCAGGTCGCCCTCCGCGACCCAGTCGAAGCGCTGCAGTTCGCGAATCGTGGTCGCGCCCTCACGGCGGCGGCAGAAGGCCGCGAAATCGTGCAGGCCCAACAGGTTTCGGGAGGCCTCGCGCATGGCCTCGAGATCCGGGCCGGGACGGCAGGGCACCACGCCGCGGGCCTGCAGCGGCTCGGCGCCGTAGGGCGCGGTGGTCAGGCGGTAGGCGTAGTGCCGGCGGATCGCCGAGAAGCGGGCGTCGAAGTCCGGCGGGGCGATCCGGGCCTGCTTGACCCGCACGTCCTTGGGCAGGAAACGGGCCAGCCGGTGCACCAGCTTGGGGCCGTCGACCTCGGTGTGGGTATCGAAGTGCGCGACTTGACCTTCCGCGTGCACCCCGGCGTCGGTGCGCCCGGCCACGGTGAGCTGGATGGGTTCGCGCTGCACCTTGGACAGCGCGTCCTCCAGCACGCCCTGCACGGTGCGCAGGCCGGGCTGACGGGCCCAGCCGGTGAAATCGGTGCCGTCGTAACTGATGTCCAGCCGTACCCGAATCGAAATGGGTTCGGGCGTCGGATCCTCCACGGTCACAGCGATCTCCTGGTTAACATGGAGAAAGCCCGCCGACCCGGAGGGGACGGCGGGCTCACTCATGGGATGTCCACCTTCGGGGTTTCAGGGGAAGCCCCTGAAACCCCTGGTTGGTCCGAAGGACCCGGAGTATTACTCCGCGGCCTTGTCCTCGGCAGCCTCGGCGGCCGGAGCCTCAGCCTCGGCGGCCTCGTCGGCCTTGGCCTCGGCCGGAGCCTCGGTGGCCTTCGAAGCGGCGACACGACGGGCACGATCGGCCTCGTTGGTCACGGTCTTCTCGCGGACCAGCTCGATGATCGCCATCGGAGCGTTGTCACCCTTGCGGGGGATGGTCTTGATGATGCGGGTGTAGCCACCGTCGCGGCCCTCGAACGAGGGACCGATCTCGGCGAAGAGGGCGTGGACGATGTCCTTGCTACGGATCACCTTCATGACCTCGCGACGGTCGGCCAGGGTGCCGCCCTTCGCCTTGGTCACGAGCTTCTCGGCGTAGGGGCGCAGCGCCTTGGCCTTGGCCTCGGTGGTCGTGATACGACCGTGTTCGAAGAGCGCCGTCGCCAGGTTGGCGAAGATCGCCTTCTGGTGCGACGCCGACCCGCCGAAGCGGGCACCCTTCTTGGGCTTGGGCATGGTTGGAATCTCCTGTGTCTAAGGCAGATCCGGGGCGCTGGCCCCGAGCCGCCTAAAGCTGTTCGGTCTCGGCGTAGTCCTGCTCGCCGCTGTCGGTGTCGCTGAACGAGCCGCTGTCGCTCCAGGTGCCGCTCGCCGCGTCGTAGCCGACGACGGAGGACGGATCGAAGGAAGCCGGGGAGTCCTTGAGGGACAGGCCGAGCGAGTGCAGCTTGACCTTGACCTCGTCGATGGACTTCTGACCGAAGTTGCGGATGTCCAGCAGGTCCGACTCGGTGCGGGCGACCAGCTCGCCGACGGTGTGCACGCCCTCACGCTTGAGGCAGTTGTACGACCGAACGGTGAGATCCAGGTCCTCGATCGGCAGGCCGAACGAGGCGATGTGGTCTGCCTCGGCCGGGCTCGGGCCGATCTCGATGCCCTCGGCCTCGATGTTCAGCTCGCGCGCGAGACCGAACAGCTCGACCAGGGTCTTGCCCGCCGACGCCAGCGCATCCCGCGCGGAGATCGAGTTCTTGGTCTCGACATCCAGGATGAGCCGGTCGAAGTCGGTGCGCTGCTCGACACGGGTGGCCTCGACCTTGTACGTCACCTTGAGAACCGGCGAGTAGATCGAGTCAACCGGAATCCGGCCGATTTCCGCACCCGACGCCTTGTTCTGCACGGCCGGGACGTAGCCGCGACCGCGCTCGACCACGAGCTCGATCTCCAGCTTGCCCTTGTCGTTCAGGGTGGCGATGTGCATGTCCGGGTTGTGCACGGTCACGCCCGCCGGGGGGACGATGTCACCGGCGGTGACGGTGCCCGGGCCCTGCTTGCGCACGTACATGGTGACCGGCTCGTCCTCTTCGGACGACACGACCAGGCCCTTGAGGTTCAGGATGATGTCGGTGACATCCTCCTTCACGCCCGGGACGGTGGTGAACTCGTGCAGCACGCCGTCGATGCGGATGCTGGTGACCGCGGCACCCGGGATGCTCGAGAGCAGGGTGCGGCGCAGCGAGTTGCCGAGGGTGTAACCGAAACCCGGCTCCAGCGGTTCGATGGTGAACCGCGACCGGTTCTCGGACACGACCTCTTCGGTCAGCGTCGGTCGCTGTGAAATCAGCATTTCTTCCTCCTTCGGACGCCCACTATTTGACGCCCACTATGTGGGAGCTGTTGCGGCCCTGACCCTGTGCTTATCGAACTGAGCAGGGCCACAACCAGCGGCACGCTTACGCGCACCTATTACTTCGAGTAGAACTCGACGATCAGCTGTTCCTGCAGCGGAACATCGATCTGCGCACGCTCGGGGAGCTGGTGCACCAGGATCCGCAGACGGCCGGGAACGACCTGCAGCCAGCCCGGGATCGGGCGGTCGCCGACGGTCTCACGCGCCACCTGGAAGGGGTACATGGCCAGCGACTTCGCCTTGACATCGATGATGTCGTACTGCGAGACCTGGAAGCTCGGCACGTCGACCTTCACACCGTTGACGGTGAAGTGGCCGTGCGAGACCAGCTGGCGAGCGCCACGACGGGTACGGGCCAGACCGGCGCGGTACACGACGTTGTCCAGACGGGACTCGAGCAGACGCAGCAGGTTGTCGCCGGTCTTGCCCTTCTGGCGGTTCGCCTCTTCGTAGTACTTGCGGAACTGCTTCTCCATGACGCCGTACGAGAAGCGAGCCTTCTGCTTCTCCTGCAGCTGCATGAGGTACTCAGACTCCTTGATCCGCGCGCGGCCGTGCTGGCCGGGCGGGTAAGGACGACGCTCGAACGCCTGGTCGCCTCCGACGAGGTCGACACGCAGACGACGCGACTTGCGGGTGATAGGGCCGGTATAACGAGCCATTTTTCTACTCTTCCTTTCCCGCTAGACGCGACGCCGCTTGGGCGGACGGCAGCCGTTGTGCGGCTGCGGAGTGACATCGGAGATCGTGCCGACCTCGAGGCCGGCGGCCTGGAGGGAACGGATCGCGGTCTCGCGGCCCGAACCCGGGCCCTTCACGAAGACGTCGACCTTCTTGACACCGTTCTCCTGCGCCTTGCGGGCAGCGTTCTCGGCGGCGAGCTGAGCGGCGAACGGGGTCGACTTACGCGAGCCCTTGAAACCGACGTGGCCGGAGGACGCCCAGGAGATGACATTGCCCTCGGGGTCGGTGATGGACACGATCGTGTTGTTGAACGTGCTCTTGATGTGAGCGTGGCCGTGCGGGATGTTCTTCTTATCCCGGCGACGCGCTTTCTGAGTCTTCTTCGGGCCCGAGGCCCGGCTCTTCGGAGGCATGCGCTATCCCTACTTCTTCTTGCCGGCGACGGTCTTCTTCGGACCCTTGCGCGTGCGGGCGTTGGTCTTGGTCCGCTGGCCACGCACGGGCAGGCCACGGCGGTGGCGGATGCCCTGGTAGCAGCCGATCTCGATCTTGCGACGGATGTCGGCCTGCACCTCGCGGCGCAGGTCACCCTCGACCTTGAATTCCTGCGCTTCGATGAAGTCGCGGAGCTTGGTCAGGTCGTCGTCGCTGAGGTCCTTCGACCGCAGGTCCGGGCTGACGCCCGTCTCCGCGAGGATCTCCTTGGCGCGGGTACGGCCAATGCCGAAGATGTAGGTCAGCGCGATCTCCATGCGCTTTTCGCGCGGGAGGTCGACGCCCATCAGACGTGCCATGGTTGGCGTTTCCTTACTTTTGCGGAGGTCTGCTCCCTGGCCGTCCCCTCGTAAGTGGGGCCCCGGCCTCCGTACCGGGGGTAGGCCGCCATCCGTCCCCTGACGGGACTCGGCGACGGCGACTGGCGCTGGGAGTGCTTCTTATTGCCAATCCGAACTGCGTTCGGTGCTTGGCGGAGATCAGCCCTGACGCTGCTTGTGGCGCAGGTTCTCGCAGATCACCATGACCCGACCGTGACGGCGGATCACCTTGCACTTCTCGCAGATCGGCTTGACGGACGGCTGAACCTTCACGTCAGATCCAATCTGGGTTGGTGTTCACTGGCCGTGAACACAGTTTTTCCCCGGTCAGTTCGACCGGGGAAACCCGGGACATATCGCCCCGGAAGTCTTGATGCGCTCCCGCGAGGAGCGACTCACTTGTAGCGGTAGACGATGCGGCCGCGGGTCAAGTCGTAGGGCGAGAGCTCCACGACGACGCGGTCCTCGGGCAGGATGCGGATGTAGTGCTGCCGCATCTTGCCGCTGATGTGGGCCAGAACCTTGTGCCCGTTCTCCAGCTCGATCCGGAACATCGCATTGGGCAACGGCTCGATAACCCGGCCCTCGACCTCGATGGCCCCTTCCTTCTTCGCCATATCCTCCGCGATCCCGGTTAGGCTGAACCTGGTTGGTTCAAGCTCATTACGGCAGGTCGGCCATGAGTTTCGCAGGCGCACCGGTGGATTGCTGGTGCACTGTGGCCAACCCGGTGACATACTCACTGGAGGCGGCACGAAGACATGCCACAGCCACTATGTAAGTCACCAGCGACCTACTTTACCCGTCGCCCCAGATCCGGCCAAATACGGGTGCCGTGACGTGCCCCTCCCCGGTCGCGCGGGCCATACCCCGGCCGCGGGCGGCCGATACACGCCGGGCACGCGGTCGCCGGGAATCGCTAAACTACGCCGTGTCCTGCACGATAGATCGAGGCACCCGGGGGTATAAGTGAGTCGCGAGAACGACGGACTCCCGATGCTCCCGCCCTGGCTCTCCGAGAGCGACGTCACCGACACCGGATACGAAGCCCCCGTCGAGAACCTCCCCCAGGACGACCTCATCCCCGAGGAGAAGGGCGGCCGCCGCCTCTTCGGCCGCCGCAAGCCCCGCAAGGACTCGGCCGCCGAACCCGCCGCGCCCCTCCCCCGCACCCCCGGACCCGCGTCCGCTCCCCCACCCGGTCCCGCCGAGCCGCGCACCCAGCAGCCCACTCCGCCCACCCCGATGCCGACCCGCGACCCCGGCACCCACTTCAACCTCCCCCAGAACGGCACGCAGCCCAACGGGGCCCAGCCGACTTCTCCCTCCGGCCGCCACCCCATCGGCCAGAACCCGGCCACCCAGCATCCCAACGGCCACGCTCCTCAGCACCCCAACGGCCAGGCTCCTTTTAATCAGCCTCCCAACGGCCACTCATCCGGACCGAACGGCCAGACGCCTTTCACGCAGCCGCCCGCCGCTCAGACACCGCAGCCACCCCAGCCCAACAGCCAGGCGCCATTCACACAGCCTCCCGCTGCTCAGCCGCCGCAGTCGTCTCAGCCCAACAGCCAGCCGCCCATCGGCCAGGCACCACAGGCTCCCCAGCCCACGGGCCAATCGCCCTTCACACAGCCGCCGGCCGAACGAACGCAGGCCGCGAACTCGACCGGCCAGTCGCCATTTACGCAGCCGCCGGGCGGCCAGACCCCACTCGCCGAGCCGCCCAACAGACAGGGCACAGCCCAGCATGTGGGTCAGGACATCGGTCGATCCTCGAATAGCCAAGGCGCGGAACCGGTTCCGGAGGACGGCCAACCCGTTGCACCCGGCCGCCCGGATGGTCGGGGCTTCGAAGGTTCCTCAGACCCCGGCAAGCCGCCGGGACTCACCGGCGACCCCACTCAACCGCCCGTTGCGCCCGAACCCGCCCAGCCCGGTCCTTCTTCGGTTCCGCTGACACCCCCGCGGTTCTCCGCGCCTCCCGCGGCAGCTGCCCCGGCAACGCCCATCGGTACGCAGCCCGCGGGCGCGTCCCTCGCGGGCACGCCGACCGCGGGAAACCCGGACGCGGCCTCCCCCGCCCGCCCCCCAGCGGACCCGACCACGCGGATGCCCCTGCCTCCGTCTCCGAGCGAAATGGCCGCAGCGGCAAGCGATCCCGCGGTTCGCGCCGCTCGACCGCCGCTGCCCCCAGCTCCCGGTGAGCTGTCCGACGGCGGTCCGAAGGCAGACCGGCTCGCGGCCGATCCGGCCGAGGTCACCAGGAAGATGGCGCAGCCGCCGCTGCCTCCGGCTCCGGGCGATCTGCACGCGACCGGTTCCGGCGTCATCGCGCCGGCCGATCCGACGACTCGCCGGCCGCTCCCGCCTGCCCCTGAATCGAGCCCCACCGCAAGCGAACCGGAGCCCGTCCCGGTTCCGGGCACGCCGAAGCCGACCTCGGCCGATCGCCCGGGCTCCGGCAATGGCGTTCCTCCCGTGCCGAATACGACGGCCGCTGCGCGCGAACCGCTCGACGCGGAACTGGCCGAGCCAGGCGCCGGCGAGACCTCGGGCCCGGAGGCGGACTTCGATCAGGCGATGACGCCGGGCCGCCACCGCGCGGTGGAGGTCACACCGTCCGCCGACCCGCGCCTCGACATTCCGCCCGCGCCGCCCGGTCTTTCCGCACCGGCGTCGGGCCCGCTGCCGCAGGTCCCGGGTGGCCCACAGCAGTCCGCCGATGCCGGTCAGCGGCTGCCACCGCCGCCGGGACCGTTCCCTGACGCGCAGCACCTGCCGCCTGCGCCGGGCCCCTTCCCCGGTTCACAGGGCCTACCACTCGCTCCGGGCCCGCTCCCCGGCGCTCAGGGCCTGCCGCCCGTGCCGCACTCCGGCGTTCCTCCGATGCCGCCGAACCAGGGATTCCCGGCCGGACCCGTTCCGCCGCAGTTGAATCCGTGGGCGAACGGCCCGCAGACCGAGGCCGGGCCGCATTCGAGCGACCCCACCGCGCATGATTCCGATATTCCGGGCATACCCTCGGGGTTCCCCGCCGGGCAGGGCGTAGTGCCACCGGCAGCCTGGGCACCGGACGGCCATCCCTCGATGCCCGGGCAACGCCCTTCGGCGGACGGTCCGGAAGCGGCGGGGGCCGAGGACCCGGACGCGAATCCTTGGGCGAACGCACCGCTGTCCGAGGCCGCGGCGGCTGGGCTGAGTGGTCGCCATCCGGTCAGCGCGCCACAGCCCGATTCCGGGATGCCGACTCCGCCGCGGGGTTTCCCGTCGGGGCCGTCCGTGTCGCAGTCGGCTCCGCAGCGTCCCGATGGTGTCGGGGTTGATGCGAACCCGTCGTCGAATGCCGTGATGTCCGAGGCCGCCGGATTCGACGGGCCGCGGACCAACGGGATGCTTCCGCCCGGCACGGGTATGCCGGGCGACGGCGCTCCCACGCAGCCGCAGTGGGGTCCAGGGGCCGATGGACCGCAGGGTCAGGGTGGGCAGATGCCTTGGGCCGCACCCGGGCCAGAGCAGGGCTACCCAGGTGTGCCCGGCCCGTCCGCAGTGCCTGGCTCTCCGGGACAGCCCGGTCCGTCGGCAGCGCCGGGGTTCCCGGGGCAGCCCGGCCCGGACGCGCCCGTCTGGGGTGATGTGAACGCACAGCCGGGTGGCCACATGCCAGGGCAGTACGGGATGAGTTCTGTGCAGCCCGGATTCGGCGCGCCCGGTCAGTACGGCGCTCCGGCCCAGGCCGGTCCCCCGCAGGGCGCGCGGGGTCCGGCCGGGTTTGCCGGTGGTCCCGCCCCGTCGCTGGATGATGTTCCGTTGCGCCGGGCGAAGAAGGCTCCGGGTTCGGGGTGGCGGCGGGCTGTGCACCATATGTCCGGTGGCGCGATCAATCCCGGCATGTCGGCGGAGGAGCGCCGCCTGCAGGAGTTGGTGGCGCGGATCCGGCAGCCGGTGCGCGGCGACTATCGGATCGCGGTGCTGTCGTTGAAGGGCGGCGTCGGCAAGACGACGACCACGATGGGTCTGGGTTCGATCTTCTCGTCGATTCGCGGGGACCGGGTGATCGCGGTGGACGCGAATCCGGACTTCGGGACGCTGTCGCAGCGGGTGCCGTTGCAGACGCGGTCTACGGTGCGGGATCTGTTGCTGGACGAGCACATTCAGCGGTATTCGGATGTGCGCCGGCATACCTCGCAGGGCAGCAGCCGCTTGGAGGTGCTGGCCAGTGAGCGGGATCCGGCGGCGTCGGAGGCGTTCAGCGAGGAGGAGTACCGCGCGGTGGCGCGGATCCTGCAGCGCTTCTACAACATCATTCTGACCGACTGCGGTACCGGCCTGATGCACTCGGCGATGGCGGGTGTGCTGGATCTGGCGCATTCGCTGGTGCTGATCTCGTCGTCGGCGATCGACGGCGCGCGCAGTGCGGCGGCGACGCTGGATTGGCTGTCGCTGCACGGTCACGACCATCTGGTCCGCAATGCGGTGGTGGTGATCAACCTGCCCCGCCCGGGCGCCCCGAATGTCGGGATCAATCAGTTGCGCGACTACTTCCTGTCGCGTTGCCGCGCGGTCCACATCATCCCGTACGACGCTCACCTGGGTGAGGGCGCGGAGATCGATCTGCATCGCCTGAGCAAGCCCGTCAAGCGCGCTTATGTGGAGCTGGCGGCCACGGTCGCCGATGATTTCGGCACCGACCACCGGCACTATCGGGGCTGAGCAGGGACCGGTTCCGAAGCGCTTCGGCGGCAGGGCGTTCGACCCGGCGGTGACGGTGGCCGCGGGCGGGTGGCTGCGCATGACACGGCTTCGAACGGGTGCTAGTTTGTGGCTCGATCGCGCTGCCGCCCTGTCCGGCGAATTCCTCGCGGCCGACCCCGAGAACTCGGAGTACACCTGGATGCGTAATGCCCGCGGCTTGTCCGCCGCACCCTGCCCGCTCGCGCCGAACCCGGCGGATCTCCGATGAAGGCGCTGTTGCCCGACGATCCGCGCTGGATCGGCCCGCACCACATGATCGCGGTGGTCGGCACGGGTGAGCTGGGCCGGGTGCTCCTGGGTCGGACGCCGACCGGAAAGCTCGTGGCGGTCAAGCGGATTCACCGCTCGCAGACGGTGGACATGGAGTTCCGGGCCCGCCTGCAGCGGGAGCTGGAGACCGGCAAGCAGCTCACCGGTTCCTGGTTCACGCCGGTGGTGGACAGTGACGCCGATGCCGAACGCCCGTGGCTGGCCACCGAATATCTGCCCGCGCCGGATCTGGCGACGGTGATCGCGGGCTGCGGCCCGCTGCCGGTGCCGGGTCTGCGCATGCTGGCGACGGGGCTGGCGTCCGCGCTGCTGGAGGTGCACCGCGCGGTGCTGGTGCACCGGAATCTGAAGCCCGGCAATGTGCTGCTGACCGCCGAGGGCCCGCGCCTGGTGGATTTCGGCATCACGCGCGCCCGCGAGGACGGTTCGGCCACCACCGACGCTCCCGCGTATCTGGCGCCCGAGCAGGCCGAGGGCCAGCCGGTGACCTCCGCGGTCGACATCTATGCCGTGGGCATGCTGCTGGTGCTGGCCGCGACCGGATCCATGTCGGCGACACCGGATCTGCAGGCGGTCCCGCACGCCCTGCGCAAGCTGGTCGAGTCCTGCCTGTCGGCCGATCCGGCGCATCGCCCGTCGGCGCGGCAGCTGCTGGAGCAGGCGGAGCGCATTCCCGGGGAGTCGGCCTGGCCGCAGCCGGTGCTGGATTTCCTGGAGACGCACCGCACCGACGCCGACTGGTGGGCGTCGAGTGGCGAGCAGGAGACCCGTTACCGGGATCAGCTGGCGCGCTTGGCGGATCGCCGCCGCCGCACCATCGGCTGGGCGGCCGCGGCCGTGACCGGTGCCGTGGTGGTGGGCGGCACGGTGATCGGCTTGGTCCGCGCCTCCGATACCGAGGGTCACGCGCAGGCGCGCACGGATTCGTCGCTGGATCTGACGGCCGCCGAACTGCGACTGCTGGACACCTGCGCGGTCCTGGACAAGGCGCTGCCCGGCAAGCTGGGCACCCGCACCGGCGACCCGGAGGCTCAGCCCGGCGGCTGCGCCACCACGGTGCTCGACGCGTCGCAGCGAAAGGTTCACTACACCCTCGACATTCCCGATGCCGCGATCGGCGTGGACCAGTTGAAGCCGACCACGCACACCGCGAGCTGGGGCACGATCCTCAGCGCGGGCGCGGCCGACAACAAGTGCGACACGGTTCTGGTCGCCAAGTCGGCCGGTGATGTCCCGCTGCGTATGTCGGCCGAGCAGCTGGATCCCGCGGCCCAGCCGGGTTCCGCCTGTACCGCCGCCGAGCAGGCGCTGGCGGCCGTGGCCGAGCAGCTGACCGAGGTGGTCCCCCAGCGTAAGGCCGCCGCGACGTCGGTCCTCCGCGTGGACCCGTGTTCCCTGCTGCAGGACAGCGCGATTCACGACATCACCGGTGAGGTCACCGACCGTCAGCATTCGCCGCACGCGTGCGCGGTGGTCGGCCCCAATGGCTGGGTGCGCGTCGACCTGGTCGACCAGTCCCGCCCCGATCAGGGCGACTGGGCCTACGAGGCCGTGCAGACCGGCGACTACACCACCTATGTGATCGGCGCCCGCACCCCGAACGACTGCAATATCGCCTACCTGGTGCGCCCGACAGACAAGGGCAATGCCGAGCAGCTGAAGTTGCAGGTGTCGGATCAGTCGGCCACTCCGGACGCGTGCGGCAAGGCGGCGAAACTCCTCGCCGACGCGGTCTCGAAGCTGCCGAAGTAGCCGCGCGCTACAGGTATTGCGCCTTGGCGAGCAGCGCGTACTGCGCGGCCGCGCGTTGCTGGGCGTCCAGGAGCTGGGCTCCGGCGACGCGCGCGACGTAGCGGTCGTAGTGCAGGGTGCAGACGTAACGGTCGGTGGCGTTCCAGGCCTGGGAGAAGCTGGTGCGGTTGGGGCTGGGGTTCTCGGCGCAGGTCGCCCCGGGCACGCCGGGCGGTGCGTCGGTCGTGCCCTGGATGAGCCCGTTGATGCCCGTCCACAGGCTCGCCGCGGCTTTCGCGTCGCGGGCGCGGAACAGCAACGCGCCCTTGACGGTCGTGGCGGTCAGGTCGACGCCGTTGTCGTCCAGCAGGGGCTTCCACGGCCCCTGGTTGTCGACGGTGTGCAGGTAGCCACGCGCCGTGCGCACGGCTTCGTCCTGTCCGGGGCGTGGATAGTCGGCGGGGTGCAGGGTCCGCCGCAGCATGCCCTCGGGGTCGTAGTCGAGGTAGAGGATCTCGCGCGCGGTCAGCGGGGGCGTCTTGTCGAGCAGCGGCAGCTGGGCGTCGATGATCTTCGTGGCCAGCGTTTTCAGCCCGCCGATCTCCGCTGTGGGGGTCCGGACGGAGACATTGATCGCGTACCGGCCGCGGGACAACGTCGTCGACATGGTCGGAATCCCGGGTCTCCAGTGGCCTTTCGCGGCCGGGTACCTGTCCAGGCTGACCGGGACGTTCTCGGCGGCCGCGACGGCGAAGTCGGCGGAATCGATGCCCTCGGCGGCCGCTCGCGCCTGCTGTTCGTCGGGGAACTGCATCACCGTCACGTTGAAAGTCGTAGCGGTGGGATCGTTCTCCCACCCTTCGAAGGGGCTCGAATTGCCCGAACTGTGGTCGATATAGAGGATTTCGAGGCGAGAGTGGTCGCTGACCGTGGTCGAATAGGCCAGCATCAGGTGATTGTCGTCGAGCACCGGCCTGGCGGCCTTCGCGATCACGAACCCGGTCTCGGGCCGGGACAGCGCCGTGTAGCTGAAGCTCGGGTCGACGTCCGCGCCGCTCACCACGGCGTCGCCGAGCCGCGCGACAGCGATGGCGCTGCCGTCACGGAACGAGTGATCGTAGGAAGCGCGGAAGTCCATGGGCGTGGTCGGGTAGTTGCCGATGGCCAGGTTTCGGATGTCGATCTCGCCCGCCGCGGGAGACCCGGAGACCGTGCCCCCGCACCCGGCGAGTACGAGGCTGAAACTGACAGCGGCAGAGGCGAATACGGCCCTCCGCCAATTGATCTTGTTCACGACTACCCCTATTTGTCGTTGGCGAGAATGGCGTACTGCGCCGAGATCCGCTGATACACGTCCTGCGGCTGCTGCGACCACGCCTCGGCCGCGTACCGCCCGTAGGCGACCATGCAGCGGTACGGGAACTGGAAGGCGACCGGCCCCTGGTACTTGACGCAGCGGGCGTTGGGCAGCCCCTGCGGGGAGTCGATCCGATGCCAGACGCGGCCAACGGATTCCACGCCGACGAACCCCTCGGCCGCGGCGGCGTCGCGGGTGCGGACCAGCCGCCCGGCGCCGAATCCCATGTAGTCCACGCCGAACTTGTCGAACAGCGCGCGTCCCTCGTTCGGGTCGTCCTCCCGGTGCAGCGCCGCTTCCCGGCTCAGGGTGCCCTGGAGCGCGAAGGCCGTCTGGTCGCCGTCGGGCCGGATCAGGGTCAACTCGAGCACGCCCTGCGGATCGAGCGGCAGGTTGGCGAGCTGGTCCACCGGCGTCGGCCGGAAGTCCTTGAGCCGTTCCACGGTCACGCCGATCGCCTTGTCCGCCAGAGCGAGCATGACGTTCGGGTCGGAGATCTTCAGCTCGACGTTCTCGTGGTGGTTGACCACGTCCCCGATCACGTACCGGCCGGTCGCGTACCACGAGGAGAGCGCCTGGAACTGCGGGATCCAGACCACGCGCGCGCTCGGATACACCTTCGACTGCAACGGATCCGGATTGGTGATGGTATCGAAGCGCATTCCCGACAGCGCGGTGGCCGCGGCGGTCGCGGCGGCGTCGCTCTCGAAGATCATCACCGAGTGCCGCAGCGTGTAGCCGAGGTTTTTGGTATCGGCGTTGGAGGCCGCCGCGGTCCCGAATCCGGCGACCAGTCCCGGAGTGCTCGCGGTGAAGGCGTCATTGTCGAAGGACGCGAAAGGCGAACTGTTGCCGAAGGCCTTGACGTCGATGAAGGCGTGTACCCCACCCAGATTGTGGGTCAGCGCCGGATCGATCTGCTGTGGCAACGGCACAGCGTCCGCGAGGCGCATGGCTTCCATATTGCGGCTCATGCGGGCCGGGTCCTTCGGGACCAGTTGCTGGGGTTTGGTGGCGTAACTGCCGGTGTCGAGCTTGGACAGGTCGACGGTGTCGGCGGCGGGCGCCGGGTCGGACCCGCATCCCCCGACGGCCAAGGCCGTAATCGCCACCAGCGCAGCGACTATCGCACGAACTTGTAGCTTGTCCACAACTCCCCTTGTGGTCGAACTCAATGATCGTGCCAACCGTATAACGGAAACGCAAAGATGGCGGTCCGGGCCGCCCTCGGGCCCGGACCGCGCATCGGCCCAGCTGTTACCAGGCGGGCAGCCGACGACGCCCGGCGAGAACATCTCGCACGAGATCGTCGTAGGCGTCCGACAATTCGGCTAAATGGTGCCAAGCGCCATGCAGCATTTCATCATTGGCGTCAAGGGTCATCAACGCGTGATGCGCTCTCACTGATGCGTCCGCGAGCCGGTCGATGACCGATCCGACCGTTTCGGTATGCAAGGTCGCACCCAGGCGATGCTGGGGCACCGAGCGCACGATCCAATCGTCTATGGCCATGACCAATTCGATTCGGCGACGCTTGTTTTCGATGATAGAGGTCGGATCGGTTTCCGGACCGACCCCACCGCGCCCGACCACTCGCCGCTCGTGCAGCACCGCGAGATCGTGGGCGAACCACAGCAGGGGTCCGCCGATGACCCGGTGACCGCGACAAGCGCGCAGGAGTAGGTCGGAGGTCGGCAATAGGCCGGAAGCCAGTGGCTGCGCCTCCAAGTCCACATAGGAACAGGACACGTCGGGCAATGCCACAACGACCGTGTTTGATGTCTCCGAACCTGCCACGTTGCCTCGCGTTCGACGTATAACAACACCGCATTCAGGACGTTCATTACAATAAACCTCAGAATGCTCCTGTCAAGCCTTACACAGCAGTAGAACTACCGGAGTAGACTTCCAACTCTTGAAGCAACAACCGAGGAGCGAGATGGCGGACGGTCCGAGATACCAACGGATCGCAGACCTCCTCCGCGAGGAGATCCGCGCCGGCAAGTGGGAACCGGGCGATCGACTACCGAGTCACAATGAGTTGGCCGATCAGATGCGGGTCTCGATTACGACTGCTCGCAATGCGATTCAACTCCTGGTTGCCGAAAATCTGATCTATACAGCGACTTCTCGGGGCACCATCGTGCGGAGCCAGGAGGTCCTGGAATCCGTTGTGACCAATCACATTCGGCCTGATCGGCCGCGTGCGGCGCACGACATCTTCTCGGAGATCGCGCGCGAGGCCGGTCGCGAGCCGTCCAAACAGTTCAGTGCGAGAATGGAACCGGCCAGTCAGGAGGTTGCGCACTGGCTGGGCGTGGCGCGCGACGAATGGGTGGTTTCGCGCACTATCATGCAGTATCTGGACAACGAACCGTGGTCATGGGAGGTCAGCTTCTATCCGCGAGATCTGGCCGAGGCCACCGGAATCGACGCACCGCACGATATCCCCGAGGGGACGACGCGGCGCCTCGCCGACCGCGGTTACGCCGAGACGGCGCACCGCGACACGGTCGTTTCCCGTCCCGCCACAGCCGAGGAAGCGGCCTTATTGGGCATCGGTCCAGGCACCATTCTTCTCGATCATTTGCGCATCGGGGCCAATCATGATCGCGTCACTCGAGTGACCCGTCATCGTTCCACTGCGGCCCGCAACCGATTGGCATACGAATTGGGCGATGACGAAGGAACGGACATTATTCGTAAAACTCTGGGTGCGCCCTTTCCAACCGGTAATTCCCATTCCTTCGGTAATTCCCTGCTACCCGGTTCGCCATGAAGCCGCACCTGCGTCGGGCCCGCGTCGCGGATCTGGGGACCATCACCCGGTTCCGGTTGCAGCGCACCAGCTGGCTGGCGGCGCGCGGCAGTGACCAGTGGACGCGAGCCGGACGCGGGCTCCCCATCGAGACCTTCGTCCGGTCCGTGGCCCACGCGGTCCGGCGCGGTGAAACCTGGATAGCGGAGGTGGACGGCGAACCCGCCGGGACCATCACCGTCAACGACCGCGCCGACGAAAACCTCTGGTCCCCCGGCGAATTGGCCGACGCCGTGATCATCCACTACATGATCGTCGATCTACGCTTCGCCGGAATCCGCGTCGGCGAGGCGCTGCTGGCGCACGCCGCGCTCCTGGCCCGCCGCCAGCACCGCGGCTGGGTCCGCCTGGACGCCTGGACCACCAATCAGGGTCTGCACGCCTACTACCGGCGCGCGGGCTTCCGCCTCGCGCGCATCGCGGGCCCCGAGGCGACCGGGCCGTCCCGGGCCCTGTTCGAACGACCGACCTCGGCCTGGTCTCACGACCTGGTCCGCCCGACCCTCACCCTGGCCGCCGGCGAAACCACCCGTTTCACCGTCGATCCCGCCTCGGCCCCCACCTGGACCCTCACCCAGCACCCCTTCGTCCGCCCGCACCCGGGCGTGACCGCCGAGCCGGGCTCGGCGGCCACCACCTGAGCTACAACGCGGGCAGGTCGGCGATCTGGATCATCTCGTCGCCGCGGGAGCGGGACCAGAGGATGCCGCGGCCGGGCGGCAGGCGCATGGGGCGGATGTCGCCGATGAGCTTGCCCTCGTCCCGGGAGCCGCTCATGAGCAGTGCGGGGACGGACAGGTTCTTCATCGAGCCGAGCACCTGGTCGTAGAGGGCCCGGGAGATGCCGCCCATATTGCGGGAGATGACCACGTGCAGGCCGATGTCGCGGGCCTGCGGGAGCAGTTCGATCAACGCGCCCAGCGGGTTTCCGCCCGCCACCACCATGTCGTAGTCGTCGACCACGACGTAGATCTCGGGTCCGGTCCACCAGTCCCGGTCGCGCAGCTGCTGCGGGGTGATGTCGGAGCCCGGGATGCGCTTGGACAGGTAGTTGACGACTTCCTTGATCATGCCGCCGCAGGTCTGCGAGGACGTGGAGTACCCGGCGAGCTGGTCGCCCTCCAGGACCCCGAGCAGGGTGCGGCGGTAGTCGATGAGGATGACGCGCGCGGTGTCGGCATTGGAGCTCTCGGCGATGCCGCGAATGATGTTGCGCAGCACCGTGGTCTTGCCGGACTCGACCTCGGAGAACACCATGAAGTGCGGGTCGGCGGCGAAGTCCAGCACGATCGGCTGCAGCTCGGATTCGCCGATGCCGATGACCACCTTGGTCGGGCCCTGCTGAATCCCGTGGCGGCGAGCCAGTTCCAGGATCTGTTCGCGGGGCACGCTGCCGGGCAGGGTGCGCACCTCGGGTGCGCGGCGCTCGCCCCAGATGGCCTGCATCTCGGTGCGCGCGGCGGCCACGCCCTCGGCCAGGTTCTGGGCATTGGTGTCGGAGTCCAGGCGCGGCATGGCGATGAGCATGTGCAGCTGGTCGGCGGTGAGACCGCGGCCGGGCCGGTTGAGCGGCACGTTGACCGCGACCCGGCGGCCCATCTCGGAGTCCGAGGGGTCACCCAGGCGCAGTTCGATGCGGGTACCGATCATGTCCTTGACCGAGGCCCGGATCTCGCCCCACCGGTTGGCGCCCAGGATGACGTGGATGCCGTACGAAAGGCCCTGCGCGGCAAGCTGTCCGACCAGCGGCTCCAGGCTGTCGAATTCCTCGCGGACGACCTGCCAGTTGTCGATGACCAGGAATACGTCTCCGAAGCGGTCGGTCAGCACCGGGTCGTCGGACTGTGGCGCGTTCTGCGCGGCGTGCTTGCGCCGCCGGAACTCGGCCATGGATTCGATGCCCAGCCCGGCGAAGCGCTCCTCGCGTTCGCGCAGCAGGGTGGTGAGCTCGGCGATGGTGCGCCGGACCCGGTCGGAGTCGAGCTTGCCCGCGACCGAACCGACGTGCGGCAGCCCGACCAGGCCGGCCATGGAGCCGCCACCGAAGTCGAGGCAGTAGAACTGCACCTGTTCGGGCGTGTGGGTGGCCGCCGCGGACATGATGATGGTGCGCAGCGTGGTCGACTTGCCGGACTGCGGACCGCCGACGACGGCCACATTGCCCTGCGCGCCCGCGAGATTGATGGTGAGCACGTCGCGGCGCTGCTCGTAGGGCTTGTCGATGATGCCGATCGGCATCCACAGCTGCCCGTGCCGGTTGACCGGCGAGCGCCAGTCCGGATCCGGCAGCAGCATGTCCACGGTCGGTGATTCCTCGAGCGGCGGCAGCCACACCTCGTGGGCGGGACGGCCGTGCCCGGTCAGGCGTTTCACGACGGTCTGCAGCAGGCTGTCGGGCAGGCCCTCGTCGCCGGAGGGCGGCGGGGGCGGCAGCAGGTCGAGTGGATCGAACGGGTTCTCCGACTCGGGCTGCTCGAGGATCTCGACCATGGCGGCGGTGAATTCGCGCGGGGGCGCCTCGACGACGGTGGTGCCGTCGGCGGCCTGGCGAGCCGAGCGGGGCGCGACGTAGGGCCCGGACACGTAGGTCGCGTTGAACCGCAACGGATCCGACGCGTCGCTCTTGAGGTAACCGGAACCGGGGATGCCCGGCAGGTGGTAGGCGTCGGTGATGCCGAGCACCGCGCGGGACTCGTTGGCCGAGAAGGTTCGCAGACCGATGCGGTACGACAGATGCGAGTCCAGGCCGCGCATCTTGTTCTCCTCGAGCCGCTGCGAAGCGAGCAGCAGGTGCACGTGCAGCGACCGGCCCAGGCGACCGATCATGACGAAGAGGTCCGCGAAATCCGGCTTCTGCGAAAGCAATTCGGAGAACTCGTCGATGACCACGAACAGCGCGGGCAGCGGATCGAGCGGCACCCCGGCCGCGCGCGCCTTCTCGTATTCGACGACATTGGCGAAGTTGCCCGCCGAGCGCAGCAGTTCCTGACGCCGGTTCATCTCGCCGGCGAGCGCGTCGCGCATACGGTCGACGAGCTCGAGCTCCTCCTCGAGGTTGGTGATGACCGCCGCCACGTGCGGCAGCGGGTCCATGCCGAGGAAGGTCGCGCCACCCTTGAAGTCGACGAGGATCAGGTTGAGCTGGTCCGGCGAGTGCGTGGTGACCATCGAAAGAATCAGCGTGCGAAGGAATTCCGACTTGCCGGAGCCGGTCGCACCGATGCACAGGCCGTGCGGGCCCATACCGTTCTCGGCGGATTCCTTGATGTCGATCTCGACCGGCGTCCCGTCGGGGGTGATGCCGATCGGCACGCGTAGTCGTTCGCGCCCGGCGCGCGGCCGCCACACCTTCGCGGGGTCGATCTGCGCGGCGTCCGGGATCTTGAGCAGATTCATCAGACCCGGGTCGCTGGCGGAGGTGTTGTCGCCGAGGCTGACGATCTGCGCCGCGGTGGCGATCCGGAAGCGGGCCAGGCTGCGCGCGAAGGACTCCACCTCGGCCAGCGTCACGGTGTCGGCGTTGGCGAACTTCTCGGTGCCGGCCGCGCTCTTGGCGAACACCTCGCCACCGGTGGCGACGAGCTGCAGTCCGCGCCGCGCGGCCAGGCTGTTCTCGGCGGAGCTCAGGTCGATGACGGTGACCGCGTCCAGACCGGATTCGCTGATCAAACGCTCACTGCCGCTGACGTATCCGTCGTCGATGATGACGACCAGGTGCAGCCGCCCCTGGGTGGGCTGCGGGTTGCGCATGAACCGGCCGCGCTCGAGCAGGTCGTCGGCGAGCGCGGTCTCCAGCTCGCCGAGCGAGCCGTAGATCATGCGGGACGCGCCCATGCCATCGCGTTCGCTCGAATGCTGAACGTGCGGTAGCCATTTCGCCCACGCCCAGGCCTCGCAGTCGGGTTCGGCGGTGACGATGGCGACGGCGACGTGGTCGGGTCCGTGAAACGCGGTGAGCTCCATGAGCATCGACCACACCAGCCCGCGCGCGTCCTCGGCCGGGCCCTCCACATTGATGGCCGGGAAGGCGCGCAGCGACACCGCGGTCGGCAGGTGGTGCACCACGGAATGCGTTCGCACGAAACGACGCAACGCCACGGTGGACACCGGCTCCAGGTCCTCGAGCGGTCCGGTCTCCGGCCGCGCCAGCTTGGCGGCGAGCCGGTGGGTGCCGATGCCGACCCGCACGTGCCCGAAGTCGGGGTCGGCGGGCCGCCGCTCCCACATGCGCCGCGAGCCCACGATCGAGGGCAGGTCGGCCGGTTCGGGGTGGCTCCAGATCAGCGTCTCGAGCTGCTTCTGCCCGGTGCGCCGGACTTCGCGGCGGGTCTGGTCGAGGTAGCGGAAGTAGTCCTTGCGTTCCTCGTTCAGTTCGCCGGAGCTCTTGTTGCTGCCGCGCTGGCCCATGAGCATGCCGCCCATGGACATGACCATCATCATCGGCATCATCATCATGTACGGGTTGGTCAGCACGGACCGTCCCATCATGGCGAACATGGCCAGCATGCCGATCATGGCGACGATCATCACGACCGGCATCAGCTTGCTCATCAGTGGCGCAGGCACCGGACGCGGAATCTCCGGCGGGGCCGTCAGCGCCATTTCTCCGCCCGGCGCGCGCGGCGGCGCGATGCGGGGGCGGCGCACGAAACCTTCGGTAGCCATGGGGTAGTTCTCCGGTCGTCGTTAGTCGAGGTCGGGCAGCTCGTCGTCGGTGCGCCGGCGCCGGAACGGAATCGACACGGCGAGACCGATTCCCAGCGCGGACAGGCAGACGATGGTGCCGACGGTGGCCACCAGCCGCGGCAGGCGCGGCGGGCCGGCGGGTTGCACAGGCTTGGGGAAGACGTGGGACTTGTCGGCGTCGGCGTGGATCGGCAACTCGGGCGTCTCGGCGGTGAGCACGTCCGCCGGGAACACGGTGGTGAGCGCGGCGACGGGGTCGATGAGACCCGCGCCGATGCGATCGTCGCGGCCGGTGCCGGGCTGGTGCGCGGTCAGCATGATCTGGTTCATGACCTGCCGCGCGGTCCAGTCCGGGTTCTTGGCCCGCACCAGCGCCGCCAGACCCGCCACATACGGTGCGGCGAAACTGGTTCCGTTGAGCGCCTTCTGGCCGGAGTCGAGGCCGGTGGCGTTGACCAGTCCGGTTCCGCCCGGCTTGTTGTCGAGCGAGACGATATTGGTGCCGATGGCCGCGACCCCCACCCACGGGCCGTAGAGCGAGAAGCTCGACGGGCTGCCGTTGGGGTCGATCGAGGCGACCGGGAGCACGTACCTGTCGAACCAGGCCGGGCTGGCGATGGTCTTGACCTTGCTCCAGCTGGTCCGGCTGTCGGTGTAGGTGTCGTTCTGGGTTCCGCAGCCACTGTTCTGGTCCACGTTGCCCGCGGCCACCACCACGACCACGTTCTGCTCGAAGGCGAAGCGCACCGCGTCGCCGAGCACCGCGTCGGCGGTGTCGCCGCCCGCGGCGGTGCAGGCGTCCTCGGAGATATTGATGACGGTGGCGCCCATGTTCACCGCGCGCACCACGGCCGCGGCCAGGGTCTGCATATTGCCGTAGCCGGACTTGCTCATGCTGCCTGGCGTGTCCCCGCCCGCCGAGTCCTTGGCCTTGTAGGCGTCGCTGAGCTGGCGGATGGACAGGATCTCCGCGTCCGGCGCGACGCCGACGAAGGCGTCGTCCGGGCTGGGCTGCGCGCCGATTATGCCGGCCACCAGGGTGCCGTGGCCGTCGCAGTCCTCGCTGGTGCCGTCGCCCTCGGCGACGTAATCGCCGCCGCCCTGGAGGTTCGCCAGCCGCGGGTGCCGGTTGACGCCGGTGTCGATGACCGCGACCTTCTGCCCCGCGCCCTTGTGATTCGGGCCGGGGTTGGCCCGCCACACCGCGGGCAGATCGAGCACCTTCTGCGCGACGGGTTCGTCGCGCGGCGCGTCGCCCTTGAGCGACTGTTCCACGCAGACGGCGTTCTTCTGCGTCGGTACCAGCGGCGCGGGTTTACCGGCCAGCCCCTGCGCGTCCCCCAGATGGGACAGGTCGGGATTGGGCCGGCTGACAGCCGCATTCGCGACCGGGGCCTGCGGCCCCAGCAGCGCTCCGCCGAGAATCGCTGCCGCACACAGTGTTCGCGCCCAGTTTCCGGGACGCGCGATCATATGTTCCGGGCCGTCGAGTAGACGTCCATGATCCACAGCACCAGCGGGACGATCGAGCAGATCAAGCCGTACTCGAAGATCTCGTTGAAGCGCCGGGTGACCGGGGTGACCTCGACGTGCGGGCCGATGACGCCGAATCCGATGGCGCCCACCGCGAAGGCCAGCAGCAGTCCGGCCGAGAGCAGCGGCATGCCGTCGTCGGCGACCGCGAGCAGCACCGCCAGCCCGATGAAGGTGACGCAGCCGCTGACGATCAGGGTGGCGGCCTGGGTGAGATCGGCGAACGAGCGTCCGCGCAGGCAGAGGATGATGGAGACGACCACGGCGAGCGCGATGCCCTGCCAGCGGCCGGAATTCAATGGATCGGCCGTGCCCAGCGCACCGGCGACGGCGCCGATGGCGCTGCCGACCACGATGCCGGTCTGGAACTGATTGGCCGTGCGGGCGCGCTGCCCGAGTCCGTGCGCGGACGGCAGCACGGTGGCGCCGATCGCGCCGATGCCCTCGATGGTGGGCCGGGGTTCGTGGTCGGCCGGGTCGATGGCCGCGCCCGCGGTGGGCACCGGCGGCACGGGTAGTCGGGCCAGCATGGCGGCCAGTCGCGGCACCATCGACAGCACGACGATCGACGTGACCAGTACGCCCGCAGCCACTTTCGGCACTCCGGCGTCCCAGATCATGCGCACGGCGGCGCCGAGTCCGGATAGCAGCACCACGGTCACGACCGCGGACACCACCGCGGCGCCGGCTCCGATGATGCGATAGCCGACCACGGCGAGCAGCAGGGTCGCGGCCGCACCGAGCATGAGGTGCGGACTGCCCAGCGAACCGGGCACGGCCAGCGCCGCGCCACCGAAGGTGAGCAGCAGCATGCACAGCGTGAGCACGGTGGCGGTCAGCTCGTCGGCGTACTTGCGCATGGCGATCGCCCCGGCGACCAGGGCCCCGATCGCACCGAGCAGCAGCAGCGGCGGCGCGACGAACTTGTCGCCGTCCGACCGGGACAGCAGCGCCAGCAGTACCGCGAACAGCACCGCCGACACTCCGGCCACCAGACCGGTCCAGCGGGCCGCGCTCGGCGACCAGCTGCGGAACTCCTCGGCCGTGAGTCTCGACACAGCGTCGATCACATCGTCGAACAGCGCGGGCGCTTCCTTGGCGGAAACCGCGCGCAGCACCAGCAATTCGCCGTCGTAGATCTCGGCGTCATTGAGGGTCTGGCTGGGCGCGATCATGTCGCGACCCAATTTGGCCAGTGTCCAATGCTGCGATTGGAGTGGCGTGCCACCCTCATCGCCGCCGATCGGATCGGGATTGCGGGATTCGATGAGACGCACCAGATCACCGATGAACGCGGCGATCGGCACGTTGGCCGGCAGACCGACGTCGAGCTGGGTATTCCCCCCGATGACGGACACTCGGCACAATTCGGGTTCAGCCGCCCGCGGGCCGCTGATCGACTGTGCTGTCACTTGCTGAACTGCTCCCCTATAGCTCTCAACAGTTGCCCGCCCAGGGCGGTTAACCATAATGTATCCGACTGTCCGCAGCCGTGCGATTCGCGCGGTGTGGGTGGGGAAAGTGAACGAAAGACCAACCAGGTTCGACGAATTCGGGGTTCGACTAGGATGATCGACACTCGCCAGGCCCAACGCGCCTTCGATGCGGGAGTGCTGTCCTTGGGGTTGAGCATCGAGGGCCAGGAATCGAACCGGGACCTCGACTACGCGAAACTGGCGTTCCAGCGCGCCACCGAGTGGGACCCCACCATGGCCGACGCCTGGCTGGGCCGGGCCGCCGCCGGTGAGGTCACCACGGATGTTCTGAGCAACCTGTACAAGTGCAGCACCGTCTCGCTGGGACGGGAACAGCGCCGGTTGGGCTTGCCGCCGCGGACGCTTGCTGGACGTTTTCTGCCGGGCCTCTACATCGACTATCCGCTGTCCAGTTTCACCGAGACCCACCTGGCGTGGGCGGCGCACCTGATCTCGGAGAAGCAGTACGACGAGGCCGAGCAGGTCCTCGACGAACTCGAGAAGCACCGCCGGGCGCGGGCTTCGGAACCGGACTTCGAAATCGACGGCCGCATCGCCAAATACGTGCGCGGCATCCTGCACTACAACACCCAGCGCTGGCCGGATGTGATGACCGTCCTCAACGGCTCCGACAGCTGGGAGGACCCGTATCTGGCCGCGGGCGCGCATGTGATGGTCGGTACGGCCTGCGCGCAGCTGGGCCTGTTCGGTGAGGCGATCCGCCGTATGGAGGCCGCCGAGGCGGGCCCGATTCCGGCGGCCCGCACCGCGGCCATGTTCTGCCGCGGCCTGTGCCTGCGCGAGAACGGCGCGGCCGAGGAGGCGCAGGCGCTGTTCGAGAAAGTGTATTCGCAGGCACCGGATTTCGATGCCAACACCGCGGCCATGCGCGACCGCACCTACCGCATCACCCTCACCACCCGTGAGGTGATCGAGGCCCGCACCGACCGCTGGGATCCGGCGTCGGCGCCCTCGCTGGAGGAGAAGCAGGCCGCCGAGCACGAGGACCGGGCCAAGGAGATCCTGGCCCAGGCGCGCGCCGAGCTGGACAAGCAGATCGGCCTGGCGGCGGTGAAAACCCAGGTGGCCAAGCTGCAGTCGAGTGCGCAGCTGGCGAAGATCCGTGCGGAGAAGGGGCTTTCGAGCTCCGCGCGCGGCCAGCACCTGGCCTTCACCGGCCCGCCCGGAACCGGTAAGACCACCATCGCGCGCGTGGTCGCCAAGATCTATTGCGGCCTGGGCATTCTCAAGACCGACAAGGTGGTGGAGACCAAGCGCTCCGACTTCGTCGGCCAGCACCTGGGTTCCACCGCCATCAAGACCGACGCCCTGATCGACACCGCCATGGACGGCGTGCTGTTCATCGACGAGGCGTACACCCTGATCCAGACCGGGCTCTCCGGCGGTGACGCGTTCGGCCGCGAGGCCGTCGACACCCTGCTGGCCCGCATGGAGAACGACCGCGACCGCCTGGTGGTGATCATCGCCGGATACGACGGCGAGATCGACCGCTTCCTGGCCGCCAATGACGGTCTGGCGTCCCGCTTCGCCAAGCGGCTCCAGTTCCCGTCCTACACCGCCGAGGAACTCGGCGCGATCGGCGAAGTCGTTGCGTCCAAACGGGATTCGGACCTGGCCGAGGACGCGCTGGCCGCGCTGATCACCACCTGTCAGAAGCTCTACACGATGGAGAGCACCGATCAGAGCGGGCAACCGCGCCGCGGGGTCGACGTGGCCGGCAACGGCCGCTTCATCCGCAACCTGATCGAGGCGGCCGAGGAGGAACGCGAGTTCCGGCTGGCCAACGACGAATCCATCGATCTGAGCGCCGTGGACGAATCGGTGCTCATGCGCATCGAGGGTCCCGACATGAAGGCCGCGTTGAGCACCCTGCTCACCTCGCTGAATCTGGCGTCGGCCGCCGACTGAGGGGCAACTGAACTGTGAACGACTTTCCGCGGGGAGCGGGCGGCTATCAGCCGGGCGGAAATGGTGGGAGCGAGCGGCAGGGCCGTCCGCCCCAGGGGTATGGCGATCCGGGGCAGCCGTACGGTCCCGGCCAGGCATACGGTGATCCCGGCCAGGCGCCCGGTCATCCTGGGCAGGCCGGTCATCCCGGCCTAGGGCACGGTAATCCTGGCCAACCGCAGGGTGCGCCCGGCCACTCACCCAGTGGGGGAAGCGGTTTCGGGCGCGAGTTCGATGACTTCCTGAATCGCACCTCGAATGTCGCGGCGCCGCCGCGGCCGGTTCCGCCGCCCGCTCCGGCTCCGCAGCCGCAGGCCCCTCAGGCCCCACCGGCCGCCCCGCAGTCGTCGGGATCGCAGCCGGACCGCTCGGGCGCTCCGGAGCCCGAGGCCCGGTCTCGCAGGCGGCGCGCGCCGCGGCCCGACGCGACGGCTACCGCGAATGCCGTTGCCTCCGAGCTACGTTCGGACGATCTGTGGCTGCTGCGGAATCTGCCGCTGCGCCTGGTGATTCCGGCCGCGCTGTTGGGCGTCGTGCTCTCCCTGGTCGCGGTGGCGTTGAAAGCCCCGTGGTGGGGTGCGCTCCCGGCCGGTCTGATTCCCGCGCTGATCCTGTTGATCCCGGTGGGCGGCGTCCCGATCGGTCTGCGGCTGGGCCGGTGGGCGACCTACCGCTGGCAGCAGGCCCGCCGCGCGAATCTCGACGAGAACGCCGCGGTCGACGTCCCGCTCCCCGACGGCGGCAGCTGCGGCCTGCGCTGGGACGGCACCCTGCTGACCACCATGCTCCGCATCGACCCGCCGCCGGACACACTGACTCTGCTGCGCCGCGGCTCGCTGAGTACCGATCAGCTGCTGCCGCTCAACGAGATCGCTGCCTGCCTGCGCCAATACGATGTCGAGCTGCATTCGGTGGACGTCATCAGCACCGGCACCCGCACCGCGAGCACCGAGGCGGTGATCTCCGGCTACGCGGCCAGCATCGCCCCCCTGGGCCGTCTCTACGACGAGATCCTGGGCCCGCTGCCCGCCATCGCGCACCGCACCATGTGGCTGGTGCTGCGCCTGAACCCGCTCGACAATGCCAAGGCGGTCGACAATCGCGGCGGCGGCCCCGAGGGCGCGCTCCGTTCGGCCCTGGTCGCCACCCGCCGAGTCGCGAACCGCCTGGCCGGGCACGGCATCACGGCCTCGGTCCTGACCACCTCCGAAATGTCCACCGCCCTGCGCGAACTCACCCGCGGCATCCCCGTCGCCGAGTTCACCGAGCACCCGGACAACCTGGAGCACAACGGCATTCACCTGACCAGCTACCAGATCGATCCGCAGCTGTTCAACTCCGACGGCCTGGCCAAGATCTGGGCGGTCCGCAGCCTCGCCACCACCGTCACCGTCCGCCTGCAGCCGGTCCCCGAGCCCGGCGCGAAGCCCGGCCAGCCCGCCGCCATCGTCGAGGTGGACGCCCGGGTCCGCTACGACACCCCCTACGAGCACGGCGAACCCCCCGTGGCGGGCCTGAAGGAACTCCCCCGCCGCCAACTCTGGGCCCTCATGGACATCCTGTCCTACGGCGCCCAGGAGATCCGCCCCTCCGGCTACCGCGGCCCCGTCGACGTCCTCACCGACATCACCATGCCCACCGCCGGCTGCGGCCAGCTCATCGGCGCCGACGCCACCGGCAGCGGCATCGCCGTCCCCCTCATCGGCGACGGCTCCCGCCGCATCGACATCATCGCCAGCCTCCAACTGGCCCAGCAGGTCATCATCCGCGCCATCGCCCTCGGCGCCGGCGCGGTAGTCCACACCGCCCGCCCCTGGGCCTGGCAGGGCATGGTCACCAACATCGCCGCCCCCCACGCCCTCTCCCTGGCCTCCTCGGTAACCCACAGCACCCGAGGCACCACGGTCTCCGGACGCCTCCCCACCCCCGCCGCCACCGTCATCGTCTTCGACGGCGTCCCCGCCACCGCACCCCCCGGCTCGGCCACGGTAGTCACCGTCCACGACACCATCTCCCCCGACTACCAACCCGACGCCGACGTCACGATCGTCCAACACCCGGACGCCCCCCACACCATCTCCGTCCACACCCCCGCCACCATGACCACCGCCATGATGGTCACCACCCCGGCGGAACAGCACTACCTGACGGGAGCCACAGCCCGCCGCTGATTCAGCGCCCCTGGATCCAGGGGTGTACCTCCACCCAGACCTACCAATATGCTTTGTGCGCCAGATGCCAAGGCGCAGCTGGTAATTCACTCGGGGGAGTTTCTACGTGATCCATAGTGTCGGCCGACGTCAGTCGGCCCGGACAAGGCTGTGCGCGGCGGTAGCGGCAGCAGTCGTCATGTCTTTCACGATGGCGGGGTGCGGGACGGAATCGACTGCACGCGAAGCGGACTCGGTCGACCTGACCTCGCTCGACACTGGCAGTTACGCCACCGCGGCGGCACAGGTCACCGCGTCCGACGCGGGCGCGGCGGGCCGCGCCGCGGAGGCGCTGCGGATCGGCGACGCCATGCCGCTGCCGATGGATATCGACCCGGCCCTGACCATCAATGCTGGTGGCGTACGCCCGTTCACGAGTGTCTCCGACCTGCTGATCCCCGAGATGAGGGGCGGTAAGTCGGCCTTCGGGTGGTTGGAGGACACGGCGTTCACGACCGATCCGACGGGGTTCACCGCAGGGTTCGCCACCTCCGCACAGACCGACGTGGATGCCGACCTCGGGTATCGGCTCACCGATCTGGTCCTGTCCTTCGACAATGCCGGCGACGCAGCCGCGGCAGCCGAGGTATTCGCGTCGGCCCGATTCCTTGATTGGGGCGAGGGCTCCGGCGAGCCCACACGGTCGGAAGCCCACCCCGGTGCGCTGTTGTCCTTGCAGCCCGTCCGCCAGGTCGTCGCCGGGTTCTATCCGGTGGGGAGTTTCGTCATCGGCACGCTGATCCAGAATCAGGAGAAGGCATCCGAGAAGATCTCGGATCTGCCCGACCTGATCGCGAAGTTCGACAAGGCCATTGCCGTCACCGAGGATCGGTTGAAGTCGTTTCGTCCGACGCCGCCGGACCGGCTCACCTCCTTGCCGCTCGACCCGCTGGGCATGAGTCGCCTCACCTTGCCGCGCCCGGCCGGTGATCGAACCGCGCACGAATTCAACGGCGCTCTCGATGCGCACGGCGCACTCCACCGCGAATACGCTTCCGGGGCGGCGCTCTCACTCTTCGCGAAGGACGGCGTGGACGCCGTCGGTTACGGCGCGGGAGTTCTGTATCGCACAAGGGACGACACCGCCGCGAAAGATCTGCTCGACACCTATTTCGTCGACAAGTTCCGCCATCGGATCGAATCGCCCGCGGGTCTCCCGGGCGCCCGGTGCACGAAGTATCACGGCCCGAACCGCCACGCGTTCCCGTTCGATTGCACAGTCGCCTACGGCCGGTTCGTGGCGCACGTGTGGTCCCAGCAACGGCAGGATGCGTCGCAGCGGATCTCCGCCCAGTACGCCATCCTCGCGAATGACAAGTAGGGGAATCGCGGTGCGAATCGGTACCCGCCGTGAGTGCGGCAGAAAGCTTTTCGGCAGGCTGGCCCTCGGCATCGCGGCCGTCGCGGCCATCCCTTCGCTGGCCGGATGTGGTCACGATGTCTCTGGTGTCGCGGTCGCCGCGGAGGTCGACGTCCGGCAACTGCCGGTGGGGAACTACCCGACCGACCCGCTCGACGTCCGTACGACCTATGACCGGTCCATGATCATCGCGGAGAATCTCGCCACTGCCCGGCTGGCCGACAATGTGGTCGTCGGGCCGGAGGTGGATCCCATGTTCGGTCACACCGTGCTGTCCAGGGTGCTCGGGTCGCCGTCGGGCATCTCCACGATGCTGGGGGATGCGGTGCAACCGGTGCTGGAGCGGAACCACATGGTGTACGGCTATTCCGCTGCGGCCAGCACCGAAGCACGAGACCAGATGATCGGTTTCGAGGTCTCCCGCAACTTCCAGCCGTTCGGCGGCATGATCGCCGGCCCGAACGCCACCTTGTTCAGCGTCACCGTGATCCAGTTCCCCGACGCGGACCAAGCACGAGCCGCGGCCGAGGGGATGGAGGCCGCCGACTTCGACGTGTCTCCCGATCAGAACGTCCGCGTCACCCTGGACCGCACCGCCGCCGCCAAAGCCCATTGGCGACCCGGCACTCCGTCACTCGCCGCCACCATCGCCGACGGACGCTACGTGGCCGATGTGTTCGTCCAGACGCCCACCGCCGACCTGGATGCTCTCCGCTCCCTCGCCGACCGGGTCTTCGCCGCGCAACTCCCTCTGCTCGACCGGGCACCCGGACTGTCCACCCCCGAGATCTTCCGCCTCGACTACGACCCCGACGCCATGCTGCGCCGCACCCTGCACCCCACGGACTACATTGCCCTCGACGCGAACTCGGAGATCACCCATACCGCCCGCGGCTATCTGCACTACGTCCAAGCCCCGGCGACGTGGAAGCCACTGCTGGACGCACACGGCGTCGACCGCGTCTCCACCGCCGCCCACGGCGGCCTCCTCTTCCGCACACCCGACACCGAGTCCGCCATCGCCCTGCGGAACGCAATCATCGCTCTCACACCGGATTCCGCCGAACCCCCCGCCGTCCCCGACACCACCTGCGCCCGCACCTCCCATCCCGACACCATCTATCCCTGGACCAGCGCCAGCGCCTGGAACCAGAAGGACAAATTCACCTGCACACTCCAGTACCACCGCTACGTGGCCCAGGTCGCCGGCGACCAACTCCTCGATGCCCAACAGAAGGCAGCCGCCCAGTACGCCCTACTCGCGAACAGCCAATCCTTCTGACCTGCCAGCCGCCCTGCAGAACCTCACATGCAGCAAGAACCCACACAGCGGATCAGCATGGCGCGCCTCACATCCGACCCACCAGTACACTCGGCACACCAGAAGTACGGCGTCACAGGTAATTCAGTATCGGGGGGATGTTTCGACATGCGTCATGGCCATGGCCGACTACGGTCGGCCCGTCTCGGGGTGCGCGCGGCCGCGGCCGCAGCGCTGGCGATTTCGGTCGTGGTGAGCGCGGGGTGCGGGTCGGAATCACATGCGGCTGAAGAGAAGCCTGCGGAACTCAGCAAGCTGGATACGGGCAACTACCCGACCAAGCCGCAGGATCCGATTGCGGCGGACCCCGCCAAGCAGGCCCGCATTCTCGAGGCAGCTCGACTCGGCAATATTCTGCCGCTGGGTTCGGAGATCGACCCCACCCTGGCCCGGAATGGGTCCGGCGTACACATCTTCACCGAACCGAACACCTATGACGGAATCCTGAATGTCGATCACTTCGCCGAAGACGCGGCCGGATTCGTCGTCGGCTTCGCGACGAGTGCACGTCCCGCCGACGATGTCTTCCTGGGCTACACGCTGACCAATACGGTCATGATCTTCGACAGCGACGCCGCCGCGGCCAACGCCGCAAACGCTCTGGTCCGTCACGGCTTCTGGCTGTCGCAGGACGGCGCGGTGGTGGATTCGCTCCATTCGGCACAGCATCCTGCCGCCCAGATCATCTGGGCTCCAACGGAACAGCGGCTCGCTTCCTGGTATCCCACCGGGAAATTCGTCATCTTCACCATGTTCGATCTGGTCGAGAATCGATCCGTCGAGCACAGTTTCGGAGTGGCTCCCGAGCCCGCGCCTCTCGCATTGGCCGACAAGGCAATCGATGTGACCACCGAGCGGTTGAAGACCTTCCAGCCGACACCGCCGGACAAACTCGCCAGTCTCCCACTGGACCCCGATGGCATGCTCCGGGTGACCCTGCCACGTCCTGCGGGCGACCAGACCTCGGCGGCGTTCACCGGGACCCTCGACCGACAGGGCATGTTGCACGTCGTCGAGAATCCGGCCAAGTACCGGGATCTCTTCGAGAAGACCGGCGTGGATTCCATCAGCGACGGTGCGGGATTTCTGGTTCGGGCCAAGGATTCCGATTCAGCTCAGACCTTCCTCGACAGCGCGTCTGCCTCGCGATATCAACATCGGATCGACCCTCCGGCCGGGCTTCCGAACGCGCATTGCGTGAAGTACCACGGACCTGACGACCACGCGGCCCCTTTCCATTGCTACGTCGCGTACGGACGGTACGCGGCGACGGTGTGGTCACAGCAGCAACAGGATGTGTATCAGCGGATCTCCGCGCAGTACGCCATCCTGGCCAACAACAAGTAAGGGGACTTGTGAAGAAGCTCGGTTCTCACCGTTCATCCGGCGGAACGATCATCGGCGCCCTCGCGGTTCTTCTGGCTGCCACTTCGGTCGCAGGGTGCGCGAGCACGGTCAAGGGGGCTCCGGCCGCGGGCGAGATCGGCCTGGAAAAACTCACCGTCGGCAACTACCCGACCGAACCGCTCGACGTGCGGTTCTCGTATCAGCACACCGCGCTCGACGCCCGGGCCCTCGCTCTGGGACGACTAGCCGACAATGTCGTGGTCGGCGCCGACGTCGACCCGAAATTCAGCCATAACGTGCTTGCGCTGTCGATGGACAACTTGGCCGCGGCGAAAGCGACGCAGGTCCTGGCGGGAGCTGTCCGTCCCGTGCTGGAAAGCAATGGAATGATGTTCGGCTTCTCGACCGCCGCAAGCACGCGGGAACTGCCGAAATCCCGTCAACGCGATCGATCCGGCAACTTCAATCCGTTCGATGGCGCCCTGGGCGATCCAGAAGCCACCGCGTTCAATGTGACTGTCTTGCAGTTCCCCGACCGCGAACGTGCTCGAGCGGCCGCCGACCAGATGGAGGCCGCGGACTTCGCGGTCTCGGCCGATCAGAACGTCCACATCACCCTGGACAAACAGCCGGACGCGAAAGCCCACTGGCGCCCGGGCATTCCATCGATGGCCGCGACGCTGGCGTATGGTCAGTACGCCGTGAATGTCTATGTCGCACAGCCCAAACCCGACCTCGATGGGCTGCGGACGCTGGCCCAGCAAGTATTCGCAGCGGAATTGCCACTTCTCGACAAGGCACCGGCGCTGTCGCCACACGAGATTCTCCGTCTCGACTACGACCCCGACGAGATGCAACGCAGAACTCTCCACCCCAAGGAGTACCTCCGTCCTCATCCGGTCAGCGAGGCGACACACACGCCCCGAGGCCATCTCCACTATGTCGACGACCAGGCCACATGGAAACGTCTGCTCGACGACAACGGCGTCGATCGTGTCTCCAACGCCACCATGGGTGGTCAGGTATTCCGTGCACGGGACGCCGAGGCAGCCGCCACGCTGTGGTCCGGAATCAAGGCAACGGCGAGCGGCTCCGCCGAGGCACCGGCCAACGTCCCCGACATCTCGTGCAGCGCCGAACCCAAGGACAAGTTCGAGGAGGCCTGGTACGCCTTCGATCTCCCGGCATCCAGCACCGTCTACGTCTGTGCGGTGCACTACGGCCGGTACGTCGCCCGGGTAGCCAGTCCCCAGTTGGTCGACGTCCAGCAGCGCGCCGCAGCACAGTACGCCTTGCTGGCCAAAAGCCAGTTCATGTGAGGAATCCGGATGAATATCGGAGCGGGCACCATCATCCGCGGCTACCGCATCGAGCGTCAGCTCGGATCGGGTGGCATGGGCACGGTCTACCTGGCTCGGCATCCCGAGTTGCCGCGATGGGACGCGCTCAAGGTACTGAGCCCGCAGTACAGCCAGGATGCGGAGTACCGGGCCCGCTTCGAACGTGAAGCGAATCTCGCTGCGGCTCTGGACCATCCGAATATCGTCGCGATCTACAACCGCGGCGAGGACAACGGTCAGCTCTGGATCGCGATGCAGTATGTCAATGGCATCGACGCGGCCGCTGCCGCGGAACGAGACCCTCGGTCGATAACCCCGTGGCGAGCACTGCACATCGTGACCGAAGTCGGCCGGGGCCTCGACCATGCGCACCGTCGAGGTCTGCTGCATCGGGACGTCAAGCCCGCCAATTTCCTGCTGTCGATGGGTGACGGCGGCGAAGAACGCGTGCTACTGACCGATTTCGGCGTCGCGAAGTCGACCGAGGATGCCAGCGAGCTCACTCAAGCGGGTGGCTTCGTAGCCACGATCGCCTATGCCTCGCCGGAGCAATTGAGTGGAGATCGGCTCGATCACCGTGCCGATATCTACAGTCTCGCTTGCTCCTTCTTCCGTCTGGTCACAGGGCAGAATCCGTATCCGGGCACCCAACCGGCCGTGGTGATGATGGGGCACCTCAGCGAACCGCCACCGCGTATCACCGCCGTCGACCCCACGCTGCCGGCTGCGGTGGACGATGTGATCGCCGTGGCCATGGCGAAGAATCCCGTAGATCGATTCGAGTCCTGCCACGAGTTCACGGCCGCGTTGAAGTCGGCGCTCGAGTACGGGGTTTCCGGTCTCTCGATGCAGACCGTGCCACACGCCCGCAACACTGTTCCGGCGACAGCGTCACGGACAGAATCCGCTGCTTCGACGCCTGTGAAGAAGGATGCCCATAAACGTCTGTGGCTTGCCGGAGGCGTTGCCGCGACGATCGTCGCGCTTGCCGCAGGCACAGGAATCTGGGCGATGAGCGACTCGACGTCCAGCGGTGACCGAAGCGCATTGGCCGAGGCCCGTGGCGATAATCCCGCCTTTAATGGGAAAAGCATTGTCGTAATGGATATCTCGGGCAAGAGCGGCTACTCAGCGGAGATGGATGTTCAGCTGAAGCCCAGTGCTCAGTCGAAGTTCCTCGAAGACCTCGGGTTCAGCTACAATCCGAATTTCCTGAGCAAGGGAGATGAACCGAATCCACGGCCCATCAAATCGGGATCGGACTCTCAGTACGCCGCGCTGTCGCAGGTGACGTCGGGATACCTGCTCGCCGTCAGGAGTGATACCGATGCGGGCGGTGGCGGATTGGTCAATCTCCCGGCCTCGGTAGCGGGGACCACGGCGTCGGTCATCGTCGTCGACGATCCGACTACGGTTGCCGCCATCCGGCAATGGTCGGCTAATTCGGAGCAGGTGCTACTCGACAAACTTCTGCCGATCTTGCGCAAGCGAGTCAAGTAGCCCGGTCCGGTGATCAACCCACCGGGCCTGCTCCTTACTGAGTCGGCAGCGTGTCCCAGTTCTTCAGAGCGTCCTTGTTGGACAGCGTCGGGCCGGGGACAAGCTGGCCGATGATCTCCCACGGGGCCAGGTGCGGTGCACTACCCAGTCCGAGTGTCTGAGCCGTTGCGAGATCAGGAATACCGTATCGAATCCCGTTGTCGGCGATGTAGAACAGGCTCTCCCGGCGCTGACTGCCCGGCTCGATGCCGGTCGTTCGCACGAATTCACCAGTGGTCGGCGGCACGTAGACGGCGTCCACCCGGTCACCGGAAGAACCGTCCTTGGTAGCGAGATCGACCGGCCTCCGTGAATCAGGCAGCGGCAGACGCGTGCCGACGAGTATTTGAACCGTGGCCCGGTCCGAGGGCCCCTCGGTCGCATCCGGCTGTTCCTTGCCGAGACCACTCTTCTTGGCCCAGGTGATGCAGGTGACCGGGTTGTCTTCCGCGGTAATGATCTTCGGAGTGGACTCGGGGAAGTCGTCGACGGGCAAGGAATGGACGACCGGTATGCCGTTGAGCACGTCCGGGGTCATCGCCTTGAAGCCGTTCATGCCCTGGGAGTTGTCGGAGCCAATCACCTGTGCGGTGAACGCGGAGATCCGTTGCACGCCGTCCGCCAGGACGATGTACAGATCGGTTCGATCCGATCCATCCAGCGCAGCGACCTTGATGATGCCGCCGACCGGCATGCTGTTCAGCTTGCCGAGGCCGTTCTCGCCGACATGCGGAACCGTGGGAGGAACCAGAGGCGGAACCCTGACCGCCGCACCGATGAGATCGGTCGTCGCCGGGCGCGGCCGCTTACCACTCACCCCGAGCGCTTGCGCGATCGAATCCTTGGCCCGATCGAACTCCGCGATCTTGCCGTCATAGATCAGGTAGTCCTTGCCACCTTTGTTCGCCCAGACCGCCGAGCCCTTGTCGGCTACCTTCACCCGGTCGCTGAGCTCCAGACTCCCGGAGATAACAGTCGTTTCCGCCCCCGAGGACGAAGCCGCGCCACCGGAAGCCGACAGCGGCACCTTGTCGCACAGAGTCCATTGGGAGCGCTCACCCTGTCCCGTACCGGGAAGGGCGGCCGGAACACCGGGAATTCCGAGGATCGGTCCACGCGGAACCGAATTCAGCTTGCTGTCCTTGACCGATTTCGGTGTCTCGCTGGTACCCGAGATCAACCGCGCCGACGCGAGATTCAGCGTCGGGTACAGGGTCACCTTGGTCTTGTCGTCCTTGTCCCGGACAACGACATACAGTGCGCCACTGTCCTTGCCCATCACAATGTTGGCGTCGCCGATGGAGCCCTGCGGACGAATGAATGCCATGATGGCCGCGCCCGCGACCACGAGTACGGCCAGGACCGTGCCGACCATCAGCGATCGGAACTGCGACCGCATCGGGTCGTGCAGCATGCGAACATCTCGGCGGATCAGTGCGTGGTCGAGGCGGCGCAGTAGAAATCGGTACCCATTGACCTGGGCACGGGTGGTCAATTGGGCTGGCACTAACCAAATCCTTCGTCGAACCCGGAGTTACGGACACGTAGAGTACTGGGCGCCGACCGACGAAAGCGCACCCTCCTTCGCGAAGGGTGCGCTTTCGCAAGTGGCACCGGCGTCTCGCTACATGAAGGAGTTGCCGACCTTGGCGTCCGCGGCGAGCGCATTCGAAAGGGCGCTTTCGACCGCGTGCGCAACGGCGTCCAGGGTCGACAGGCACTTGTCCGCGTAGGCGTTGTCCCAGTCGCTCTTCGCCGCAACCACGGCTTCCAGCGCACCGTTCTCGGCACCGCTGTTCGGGTCCGACCAAGCCTTCTTCAGCCGCTCGACGGCCTGCCCGAGGTCGCTGGAGGTGTCGACCTTGGAGGTGCCGTCACCCGCAATCGCGACCAGGTCGCTGTGGAACTGACGGAGATCCGCCACGAGGGTGGTCATCCCAGCCTTGTCGTAAAGCATTTCTTTTCCTTTGCAAGAGTTGGAGAAGTCGGAGAATTCGTTCAGGCCCTGCGGCCGTCACCCGAGGTTCGTGAGAGCCTTTGCGAAGTCGTCCTTGTTGGTGATGTCGACGTTCTGGAAAACGTCGGTACCGGAGCCGACCTTCTCCTGGAACTCGTCCATCGCCTTGTTCAGCTTCTGAGCCTCGTCGTCCCACGCCACCGCGGCAGAGTTGAACGCGTCGGCCGCCTCACCGGCGAAGTGACCCTTGGACGAGTCGACCCGGTCGGTGATCTTCTTCAGCACGTCCTTGATCGACGCGACAACGTCGGCCATGTGGGACTGCGCGGCCTTCGCGAGTTCCGCTTCGTTTGCAACCATCGTCTGTACCTTGCCTTTTCTTCGGAAATGGATAGGCGATGCGCTGCGGCATCACCGGTTCGGGGCGTCAGCTGCGAGCAAGTCACGGGTGACTCACGACAGCCACCTCCCCCCGGGCAGCGAGTCGATCAGAGCCGAGATCGACTGCGCGATACGGTGATCACTGCCCGGTGTCAGCGTGGACCAGAGCTGCTGGTCCGGGGCGACGCCCGGTGCGGCCACGATGCGGCCTCGTGCGGTGTCGTAGACCGCGACGGCTCCGGGCGATCGGTCGGTGACGCCGTCGGCGTAGGCGTAGGCCACGATTTCGGCGTAGGAGTGGGTGGCGGAGAGGGCGAGGCCGTAGGCGGTGGCGTCGGTGTCGGGGACGCCGAGGGTGTAGACGGTGCTCGCGTAGTCTTCGGAAGTTGTTGCGGTGTCGAGGCGTTCGGCCAGGTCGGCGGATTCGGCGCTGAAGGCGGCGAGATCGGCGGGCGGGCAGGGGCCGAGGGCGTCGAGGAGGGGGCGGGCCAGGGAGTCGCCGGAGCCGTCGGACCATAGGGGATTCAGGTCGAGGGTGTCGCCGCGGCGGATGGCGACGGCGTGGCTGTCGGCGCGGCGGGCGACGCAGACGCGTAGTTGGCCGCCTGCGGTGTGGACCCGCATGGCTAGCTCGCGGTCAGGTTGGGCGAGGGTGAAAAGTGTTGTGGCGGTGTCGGTGTCGACATCTCCGTGGGCGTCGACGATGCGGCGGGCGCGTAGGTCGGCGCGGGCCTGCTCTTGGGCTTCCTGCCAGTCCTGGTAGGCCTCCTGGCGTGGCCCGACGGATAGGACGAGCGGTAAGGTCTGCACACCTAGGTGGCCGGCTAGCGCGATGAGTCCGTCGTTGGTGAGGGTGGTCATGTGGCCGACCCCTGATCGCCGCCGGATTCCGCTGTGCTGGAAACCTTTTCGGACCCACTGCCCGCGTTGAAGGCGATGTCGACGGGCGCGCGCTGGGCGGCCGGGTCGAGGCCGCCGAGGACGGCGGGTGCGACCTGCATGCCGGAGGTGAGGCCCAGTTCGTTGTCGCTGGTGGGTGCGCCGACGAGACCGGCCCGCGGCGTGTGCTCCTCGTCGCTGGACTGGCCGGCGCCCCCCATCGGCGCGGGGGCCATGGTCGTCCCACTCTGCTGCACCGTAACCGGTTGCGTCACAACGCGTTGCGTGGAGGTTTCCTTGGCCTCGACGGTGGTGGCGCGCACCTGCGTCAACGGCATGGGCGGCAGGTTGAGCGAGCCGAGGTTGATATTCGGCATCGACGGTGTCGGAACCGCGGGCGCTTCCGCCTCGACCGGCGCGACCGGCTGTTCGGCGGGCGTCAGCCCGGCGGTGACCTGCGGCGGCGCCTGGTGTTCCCACGGCTTGGCCAGCGATTCGGTGGCGGCCTCGTAGGTCCGCATGACCCGCGCCGCCTGCGCCTTGGCCGCGTCGGCGTCCATGTCGGTCTTGGCGAGCCCGCCCAGCAGGGGCATCCCGCCCGCCAGCCCGAGCTGCTGCATCAGCTGCTGCAGATCCTTGAGCTTCTCGACCTCGTCGACGTCGGGCATGGTCAGTTTCGCGAGTTCATATGCGGCCGCGTGTGTTTCGGCCTGCACCGCATTACCGGCAGCCGCGGAGGCGGAAGCCCCCATCCAATCGCGCAGGGCTTTGATGCGTTCAATGAAGGGCCCGCTGTGCTTGGATTCCCAAGCACTGTCGAGGATTACGAGAATTCTCTCGTACTCCACGGCGGCGGCGGCGAAACCCGCGCTCAGTCGAGTCCACGCGAGCCCGGCTTCGGCCGCGGGGATCGCCCCGGCGCCCGTCACCAGTTCGCGCGCCAGCTCTTCGGGCGGCTTGGCTTCCCAAACCGTCTCGGTGAAGCCGGGTTTCGTCGATTCCAGCATCGAGGAGGGTCTCCGCTCAGCCGGCGAAGCCGAGGACGGACTGTTCCTCGACCTTGCCGAAGGCGTCGAACTGGCTGCGCAGCGTCGAGGCGAGGTTACGCAGTTCAGTGACGCCGTCGCCGCCGGAGGCCACGAAGGACGCGGCGACCGTGTTGAGGGTCTGCGCGGCGCGCTGCGACACCTCGTCGGAGCCGGCGGGCGCGAAGTCGAGCTTCGCCTGCTCCACACCGAGCCCGTTGGCGATGCGGTCGGCGAGCGCGTCCAGCTGGGCCGCGGCGTCGCGGGCGGTCGAGGCGTCGAAGCGCAGACCGTCGAATGCGTTGATGCTCATGCCAATCCTCCTGTGTCCCCTGGCAATTCGAAATCAGAGTGTGAGGGCCTTGTCCGGTGGCTCCTCGATGGCTTCGATGGCGCCGACGACCGGCAGCACCACGCCTTCGATGACGCCGACCACTTCGTCGCCATGCGCGCCGGTGACCAGGCCCGAGCGGTCCGAGGTGGATTCTTCGTCGGCGGCGCCCGCGCGTCCGGCGGCGCCGGCGCCCGTCATGCCCGGCGAATTCGTCGCGGTGGTGCGGCCGTTGGCCTCGGTGGTGGTCTTCGGTATTCCGGCGCCGGTATTGCTGACCTCGCCGGTGGGAATCCGGTTGGCGCCCATCGTGTTGGAGGGCGTCGTGGTGGTGGGCACGCTGCCGCCGAAGATGGTGCTGAGCGGGCTGCCGCCACCACCGTCGATCTTGGTGCCGTCCGGGTTCTCGGTCTTCTTGGCCTCGTCGGTCTTGGTGGTGGTCGTCGAGGGCGTCGTGGTGGTGGTCTTGTTGGTGTTGTTGTTCGTATTGGTGTTGTTGTTGCTGGTCAGCGCGGAGCTGAGATCGCTGACGCCGCTGGACAACACCGTCGCGCCCTTCTCGACCACCTTCTCGGCGACCGTAGGCGCGACACTGGTGATGGGCTGCAACGCGGTGCCGACCATGTTGACCAGGTTCGAGATATTGGACGCGACCGGCGCGCCCGCGATCATGATCTTCGTTCCGGCCTCGAGGATCTCGGCGGTGCTGCCTGCGAGCTGCACCTTGGTCTTGGCCGCGATGGCCAGGCCCGCGTTGATGGTCTCGGTCGCGGTGGCGATCAGCCACGGGATCCCGGCGGGCGTCGCGATCAGCGCGGTCGCCGCGGTCACCTGGGCGATGAATTGCGCTATGAGAGCGCTCATTTCGGCATAGCCCTCGGCGACGATGGCTTCGGCGCTCATCAGGATGACACGCTGCTGGGCCCCTTGCGCGGCCACCGTGCCACTCTGCGCTTCGACCTCGTTGCTCTTGATCTGAGCGGCGGTCGCGCCTTCCCCGCTGAAGGTGTTCATCAGCGTGCTGGTCGCCGACTTGCTTTGCGAGATTGCCGAAGTCAACGCGCTGATCAGCGAAGTAATGATCGTCGCGGGGTTGAAGTTGCTGTTGCTCAGGCTCCCGGTCCCGAACGACTGCAGCAGGCTGGTGACCGGCTGGATCAGCGCCGTCGGGTCGATCGTCGGCAACGTGGGCAGCTGCAGCCCCGACAGATCCGGCAGGCTGATCTGCGGAATCTGTGGCAGCTGAGGCAATCCCATCTGGCTCAACACATCCGTAACCGGCGTATCGAGGTAAGGACCAATCGGACTGCTGCGGAGCCCGTCCAGCACGGTCGGATTCGACGGATTGGTCACAGCATCGTCGATAGGAAGCTGGCCGCCGAGGTCACCTCATTGGTTCCGTAGGTGCCGACGGCCGCGTACGCCGCGGTCGCGGTGTTCGCGTGCACGGCGGCGATCTCCGCCGAGGACATCAGGAAGTTGCCCTGCGCGACCGCGAAGGCCGTCAGGAATTCCTGACCGATCAGACCGAAAACCGGAACCGCCTCTGCCATCGCGGCACCCACGTCCGCGGCCGCCGCCCCCGCGACCTGCGCGGCGATTCCCGCCTTCTCGGTGCCGTACGCCAAGATGGGCGTGAATTCCGCCGCCACGTGATCAGCCATCAGTGTCCCTCCCACTACCTATGATCTTGCTCAGACTACAAGCACGAAATTTCTTGTGCCAGAGCGCAAGATGCAAACTCTGGCGCAAGGTTCTGTTAACAGACCGGCCTACTCGGCCATCTCCTCATTGAACCGGTCGACGATCTCGGCTCGCCGTTCGAACGCCCGCCGCGCCGCCTGCGCGGCCGTCGTCACCACGGCCTGCTCGAACTCCGCCGGCGTCATTCGCGATACCGCGCTACTGAACTGCAGGTCCTTGAGCGCCCCGTTCCCGTCGACCTCCGCGGTCACGGCCCCGTTCTCGGACGTCTCCCGCCCGCGCACGGCCGCCATCTGATCCGCCAAGTCCTGAAACCGATACAGCTGCCGCCGCACCTGCTCCTGCAACTCATCCATCGACGAAACCACGAGCCCCCCTCTCACACCGTCCTGAGCCAACTCTGCGGCTCAGTATCGTAGTCCTGCTCCTCGACAATCTCCTGCCGAGCCACATCCGCCTCGGTAGGAAGCCCCGCCCGAGCCAGCCCCGCCGCATCAACCCCGGCCTCCTCCAACTGCTTCCGCAGCGCGAGCCCGGCCCGATTGGCAGCCTTCTGACAAAGCCGCAACACTTCCCCCGCCAACTGCCCCGGATCCCGATGCAACTCAGCCGATTCAACCTTCACGGCCAGCGGCAGACCTTGATTGGTAGTCCGCACCCGAATCGACCCGGTCGTATTGGCAACCACCAGCGAGGCCCAATCCCCCTCACCAGCACCAGAACTGACCGCCCCCACCTCAGTCACGGCGAACTCCCTCCCAGTTAGCTTGGCGTATGACTACCATACGACAGGGCGGGCCGCTATCGATATTTCGACGACCGACCCCTGTCACGCTCGCTCATCCTTGATGGTCTGGATCACCGCCGCGACGTATCTGTTGATCACCGACACAAACCGTGTCTGATCAACTGCGAGCGCCTGTGCTGGATTCTCGACCATGACGTATCGGCCATCGTCCTCGAGGTCGCGGAACAACAGCTTGTGACGCGCGATCCCTCGTGGGCCGAAAACCGAACTACCTTGCACGACGGCGATCTCGCCCACCGCTGTCATCGGCGCGTTCAAGAATGCCTCACCAGCGGTTACCGCATTCTCTGAGCGCGCTGCGATCGCGGAACGGCCATAATCGTGATCCAGATCGTCATCGGACGAGGTCAGCGGGATATCGCCACGAACACCGCGCTCAGCCGACGGAGCCGCGGCGACAATCGCATCGGACAATCGCAGTGGATCGCACTCCTCCACCACATATCCGCCACGTATCCAGTAGGTCTCGCCCGGCAATTGGGTGATCAAGTACCCCTTCGCCCCTTTGCGGGTCGCCCGCAGACGCTTCAACGAAGTCGTCCCCCAGCGATCCCGTTCGTCCCAGCCGTAGAAGGTCAGATACAGGTCGGGTTTCGAAATCGCGTCGAACACTGCCTCGAAGTCACCGCGGAGCTTACGGGACAGTTCCTTTCGCGCATCCCCCAACTCGTTCTCGAACTCGTCGGTCGTCTCGGCCGCCGAGCTGAACATGAACGGCTCGGGTAGCTCCTCCTCTGTCCGATCCCTCCACAGCACATAGAACTCGGCCTCGGTGAACCGCCAACTCTGCGTCATCTCTCCGCCACCGGGGTGACAGCGGCGGGGGCCTCACCCAGCACGTCCTCGAGATTCTCCAGGTTGGTGAGAAACTGTGGACGCTTGTGTTCCTTGCCCTGCCCCTGCGAGCCCGCCGCCATCGGCGAACCGCCCATCCCACCGGTTGCCCCGGTACCCGACGACGACGTCGACGACGTAGATGCGAGTCCCGCACGCGATTTCGCGACCTCGTCCGTATCGGTCTCGGTCGTCGATGCCGGATTGGAAGAACGGGGAGACAGCTGGGTCTTCGGAGTCTGCGGCGAGCCCGGGCTGGTCGGCGTGCCAGACGGGCTGCCGCCGGTCGGACCTCCAGAAGGAGTATCTGTCTTGGGAATCAAGCCCATGTTCTGCAATTGCTGGGTGAGCTGGCTCGTCGGATCGGTGGTCTTGGTAGTTATCTGCGCTTGCGTCAGGGCCGTCCCGACCGCCGCCGCGATCTTCTCGACACCTTGCTCCGCCGCGGTTATGCCGGCCTGAATCGCTGTACTGGCCTGCGTTATCAACGTTTGCAAGGTCGTATCGGTTGTTGTCGGGGTGTCGGTCTTCTTGGGGTTGGTGTCCTTCGGATCGGTGTTGGTCGGCTGTTTGTCGTCGACCGGCTTCGGCGTCTCGGTGCTCGGAGTCTGGGTGGTTGGGGTGTAAGACGGCTGCTGCGTGGTCGGATTCGGCTGATCTGTTGGGATCTTCACCTCGGTCGGCTTGATCTCCATCGTGGATTTCGGGTTGGGCATGATGGGAATCGCCTTGCTGGAGTTGCCGACGCCGACGACATACCAAGCATCCCAGGCCCGCTTCATGTCCTTCACGAACGAGTCGACCTCCGATTGGAGGAGGGGTTTGCCAGATGGAAACGCGTCCTCGAAACTCTTGGACGGCAAGAAATTCTGTAGCCGCTTGACCCATCCTTGAGTGTCAGCAAGGTTTACGGCCATGACATCCATGGAGGTCACCAGATTCTGCGTACTGGCGAGGTACTTGGTGATCGCTTCCTTCGCCTTCACCGCCGCAGGGGAAGCCCAGATCTTGTCTATGTCAGAAGTTTGCCCCTGAAACGGCTGCAGATACTTCTGGGTAGCACTCTCGAAGGTCTGCGCTTGGACCCTGAGATATATTTGAGCCTTGTGCCAAGCTTGCGCGAACGTCTCCAGCTGCGCTGGAACCTTGTTCTCGTCGATGTACTTCCAATGGTGATAGAAGTCATTCCAACTGGCATACATTTCGGAAGTCTCGGGATTGATCTTGTAATCGTCGATTACCACCCCACTCTGCGTCACAAGTTCATTCATGAGACGCTTCATCTGCGTGGTATCCGCTAGTGTATTTCCGTAGTCCTTCTTCGCCGTACCCGACCAACTGTACCCATCGGTGGAGTCGGAAAAGAAGTTCCATTCTTGGTTCCAACTGGACTGCTTCCAGCCTGGCATATCCAGGGATGCAACAGGAATATTCGGCTCGGCCAGGCCAGGTTGCCCACCGCCGCTACGAAAATCCTTAAAGGCTCCGGAAAGCTGCTGATCAGTGAACTTTCCGCTATTTATAGCATCTCTCGATGCCTCATCTGTACCGATATACAGTTTTCCTGCCGCAACGAATGCCTCACCCATCTCGGTCAAGATGTCGCGGTGATCCTTCAATACCGTCTCGACCAGATTAGTCGCAGCACGATCGAACTTTTGCGCCAACTGATGACCCGAGTCGTTGTCGGATTTCTGACTCAGCGCCTTCATCTTCTTGGCTGGTTCGACCGCTCGGATGGCCGCCTCTACGATCGTCAGCATGCTCGCACACTGCTGGGCCATGGTGGTCGCTGCATCATGATCGAACACCACGCCATTGCGGCCATCATCCTTGAGTCCGGACATCGCATCGCCAGCCATTGCTCTCCCCTCCCAGATGGATGTGTTCGCAGCCTAACCGGTCCGGCTGCCGCTGGGCCAGCCGAGCCTTTGGCCGGGATGTCCACGACGACATCGCACCTCGCCCGCAGCCTGAGGGTGAGCTGACATGGGTCTTCCGCCATGCGGCCGAACGACTTTCAGACAAAGCAGCATTGACCGCCATCTGTGAATGCGGTCCAACGCCAGATCAATTGCCGCGATTCAAGTCCCACAGACGCACGAATCTGTCACTTCCGCCAGAAGCCAGCACGGAGCCGGACGACGAAAATTCGAGTGCCGTAATCTTGTTCGCCTTCTCGTTGATAGGGATGGGCAGCCTGCTCCAGTTGGCCGTGTCCCACAGATAGATTCGGGAGTCGTCATTCCTGATTGCCGTGGCTACCCTACGTCCATCCGGGCTGAAGGCAAGAGAATCTGCGTCGATCTTGGCGTCGAGCGCGGCGGCGGGCTTTCCTGAAGGAACTGACCAGAGCCTCACACCGGTGAAGTAGGTCGCCGCGGAGAGAGTTCGTCCGTCGGGGCTGAAGCGCAGCGACATAACGTCGTTGTCCAGATCGATCGGAGGGCAGATCGATTGGCGGGACACCGTGTCGTACAGCCACACCCGGACCTTGTCGGCTTGGCGACGCTTTTCCACGAAAGCGATCATCGAACCATCCGAAGAGAACGCGATGTGCTTCACGAGCTCGTCCGTTGAGATGGATCCACCTGACTTCTGACCAGTTCGAGTGTCCCATAACGAGAGTTCGCCGCCGGAAGCCAAGGCCAGCAAAGATCGATCAGCGCTGAATTGCTGCGCGTCGGGCAAGGGAGGCGACGGATAGCGAAGCGGACCGAGCGATCGGCCGGTCCGCGAATCGAAGAATCCGAACCCTGGCACCATGCCCGTAGCGACCACGCTGCTTCCATCGGGGCTGAACCCGAACGCCGTCACGCTACTCAGAGCGAAGTGACCGATTTGTGTACGCGTTCGCAGTTCCCATAGCTGCACAAAGCCGCCGGCGGCTCCGGTAGCAACCGCGAGAGTCCCGTCGTCCGGGCTGAAGGCGAGCCGCCGGATCTCCCCACCGCAATCGAGTATCGCGCTTGGGCCAGCCGTCGTCGATGCCTCGCCACGCCGCGACAGGATTACCCCACCAACGCCCACGACGGAGGCCGAGATGGCGGCCGCCCCGGCTCCGAGCACCCACCTCCTGGGGATACCGGATACCTCCGGCCCGGATAGACGCTGCCAAGGTTCAGGAACCGGGTGCTGAGGTTGCGAAGGGTATACATGCGTGGGAGTCGAATCGGGTGCTACGACCGTCGGTGCCGACCGGGCGGAAACCGTTGGTTGCCATGCGGCTGCGGCGACCGCGGTAGCAAATTCCGAACAGCTGACGAATCTGTCCTCGGGTCGCTTGGAGGTCGCGCGGGCCAGCACCGAGTCGAGGGCCGGCGCTACATCGGATCTGAAACCAGTGAGTTGAGGGATCGGCCTCGCCAGATGGCCCGCGACGACCTGTCCGGGGTTGTCCGCGGAGAACGGCGGCTGCCCGGCCAGCAACGCGAACAAGGTGCAGGCCAGCGAATACTGGTCAGATCGATGATCCACCGTCCCACCCGAAAGTTGCTCCGGCGAAGCGTAGGCCAGCGTCGCGGTGACAGTTCCCGCGGATGTCAGCTGGGTATTCGCATCCTGTAGCCGGGCGATTCCGAAATCAGTGAGAATGGCGCGTTCATCCCTCCCCGTGTCAGCACTCGACAGCAGGATGTTGGCGGGCTTCACGTCTCGATGGACTATGCCCCGACTGTGTGCGTAGTCCAGCGCCGCCGCGGTTTCCACGATGATCTTCGCCGCGCGTCCGACTGACAGCTCCCGCGGATTGAGCCGTGACGCATCCGAGCCGGAGACATACTGCATCGCGATCCAGAGCTGCCCGCCGTGAACGCCACGGTCGTGAATACCCACAATGTTCGGGTGCTCCAGCCGTGCAATCGCATTGGCCTCCCGGTCGAAGCGACGACGTAGCTCTTCGTCGCTGGAGACCTCGGGAGCGAGTAGCTTCAGCGCAACCTGGCGGGGCAGTCGCGGATGCCGAGCCAAGTACACCGTCCCCATACCACCGCGGCCGAGCACCCCTTCCAGCGTGTACTCCGCGAACACCTGCCCGACGTTCAACTGGATCACAAGTCCCCCGCTTACTCTTGCCGACGGGAGCAATCCAATCATTGATTCCGCGACAGCACGATTCACCTAGGACCTCGCCTCCGATCGCAACCGAAAGGTCGGTGGTAGTGACCGGTCCGGGGCACGCCTATGCCAACGGATAGGATCACCGGTGACGGAGGGGGTTCTCATGGTCATAGCCATTGTCATCGGAGTGATCGTTGTCGCGGCGCTAGTGGCGCTCAATATTTCCGGCAACGCCCGAAACCGTGAGAGGCAAGCGGCCATGGCGGCTGCGATGGGCGGCACGGTCGGCTGGCCCTCGGAGCAGTGGCGTCAGCAGCACGCGGCCATCGGGCTGTGCCCGTACCCGTCGAAGGCCAAGTACAAGGATCCCATCCACGGCCAGGCGGGCGGCGCTCCCTACACCACCTTCTTGGTCGAGCACGAGACCATGTTCCGGAACATGATCACGACCTGGCGGCACACCGCGGTCGTCATCGAGGGCGTCAACCGATCCGTGGACAGGCTGGACCTGCTCTCGACCCAAGGCGAATGGCTCCTCGAGTTCGACAAGAAGTCGGTCGAACACCGCCGATTCTCCAGCGGCAATGAAGAATTCGACCGCTGGTACCTCGGCCTCACCCCCAACCACCCCGACCAGGCCCGCCCACTCCTGACCCGCCCGGTCATGGCCGCGGCCTACTCCATCGTCCAGATCGCCCCCACCGCCCGCATCCGGGTCAACGAGGGCGCAGTCATCTGCTGGATCCGCGGCGTCCACGACCGAGACTCCGCCGCCTACCTCGAAGTCATGCGCCTCACGACAGAGCTCGCCATTGCCATCAATCAGGCTGCGGCACAGATCAATACCGGAAGTCGGCGCCACGGCTGACGCTCTCCAGTTCGGCCTGCAACCACGGGGGCCTGTCAGGTTCGCCTGAGCCTCGCGCGCATGTTGCGCTTGCCGGGAGACCTCATCTGACGCTGCGGCACACAACCGGACACTCAAATGACTCCTGCAGTGAAATCCACATCAGGAGCGGGGTTTCGGCGCGAGAACTCGAACAGCTCCGCCTCGAGTATTGATCCAGTCTTCCAACTGCGCGCCGCCGAGCGTGTACTCTTCAACGCCCGCTGTGATGGTGATAGGCCCGAATACGGTCCCACGTAGACCTTCGAATACGGTTGTATCGTCTACCTTTACCTTGAAGGTGTTCTCCTCAACTATCGCGTTGGACAGGTCCGCTCCGCGGAAGTCGACGTGCAACAGAGAAGAACCCATGAGGGCAGTGCCACGAAGCGAGGCTCCCGCGGCGTCAACGCCATACAGTGAGGCGCCCACCAAATTGGCGCTGTCGAGTATCGCATTCCGGAGGATCGCGTCGTCGAGGTTCACACGCACCAGAGAAGCGAGCGTCAGGTCCGCCCCAGTGAAGTCGGCTCCCTCCGCATCGGATCGATACAGTTCGGCATTGACCAGCTTGGCATTGGTCAACATGGCTCCACCGAACCAGGATTCGGAGAAGTTGCCTCCAGACAGGTCAGCGTCGCTGAGATCGAGCCCGCCGGCATCGAGTCCACCCGCTTTGCGTTCGAGCAGCCAGTCACGCAGCCGCGCCGATGCCTCTACGCTGCTCGGAAACCTGCGGGGGACCCAGTCCTCATGGGTACCAGATGACATAATCGTCCCATCCGTGTGTTTGTACTATCAGCAAGATATCGTCGATTGCGACCTGGTTGGCATTCCGTAGGTCGATGATTACGGTTCGGTCCTTCTCCTCAATCTGCTCACGGAGCTTATCGACCCATCGACTGTTCTTCGCTGGGTCATATGCGCCCTTGAACGGTTTTGACTTGTCGCGCACATTGTTGAACGGTGGCCAGTCCGAGTGAACACCCTTGATGTCGTAATACCTCCCGGCGCTGGGCGAGTAGAACTCGCCACGATCAGCCTGAGCCGGTCGCTGGATATCCTGCGGTAGACGCCCTTGTTCTCGCAGATCCAGTCCCACGCGCGCTTCGTCCTTGGACGGTTCGGAAATGCCACCATTTTTGTCGGGATCCCGTTGGAGGTGATCGAATTCCACGGGGTGAGCAGCCTCCACCTGGTCGAGGTGTTGCCAATGCTGTGCCCGCTCTCCGTCCGTGAACTCTGGGCGTGGGCCAGAAGGAACCGAACCTGGCGGAGCCTCGCCGCCTTTATCTGCCGCAGACACGCCCGCCGCGCCTCTGCCATCTTCGGGCAGATCTGGTTTGCGGTCGACCGCAGCTTCCGGGGACTCTCGAACCGGTGTGGACGACGCCAGCTGGTGGTCGGCCGTGTGGGGCGTATGCGGCGTGACGGCTTCGTTTGCCTTTGGGAGCAGTGTTTCGTGGTGCTGCTCGAAGTACCGGGCGAGCGCGGGATCGTATTCCTTGAGGAGGCGCCAGGGAGTCACGCTCTCGCGTGGGTCCATGAGGCCCACACGATCCAAGATCTCGACGAATTTCTCGCGGAGCGCGGGCAGTTCGGCGGCGCGCGTCGGCTCGTGATGCGCCTTCGCGATTTCACCGGCGGCGGCTCGCATTTCCTCGAAACGTGAGGCCAGGTGCGGCGTCAGGGTCGACGGGCGCTCCAGCGTCGGGTCGAGATGCGTACTGGGCGAGCGTTGCTCGGGGTCGGAGGCGCGGGTGGGAGCGGCTGAATCCTCGTTGGTTAGGTGTTCTCGCCCTGTTCCCGGTTGATCCGGGCGATCTCCGACTCGCCCCATGCCTGCCAGATCTTGATCTGGTCCTCGGTGGCCGGGCGGCGTCCCTTCGCGTCCATCTCCTGCAGGATCGCCAGGTCGCGGTCGCGCTTCGCTTGGAGTTCCGGGTCCTCGATCTCGTCCCGCATCGTGGGGCCCAGAACCTTCCGCGCTATGCGTTCCATTTCCTCCGGGCTGATGGCCATCGGGGGTCCTTCCTATATCGGTGAGACGGACTACGTACTTACCGTTGATGAAGTCACGGCTTTCGACCCGGAAACGGGTGCCTGGCGGGAAGACAACCTCTTCTTGAGAGAGACTGGCCCAGGAAATGTCCTTCCCGGTGTGGGAATCGATGATCAGCTCGACATTGCCGCCAGGCATCGAGCTGTCCTTGTCCGCCGATGCGAAGCCAGGGTCGACCGGTGGTTCTTTACCCGGAGAGTAGGCCTCGAGAAATTTCTCCATGGCGACCGGATCATCGAAACGGAGCGAGCGATAGACGGTCCCCTCATGATCCGGCAGCTTGTTGTATGCCGACACCAGGGTGCGGATTTCGACATCGTGGTCGGCCAGAGCGGTCGTGTTGCCGTTGCGGGTACCGTCATTGACCGGCTCGTTGAGGTTGAACCCCTGGTTGCGGCGGATCGCGTCCAGCTCTGCGTCGGTGAGCCTGGAGATCTCGGGATGATTCCCGGTCTCGAAGTCTCGGATGGTTTGGACCTCGCCGTGGCTGATCCTGTTCTTCGCGGCGTACTCGTGCGAGGCCGTGGGGTCTTCGTAACGCGGGTTCGCGTAGTACGGCTTGTCTTCGACCGGCAGCTTCGGGCGCGCGGGCTCCGCGCCATCGGGGCGATGGGCCGGGTTCGCGTGCTCGGATCCATCGGGGTGCGAATCCGGTTGGCCGATACGGGCTTCCGGCCGCTGGCCGACAGGATTCTCCCGCGGAACGGATTCGATAGGCCGCACCGGATTCCCCTGCGAATCGAACACGATCGCGTGGGTGGATTTGACGTTGGTGCGGTCCGGCGGGAACGAGTGCGGCCCGCCGGGGACGGCGTTGTCGTGGACTACGAGCCGGCCGCCGTCATTGGTGATGGTGTAGGCGTGGGCGCCGACGCCGTTGGCGTCTGTGGGGCCGTGGAATTCGTCCACGACGAGGGCGGTGGCGCCGTCGCCGAGGCGGTGGAGTTGGTCGGCTATGGAGCCGAGGGTTTCGTGGCGGTCGAGGTGGGCGCCTGCGGCGTTCTCGAGTTCCGCGGCGGTCATGCCGTGGTCGGCGATCGTCGGGTCGTCGGGGACGTGGATGTTGGGGTTGCCGGTCAGTTCTTGGACCTGGAGGAGGGCTTGGGGGCCGCAGTCGTTGGTTTCGGTGTGGGTGCGTTCGGGGGAGGTGGGGGGTGGGTCCAGCGTGCGGTTGGCGTGGACCAAGTCGTCGTAGCCGTAGGGGTGTTCGCCCTGGTGGCTTTCGGTTTCGGGGGCGCGGAAGCGGGCCGGGTCGTGGGGGCTGGAGCCGAGGGTGCGTTGCCTGGCGTTGAGGTCTTCGTGGCCGGGGCGCGAGTACTCCGGTAGGAGGTGCGGGGTTTGACCGGATGCGATGCGGGAGAAGTTGTGCAGGGATTCGCTCGGGAGGGAGCGTCCCTCATCCATGTGGTTGTAGTAGCCGGTGTGCGTCGAGATATCGCTCAACGTGTGGGTGCCGCCGGGGAATTGGGCGGCGATGCGGCGGGCCCCGAAAGCTTCGATGGCGGGGTCCATGCCTAGACCCATGCCGAGTTTCGGTGCGACACGACCGATTTCGCCGACGGTGTTCGCGCCGATCCAGGTCACCGGGTCGCGGGAGGAGCTGGCGACGAAGACATTGTGGGCGCCGATACCGAAGTCCGCGGCGTGGCCGACAGGGCCGGCACCGGGTGAACCCAGCAGGGTGATCGTGGAGATGTCGCCGTGCAGGCGGCCGCCCGCGCCGGCGAAGCTGGTGGTCGTGGAACCGTAACTGTGGCCGAACAGGTGAACATCCGGGGTGGGGTGACCGCCGGGTAGTTCCGCGCCCAGTCGGCGAGTCTGACTGAAGGAGGCCACATCTCGGGCCAGCAGCTCGCCGCCTCGTTGCGCCAGGCGGGCATCGGTCATCTCGCGGACGATCTTCGGAAATCCGCTCGGCGCGTCATAGCCGATCCACGCGATGGAGGCGACCATGTCGGGTTCCTGGGTGCGCTGCGTCGTCTCCCACATGTGGTTGAAGGCGTTCTTCAGATTGCCTTCGAGACTGCGGACCGTGGTCGTGATGCCGGGGACGTGGAAGGAGACCGACGACGCCTTCGACGTGTCGCCGAACGCCACGACCGCGCGGCCCTCGCCGTTGAATTCCTTGGAGTCGTAGGACAGCACGTGTACCGGCGGTTCTTCGCCGCCGAACTGGTCGGCGTACGCCGCCGCGAGATCGTGCGCCTCCTCCAACGCCTTGCGCGTGGATTCGAGGTTCTTCCACTGCCGGAAGTTCTCCGGATCGGTGAACCTGCTCGTCCACTTGTCGATGCGCGGGTTCCGCTCGTGCAGCGCGTTCAGGTCCTGGGTGATGGCCAGCCGGTTGGCCTCGTCCTTCACGTGCGGGGGCAGACCGTCGGCATTGCCGATCTCGTGCGGATGCGCCTTGATCATCGCGTGCTGCTGCTCGGGCGTCAGACCGTGCCACCACTCGTGGTTCTCGGTCGCCCGATTGTGCGCGCCCGCGATATCGGTTTCCTGCGGATGCAGCAGATGCTCGGGTGAGCCGTCGGGGTGCAGTTGCTGAAGCGCCTCGCGCGCGTGTGCGTGCTCGGCCTCCGAGATCGGCGAATCCTCCGGCAGCACAGGCCGTTCCGCGGCGGGATCACCCGCATGACGAGTGCTCTGGTCACCGACGGGATGATCGCCGAGCCTCGATGAATCGGGGGTCTGGTCGCCGGTGCGTCGCGGGCCATGCGGTCCCGGTGACCCTGTGGGATGCTCGGGTCTCGCACCGATGCGAGATTCGGGCCCGGCACCCGCACCGACGAGTTCGCGGCTCTCCGGGCGCGCGGTGGACTCGACCGTGCGCCCGGGATCCGCGAGATCCACACGCTCGCCCACACGACCGGCAGGTACTTCGAGGCCGGTGGCGCGGGCCGCCATCGGCGTCGGCTGGCTCCCCGCGTCACGGATCGCCGCGGGCGTCGCTCGCGGTTCGGCGGGTGCAGTGTGAGTGCCCGGCGCATCGGCGCGGCCAGGGGCCGACGTGTCCGCGCGTGGCGCCACCGAGGCCTCCGGCCTGGAAAGCACCGGCGTCTCCGCCCGCGGAGCCGCAGCCGGAACCGGCTTCGGTTCACCTGACGCCGGTGTGTGCGCGGGATTGGAGTGCTGTGGGCTCCCGGTCGGATGCGCGTCGACAACCTGCGCGTTGTGGACCGGAACCGGCGCGACCGGATCCGCCTTGGGCACGGCGGCGAGGGACTCCTTGGGCACCCCGGGATCGGTGGGCCGTGGCTGCGGATCCGTCGGCCTGCCTTGGGGCTGTTCGCCCGGAGTCGTTCCGCCCGTGTTCTTCTCATGGGGCGGAGCCGCGTCATGCGGCGAATTCTCGGTGTGCGCAGCGTTGTTGATCGCCGAAGGGTGAACTTGCTTGTCCGTGACGGCCAACGGTGATCCACCGGCCTTCGGGCTGGTGACTCCGAGCTTGTCCGGGCTCCCCTTCCAGGGCGACTTGCCCTCATGAGCCACGCCAGGCAGGGTGCCGCCGGCGATGCCCGCGGTGACGACGCGGGGATCGAAATGCCAGTTGTGCGTGACACCGCCACTCACCGCCCAGCCCGCGAGCCCGGCGACACCGCCCGCGATGCCTCCCACGAGCAGATTGGAGGCCTTCTCCGCGGTGAGCTTCTTGATGGGCGCTTTGGCGATCTGGTTGACCATGGCTTGCGGAAGCCATCTGCCGATAGGAGCCGCGACAAGTCCACCGGCCGCCCCGCCACCGGCCGAAAGCAGCAGCTGTTGGGTATTGATCTCGCTCCGGCGGCCGAATTCGTGCTGGTAGGCCTGAATTCCGCCATCCTGCAAGGCACCCAACGCACCGCCGATGATCGTCTGCCGCAAGGCGAAACGCATCAGCGAGACCTCGGTGGCTTTGAGCCCCTCCTTGCCGAGGAAATTGATGGCCCGCCGTGTCAGAATGCGCACCGCGATCCGCCCGATACCGATCGCCGCGCCCTCCGCCATCGGCGCGGTCGGCGGGAACAGCCAGGCCGCGGCGATATCGGCGGCCAGGGTGATCAGCGTCGTATAGAACATGAGCTTCGTGTATTCGAGCTCGGTTCCGGTGTTCTCCGCAGTGCCGGCGATGGTCTCGAACCATTCGGCGAGTTTGTCGATCGACTGGTCGCCGACGCGCATGGTCCGCAATTGCTCGATGATCTTGTCGCCACCGTCGCCGGTCGGATACGCCCTGCGGACCGCCGCGATGGCCTCGTCGATGTCGGCGTCGATCGAGCGCAGATCCTTGGCGCTGGACTTCCAGTCGTCGGCGATTCCCCACATGGAATCCTCGTTGCCGTCCGGCCATTTCATGCCGACCAGCCACCCGAGCGTCCCCGCGAGCGGCGGCTCCCAGATCATCGCCGACCACTTGCGATGAGAATCACTCGCCCGGTAGTGGTTTCAACCAGACACCCCCGTGACGCCACGACCGCCCCCGAATACGCGCTGACCTGCTCTGCTGATGCGCTGTCCGACAGCGCCTTTCACGCCGTGACAGCTCACGATCTCGCGCCACGCTGCCACAGAACGCGCCGAGGATCAACTGGGGCGGCGCCCCGCCGCTATTGATCGGCTATGGTCGGCGGCAAGATTGCGGGGCCGGACCGACGCGGAAGGGATGTCGCCGTGCGAACACTGTGGTTCATTCCTCAGGGCGTGCGCCGGATCGGTCCCGAGGAGTACACGGGTTATCGGGGCGGGGTCGCCTCGACGCTGACGCCGATCAGCAAACGCCAGGCCGCCGCGGTGATCGCGCAGGGCGCGCATCGCGCCCGGGAGCTGGTCTCGCTGCTCGAGGGTCTGGGGTTCGAGCCCGAACTCGACGGGTCGGAAACCTGGGACAAGGCCGGTCTCGTCGGGGAGGGATTCAACCGCGTCGACAAGGGCTTCAACGGGCGGATTCACCAGATCAGCGCCCGATTCTCCGGCCCGCCGACCGAATTCGACGACCTGGTGCGGCGATTCGCGGCCATGCCGTCGACCGTGGTGACGCGGACCCAGGAGAATTCGTCGGCCAAGACCCGCGACCTGGAGGTATTGCTCGACGATCGATACGGGCACAGCGCCCGCATCGACGTGCAGCAACGCACGGACTCCGGGCTGATCTCGGCCCGGTTGCAGGTGACCAGCCGCGCGTTCTTCTACCGCTGGGACAAACGCGACGCGGTGTGGAGCATCCTGGCGCGCGGGCGCGGCGAGAACCTCGAGGAACAGCAGGCCCGGGAGATCGAACGCCTCGGTTTCCGGCGGCGTCGTCCCTGGCCGGTCCATGACGCTCCCCCCGGCGGGCTGCTGGAATCGGAGGCCGCCGACCGGATCCGGCTGTACCTGGTCGGCGCGGGCGTCGACACCGACGCCATGTCCTTCGCGCCTCAGCGCACCGAGGGCGGCTGGGAAGTCGCCATCACCGGCGGACCGACCGCGGCATTGGACGCTCTGCACATCACCGACGACGGTCACATCGGTCCCCGCGAACACTGAGCTACCCTCGGCCGGGGCCTACACGAGCACCTCGAATGTGTAAGGTCGCACAGGTATCCGACCGGGTGGAACGTGCGGCGGTCGAGGAGGGGAGCTCGAGACGTGGACAGGCCTCAGGCGGGGAATCCGGACGACGAATTCATGCGGTCGTTCATGGCCGGATTCGCGCAGGCGAACCAGGAATCCGACATCGGGTTCAGCGTCGTATCGCACCCGGGGCCGGAATCGGTTCCCGACGAGGGCCGGATCATCGAGCAAGCCCGGGAACTGACCCACCGCATCGCCCGTGAACTCGCGACCGCCGCGCCGGAAGGCTGGGAGCGAGTCGACGCCACCTTCGCGTGGACCGTCACCGCCAAGGCCTGGAGCGTGGTGTACTCCGCCGGGGACCAGGCCTTTCGAGCCGAGCCGTCGGAGACCGTCCTGCTGCTCGTGCAGGAACAGCGCGAGATCACGGCCGCGATGAGCGAAGGCCCGTGGTGGCGGATGCGAATCAGCCTCAACAACGCGGGTCAGGTGCAGACCGACTACGACTACGGCGACGAGCCGTTCCCGGACGATCAACTGTTTCCGGCCGAGGCGTACCTGGCCGACCTGCGGGAGTATCCCCGCGAACGACTACCCGTCTGGCTGGCCGCGTATGTGAGCCACGGCGATCGGCTGCTGCGCTCGCCACGGGCCGCGGCCCAGCAGGCTCGATCCGACCGGGCCGAGGAGATCCGCGGGCAGGCTACGACCGAGGTCTTCCCGCCGCTGCCGCTGATGTGGTCCAACTGGACCGCCCTCGCGGCGGTGTTCGTCGCCCTCGACGCCCCGCACGGTCCGCGCATACTGCCCGCACTGGCCTGGTTCGAAGGCCCGAACCGCAGCGGGAGCACGCTGTACACGCTGCCCGGCGACCGGGCCGTCATCTCGGGCGGGGTGCTCAACGCACCGGAGCTCGATGCGGTCTACAACGACGGCGCTCCCCTGCCGAATCTGTATGCGGGCGCACCGGATTGGGTCACCGACGCGGTGCTGAATCCGCGGGCGGCCACCGGGCAGTTGACCTTCTGCTACTGGTGGGAGGACGGGCAGTGGTTCCGCGGCGAATCGCCGCTCGGCCCGGGGGTGGCTGCCGCGGTACCCGGGATCTGGACGACCGACTCGACGGTCGACACGATCCTGCAGGTGATGGAGTCGGCCGGCAAGACGATCACCGACGCCACGAAATCCGCTGTCGCGAACCTGGTTTCGGCAGCCCAGGCCGGTGTGGTGACTTACGAGACGGTGGCCGCGGTCTTCGATCCAGCCGAACACGACGTGGATTCGGCGCTGAACCAGTTCACGCTGGCGGGGCTCCGAACCTTCGTCACCGCGCCGCCGCTGAGCCGGATCGACGCCATCGAACAGGTCCGCCGATTCATCCTCGCGCGCGGGACCGACACCGGCGGTTACCCCCTCGACCAGCTGACCGCCGAGCGAATCGACAATGGCTGGATGGTTTTCGTGCCCACCCGGCCCGGCGAGATCATGATCGGCCGCGCCATCTACTACATGGCCGACGACGGGGTGATCGAGGCGTCGTCGTCCTCGGTGCCACCGACCGTGTACATCGCCGGCTTCGCGCAGCGTTTCCAGGAGCGGATGCGGCAACGCGGCTGAATATCGCGTTGGCATCGATGACGGTGCCCAATTACTGTCGGCGCCAGTGTTGTACGGGGAGGAATAGAACCAGATGACGGACAAAGTCGAGGTCGATCCGGAGCTATTGCGGCAGGCGGCCGTCAAGACCGACCACGTCAACGCTCGACTACGGACCGTGGTGGACAGCCTCATGGCCACCCTCGGCGGTAAGGGCGAACCGTGGGGCAACGACACCTACGGTGAGCAATTCGCGGGCGCCGAGGACGGCTCCGGCTACAAAGCGGCTCGCAAGACCCTGAAGAACCTGTCCGAGACCCTCGCCAAGAACGCCGGAGACAACTCCGACGGCCAGGCCAAGTCCGGCAAGCAGCTCGACGGCACCGACCAGAACAGCGCCGGCGCGTTCAAGTAGCCATGGCGAACGAGAGCGCGAAAGCCGAACTGGCATCGATGATCGACGAGTTCCAGCAGCAAATGCGGGTCCTCGGCGAAATGCAGCAGAAGCGTGCCCAACTCATGGCCACCGGCTACGCCCTGCAGAAACGGGTCACCGTAGTCGTGAACGCCGACGGCACGGTCATCGAAACCCGCCTGGACCCCGACCTCGAAGACCTCCCACTCCCCGAGCTCGGCAAAGCCATCACCGAAGCCGCCCAAGCCGCGGCCACCGAATTGGCCCACAAGAGCTCCGAACTCCTGAGCCCGATCCAGGAACGCCGCGGCCGCATGCCGAAGATGTCCGACCTCATCGAAGGCATGCCCGACCTCACCGAACGCATCCCCGAACCCATCCCCGCCTCCACCGCTCCCCCGAATTCCCCGGAGCGGCAAGCCACCGAACCAGCCATGACCTTCACCGACGTCGAGGAACTCGACGACATCACCCCGGGCCGAATCCGCGCCGACGACTGGTGACCGACCACCCGGAGCAGTCTGCGAATCAGATTCGCGATGCGCTGTTCGACCAGGCCAGGAGTGTCGGATTGCAGGACAGGGCCAACGCCCTGTCGGCCTTGCCGGACATGCTTCCACCGCTGTCGACCATGCCGCTGATCGTCGATACCGACATCGGGGGCGACCCGGATGATGCCATCGCCATAGCCGGGGAGCTTCGGATTAACGGTGGATCCGACCTCGGTGTGGGTTAGTTCCCGGTCGGGTGGATCCGGCCTTCGAAGGTGATGGCGAACGCGTTGAGGGCCGGTTTCCACCGCATCGCCCATCGTGCCCGGCCCTGCCCGGTCGGGTCCAGGGAACGAGTCACCAGATACAGGCATTTCAACGCCGACTGCTC